>CALCCD010000105.1 GCA_937899645.1 uncultured cyanobacterium | reverse complement strand
CCTGCTTTTGAGGCGACCGACCTAAGTAAAACTACTTATTCAGAAGTCCTCTAAGGTGCGGGCAGTGGCGATCGCGATCTGAAGCCCGCGCGCTTGCTAAAAAAAATTCGGCTGAAACCCTAATGTAAATCAAACTCCGGCCTGCGTGCGACTCTGAGCCTGAAGGCGATCGTCGTACGATACGATTTGGCGTAAGTTCCCCGAACCGGCGACCGACGCGCCCCGCTGCCATGACGATCGAAGTCGAACACCTTAGCAAGACCTACGGCACGACCCAGGCGATCGACGACCTGAACTTTTCCGTAGAAGACGGCCAGATCCTCGGGCTGCTCGGCCCCAACGGCGCGGGGAAGACAACGACGATGCGGATTTTATCCGGCTTTTTGCCCGCCACCTCCGGCACGGCACGGATCGCCGGGTTCGATGTCCACGACGAGTCGATGGCGGCGCGCCAGCGCATCGGCTACCTGCCGGAGACGCCGCCGCTCTACCCAACAATGAGCGTCGAGGGCTACCTGAATTTCGTCGCGCGAATTAAGGGGGTCAGTGCGGGCGATCGCGCCAAAAAAGTCGATTCGGCGATCGCCCGCTGCGGCCTGCTCGAACGGCGCAAGAGCTTGATTTTGACGCTCTCGAAGGGGTTCCGCCAGCGGGTCGGCATCGCCCAGGCGATCGTCCACGATCCTCCGGCGATCGTCCTAGACGAACCCACGGTCGGCCTCGATCCGAAGCAGGTTGTCGAGGTGCGGCAACTCATCCAAAGCTTGGCGGGCGATCGAACGATTTTGCTCTCGTCGCATATCCTGCCGGAGGTGAGTGCGACCTGTTCGCAGGTGGCGATCGTCAATCGCGGCAAGATCGTCGCGACGGACAGCATCGACAAGCTGATGACGCAGCTGACGCGCGGCGGCTACGAGATCGAAGTGGGCGGCGAGATTAACGGCATCGAGGCAGCAGTGCAGTCGTTTCTGGGCAACGTGCCGGGAGTAGCGACTGTAGAGGCGCTGAAGGTGGAAGACTTGCCGGAGGGGCGCTATCGCTTTCAGGTGGGCATCGAGCCGGGCACGGAACCGGGCGGCGCGATCGCCAGTGCGATCGTCGAGTCGCAGCTCGATCTGTTGGAGATGCGCCGGACGCGGGCAAGTCTGGAAGACGTGTTCCTGAAGCTGACGACGGATGAGGCGGCGGCGCAGGCGGCGGCGGAAGCGGAGAAGAAAGAGGAAGATTCGGTGGCCGACGCGATCGATCTGTAGCTCGCGGAAACGCATCGTTCCTGCGCTCCGCGTAGGAATGCCTCTGCCGACGCTCTGCGTCACGGCTTATCGTAGATATCTCAATGCATACCCTTGCAATCGAGGTCGAGCGTGGCACTCGCACGCGAACAACAAGCCACCCTCTACGATCGCGACTACGCCCTCTGGATCGCCGAGACCGTCGGCAAACTACGCGATCGCGACTACGACAACATCGACTGGGAAAATCTCCTCGACGAAATTGAAAGCATGGGTAAACGCGATCGCCGCTCTCTCACGAGCTGTCTGCGCGTCATCGTCCTGCATCTGCTCAAAGGGGAGGCGAAGCCCGAGATGCGTGCCGGAAGCTGGCGGGGCAGCATCATCGAACATCGCGAACGCATCGAAGAGCTACTCGCGGATTCGCCGAGCCTGAAAAGCTGCCTCGCCGAGTCGATCGCGGCCTGCTACGCCAAAGCGCGCGAAATCGCCGCCGCAGAAACAGGACTGCCAATCGACGTGTTTCCGCCGCTGTGTCCGTACTCGATCGAGCAGATCCACGATGACGAATTTTTTCCGGGGATTGAAGCGCGTTAGATCGATGGCGAGTCTTTCATTCCACGCCCCAAGCCTCTCGCGACGCAGAGCGTCTGGGGATTGCGTTGCCCACGCGGGGCGTGGGAACGATCGCGATCCCAACACAAATCGTGCGGCGACGGCTCACAGCTTTAGGTAGAATCGCGCGTAGCCCAGGCCGTAGAGAAGATTGACGCCTACCAAAACGATCGCGCCAATTTTCGTCGCACTACGCCCGCTCAGCCACAGCGACGCGATCGCCACCGCCGTAAACTCGCAGCCCGCCGCGATCGCGCCGTAGTGCTTCGGATCCCAGTACGACACCGGACTGATGAAGCGCCAGTCGCTGAGCGGGAAAAAGTGGCGGTGGGCGTCTTCATGGTGCAGCGGCAAATCGCCCAGATCGTGAAGAATGCAGCTCAGGCAGAGGACTTGCACGATCGGCCAGCGCTGCCAAGTGGCGATCGCGAGGCCCAACAGCGCCAGCGGAATCGAGTGGGAAATTGCCACGATCGTCTGATTCAGCGGCCAGTAGTACGCCTCCGACCAGATCTGCGACTCCGGCAGCTTGGCGATAAATTTCGCCCAAATGTAGAACCCGAAGATCGGCACGTCGGGCAGGATGCCGCCCAGCATCGCCGTCCAGCGCAGGGTCGGGGTCAGCGAGAGCGCCGCGTCGAGCGAGACGAGGTTTAGAATGGCATGGCTGGGAGTATTCACGGTTCGGCGGTTCTGTTTGGATTGGCTCGCGGCAACGTGTTGATTATCCCTGGCGATCGCCGACCGGCGGGAGCTTTCTGCCCGGCTTAAGCCTTTGAAGCAGCGGGGACGCCTGCGCTACAGTCGTTCGTCGTAATCTTTTGTCTCGCCCATGACTGCCGAATTTCCCGCGATCGTCCGTTTCAAGCGCGCCCTGGCGATTACGCTGATCCTCTCGGGGGGCGGGATCTTCTTTAGCTCGACGCTGGCGTTCTTGACGGGGCAGTTTCCATTTGGATTTATCGCCAGCTTTGCATTCATCTTCGCGGGCGTGACGCTCCAGAAAAACACGTATTTCCGGCTCGATCGTCGCGAGTTGGTCGTCTACAAGCCCACCGGCAAGGAAGATTACCGCTGCGCGCTGACTTCGGTGCGCGACCTGGAGATCGAAGACGATACGGTCTACATCGATCGCGACGGCGAGAGCCGCAAGATGCCGCTCTACCGCTGGCTGGCCGAAGACGAAGACTGGGAGAATTTCGCCGCGATCGTCACCATGACGGACGAAGCTCTCGCCAAAGTCCCGGATGTCCCAGCGGACGAGCCAACAGAAGACTCACCGAGCGAGCCCGATGCCGCCGCTATTGACGCCACAGACGCCACAGACGCCGCAGACACCAGCGACGCCTAGACCTTTCCGTTCCCCGATCGCGACCGCCCCTGTCGCCCACCTATGGATCTCCTTCGCTCGCTGCCCATCGGCCTCTATCTCGAACGTCCGCGCGGCTGGCTCCACCGCCTCGACGCGCGGGTCAAGCTAGGCTGGCTGATGAGCTTTTTGCTGACGCCGCTGGTGGCGAACACCATCTGGCGGATTTTGCTGGTGGTGGTGCTGGTGGCGATCGCGCTGTCGTCGCGCATCCCGGTGCGGATCTGGCGCAAACAAGTGGGCTGGTTGGTGCTGTTTTGCACGATGCTGTTTTTCGTCGGCACGATCGCGCCGGACGGCCTGAGCGATCGCGATCGGCAACGACTGCCGGAGGATACGCTGGCCTACGATCGCGCTCCGGTCGAACTCGCGCCGGAGCCTCCAAGCGAACCTTGGTACGCGCCCCTCACCTTCGGCTACAGATTCGGGCAAGACCCCGAGCCCAATGCGGCGACGAATGCAGAATCGAGCGCCGAACCAGGTGCCGAACCGGATGCTGAAAACGGCAGCGACTCAACACCCGCCTCTAGCCCTGACGCACCGGCAGAACCCGCAGAAGCGCCAGAGCTTCCTCAGCCAAGGGCATATCGCTACATTCTGTTCGAGGCGGGGCCGATTACGGTGACGCGGCGCTCGCTCGAGCTGGCGATTTACCTCAGCACGCTAGTGTTTACGCTGCTGTTTAGCACCAACCTATTTCTGCTGACCACCGCCCCGGAAGCGATTACCGCCGGACTCGAAGATCTGATGTCGCCGCTGCGGCGTTTTAACGTGCCGGTGACGGAGCTGGCGCTGACGCTGACGCTGTCGCTGCGCTTTTTACCGCTGGTGCTAGAAGAGATTCAAAACCTGGTGCGATCGATCCAAACGCGGGCGATCGACTGGCGCAAGCTGGGCTTTTGGGGCGGCGTCAAGACGGGGCTGATCGTGGTCGATCGCCTGCTGGAGAACCTGCTGCTGCGCGCCGAGCAGATTTCGGGCGCGATGGCCGTGCGGGGCTTTACGACGCCGGACACCCACCGCGTCCTTTGGCACGAATCGAAGCTACGCAAGCTGGACTGGCTGGCGCTGGCGATCGCGATCGGGCTCTGGGGCGTACGAATTGTCTGGGGCGGACAGCCGTAGGGTCAGCGGTGTGGGGTTTTCGGTTGAGGGTCGGCGGTCTGGGGTCTGCCGTAAGGGTGCGGTCTGCGATGTGGAATCCGGACTGCGCTCGCTAAAACGAACCAAACAGTCTGCGTCGGTTGCGGGGCTGGAGAGGTCGGGCGTTGGGCGCGACGGCGTCGGAAAAGCGTTCGGCCTGCGCTGTGGAGATGGCGATCGGGTCGGCGCAAATCAGCCAGCTTACGTTTTCCGAGCAGGGCGGTGTCGTCAGCGAGCCATTGTAAAGATAGAGCCGATCGAGCCGGTCGGGCAGCAGCGCTCGTGGGTCGATCGTGCGGGTCGGGTCGCCGATGCGATCGCCCGTGCGGGGTGGCAAGTTATCGAGCAGTGTGGCGACCTCAGCGCGATCGCCGCATCCGGCCTCTGCGCGCAATAAGACCGCCAGCACTGCCAGCTCGCCCGTCTCGGCCCGGTGGACGAAGTGCAGCTCGATCGCCTCGGCAACGCCGTCGAAACGGTGTTCGCTCGGGCAGTGAAAGTGGAACTGCTTCAGCGCAAAGCGGCGATCGCCCAGAGTTAGGCTGCTGCCGGGGACGCAATCGAAGCGCACGGTGCGGCCCGTATTCGTCACGGCCAGGGGCATCGGGTGATAGTCGATCTCCAGGCGCTCCAGGACGGCGAAGCTTTCCAGACCCGCCGCGTTCTCCAGATTCGTCGAATTCATCGAATTTGACGCGCTCTCAAAATCCGCCGCCGTCAGGTCGATCGGCGATTGGCGCTGGCCGCTGGCGCACAGGCGATAGTCCGCGTCCAGCTCGCCCCAGCGTTCCGGCCCGCCTTCGCCGATGTAGCCCCACGAGATCGATCGCGGCGTTGGTTTTGGCATTCGATCGAGATTCTGGTTGGGCGGCGAGTCTGAGCCTCGATCCGACAGCACCGCCGCCCGAGCCGATCGCCCCCAGCACATCGACCCTAGCGCCCACCCGCCCAGCTTTAGGACGGCGCGGCGGGTGGTGCTGGAATCGGTCGAAACTGGCAGCATAGGAGCCCGAAGACACGGGCGGCGATCGCCTCGTTAGAATTTCGTCATTTCAATGTAGAGCAAAATTGCAAAGTGTTAGGATACAGCCTGAAGCGAGCCGTATACCCAATCAAATTCCGCTCGACCCGCCGCCGTTTAAGACCCTTTCATGTCGGACTCCATTCAGCCGATTCCCCCTCAAGCTTCGGAAGTTTCCGATCCTAAGGCTGTCCGATCGTCCCATCAGTTACAGTTGGCCAGCCAGGCGATCGACTGTTTCAGCGAGGCGGCGCTGTTCGTCGACGCAGCAGGCCAGATCGTCCGGGCCAATGCCGCCGCGCTCAAGCTGCTGGGCTACGCCACGATTGCCGGTAGGAACCTCTGGGATCTCGATGCGACGGTCGATCGCACCCGCTGGCTACAGGTTTGGCAAAATATCGAGCGCGATCGCCAGGTCGAACTCGAGTCGCGCTGTCGAGTCGGCGATGGCGGCCAGATCGCGACGCGGGTCACATTTAATTATTTGCAAGTCGAAGACTGCGGCTACACCTGTGCGATCGTCCGCCAGACCGTCCCCCAGCTCGCGCCGCGCAGCCGCGAAGACGCCGGCCCCGCTCGCTACGAAGACACCGCCGACCAGCTGCGTGCGGTTCTCGACGCCGTGCCGGGGTTCGTCTCCTGGATGGGGACGGACGGGCGCTATCTCGGCGTCAACCGCCACCTGGCCGACAGCCTCGACATGCCCGCCAGCGACTTCGTCGGCAAGGAAATTGGCTTTCTGGAAAATGCCAACGGTCGTTCGGCGGAGCCCAAGTCAGAATTTAGCGATTTCGTCTCCAGCTTCCTCAATAGCTCCGCATCGCGCGCCGATGATATCGTCCGCACCCGCGTCGCCGGAACGCCGCACTACTACGCGATCGCCGCGCAAAAGTACGCCCGCGACTGCGCTGCCGTCGTCGTCGGCATCGACATCACCGCCGGAAAGCGCACCGAAGAAGCCCTGCGCGAATCCCAAGAGCAGCTTTGGGCGGTGCTCGACGCCGTGCCCGGCTTCGTCTCCTGGGTCGATCGCCACGGCTACTATCTCGGCGTCAACCGCCATTTGGCCGCCAGCTACAACATGCCCGCTGAAGCCTTTGTCGGCAAAGAGCTGGGCTTTTTGAAAAGCAGCCCGGAGTTCGTAGAGTTCGTGCGCGAGTTCCTGGTCGGCGGCGAGGACTACACCTCGCAGGTGATTAGCGCCCGCGTGCGCGACAGCGATCGCTACTACATCATCGCCGCGCAAAAGTACGATCGCGGCAAGGCCACCGTCGTGGTCGGCATCGACATCACCGAGCGCAAACAGTCCGAAGAAGCCCTGCGCACCTCCGAGGCCGAGCTACGCGAGCGCACCGCACAACTCGAGACCGCCCTCGCCGATCGCGAGCGCACCCAAACGCGCCTCATCCAATCCGAAAAAATGTACGCCCTCGGCCAGCTCGTCGCTGGGATCGCCCACGAAATCAACAATCCGATCAACTTTATCTACGGCAACCTGGCCTACACCAGCAGCTACACTCGCGATCTGCTCGCGCTGCTCTCGCTCTACCAGCAGGAATATCCCGAGATGACGCCGAAGCTAGAGCGCGCCACCCGCGAGATCGACTTGGACTTTATCGCCAGCGACCTGCCGAATATTATTGCTTCGATGCGATCGGGGGCCGAGCGGATTTTGCGACTAGTGGCCTCGCTGCGCAGCTTCTCGCGCCTCGATGAGGCCCGACCCAAGCGCATCGACATCCACGAAGGACTTGACAGTACGCTGACGCTCCTCCGTCACCGCATGGAGCGCCACAACGTCAAACTCAACCGCAACTATCGCCTGCTGCCCAAGCTGGAGTGCTATCCGGCGCAGATCAATCAGGTGTGGATGAACGTCTTGACCAACGCGATCGACGCCGCGATCGACGCGCGATCGCGTCCCGAGCGCGCCCGCGTCCGCCCCGAAGTCTGGATCGACACCGAGACCCTCGGCGATCGCGCGATGCGAATCACCATCTTCGACAACGGGTCGGGCATTCCGCCAGAGACGATCGATAAAATTTTCAACCCCTTCTTCACCACCAAGCCCGTCGGTCGCGGCACCGGACTCGGTCTCTCGATTTGCTACCAAATCATACAGATGCACGAAGGCACGATCGAGGTGTCGTCGCGCCCCGGCTCCAACACTCGAATCGCCGTGACGCTGCCGATACAGCTCTCGTCCGCCCACCCCGAAGAGCGTCAGCGCCGCCCACGGCTCGACCCGCCCAACTCCTCGCCGCCGTCTGCTTCTTCCTAGCCCGCCGCTTCTTCTATCGTTCATGTCCGCCCCTGCCGCCACCGCGACCCGATCGCCCCGCCTCGCACACCTCGCCACTCCCCTCGAGATCGGCAGCCTGCCGGTACGCAGCCGCGTCCTCCAGTCGCCCCTCTCTGGCGTCACCGACCTGGTGTTCCGCCGCCTGGTGCGCCGCTACGCCCCGGACTCGATGATGTACACCGAGATGGTACAAGCCTCCAGCCTGCGCCACCTCAAAGAAATCCCGACGATTATGGACATCGATCCGGGCGAGCGGCCGATTAGCATTCAGCTTTTCGACTGTCGGCCCGACTTCTTGGGTGAAGCCGCCCGCATCGCCGTCGCCCAGGGCGCGCAGACGATCGATATCAATATGGGCTGCCCGGTCAACAAAATCACCCGCAAGGGCGGCGGATCGTCGCTGCTGCGCGAGCCGGACGTGGCCGTGGCGATCGTCGAAGCCGTGGTCGAAGCCGTAGACGTGCCCGTCACCGTCAAAACCCGAATCGGCTGGTCGGACGACGAGATTACAATCCTCGACTTCGCCCAGCGCCTCGTTGACGCGGGCGCGCAGATGCTCACGATCCACGGGCGCACGCGCCTTCAGGGCTACACCGGCAACGCCGATTGGGACTGGATTCGCCGCGTCGTCGAGGCCGTGGACGTGCCCGTAATCGCCAACGGCGACATCGACTCGGTGGACGCCGCCGTGTGCTGCCTAGAGCAGACCGGCGCGGCGGGCGTGATGTGCTCGCGCGGCACGCTGGGCTACCCGTTCCTCGTCGGCGAAATCGATCGCTATCTCAAGGCCGGCGATCGTCGTCCTCCGGCCACCGCGATCGAGCGACTCCGCTGCGCCCGCGAACACCTGATCGCCCTAGTGGAATACAAAGGCGACAAAGGCGTTCACCAATCCCGCAAACATATGGCCTGGTACTGCAAAGGCTTCCCCGGCGCGAACGCCCTGCGCGATCGGCTCAGTCGGCTCAGCTCAGTCGCCGAAGGCTGCGCGACGATCGACGCCGCGATCGCCGAACTCGAAGCAGCGGCATCGTAACAAAACGGCTCTTCGTCCGCTTTACAGGCTTCGGCCCGCCCAACAGTTGCGAGCGAGTGCGGCTCTCCCTTAAAGCGGCGACTTCTTAGAACAGAATCGCGGGGCCGGTATTTGTTGTTGGCGTTTCGTCAGGTATCTCGGCAAGCGTTTCAGCGGCAGATGCGTGTTCCTCGGGCTTTGCTAACACCATCATCAAGCCGTTGCTAAGAAAGTCGCGATCGCCCGGGTACAAACGCTTCAGCTTTTCGATCGCGTCAGGAGCCGCCTGTCGGGGATAGATAGGCTTGAGTATTTCTGCCAGAAAAGGACTCTGCTCGACAAATTGCAGGTGATCTTCGAGGAAAAAGCGGTTGATATGATCTGAGTTATAGATGTAGTAGACCAGCAAATCCGCTGTTTCTCTGTCCGTGTACTGGTAGAGATGCGCGCACATCTCCGGCGGACGCATCGTCAAATGTCCCCAGTCGGGAATCGGGCAGTTCTCGCCACCGCGCTCGATCGTCACGCCCTGTTTATCCGTCACCGCTGGAATATGGTGACCGTCGGGAGCCGACCAAATCGGGCAAAACATCGAGAACACCTTACCGCCCGGTCGGAGCGCCAGGTACATCTTTTCCAGCGCCTGCGGCATTTTATGGATGTGCTCGAAGGCGGCGATCGAGAAGATCAAATCGTATTTTTGATAATGCTCTTCGGGCAGTTCTTCAACTTTGCCAATAAATAGGTTGTAGCGTTCTAAATCCCGATCGCGAAATCCGAGATCGTCCCGACGCGAGGTGCGAATAATATCGTCGAAGGCCGTACCCTGGTGCGGCGAGCCGCCGACTTCCGCCAACGCTTCATCGTAATCGGGCGTTTCCATCGCCGACCAAGACTTTGCCTGCAAGTAATCGAGGACGAATTCCTTCGGCAAACTGCCGCCGACTTCTAGCACGTCTTTCCCCGCAAAGCCGACGAGCTGTTGGCAGTTGTGGGCGAAGCTAACGTGATAGCTCAGAGAAAACTTCGACTGACATTCGCGAATATTATTTTGATTTAAATTTCCCATATTGCGTTCGATCGCCTTCAGTACGGTCGCTGTTTGTAAGGCTTTTTTAAAGGTTTAGATGGGGCGACGATCGTCCGGAAAGCAAGCAGACTAACTGTCTCGGTGCCACAGTGACAAACGACCGCGCGCGAGCAGCTCGTCTTGAAAACTCGAGATTGCGTCGATCGCCCCGCCTATCAGCTTTCGCTCCCGTTCCGCTGGGAAGAAAACGCGACCCCACTCCTGGTTGAGAAACTGCTTTGCAAAGTCGTGCAAGTAGTAAGTGCAGGCCAGGGCGATCGACCGCCGTGCCAAACGTTCGCGGTCTGCGAGTTCTGCAATTTGACTTGCATCGCGAGCGAATAGTAAGTCGCACTCGTTGGGCACTGAAATGCCCGAGGTTGTTGAAGATTCCCCGCGAGACGTTCTGACATTGACGAGGTTAAAGCCTTTACGTTCCATCGCGTGCTGCACCTCGTTGACGCGTGCCGCACCGCGATAGAGCGGCGGGTTTTGCAAGCTCACCTCGAGTTCGACAAACAGCAGGCGCGGCCAGCGCGCTTCGTCCAGACCGAGGAGAATTTCGAGTTCTGAGCCTTGGGTGTCGAGTTTGATCGCATCGACGGTTTCGACATTGGCGCGATCGAGCGCCTGCTCCAAGGAAAACGTCTCGATATCGACCAATTTGAGCGGAAAAAAGTAGCTGTTGTCGCTCTCTCGTTCCCAATGGCGATCGAGCGGCGGATAGAGCGAACTGCCCGAGTCCGTATTGCTCAGGTAGAGCGTACGCACTCCGCCCGCCCCCGACAGCGCGCAGGGTAGCGTCACGAAGCGGGTGTTGGGATAGGCTCGGGTGTACTGCAAGTTCGAGCCGTTGGGATCGAACAGAACGAAGGTCGTTGAGGGCAGGCCCGTCAGCAGCTGCCACGTGTCGGGCAAAAAGTACGATGCGCCGACATCGGCTAGCGTCAGCCCGCCGCCACCCAAGATGGCCTGAAGGGGATGTGAGTTAGTCATTCGCTTGCGCCCCCCTTAAACAATGCGGGAAGCCGTGAGTAGAGCGGGGCAACATTTTGCTTGTTGACGCCGAAAATGATTTGCAGCGCCCACCGCTGGCCCTGCTTGACCAGACCGCCTCGGTGGACGAGACGCGAGCCGTCGAACACGATGCAGCGCCCCGCTTTTCCGAGGAGCTTTTCTTCCCGTTCGGCGATCGTTTTGGCAATTGGCAAGGCATCGATAGCGTCAAATCCCCAGTGGGAGTTCTCTCGCAGATACTCCGGCAACATCATAAAGTGCTGTCTAAAGGCGCGGAGCGAAGAAAGGCGATCGCCCTCGTTCAGGTCGGGATAGAGAGAGCGGTCGATCGAGCATATCGCCCTGCCCACGATCCACGGCAGCCGCTCCCGCCGCGCCGCAAACGTTGACGGAATGTAGCCCGTCGCGCCGAACTCCGCCCGCTCGACATCGCTCAGGTACAAAATCGCCTTGTAGAAGTCGCGCCCTTCGTCGGTGTGGAAGTAGCTGCACAGCTCGTTGGAGTGGCCGAGCGTTGCGTAGCCCGACTGCCACCACCCAGCATTCGGCACGGACAGTTCGAGCGCAAAGCCACTGACAGATGCAGCTTCGCGTCGAGTCCCCCGAACCGCGCGATTGATACCCTGTTGCTCGAAATATCGATTGAGGTAGGCGGTGATTTCTCGAGGGATTTGGTTGACCGACAGGTGTTCGCGCGAGTCCAAGCCCTGACGGGCTTTTTCCTCGATCGACGCCATAATCGGAGCCAAGCTCGCGCGCAAATTCGCGACGACGCTCGGATCGACCTGAGTTGTAAAGAAGCCGCGCGTTTCCAGCGCCCAGTACATCTCCAGCTCTTGATGGTTTTGCAGGGTTGCTTCGATCGAGCCCCGGCGCTCGAAATAGGCCAAATCGTCAACGAGAATACGGCAGACATGCTGCCAGAGAGACTCGAAAAACGCGTTGCTGCCTTCGATCCGAGGAACGTAAGCCGCCGCTAGTTCTGTAAATAATGCGCTCAGGGGCCGCACGATCGCGTCGATCGATTCGGCCAAGGAAGTCCGCTTTAGGGACAGCAACTGCTCGCGCTCTTCAATCGAGGCTGAAATTTCCCGAAAGGACGCGACGATCGAGCCCGAGTCATGGAACGTCTCAAAAAGCCGGTCTTCGGCAAAGATAGGGTGCTCCGAGTAGGCAAAAAACTTTTCGGGAGCGCCAGAAAACGAGGGCTCGGGAGTCGGCGGGGTGTTCGCTCCATTTGCCTCAAAAGCGCGATCGAAGGTGGTTTTAGCGGCACTTTCAGGATGAGAGAACGCATTGCTCGACGCAGGCTGCCCCTCCTCCTGGGCCTTTGAAATGAGTTCGTAGGGGGCGGTGAAGCTGGGATCGAGCTTAGCGGCTTCCTTACAAAGACGGAGGACGAGACGGGTGTCTTGCGCTTCCCAAGCCTGCCGTGCCCGGTCGTATAAATCCCGAGCTCGGCGCTCGCGTACTCGCTCCATTCGTCAACCCCTGTCTTACCTGTCTTTGAAATACTCGAACCCACATTAACCCTCAATCAAACGGGTTTTTGCGCCGATCGCCGATCGCCCCTCGACCGACAAACGCCAGTCGCGCGATCGGGCGGTGCAGAGAGAGAGTTGGTGAGTCGCACGAGCCGCCTCGCGAGAGCTCCGAGCTGCGAGACTTCCCGCCCGGACGCGTCCGCATTCTGCCATATCCCCGGGCCGAATTCCTAGAGCTGGGATTCAATGAAAAAACCGCTGTGACAGCGGCTTTGCGAAGCTTAAGAGCACGCGCAACCGGCGGCAAGCCTCTCTTTTTCGCACCTAGGTCTAGAGCGTGTCATCCATTCGCGCCAGACTCTGTACTGATTACGGAGAGAGCAATTCACGCCCAACCCAACAAAAGAGGCCAGGGACGGCAACCCTTGCTGGGTAAACGCGATGGATTTAGTTGGCGACCGCTCCTAGCGGCGAACGTCGCGTGCCATATCGAGGAAGCCATCCATGTTCGCGCTGGGGCGGCGGCGCGAGATGCCGCGACCGCTGGGCTTGAGGTAGGTGGTCGCGAAGTTGGTCGGGCCGGGTTCGGGCTCCGGCTCGGCTTCAGCAGCGGGAGCCTCGGCGGGAGCTTCGGGTGCGGGAGCCTCGGCGGCAGTGGCTTCGGGTGCGGCGGACTCGACCTTGGCAGCGGGGGCTTCGGCGGCGGCGACTTCAGCGGCGGCCTTGGCGGCGGGGGCTTCAGCAGCAGGCGCTTCGGCAGGGGCTTTGGAAGTTTTGACGGACTCGCTCGAGCCGTCATCGAGGTTGACGAAAAAGTCTTCTTTTTTGCCGCCGAACAGTTTTTTCAGCATGATTTTAG
This sequence comes from uncultured cyanobacterium, assembly GCA_937899645.1. Taxonomy (GTDB): domain Bacteria; phylum Cyanobacteriota; class Cyanobacteriia; order Cyanobacteriales; family Geitlerinemataceae; genus RDYZ01. Next base: position 9,246 of record CALCCD010000105.1, on the reverse strand, counting down.
TAGAGAGATAAACGAGAGAAGTCGGAGCCGATCGCGAAGCTGCAAGACGCTCGACTGCGGTCAGCGCAATCGAGAGCCGAGAGTATCGTGCCAGACACTGCGCGCGGGATGCCGTAATCCTGAAGGCAATCCTAGAAGACAGGCTTGACGCTCAGAGACTTGCTTTACAAAACTTTGTGAATTTGTGTTTCTGCGGGCGCATGGGTTGCGGCGGTTGGCGCGGTCTTTGCCGCTTTCGCGATGGAGCCGATCGCGGCGGGCTCGCGCTGCCAGTTGCGTTCCGATCGTCAAGCTGTCACGATCGCCGATGTATGAGTCGGGTGCATTTTCTATGGTGGAACTACTGACGGGCGAGACCGCCGAGTCAGGCCGCCATTCACCGCAGATTGTCACCAGGTACATCATGTCAGACTCTTCCGATATGGCTCGCTCCGAGGCCGCGATCGAGTCCGAGCCCGCAGCACGGAACCCGATATTCCTCGTCCACGGCATTATCGATCGCGCCTACATTTTCAATTCAATGCGCGCCTTTCTCGAAGCGGAGGGCTGGACGGTTTACGCCCTCGACCTCGTGCCAAACGACGGACGCGCGGGGCTCGAGGTTCTCGCGCAGCAGCTTGCGGATTTTATCGACAGCGAGGTCGGCCCCGAGCGCCGCGTCGATTTACTCGGATTTAGCATGGGCGGCCTGGTGAGCCGCTATTACGTGCAGCGGCTGGGCGGACTCGATCGCGTCGATCGCTTTATCTCGATTTGCGCGCCCAATCACGGGACGCTGCTGGCGTTTGGCATGCCGATTTTTAAAGGTATCCGCCAAATGTGCCCGAACAGCGCTTTCCTGAACGACCTCAACGGCAATGCGATCGAGCAGCTCGGCAGCATCGACTACACCAGCCTTTGGACGCCAAGCGATCTGATGATTTTGCCTGCCGACAGCGCCAGAATGCCAGTGGGCCGCAACTTAGAAATTCCCGCGCCGATGCACGCTTCGACGGTGCGATCGGCGCGCTACCACAAAGAGATCGCCCAAACGCTCCAGCGACCCGTGGCCCCCCGCGTTTGAGCGGCAAGCCCGAAGGCGGCAAGCTAGGGGCTGCGATCGATTGCATCCATAGCGCTTATTCCCCCAGCGTTATGGCCTCCAGCATTGTTCTTGGGGCGGGCGGGCAAGCGCCAACCCCGTAAAGGTTATGGCGCGAACCGATGACGATGACACGCCCTAAGGAACGACGGAAACAGCCGTGCCGAAGCGGACGATTTCATACATCGCCAGGATGTCTTCGTTCCGCATCCGCACGCAGCCGTGAGAAACAGCTTCACCGATGAGTTCTTCGTTCGGTGTGCCGTGGAAGGCGATCATGGCGTCGCCGACCGTGTGAAAGACGATGACGGCGCGTCCCATTGGGTTGTTCGGCCCCGGGTAGATAAGCTCGCCCGTCCAGGGGTTTTCCCAGATCGGATCGAGCGCCATGTGCGTAACCGAGAACTCGCCGACGGGCGTTTCCCAGCCTTCTTTGCCGATCGCGACGTCGTAGGTGGCGATCGGCGAGTCGTCGTCGGCGTATACGTAAAGCTTGCGATCGCTCAGATCGAGCTGCACGCGGGTTTCGACTTTGCGTTGAAAGGGCGCGGGCGCGTCCGGTGCGGGCGAGTTCGGCGCGAGATCGACGGGCGAGGTTTCCGGGTCGAGCAAGTCGGGGTCGATAGGCAGCTCGCTGGCTTCGTCCTTGAGGTTTTTCACCGAGCCGACGCGCAAGGCTCCAGGGGCATCAACGTCACGATCTCGAACGATCGCGGCTTGGGATGTTGCAGGATTTGCGGCGCTCGCGGCGGGCGGGGCGATCGCGCTGAGTACGAGCGCTGCAGCGATGGCGCTGGCCGGACGCAGAAGCGCCGAGACTGCCGAACGGGCGGTGAAATCCTGGGGAAGAGGCATGGCGATTGCTGTGATGGAGTCTGGAGCTGTTGGGGGCCGGTCGTGTCGCGTAACGAGAAGTATTTTAGCGAAGCGCTTGGAGCCGACTTGTTTGACGTGCGTCTGCTGAGAGTGCGTCCGCTTTCCGGCCCGGCCGCCTCAGCAGTACGCGGCTCGCGCGCTGGCGGATGGTGATTCCGAACGATTCGAGGCTGAGTGTCATCATAAGAGGCGACGCAATCTACGGCACGCAATCTACGACACAGATCGATGGGTCAAATCGAGCGCTATTTCGCCTTCGCGGCGATCGCCCTAATGGCAGCAGTGGCGGCAAACCGCGCGATCGGGCAGCAAATCGGCGATCGCGTCGGCGACACCTGCCGGACGGTCAGCCTCGACGAGCGCACCGAGCTGTATCTTTACGTTCGTCCGATCCTGGGCGATGCTCGTCCAGACGCGCCCGCCGACGGCGATTCTTCGAGCAGCACCAGCCGCATCGTGCAGCTCTTCGATGGCGAGCGCATTGCCGCGATCGACCTCAATCGCGACGGCGTCGATGGCGACCCGCACCGCTGGCACGAAATCGAAGACAGCATCGGCAATCGCGGCTATATGCTGGCGATCGACCCGGCGACCGGCCTCTCCGCCCTGCGAAATTGCCAGTAGGTTGTCCGCAGCAGAGCCCTCAGACATTAGCAAGCGCTCGACGGGAGTTTTGTCACCCAAATAATGGACGATTTCTCAACTGTCCTCTCCGACCCCCATGCCTTCCTGGCGGCCAGCGGCATCGATCGCGCTCGTTGGCTGCGGGCGATCGGGCTGGGGCGTTACAGATTTTTAACGCAGCTCGCCGCGAGCACCGCGAACGAGATTTGCGTTGCGCGTTTTCTCGAGCGGCCCGAGGTCGTCAAGTTTCCCGACCTGCGCGGCGCGGACTTGGCGGGTCTAGATCTGCGCGGCGTTAACTTTATTCGCGGCAAGCTCGGCGGAGCCGATTTATCGGGCTGCGATCTGCGCGAAGCCGACCTGCTATTTGCCAACTTCAGCCGCACGAAACTGCGAGAGGCCGACCTGCGCGGCGCGACGCTCGATCGCACCGTTTGGACGGAAGCCATCGTCAGCGGCTGCGACCTGAGCGATACACGCGGTCTAACGCCCGCCCAGCGGCAAAACCTCGCCAAGCGGGGCGCGATCGTCCGGTAGGCGCGATACACTCATGTACTGCCGACTTTCCGGCGTCCTGCGCTGCCCGGCCCGAACTCCCCCACAAAGATATCCATGTCCCAGTACGAACGCTTGCTGATGATGGCCGAAGACGAGCTGACGGAGTACAGCACCAAGGCCCGCAAGATCGAGAAACTTCGCCGCAAAATCGGCCTGTCGGTGCCGCGCCGCGAGCAAGAGAGCATCCAGCAGCAGCTTCGCGACGACCTGAATAGTGGTGGCATGGTGCAAAAGGTGCTGGCAACGCAGCGGCAAAGCGCGGCACTGCCGTTCTGGGGCATTGCTGGATTGGGGCTGCTGTTTGGGATTTCGCTGTCGCAGCCGCTGGATTTCCTGGCCGTACTGGGCGGCGGCGCGGCGGCGATCGCGATTCAGCGTGCGGGCTGGAAGCTGCAAGCGAAGGGTCTGCTGCTCGACACGCTGGACGATATCGACGATCGCATCAAAAATCCCGACGCGAAATAGCAAACCGGTCGGTAAGCTCGGGGCTCGCTAGCTTTTCGCGAGGAACATCCGCTCGAGGCTGAGCGCAACCACGCCGAACGTGACGATAAACATCCCGAAGATTTGCTGGCCGGTCAGGCTCTCACCGATCGCGATCGCCGCAAAAATCCCCGTCAGCACCGGCCCGCTCGCCCCGACGATCGACGCCAGCGACGCCCCGGCATAACGAATCGCAAAGTTATTGAGCACGTAGCTGACCAGCGTCAATAGCCCCAGCCACAGGCACGAAGCGAGCAGCGCTCCGAACTGCCCTTCGGGAATGCTCGGCGACCAACCCGGCGGCAGCACGGCAGCAAACGTCACGGAGAACAGGAAGCCGACAAACGACAGCACCAGAACGACGCTGAAGTTGGCGATACTGAACGAAATCGGGTGCAAGCCCTTACCCGAAGCCTGGGTGAGCAGCACGTAACCCGCGAACGCGAGCCCGGAGCCGATCGCGCAGATCGCGCCCAGCGTAAAGTTGCCACTGCTCGCACCTGCTCCCAGGTTGTTGCTCATGGCCACGCCGAAAAGAATCACGAGTAGCAGGCCCAGACGCGTCGCCGTCGGCTTCGCGCCGAATAGCGCCCACGCGCCCAGCACTGTCGCGATCGGGAAAATAAAGAACATCGTGATCGCCACGGCGGTGGGCATCTGCCCCAGGGCGACATAGATCAAAAGCTGGGAGAGAAACAAACCCAGACCGCTGCCGAAGACTTGGTACTGCAGCCTGCGGTTGTGAGGCTCGAGAAAGTCGCGAAGCTGCTCGGGCCACTGGGGAAATAGCCGCGCCGCGATCGTCGGCATCAGCGCCAGCACGACAATCATCCGAAACAGCAAAATCAAAATCGAGTTGCCGACGCTGGGGCCGATAATTCCGCCCCACTCGATGCCGCCACCCAGCCAGGGCAGGATCGTCCGCGACGACAGGATCGCCTTAATACTGACGTTAAAGATCGACAGTACCGCCGCGTAGGTCAGCGCCAGCACGAGGCCGAGCTGGACGGGCGTCAGGCCGGAGCTGGCCGGTTCGCCGTCTGCGGTAGGTTCGGCGGATTCGGCGGGTTCGGGGCGATCGGTGGTGAGTTCGGAGCCTTCGGGATCTTCGGGGCGCTCGGCAGAGAGGTTTGCAGGGCGATCGAGCGCTTCTCCCGGCAGCGTGCTCGGCAACTGAGTCGGATCGAGGCGGGGCGGCGGTTCCGGAGCCCTCCCGGCCTCGCGGTCGGCCCGGGCTTCTTCGCGCAGCCGATCGCCCATGCGGCTAACCAGTGCATCGAGGATCGTCTCGCCCTGCCGCTGCAAGTCTTGAATATCGGTGAGCTGCTGCGATAGGTCGCTGTTTTGGTAGTTCAGCTCCTGGGTGACACCTCGATAAGACTGGGAAAAGCTGGTTTCGACCGATCGCTGCACGCGATCGCCCAGGGCCAGCGGATCGGCCGATCGCATCGACTCCGCCGCAGCACCGGCTTCGAGACGCAGTGCCAGCTTCTCCTCCAAGTGGGCAGCCAGCAGTTTCGCGAGCTGCGCGACCCAGGCTTGCTGGTCTTCTGGCGCGAGGGAGCGAACGTCGCCGGGAGCGCTGGATACGGCTAGGGCGCGCTCTTGACGCAGGCGCTCCAGCTCGTCGGTCAGTCGATTTTTCTCGGCTTGGAGGCGCACGACATCCTGGGCGAGCTGCAACACCAAATCTTTCTGGAGATGCTTGAGGTCGCGGGCGATCTCCGACAGCGCCAGCTCGGCGGACTGCTGCGAGTCGGGCGCGAGTGAGTCGGGATGCGGCGTATACTTCCCGGCTTCCGTCGAACGATCCATAGTTGCTGATGGCTCCGGAACTGAATGATGGGCAAAGGTCGATCGCGCACAGGTGTCGGCAGTGTCGTCGCAATTAGCGCTCGGAGGGTGATGGTTCGCCCGAGCGTTCGCTGCAAGGTGAGCCCCACAAGCTGGCTCCACGGAGTCTATTTCCAGGTTCGCGAGGCGGAAAAACTCGCGCCGACGGGCGATCGAGCCCAGCCCTGTTTCGATTCAACCACAGACCCCCAAGCTACGATCGCAGCCCGTTACCCTTCGTCGCATCCGAAGAGCCGGACTCGGCAGCACGCACTCCCAGCCAAATCGCCGCGCCTGTTTCGCCGCCACCGGTTATCCGATCGCCGCGCGGCGATCGATCGGCAACTGCAACTCAGCTTTCACGCCAAAATATTAAGCGGCTTTAATATATGTTAACATCTTGAAAAATACAGCTCCGAATCAAGCGCGCCTGCGATCTGAAGCCGCGTAGGGAAAGCTCGAAGTACCTCGGCGAAGTACCTCGGCCAGATGCAAGTGCGGCGGCATTTTGCACCGCGCTTAGCCCACTGTGCCCCTTTTTCGGAGATCGAAGGGGCAGTCCGGGCCGTGCGACGGCTCGCGCCCTCGAAGTCGAGCTGCTGCCTCGCGCCGCCGCTGATTTTCGATCGACAGACTACTTAAAATCACCGCATTTTCATCCATGACTCTACTCATCGTCGGTGCGACAGGCACGCTCGGGAGACAGATCGCCAAACGCGCGATCGACGAAGGCCATAGCGTTCGTTGTCTCGTTCGTAACTTCGGGCGTGCGTCGTTCCTGCGGGAGTGGGGTGCGGAGCTGGTGCGGGCCAATATTTGCTACCCCGACACCATCAAGCCCTGCCTGGAAGGCATCACCCATGTCATCGACGCTTCCACGGCCCGGATGGCTGACTCGCTGAGTATGAAAGAGGTGGACTGGGAAGGCAAAGTCAACCTGATAAAAGCCTGCGTCGAAGCGAACATCGAGCAGTTTGTCTTCGTCTCGCTGCTCGATGCGGAGCGCTACCCGGAAGTGCCGCTGATGCAAATCAAGCACTGCACCGAGCAGTATTTGGCCGAGTCGGGTCTAAACCACACGATCCTCAAGCCCTGCGGCTTTATGCAGGGTCTGATCGCCCAGTACGCGATTCCGATTCTCGATAACCAAACGGTTTGGCTGACGGGCGATACGGCTCCGCTGGCCTACATGAACACTCAAGATGTCGCCAAGTTCGCCGTGCGGGCGCTGTCGGTTCCCGAGACCCACAACCGCACGTTCCCTGTCGTCGGAACGCGCCCCTGGAAAGCGGAAGAAATTATCGACCTGTGCGAGCGCTTGTCGGGCCGTACGGCGAAGATCACCCGTACGCCGCTGGGTCTGCTGCGATCGGTGCGTCGCATCGCCGAGTTCTTCGAGTGGGGCTGGAATATCGCCGATCGCCTCGCCTTTGCCGAAGTGATGTCCGCCGGGAAAACGATGAGTGCCGACATGGACGAGGTCTACCAAGTTTTCGGCTTGGACGTTAACGACATGGACACCGTCGAGGGCTACATGCAGGAGTATCACGCCCGCATCCTCAAGAAAGTGCGCGAGATCGAGTACGAACAGGAGAAGGTCAAGGAGCGCAAGAAGAAAAAGCGCTCGCCGTTCCGCTCGTCGTCGAACGCCTCGAAGAACTAAATCGCGAGGATCTGAGAAGTCTCCGAAGCGTAGCTTCCCTGCCCGACCGCGATCCCCGGCGTTTGTACGACGCGGGGATCGCTTCGATCTATATAGGTAAATACCGGCGTTGTCAGGATTGCCCGATCGAGAGACTATGACAGAAGTGTCGCCCGCGAGCGCCCACGCGTCCAAGGCGATCTGATGGCGACCCGAGGCGCAGGCGAGCGCGGGATCGCCTTAAAGTGCGCTCGCCTACTTTACTGTTTCGTTTTTTGGATCTGTACCAGTGCCGAAAGCTGGCATTATCTACAACGACTGCAAGCCCGTCGCCTGTCGCGTGGCCAAAGAAATCCAGGAGTGGCTGAAACTCCGGGGCTGGAGCGTCGCCATCGCCACGGGGATGGGCGGAATTTTGGGGCACTCGGATACCCAAAAGGCGGGCGACTACACGACGATCGATAGCGTCGTTCCGCCCAACTTCGATCGCGATATCGAGTTTGCGATCGTCCTCGGCGGCGATGGCACGGTGCTTTCGGCCTGCCGCCAGCTCTCGCCGATCGACGTGCCGATCCTCAGTGTCAACACCGGCCATATGGGCTTTCTGGCCGAAACCTACCTCAGCCAGCTTTACCCGGCGCTCGACACGATCGTCAAAGGTCAGTACAAGCTCGAAGAGCGCACGATTCTAGAAGTGCAGCTTATCCGCGACGACAAAAAAATCTGGGAAGCGCTCTGCGTCAACGAGGTGGTGCTGCACCGCGAGCCGCTTACCAGCATGTGCCATTTCGAGATCGAGATCGGCCACCACACTCCGATCGATGTAGCCGCCGACGGCGTGATCGTCTCGACGCCGACGGGCTCGACGGCCTATTCGCTCTCAGCCGGTGGCCCGGTGATCACGCCGGACGTGAACGTCAACGTCCTGGTGCCGATTTGCCCGCACTCGCTGGCCTCGCGGGCGTTGGTTTTCTCTGGCAACCAGACGGTGCGGGTGTCGTCGGCAACGCGGGAACGGACGATCGCCGTGATCGACGGCAACGCGGGCTGTTTCGCAATGCCGGACGATCGCATTGAAATTACGCGTGCGCCCCAGGGCGTCAAGTTCGTTCGCTTGGGGCCGCCAGAGTTTTTCCGCATGTTGCGCGAGAAGCTGGGCTGGGGTCTGCCGCATATCGCCAAGCCGACATCGGTAGAGCTGCCGTAGCGAACCTCTATAGGCTAGGGCGATTGACCGTCACGACGCATACAACAACAGAACAACAGGATGACGCAATTACTCACCTTCTTGATTCCGGGCAGCTTCCATTTCCGAAGACGACAGAGTGTCATTGCCAGCCTGTATTTTGCTCTGATTTCAATAGGATATTTAGCAGGCTTCTTCCCTGGTCTATTTGCCCACGTACTCTATTTATTTATCTTCTATAGAAAGTCTCTCAAATTGCTGGTCAATGCTGAGGATAAAAGGCAAGTTCTCCAAAACTTAGATCGACAACGAATCGAGCAGGAGAGTTCTGCATCAGCGTTGCAAGGCCGCTTAGATTTAATTACTCAAAGGCTTGGAGTAGCAGAGCATCTAGAAGAAATAATCGCAACTAGGCGTTCGGAGGAAGCTCGGCTACAGGAAATTGAGGAACGTATCAGAGAACGCCTTAACGTTCTTAATCTAGTCGAGGAAATCGGCTCTCTGAGGGAAGAAATTGCAGAGACTCGTAGAATAGAGTCCGACATCTCAGCTAGTGTGGAGAAGCTACGTAGAGAAGCTCGACAGCTAGAGGAAGAACTATTACTACAGTCATACGGTTTTTACGAGACGAAGTACAGCTTCCCTGACTCCAAGGCTTATCAAGATCGGCTTAAGACAATTCGGGACAGACAAAAGCAGCTACTCAAAGAGAAGAGAGCTGCAACCTTCTCCACGTCTTGGTCTGTTCAGGGGAGTGAGAAGAAAGGTAAGAAAATGATGAAAGACTACTCGACTCTAGTGTTGAGAGCTTTCAACGGTGAATGTGATGCCGCAGTGTCGAAAGTTCGCTACAACAACGTAGTGACGATGGAGAAGCGCATTCACAGTAGCTATACCAGGTTAAACAAGCAGGGTAAACGCATCTAAAAAGGGGGCGATTCATGGAGTGTCAGAAGCAAGCCC
>CALCCD010000104.1 GCA_937899645.1 uncultured cyanobacterium | reverse complement strand
CGGAGTCGTTGGCGTAGCCTCTGCGAAGCAGATAGTGCGGCCACTTTTCGCGACGACACCCAGGCTATCGGCGAGGCCGACGCTTCGCGAACGACTCCGCTCAGCCTTCAAAATCTCTCTTTTTCGAGAACTCAGGATCTTTGTGCAAGAGGTCTAAATCTACGGCGGCAAAAGCGGGCGCGGGCGTTTTTAGAGCGGCGCTGTACGTTCGGCGATCGCTCGATTTGCATCGCTACTCGAGTAAGGGCATTCGCGCGAAAAGACGGCACGAACGCCCCGATAAGTCACGTCACGCGGGCGGCGCTACGTCCCCGCCCGACGGATACCGCGCACGGTGACGATACTCGGCTCGCCTTCGTTGGCAGCGCGATCGACCGGACGCACAGCGTAAGTCCCCGGCGGCACGTCGGCACTGGTAGCCGTTGGCGGCAAGATGCGCTGGAGCGTCCATTTGTCGCCCGTCTGCTTGTAGAGCGTCAGCCCTTGCAGATCTTCGGAATAGTTCGGTTCCCAGCCGATGCGACCGGCTTCGATATTCGCGACCTCCACCGGGTCGGGCGCGATCGCGTCGAGCCACGGCATCGCCGGAGTTAGCGCCGGTGTCGGATAGATATAGCGACGGAAGTAGTCATTCACGCCATACCAGTCCTGCATAAACACCTTGAGGCTAAAGAAGATATTCCCCAGCGAGCCGTTGCGGACGACTCCGGGCTGACGGGAAATATCCACCTGACGCCAAAACTCACCCAGATCCCAATCGCGGTTATCGAGCTTGCTCAGGTAGTTACCGGCGTAAATGTGGCGATCGGCGGTGTTCTGACTCGTCCACCACTCCAGCAGACGCGGGTAACTCTGCTCGGTCTGTTCGATGCGCCAGTAGAGCTGCGGAGCCATATAGTCCACCCAACCCTCCTGTAGCCAGAGCTTCGGATCGGCGTAGATGCGCGCGTACTGATCCATGCCCTGAATCCCCGGCGGCTGACCGGGGCGGTAGATGCCGAACGGGCTAATGCCGAATTTGACGTTAGATTTCTCCGCCTTAATGCCGCGATAGAGCTTTTCGACCAGGACGTTAACGTTATTGCGCCGCCAGTTGTCGCGCGATAGCCGCCCGCCCGACTGGCGGTAGGCATTGTAGGTCGCGCCGTCGGGAAACTCGATGCCGTCTTTCGGATAGGGATAGAAGTAGTCATCGAGGTGAATGCCGTCCACGTCATAGCGGCGAGTCACGTCGAGAATGACGTCATAGGTGTGCTGCTGCACTTCTTCAGCGCCGGGGTCCATCCAGACCAAGTTGCCGTACTGGTAGGCGTACTGCGGGAAGCGGTTCGCCATGTTCTGCGGCGCGAGGCTGTAGTCGTCGCCGAGCTTGGCGCGGTAGGGATTGAACCAGGCGTGTAGCTCGATACCGCGCGCGTGGGCTTCCTCGATCGCGAATTCCAGCGGATCGAAGTACGGCGCGGGGGCGCGACCTTCACGACCCGTAAGCCAGTAGCTCCAGGGTTCGAGTTCGGAGGCGTAAAGCGCATCGCCGGTAGGGCGAACCTGCAACACCAGCGCGTTGAGGTTAAGCGACTTCATGCGATCGAGGATCGCGACCAGGTCGTCTTTTTGGCGGGCGACGCTTTGGCCCTGCGCCGACGGCCAGTCGATATTGACCACCGAAGCCGCCCAGACGCCGCGAAACTCGCGTTCGTGGAAGATCTCGCCGGGGTCGCCCATCATGGCGCGGACGCTGGAGACCGTCGCAAGCTGCGGCAGCAGCAGGCCGAGGACGAGCGCCAGGGCGATCGTCAGCCGACGCCAGCGCCCGGACAGCAACCGCGCGGGCGAGAACCGCCGCAGATCGCGCAGGCGGAATTGAATAATTTGCATCGTGTGTGAGGGTGCGAAACCGTTAAGCGCGGGGATCGCCCGGAACGAGAGCGATCCCCGCGTTTTGGGTAAATGTATTTCTGGTCTAAGACCGTAGCAGATCTACGTCATGGATCTACGGATCGGACGCGGCGCGATCGGGTAGAACTTGCCACGCGCGTGCCAGTTTATCGAGCGGCCACGAATCGGGATTGCTCTGAGTGTGGGGTCTCTGCGAAGCGATGAGAGATCTTGACCAAACGAGTGCTCGTGCTGCGTAGATCGCTCTATGACAAACAGAGAACGGACAAATCCCCAGGCGACCTGCCTGAGTATTTCTTACTAAGAGTTGATTTGCGATCGCGACCACTTTTCTCGAGTAACGGTATCGACTGATACTGCCTTTACGTCCGATCGTTCCTTAAAGTCCTATCTGATGCATAGAGTCTCGCGACTTTGGCTCGGCTTCAGTTAGTCAATCTTCATCTAAACTCGATCGAATCAATACAAAAGAGCATCTAGGGTTCCGGCTTGATTTGGTATCAAGTGTCTGGGTCGAGAGATGCCGTCAAGCTCTGTGTTCGGGCTTGATTCACGGAGGGATAAAAGCCCGGGAGGAGTTTTCAGCTAACCGCTGAGTAACTTTTCCTGGGCTTTTTGCATTCTGCGCTCAGCTTTGACGGTTATTCTGAGGAGGCTCGCTTCGTGGAAAACGCAGCTTTTTTCTACGGCATCATTGGCATCATTTGAGCAACATGACTTTGCGCTGCTGAACAGCCGAGTCAGTCCAAAAAGAAACTCGTACGATTGTCCTGCGTTCCCTGACTAGGTCGGTTTCTGATGCCCGAAGATTACGAATAGGAAAAGCATCAACGACGAAATATTTCCCCATCGGCAATATCTACACGCGATTCTGAAGAATTAAGACCACAATGAGTGAAGTTCCGAATAACCCAGCCGAACGTCCTAGCGAAGCATCCGAAGCGCTCGATCGCGAGCGGCAGCTTCCCCTGACGGGTTGGCAGCAAGAAGTCGATCGAGGATTGCAGTACGGCCTAGAAGCAGCAGAGAGCATTAACGATCGCACGATTTCGACCTTCTCGCGCGGGGAGCTGCCTCACTTCGCGGGTATTAACACCTTTATGAAAGCGCCCTACATAGAGGACGTAAATCGCGTTGGGGAATACGACGTTGCGATCGTTGGCGTGCCCCACGATAGCGGCACGACCTATCGCCCCGGCACGCGCTTCGGCCCTCAGGGAATCCGCCGCATCAGCGCGCTCTACACACCCTATAACTTTGAAATGGGCGTCGATTTACGTGAGTCGATAAAGCTATGCGATGTCGGTGATATTTTCACGATTCCGGCGAATAACGAAAAATCCTTCGACCAGATTTCTAAAGGCGTTTCGCATATTTTTAAATCGGGCGCGTTCCCGATTATTCTCGGCGGCGATCACTCGATCGGCTTTCCCACCGTGCGCGGCGTCTGTCGCCATTTGGGCGATAAAAAAGTGGGCATCATTCACTTCGATCGCCACGTCGATACCCAAGAAACCGACCTCGACGAACGGATGCACACCTGTCCCTGGTTTCACGCCACCAATATGGCCAATGCGCCTGCGAAAAACCTGGTGCAGTTGGGTATCGGCGGCTGGCAAGTGCCGCGCGAGGGCGTCAAGGTCTGCCGCGAGCGCGCAACTAATATCCTGACGGTCACGGACATTACTGAGATGGGTCTGGATGCCGCCGCCGATTTCGCCCTCGAGCGCGCCCTCGACGGCACGGACTGCGTCTACATCAGCTTCGATATCGACTGTATCGATGCGGGCTTCGTCCCCGGAACGGGCTGGCCGGAACCGGGCGGTTTGCTCCCGCGCGAGGCGCTGTACCTGCTCGGCAAGATCGTTCGCAGCGCGCCAGTTTGCGGCCTAGAAGTGGTGGAGGTGTCGCCGCCCTACGACGTCAGCGATATGACCTCGCTAATGGCGACGCGCGTCATTTGCGACACGATGGCGCATCTGGTGGTGTCGGGTCAGTTGCCGCGTAAAGAAAAACCGAGCTACGTCCACGAAGAAGAACAAGTGGTGGACGAGCCCTGGCAGTAGCAATGAAAACCTGACCGTAGGGGCGTAACGGCAGTGCGCCCGCGATATCGGTCGAACTTCACCGACTTCCAGGCGCATTGCCATGCGCCCCTACCAAAATCGAACGTCGTAAGAGGTGGCGATCGTGCATGAAACTGACATGACCAAAGCTCTAATTCTTACAGTCAAAGACTGGTGGGAGGAGCAAGATCCCCCACCGGAAATCGAGAAGGTGCATTTGATTGTCGGTCAGTTTACCTGCGTCGAGCCGGTGAGTTTGCAGTTTGCATTTGATGTCCAAACGCGCGACACGTTCCTCGATGGTGTCAAGCTGGAAATCGCCGAAAAGCCACTTATTGCCTATTGCGCGCACTGCCAAGCCGAATACCGACCTGAGATTGGTTTGCAGTACGCTTGCCCGACTTGCGGCAGACCGATGGAGGAGATCCGATCGGGGCGCGAACTGAAGATCGATCGCATCGAGTGTCGAGTGCCGAGCGCGCCGTCTTAGCGATGCTTCTGAGATTTCGCGCTGCCCCAAACCCATCGCTTTTTACCCGCAAATTCAAGCCGGAAGGCATCCAGCTAATTACCGACAAACAAGATGCATCAAACCTTTGACGCAGTGCTCGAACAAAATCTCCTCCACGCCAATCAGGACGGAGCCGACTGCAACCGCGCCCAGTTCGATGCTTGGGGGATTACCTGCTTTAACGTGATGAGCAGTCCCGGCGCGGGAAAAACGGCACTGCTCGGAGCGACGCTGGCAGAACTCAGCGAAGCGCATCGAATTGCCGTGATCGAAGGAGATATGACCACCCAGCTCGACGCCGATCGCCTGCGTCGCTGCGGCGTTCCGGTCATCGCGATTAACACTGGGCGATCGTGCCACCTCGACTCCAAGATGGTCGCAGGGGGCATTCACCAACTGAGCCACGAAACCGAACCCGAGAACCTCGATATCGTATTTGTCGAAAACGTGGGAAACCTAGTCTGTCCGGCGGAATTCGAGGTGGGAGAACATGCCAAAGTCGCACTGCTCAGCGTGACAGAAGGAGAAGATAAGCCGCTGAAATACCCAGTTATGTTCCGCGAAGCCGACTGTTTGCTCGTGACGAAGGTCGATTTAGCGCCCTACGTAGATGTAGACCTCGACGTCATTGAAGCGAATATTCGCCAGATCAACCCCAATGTTTGTGTGATTCCGATATCAGCGAAGACAAAAGCGGGGATGGAAACCTGGTTGAATTGGATTCGATCGCGCCTCAGAACGGCCCCTGTCGAAACGCCGCTTGCGGAATCGCCAGCAGCATCGACCTAAAGCCGACACCATCAGGGGCACGAGTGAATTTTGACACCGAATCACAGACACCGAACGACAAAAAACATCATGATGAAACGTCGCAATTGGCTTACGAGTTTCGGACTCTGCCTCGCGTCGCTAGTGCTCGCCGTAAGCTGCACGCGCCCCGCTCCGGACACCGCCGCTGACGCCCCCGATGCCAGCGGTGGAGATGCGCCGATCGTCATCGGCTACAGCAATTGGCCGGGTTGGTGGCCCTGGGCGATCGCCGAGGAAAAAGATCTGTTCGCTGCCAACGGCATCGCGGTCGAACTCAAATGGTTCGATAGCTATATCGCCTCAATGGAAGCCCTAGCCGCCGGTCAGCTCGACGGCAACAGCCAAACCCTCAACGACACGATTTCTTTCGCTGGGGAGGCCGTGAACGGTGAAGTGGCCGTTCTGGTCAACGACAACTCGGCGGGTAACGACAAAATTATCGTCACCGAAGACATCAACGAAGTCGCCGACCTCAAAGGCAAGCAGGTCGCCGTCGAAGAAGGTGTCGTCGATGACTTCTTGCTGGCCCTCGCGCTCGAGGAAGAGGGCATGAGCCGCGATGACGTGGAAATTGTCGGTATGGATACCGGCGATGCCGCCGCTGCATTTGCCAGCGGTCAAGTCGATGCCGTGGGCGCGTTCCCGCCGTTCTGGGCGATCGCCCTAGAGCGCGAAGGCAGCAAAGAGCTAATCTCGTCGGCAGACTTCCCCGGCGCGATTCCCGACCTGCTCGTCGTGACCCAAACGCTGATTGACGAGAAGCCCGATGTCGTCCAGGGCTTGATCGACACCTGGTTCGATATTCTCGCCTTTATGGAAGCGAATCCCGAAGAAGCAGACGCCATTATGGCCGAGCGCGCGGGCGTCGAACCCGAAGACTTCGAGCAGTTCAAAGAAGGCACGAAGATGTTCTCGATCGAGGACAACCTCAAAGCCTTTAGCCCCGGAGACACGATGGAGCATATGCCCTTTGCCGCCGAGAAAATGGCGGAATTCATGGTGGGCGTGGGCTTTATTCCCGAAGCACCGGAGCTGGGGCCGATCCTCAATGACACGTTTGTCAAAGCATATGCAGAGCAAGCGTCCTAAATCTCGGAGCTTACCAACTGGGTAAAGGCGATCGAGGATGAACGACTGTCGCGTAAGCGTTCCAACCGACTCGTTGAGATGCTTACGCTACAAAATGTCGCCCCGCCACCCCTTACCGTCAGGGGCGGAGTGGAGGAATTCTTCCCTCATCTCCGCCAGAAATTGCACATCGCTCGACGAAAAAGAGGACATCTCGGGGGCGTGCCGCTGCCAGCCTCCAGCTAGTCTCGATCTCTTCCTGGTTTCGTGTCCTCTTGCTTTTGGAGCTGTTGGAAATCATGTCACCCACGCCGCCCGCCTTATCAAAATTGCAGGCTCGCCAGCGCGATCGCGTCTTCTGGCGACTGGCGGAAGATATTCCCCAGCCGTTGACCTGGAAGTTAATGGTTATCTCGGCAGTTGTGCCGCTGCTGCTGTGGTGGCTGCTGGCGTCGTCGGGCTGGATCTCAGATAAATTCTTGCCCTCGCCGCCCGACGTGCTCGCAGCAATGGGAGACCTATGGGAGCGCGGCCTGCTAGTCCAAGACACCCGAGCGAGCATCGTCCGCGTCACCCTCGGCTTTGTACTCGCGGCGGTGGTGGCAACCCCGATCGGGATCTTAATGGCGGCTTTCGCCAGCATTCGCGCTTTGCTCGAACCGGCGATCGGGATTTTGCGCTACATGCCTGCCCCAGCTTTCGTACCGCTGCTGATTATCTATCTCGGCATCGACGAAGCTCCAAAAATCGCGCTGATTTTTATCGGGACGGTGTTTTTCAACACGCTGATGATTATGGACGCCGGGAAATTCGTCCCGAAGGCATTGATCGAAGCAACCTACACCCTCGGCGGCAGTCGCTGGCAAATCCTCCGTCAGGTCATCTGGCCGTACATTATCCCCAACGTGCTCGATATTTTTCGCGTGAATATGGCAGCTTCATGGAACTTGGTCGTGGTCGCCGAGCTGATCGCCGCTAGCGAGGGCCTGGGGAAACGCATCGAGCTAGCGCGCAAGTTCCTCAACACCGACGAGATTTTTGCCTGCTTGATCGTCCTGGGACTTATCGGCTTTTCGATCGATATGAGTTTCCGCGTTCTGATTCGCAAAACCTGCGCCTGGTCGCTAGATTCATAGCCGATTCCAGTGCCGAAATCAGTCCAACCCGGCCCGATCTGTCCTCTCTCCCTTCGACTTTTTTGCATGTCACTGGTTATCTCTCAACTCTGCAAGTGCTACTCCACGAGCAGCGGCTCGATCGAAGCGCTGCGAGACATTAACCTGCACGCCGAGCCGGGAGAATTTATCTGTGTCGTGGGCGCATCCGGATCGGGAAAATCGACGCTGCTAAGGCTGATTGCCGGTTTGGAGATGCCCACCTCCGGCGAGCTGGATCTCAACGGACGGGCGATCGTCGGGCCGGGAGCCGATCGCGGCATGGTCTTTCAGAGCTACACGCTCTACCCTTGGATGACGCTGCAAAAAAACGTCGAGTTCGGCCTCAGACTTCAAGGCGTTAACAGTAAAGAACGCCGCGATCGCGCGTCCTACTATCTCGATATCGTCGGGCTGGCGAGTTTCGCGCGCGCGTACCCCAAGGAACTGTCCGGCGGCATGAAGCAGCGCGTCGCGATCGCCCGAGCGCTGGCGACCCAGCCCGAAGTTCTGCTGATGGACGAGCCGTTCGGCGCGCTCGACGTTCAAACCCGAGAGATGATGCAGGAGTTCTTGTTGGAGGTCTGGCGACGGACGAACTGCACGATTTTGACCATCACTCACGACGTCCGTGAAGCCGTCTTTCTCGCGCAGCGCATCTACGTCCTCTCCGCCCATCCGGGAACGATCGACTGTGAGTTTCAAATCGATTTACCGCGCGATCGAACGGTTCTAATCGAGCGCGAGCCACAGTTTCAGTCCTACGTTGCGGCGATTCAGGATCGCTTGCGCGGCCTCTCGAAGACGACGGAGACCTCACCCATGCCAACGACCTCAAAAGCGAAGGCAGACGCGCACTGATCGTTTGAACTGGACGGGCAGTTTCGAGACTTGCCAGTGGGCGATATCCACCCTACGTAAAACGTCTATTTTTCGAGATTTCTCCTCGCAGATTGACGGCCGATCGTTCAAACATATTGCTTGAAAGCGGCTTCCCCGTTGAGAAAACAAGCCTTACACCACCCGCGACCAAACCCGTAGCGTCTTGTCCCAACTGCCCGTGACGATCGTGCGACCGTCGCGGCTTACGTCCAGACCGTGTACCGCCCCCAGGTGATCGCCCAGGGTGTCAAACGGCTTCTGCGTCCGCATCGACCACAGCTTGACGGTTTTGTCGCTGCTAGCGCTGACGAAGTGGCGGCCGTCTGGCAAAAACTTCACCGCGTTTACGTCCCACAAATGCCCCGTCAGCGTGCCGGTCAGCTCGCCGGTTTGCACGTCCCACGTGCGAATCGTCCGGTCTTTACTACCGCTGACGATCGTCTTGCCGTCGCGGCTGATATCCACCGACAGCACCGAATTCAGGTGGCCGGTCAGCGTATTGATCAGTGCCTTCGCCTCCACGTCCCAGAGATAGAGCTTATTGTCGAGGCCGCCGCTAACCAGGTAGCGCCCGTCGCCGGAGACTGCGATCGCCTTAATCGTGCCGGTCTTCGTCGCCAGAGTCGAAACCAGCCCACCCGGCTTAACGGCGTGGAGAATCGTGCTGCGGTCTTTGCTGCCGGAGGCCAGCGTCGCGCCGTCGGGGAAAAATGCCAGCGAGGTGACATCGCGCAGGTGTTCGTCGATCGAGCTGATATGGTCGCCAGTTTTCAGGTTCCAGAGGTGAACGATCGCATCGTCGCTCCCGGTCGCCAGCGACATCGAATTCGGCGCGATCGCCACGGCATTCACCGCCTTGCGGTGCTTCTGGAGCGTGTAGGCGTGGACGTTGTCGCGCAGATTCCAGACCTGAACGCTATTGTCCACGCAGCCGCCCACGGCCCACATGCCATTGTCGCTCAGCGCCACGGAGGTAATCACCGACGACGGCGTCTCGAACACGGCCATGCACTGCCAGGCGCTGTCGCGTCCGGTGGGCGGAACTTGAGAAATCGGCGCGATCGGCCGTCCCGATGGCGTGCGCGGGTTCGGCGTGCGGGTTTCGGCGGAGGTCGGTGCCGACGACGGCGTGCGGGAGCGGCCGCCGGTCGTCTGCGGGCGGCTGGCCGGAGGGCGCGATCGACCGGTGGAGCTGCTCGATCGCGGGGTCGCTGGCGGACGCGGCGCGGAGCTGGGAACGCTCGCCGCTGCGCCCGCTCGACTAGACGAACCGCCGGACACGCTGCGCTGGGAGCCTCGCGCGGCCTGAGCTTGGGTGGCTTGGGCCTTTTTCGCCCGTCCGGGGGCCTTAAAGTCGCGAATGATTTCGTCGATACTCTGGTAGCGATCGGCGACCATATCCCGCGTCATCTTCTCGAGGATATAAGCCAAACGCGGCGAAATCGACTGGCCGCGTTTGGCCAAAATCTCCTTCCAGCGCCAGCCGTGGAGCGGGTCGAACAGCGAGTCCGGTCGCGTTTTGGTCAGCAGGTGCAAGCAGGTGACGCCGAGGCTGTAAATATCGCTAGCGGGGTACGCCTGACCGCTGCGAAGCTGCTCGATCGGCGCGTAGCCCACCGTGCCCACCTTCGTTCCCGGCTGGGCCATCGCCGTATGCGAAAGTTGCTTGGCCACGCCAAAATCAATTAGCACCAGGCGATCGTCGCGCCGCCGCCGCAAGATATTAACGGGCGTTATGTCGCGGTGGACGACATTGTGGTGGTGGACGAACTTGAGGATCGGCAGAAGCTGGACGAGAACTTGCTTGACCTGCTGCTCGCTAAATGGCCCCTCGCGATCCATCTCGTGCCAGAGGGTTTCGCCGTCGATATATTCCTGCACCAGAAACATCTGGGCATCTTGCTCGAAGAAAGCCAGCAGCGTCGGAATCTGCGGGTGTTCGCCCAGCTTTGAGAGCTGCGTCGCCTCCTGAAAAAACAGGTCGATCATCTTATCGAGCGTTTCCTTGGCGATCTCCGTGCCTGAAGATTGTGGCAGGAGCTGCTTGATCGCGCAGGGCGTGTCGAGCCGATCTTCATCGACGGCCAGATAGGTGCGTCCGAACCCACCCTGGGCGAGCGCTTCGATCGGGCGATAGCGATTGCGAAGACGCAACTGAGAGCCGCAGCTCTGACAATGGCTCGCGCCGTCGAGGTTACGCGGGGCTTTGCAGTCGGGATTGAGGCAGAGAATCATGGTGACGCACTGGAAGGCGCGAGTCGGCGAGCGAGATCGAGAAGTCTGGCGCGAGCGGCGTCACGCATTGGAGCCAAAGTCGCGAAGGCGGCAAAGGCAACACGGGCGCGATCTGTACATTGTATAGAACGTATGGAACGCATATTAAAGAATGCGCTTACGGCCATATCGTACGCGCGGTGCAGGCCATTGGCACGGGTTTTTAGCGCTGGTCGGGCACTCGAAATCGGGCGGCCTGGAGCGTCGCAGCGAGCGTCGTAGCGGCAGCGTCCGAGAACTCAGCCGCGCGATCGGATAGTCTGAAACCACGACCGATCGCGACGGAGCCCTGGCGGGTTGTTTACTCATTGTGCCTCATTCCCCCACGCGACATCTCACTCGGTTTTGGGCGGCGATGGCCAGCACGCCTCGGCTGTTGCGGCTCGTGTGGCAAGCGGCTCCCGCACTATGTGGTGCAGTGGCACTGATTACACTACTGCGATCGACACTTCCGGCAGTTCAGTTATACGTTACCAAACTCATCGTGGATGCCATTTTGGCCAACGCGGGCGCGGTCGCGATCGATTGGCGGTCGCTAGCGCTGCTGCTGGGTTTGCGTCTGGGCCTGAGCCTACTCTCGGAGGGTTCCAATCAGGCCAATTCCTACGCGTTACAAATCCTTAAGGATCGCTTCTCGCTCTATGCCAACCGCCGCCTGCTCGATCGCGCCGTTCGCCTCGACCTGAGCCATTACGAGCGCGCCGAGTTCCACGACATCCTCGAGCGCGCCCAGCAGAGCGGCAGCGACTATCCCGTTCGGGCGATCGGCACCCTGGCCGGAGCGATCGGCAACCTCTTCAGCTTCATCGGCCTGCTGGTGCTGCTGCTGGGCTTCAGTCCGGCGATTACGCTGCTGCTGCTAGCCAGCTCCATCCCTGCTCTCTGGGCCAGTGTCAACTTCTCCGGGCGGCGCTTCTGGCTGGCGCGGAAGCAAACCCAGTCCGGGCGACTGGCCACCTACCTACAAGAAGTCCTCACCCAAAACGCCTTCGCCAAAGAAGTGCGGCTATTCGGCCTCGGCGACCACCTGCTCGGACGCTGGCAGGCGATCCGCCGCCAGTTTAATCGCGAGTCGGCCCAGCTCTCCGGGCGCTACGCGATGGTGCGCGGCGCGGCGGGCGCAGTGGCCAACTTGGGCTACTACAGCGCCTACGCCTGGGCGGCGGTGCGGGCCGTGCAGGGCGCGATCTCCCTTGGAGACTTCACCATGTACACCGGCGCGTTCTACCAGGCTCAAAGCCGCTTGCAGCATTTGCTCCAGGGCATTTCCGACACCTACGAGCAAAACCTCTTCATCGCGCAGTATTTCGAGTTTCTCAACCTAGAGCCGCAGATTGTCTCGCGCGATCGCGTCCGCTCCTTCCCCAACCCGATCGCGCGCGGTCTAGAGCTGCGCGACGTTACCTTTACCTATCCCGGAGCCGCCGCCGCCACTCTCCAGGGGCTCAACCTCCGTGTCGCACCGAACGAAAATATCGCCCTGGTCGGCATTAACGGCGCGGGCAAAACCACCCTGCTCAAGCTGCTTACGCGCCTCTACGATGTCGATTCCGGCGAGATAACCATCGACGGCATTCCGATCGCCCACTTCGATCTCGAGGAGCTGCGGCGCAACATCGGCGTTATCTTCCAAGACTTCGCCCGCTACAGCCTCAGCGCCCGCGACAATATCGGCTTCGGCGATGTCGATCGCCTCCAAGACGACGATCGCCTCCAGCGCGCCACAGACGACGGCGGCGCACGCGAGACGATCGCCAACCTGCCGGACGGGTTCGACACGCAGCTCGGCAAAATCTTCGATGGTGGCACCGACCTCTCGGGCGGGCAGTGGCAAAAAATCGGCACGGCGCGAGCGTTTATGAGTTCGGCTCCGATCTCGATCCTGGACGAGCCGACAGCGGCGCTGGACGCGATCGCGGAGGCCGACTTGTTCCGACGGTTCCGCGAACTGACGCAGGGACGGATGACGTTTTTCGTCAGTCACCGCTTTTCGACGGTGCGAATGGCCGATCGGATTGTCGTGCTTGAAAATTCCCAGATTCGAGAGGTGGGGACACATTCGGAGCTGATGGCGGCAGAGGGGCTTTACGCGCGGATGTTTCGGTTGCAGGCGTCGAGTTACACGGATGGAGATGCGATGGTGTAGCGCAGAAGTTTCTTCTCGCTTCATTGCACTTCTTTTTCCTTCATCTCTATATGTCTGCCCAGTCTCTGTCTCGGGTTGTGCCTTCCTGTCTTCCCGAGACAGATCTCTCGGTGCTGTTGTCAGCAGTTCCGATGGTCTTCAATAACGAGCTGCTCGCCACCCTTAACGGCGTCACCAGCCTCAGCGCCAGCACTTTTGTGGGCTCCTAGCCCGATCGCGAGCCTTCGGGCAATTTTCACGGTCTTATACCAAATCCGACTTAGTGAAGAGCGTTAGAGCGATGTGTAGGCCACCAG
>CALCCD010000103.1 GCA_937899645.1 uncultured cyanobacterium | reverse complement strand
GCCGTGAAAGATCCTCGAATATTACGATCGACGATCGCCGCCAAAACGCACCGCAACCATATTCGCTCTTCCCAAATGCATCCTCGGTGCGTTACGGCCATTCAATATTTTTCGTCTTTTCCATCATCGCTCGTAGCCGTAACACACCCTACGACACGCTGCTGAAACGTACCGATATTGCGATTGCACCTTCCCGACATATCCTCGGTGCGTAAGTTGTAGGGTGCGTTCTTGAGTTCGGTAGGGTATGTTTTGGCCGTGAAAGATCCTCGAATATCACGATCGACGATCGCCGCCAAAACGCACCGCAGCCATATTCGCCCTTCTCCCACATATCCTCGGTGCGTTACGGCCATTCCATATTGGCAATACCGCCCATAACTTACCGTGGCCGAACACACCCTACCGTTATTCGTCTTGCCCCACCTCGATCGCCAGTCCACCACCCGATCGCCCGCCCCAGTCCGACGGATAAATCCCCTCCCGCACAAACCGATGCACGCTCGACCATTCCCAATCCAGCGGCGAATCGCATAACCCATGCTTCACCGGATTGAAATGGATGTAATCGCAATACGCCGCAAACTTGCGATTGTCCCGCATCCTTCGCTCCCAAAATCGCCGCTGCCATAAATTCTGCTCCCGCCGACGTTCCCGCGACTCCGACCCCTCCACTTCCAACTGCAAACGATCGCCAATCTGCCGCGTCACATCGCTTTTAACCAACCGCATCCGCACCGAAAAATCCCCATCATTTTCCGGCAATCGCCACATGCAATGGAAATGGTCGGGCAACAGCACAAACGCCTCGATCACGAACGGATACTTTCGCCGCACCTTGGCGATCGCCGCGCGCAATGCCGATCTTGCCAGCTCGTCACACATCCACCGCTGACGCCCATATGTCACCTGCGTCAAAAAATACACCCCACCCCGCCAATGTTCGCGCCGATAATTCCCCATAACGGTAGGGTGTGTTTTGGCTGCGATTAATTCTCAAACATCACGATAAGCGATCGCAGCCCAAACGCACCGCAGCCCTGTCCGCTTTCCCCGAAATATTCTCGGTGCGTTACGGCCTATCAAAATGGTCGGTCTTTTCCAGAACTTTTCGTCGCCGCAACACACCCTACCGACAACCGGCGATCGGCCTCATGCGGCCCGCCCCACATCGATCGCCGCCACCGAACCACCCGCGCGATCGCCCCGATCGAGCCACTTGCTAACCTAAAGACATCCCCGATCGCCCAGCAGAGCCGATGAACCCGATCCTCGACAACATCCTCCAACTCCCGATCGCCGATCGCCTCGAACTCATCGAACAAATCTGGGACAGCATCGACACCACCGCCGAGCCGTTCCCCCTCAGCGAACTGCAAAAAGCCGAACTCGATCGCCGCCTCGAACTCCACGATCGCGACCCCCAAGGCACGAGCTGGAACCAGCTCAAACAGCGCCTGCTCGATCGATAAATGGCCTTCGATCTCATCATCACACCAGAAGCCGAACGCGACATCGAAACCGCCTTCGAGTGGTACGACACCCGCAGCTCCGCACTCGGCTCAGAATTTATTCGCGAACTCGATCGTTGCTTCGGTCAAATCCAACAATTCCCGCAAGCAAGTCCAGCAATCTACCGCGATATTCGACGGAAACAAGTCAAGCGCTTTCCCTACGGTCTCTTCTACCGCATTCTAGACAGCCAGATCGCTGTCATCGCTTGCTTCCACGCCAAGCAAGACCCACAGCAATGGCAGCGTAGAACGTGATTCTTGCCTCACATCGATCGCCGCCACCGAACCACCCGCGCGATCGCCCCGATCGAGCCACGATTCAGAGACTCGGTTTCTCGCGATTCGCGATCGCCCGCAACGCCTCATTCACCGCTTCCGCACTCGGAAACAGCTCCGCAACATCTGGATCGAGCCTCACGATCGCGCCAAACTTCCGGCGCTGCGACCCAAACCGTCGCACCCGCAAACGCCGCAGATCGAACTCAGGCCGTAACTCATCATCCTTCTGCATATAAATACCGCTCCTGTCGTGTGTGTGGCCTCGCGTGCGCTGATGATACGAATCGCGCCACCACGTTCGGTGTGAGAAACAATAAGGACGCGGTTCGTCGCCGACGCTCTAACCAAAAGAAAACGATTTTCACTTTCAGAATGGTCGGGATCGTAGAAATCGAGATAGAGCGGATCGTCAAACACGGTCTTCGCCTCTTCAAACGAAACGCCGTGCTTCTTGAGATTGCGTTGCGCTTTCGACTCGTTCCACTCGAATTCCATAGCTCGATCGTAGCAGACCTATTTTGTCCCCACCAAAACGCTCCCGATCGTGACAGTTTGGCTCGAACGCACCGAAGATGGAAACATCCAGTTCGTCACCCTGCTGCCGAAAAAATGACCCAATCTAAGATCGAGCTATACGGCAAAATCTGCCTCAACCGCGACTTCCCCGAATACAACCTCCGAGCCGGAGACCTCGCCACCTTCATCGATACCGTCCCCAACCCTGAAGGCATTGAAGAAGGCTACATCCTCGAAAGTCTTCAACGCAATCGGTGAGTCGATCGATGTCGTTGTCGTCCCCAAATCCGCCGTGTCCCCTTTGAGCGCCGACCAAATCCCCAGCATTCGCCCCCTCATCAGCGCTTAAAATTCGTCAACCACTAACCGCTCCTGTAGAACTCGTCCTCCAAGAACTCCAAACCAAACTCCAAACCTGGCCACCCGACACCGCCGATCGCGTTCGTCAAAGCATCCTCGAACTCATCGAACTCGCTGACCTCGACATTCTCGACATCGCCCGCACCCGCAGCGTCGAACAAGACGAACTGGATATCATTGATAAGCCCCGAGCGCAGAGAAGCCTAGCTCGCCGATCTCGGCCTCGCCGCAAAACTCGACCCTCACCGCCTCTTCAACAATGGCCAAACAGCGCAAAAAATCCGACCTGCCCACCAAGATTTGTCCGGTGTGCGGTCGTCCGTTTACGTGGCGCAAAAAGTGGGCGAGGTGCTGGGATGAAGTGAAGTACTGCTCCGATCGCTGTCGTCGCCGCCGCTCTGAGAGCAAGACTGAAGCATCGTGATGCCCGCGTTGCGAAAAGAGACCGATCGAAAGTCGGAAGACTCAGCTCGATCGGCCTTGCTGCCAGCGGCGGCGCACGTACGTCCACAGGTATCGCAAACTCTTGATCGAACCGAGCGCCCGCTTGCGCTCGCACATCGCTTCGATGTTGTGCTGCGGGCTTGGGTAGCGTAGACAGTGCCAGAGCAAGTAGAGTACGTCTCGCACGATATAGAACACCAGCATGAACGGTCGTTGCCGGGGCTTGTGACACAGCATGCGGATATTGTTGCGGCTGCGTCCGAGCGCGTCGGCAGCGCCATAGAGGTAGGCGGGCTGGACTTTGTAGAGCGGCACGTCACGCTCGATACGCATCTCGGGGTTGTGCCAAATCTGCCAGCCAGATCGCAGGATGCGAAACACGGCCTCGCGATCGGCATACTGCACGCCTAGTCCACAAGAAGCCGACAGCAAAAAGAGTTGCTTCGGCACAAACGACAGCCAAATATTGCGGCGAACGACCGTGCCGCCCAGCAACGGGGAGCGACGGCTCCAAGGAAAGTACCGTTTCGGTTCCAGGCCGAGACGGACAACCCCGATGTGAGGCATCAGCCATTCCAGCTTCAAAATATCGAAGTCGGGCTCGCGCTCCCAGCGTGGCTCGATGCGGCTGCCGATCGCGCCGACGCTCGAGTTCGCTTCGGCAAAATCTAGAGCCGAGCGAATCCAGTCGGGCGCGACAATCATATCCGGGTAAAGAAAGCCGACGAGCCGCCCGCGAACGGTCTCGATCGCCTCCTGTCGGGTCTCTGCCGCGCCTTGCTCGAACCCGACGAGGGGCGAGAGTTGGACGTCCTTAGGCCAGTCGTCGGGCCGCGCGATCTCTGTTGACCTAGCCGCATCTGCCGCCGCCTTTGTCTTTGCTTCGAGCACGAGCAACACTTCCCAGGTGAACCGTTCGAGGCCAGTCTGGCGGGCGAGGGCAACGAGCACCGGCGAGAGATCCGAGTCAGTCTTCGCCAAGATTACGATTGTCAAGTCCAGCATGGCCGTAGATTGTGTCCGAGCTTCGGTGGATGGTCGGGAAAGAGGGAATTGCTGCCCGCGCGCGCTTGCGGCGACCCGTCTTTATATTTACATCGCGAACGAGCGCGATTGTTTGCGATCGTTCGCGATCGAAAAAATCCCGCCTTGCCAGTTCGGCAAGGCGGGAATATTGAAAAGCTGGAATATGTCGAGCGCCGAGCAGCCTTAGGTGCGCTTTAGGCGCGCTTCAAGCGAGACGACAGGTAAGATCGGCAGTGAGACGGGGCACTGGCAACACGGGCGAGCAGATCTTTAGCATCGTCAATCTTTTTCTGCTTGAGGCAGCGCTTCAGGCTGACCAGCGTCCAGTGCACTTCAAGCTCACCTTGGATGCGCTCCATCGGCGGCAGGCTTTTCGCGTACTTCAGCGAGATGCGCTCGTAGATTTTGTGCTTGATCGTCGTGTTCGTCTGGCAGCGCTCTAACGGCGTGAGCTTGTCAGAGATGTTGTCGTCGCCGTGGGTGCGGTGGGCGACGGGTGCGTGCAGCATCACGGCGGCCCCTTCGCTGGCGGCGCGAATCCAGAATTCGATATCGTCGCAGCTACCGCTAAAGGCGTGGTTCCAGCCGCCTGCGGCCTCGAACGCTTTTTTGCTGCACGCAACTTGGACGGGCGTACCGAACGGTAGACGCTCGGTGAGCATGTTGTAGTGCACGTCGTCTTGTGGGACGAGGTAGCCGGCATCTTCCGTACCGAAGCTGAGGCTGACGCCCGCGACGGGAACCGGTAGCTTGGTGCAGTGAAAAATCTTGCCGTCGAGGTATTCCTGGTAAGCCTGAACCGAACACATGGCGATTTCGTCGCTCGTTTTGGCTTGGGCGGCGGCGATACCGTCGGCCATCACTTCCAGGCAGGTCGGCGCCAGGTAGTCGTCGTCGTCGAGGAACTTAATCCAGTTGCCGGTCGCGGCCTCTACGCCCTTATTAACGCTGCGGCTATGGTGGAGGTTCGTCCCGTTGCGGATGTACTTAACGCGCGGGTCTCTAGCGGACAGCTCGCGCATGTAGGCTTCGGTCTCATCTCTCGTCGAGCAGTCATCGACGACGATGACTTCCTTTGGTGCGAGCGTCTGCTCGAGCGCGGACTCGATCGCTATGGGAAGCAAATCGAGACGGTTGTAGGTGGTGATAACGACGCTGAATTCCAACTTTTCACGACTCATCGGCTTTTCCACTGAATGACTACCTACGCGAAATGTCCGTTTACAGGAACCATCCGCCTGCGAGCCCGTCAAGTGGATGAGGAATTCACTCAACGACGTCGGCGTATTTACATAGTAAGCGTACGGAGCGTGGCGTCAAACGCAAGCTACAAGCGGTTTTGTGAAGTTGCGATGAAGTCGCAAGCACTGAAGCTGAGGCCGCACGAGGTCTTTCCTCACTCTTCTAGCGCTCTCTGAAGACCACCGATCTCTGAAACCTTCTCGGAGCCTTTACTCACACTTTTGCAATACCACCAGACCTCAAGGATTTCGACGTATTTCTTCAAGCTTATTTATAAAGCTTGTGTGAAGAGGTCTGCTATATGAAGAAAATATAAAGAAATGTCGGGGTCGTCGGACGCGGATTTTAGTTGCTTTCTGTGTCTCTTTGCTCGTGATTTCAGGGGTATGCGTCGCTCTTGACTCCGTCTCTTCACGGAGGGGTCGGTGGTCGTGTCGGTAATCGCACTGAAATTTGGGGCTGGTGCGCGAATTCGAGCGAATTCACGCAAGTTTGCATCCGCCTACGTCGGTGCCACGTAAGAAAAGGTCGCGAATTCTGTCGCGATGCAGGGTTTTTAGCTGCGGTCGATCGCTAGCGGCGATTGGTGACGTCGGCGCTCTGGTAATAGTGCGTGAGGATTTGCGTGTAGTCGTAGCCCCGTTCGGCAAGGCGGCGCGCGCCCCACTGGCTCATGCCGACGCCGTGGCCGCGCCCGCGACCGTTGAGGATAAAGCCGCTGCCCCCGCGCTCGATCGCGAATTTGGCGCTGGGCAGGCCGAGAGCGGCCCGTAGTTCGACGCCGGACAGCTCGTGCGTGCCGGAGCTGCCGACGATCGCGAGCTGCCAGGCACGACCGCCGGGGGTCAGGCGATCGAGCCGCAGATCGCGCACCGTGCCGACGCCGTGATTCAGTCCGGCGAGGGTAGCGGCGGACACTTCCACCTGCCAGCTGGCGTTGGGCGCGTCGTCGTCGTAGGCCGGGACGCCTTGCAGGTAAGGGCGCGTGTCCGACCAGACGAACTGGGCGCTTTCGGTGTGGCCACCTGCTGAGGCGTGGAAAACGGCCTCGATCGGCTGGCGATCGTGGACGAGGATGCGATCGCGGGTGGCGTCGACAGCGCGGCGGGTACGGTCGGCTTCGTCTTCGACGCCGCGATAGACCTGCCAACTCGTGTCGTCGCCGAGGTCGTAGTCGGGTGCGCGGCGGCGATCGCGCTGGTAGAGGGCGTAGGTGCGGGCGGCCACGGCCTGGGCTTTAAGGGCTTCGAGGGGCCAGCTCGGGCTCATCTCCGCGCCCAGCACGGCGTAGAGATAGTCTTCGAGATCGACTCGATCGATCGCCATCACTTGGTGGCCGTTGGCGCGCAGCTCCAGGTCGCCGCGATACCATCGATTGCCGATGAAGATCAGGCCGTCGTCGTCGGGCTCGAGGGTTAGCGCCTCGGCGCGCCACGCATCGAGGGCGACCCGGCTGCGGCTGGCGGTGGCGCGAAAGCCGGACATCGCGGCAAGGCGGGCGATCGCCCGCCCGTTAGCGTCGCGCAACGTGGCGTCGGTGGAGCTGCCGACGGTGACTTCGGGCGTTGCCGTCTCGATCGCCACGCGCAGGGTCAGGGCCGATGCGCTGCTGGCCGACGCCCACAAAACCATCAGGCTCAGTGTCACTCGCCGCCGGATTTTCCAGCCAGTGCGCCGCGTTTTTCGCCTTGCGCCCGTAGCGACGACTTCGCCAGAAGTAAGTGGGCTGTGGGTCAGCAGGGTGCGAAGCAAGCTCGCGTTAGGCAGCATCAGGTAGCAGCGCGCAGGCGCACGGTTGAAGGGCGGCGATGGTGGCGGCAGTCCCGGACGGAGCGGGCGGTGGGAGGAAGCCTCAAGCGGACATCTCGGGCGGACATCTCGGGCGGACATCTCGGGCGGACATCTCGGTGTCAGAGTCTCGGGCTACCGTCTCGAAATGGAAATCTCAATCGACATTTTACGTCTCGATCGCCCCACCGCTGCGGGCCGGGAGCGATCGCCCGTCCGAGATCTTATTAAGATTGAGTAGGCCAAAGCGCCGGTGTCGGCGGGCAAGTCGTCGCGATGCCGGACAGCAGTGGCAAGACAGTAGTAGCGAGAGTATCGACCGCGTGGAAATTACGTTTCTTGGAACTAGCTCTGGCGTCCCGACGCGATCGCGCAACGTGTCGAGCGTGGCGCTGCGCCTCTCTCAGCGCGGCGAGCTGTGGCTGTTCGACTGCGGCGAAGGAACTCAGCACCAGTTCCTGCGTAGCGATCTGAAAGTCAGCCAGATCCGCCGGATTTTCGTCACCCACATGCACGGCGACCATATCTTCGGGCTGATGGGTCTGCTGGCGAGCATTGGCCTGGCATCGAGTCCCGATCGCATCGATATCTACGGCCCCGCGCCCCTATCGGACTACCTCGACGCCTGCTCGCGCTACTCGAAAACCCGCTTTTCGTATCCGGTTCGCGTCCACAGCGTCAAACCCGGCCTCGTGTTTGAAGACAAGGAGTACCGCGTCGAATGCCAGCGCCTCGACCACCGCGTCACGGCCTACGGCTACCGCGTCCAGGAAAAAGACCGTCCCGGCCGCTTCGATATCGATCGCGCCAAAGCCCTGGGCATTCCCCCCGGCCCGGTGTACGGCCAGCTCCAGCGCGGCGAGTGGGTCGAGCTAGACGACGGGCGGCGCATCGACGGCTCGACGCTGTGTGGCGCGCCGCGTCCGGGGCGATCGGTGGTTTACTGCACCGATACGGTCTACTGCGACAACGCGGTTAAGCTGGCGCGCGATGCGGACGTGCTGATCCACGAGACGACCTTCGCCCACGGCGACGCGCAGATGGCCTACGATCGCCAGCACTCCACCTCGACAATGGCCGCCCAGGTCGCCCTTGGCGCGGGGGTCAAGCAGCTGATCGCCACGCACTTTAGCCCCCGCTACACGCCGACTAGCACGGTCAGCTTGAACGATCTGATCGATGAGGCGCGGGCGATTTTCCCCAATACGATCGCCGCGCGCGACTTTATGACCCACGCGCTGCCGCCGAAAGAAGCCTGAGTTCCGCCGCGAGCTTGAAGGGGACGAGCTGCGAGCATTCGCCACATTTCTTCATGCAGCCGCGTTATCCTAGGTACACCTACGATTAGGCGCTGCGTGCAGTCACGCCAATCGAGATTTTAGTCAGCAGGACTTCAAAGCTAGTCTGTTGATATGTCAATTTCGTCGTCGCTCGTTGCTGAAGGCGACCCTTTTTCGGTTGACTGCGCGGAGCCAATCGCCCACTGCAATCCCTCTGGCCCTGGTGAACGAAGCCCCCGCCACTGTCTCACCCGACTCGTAAATTGCTCGCATGACCGACGATTTCGCTGCCGTAGACCCTGTCGATATTTTTCCGTGCTGGGCGCGCGTTCCCTTTAGCGATCTCCTCGATCTATGGTGCATCGTTACGCTCGATCGCTCGTCACTCGTCCTCGGGTCGGACGGCGGTAAGGACAGTAGTGAGGGCAGCAGGGACTCGCATGGCGTGACGGGCACCAGCCCTGCATGGAGCCACGTGCTAGGCGAAGATCCGGCGGAAATTGCCAGCGGCGCGGCCCTGAGCTTCGATCGCGTCCATCCCGACGATCTGGCGTCGGTGCGGGGGGCGATCGCGCGGCTCGAGGACGGCGACATCGTCCGGCAGTTCCAGCACCGCTACCGACACCGAGACGGCCACTACCTGACGCTGCGATGGAACGCCAAGCGCGACGGCAACGCCATCTTCGGCATCGCCCGCGACATTACCCAGGACAACCGCGTGGAAGCGGCCCTGCGCGACAGCCAGCAGCGCTTCGAGGATATCGCCCAAGCGGCGGGCGAGTCGATCGAATATATCTGGGAGGCGGATACCGACGGCTACTACACCTTCCTCAGCGAGTCGGTGCTCGACGTTAAAGGCTACGCCGCCGAGGCGCTGCTGGGCTGCCACATCGCCGATCGGCTCCACGGAGACGACGCGGCCACCCTGCGCGCCATCCTCCAAGACGCAACGATCGAACGGCAGCGTTTCCACCTCGACGTGCGTCAAACCGACCCGGCGGGCGAGACCCTGTGGGAGACGGTGACGGGCGTGCCGTCGATCGACGCGGCGGGCAACCTGACGGGCTTTCGTGGCGTCGGCCTGGGCATCACCGGGCGAAAGGACGCCGAGCTGTCTTTGGCCAGCGCCCACCGCGAGCTGAACGCGATCGTCGAGGTCTTTCCCGATCTGATTTTCCGGCTCGATCGCGACGGGACGATCCTCGACTGTCGGGCCGGAACCCATGCCGGCCTGGCGGTGCGGCCCGAAAATTTGGTGGGCGAGTCGCTGGAAATCGTGATGCCGCCCGCCGCGATCGACGCGGTGCGCGACTGTATCGCCCGCACCCTCGATCGACGCGCCCTGGAGGTGTGCGAGTACGGGCTGGATGCGAGCAGCGGCGGCAACAGCCCACGCTACTACGAAATGCGCTGCCTGCCATTCGAGGACGAGCGAGTACTGGCGATCGTCCGCGACATTACCCCCCGTAAGATCGCCGTCCACAAGCTCCAGCACAAGCTCCAGCGCGAGCGGCTGGTCATGGAGCTGTCGCAGAATATTCGCGCCTCACTAGAGCTGCCCGCCCTGCTGGAGCTGACCGTTGGCGGCGTCCGCGACCTGCTCGAAGTCGAGCGCGCGGTGGTCTACCGCTTCGAGCCAGATTGGAACGGCTTCGCGATCGCCGAGAGCGTGGACGATGGCCTGCCGAAGATCCTCGATCGCGAGATTTACGACACCTGCCTGACCAGCCTGGAGAGCAACCGGGTGGGTCGCTTCGCCGACGGCTACATCGCGCGCTGGGACGACATCAGCCAGCTCGATCCCTGCTACCGTGAGTTTCTCGAATCCCTGGCCGTAACGGCCTATATCGCCTGCCCGATTGTGCTGTTCCACGAAGGCGACGACGAGACGCCCGCCAGCCAAGAACTTTGGGGGCTGCTGATCGCCCACCACTGTAGCGGCACGCGCCACTGGACGGACTTCGAGGTGGAACTGCTAGAGCAGCTCGGTGTCCAACTGGCGATCGCCATCCGCCAAATCCAGCTCGTCAAAAGCCTGCAAACCGAGCTGGTCGTCCGGCAACGGGCCGAGCAGCGCGCCCGCCAAAGCGAAGCCAGCATCCGCCAGCTCCACCGCATCGGCGCGTCGCCCGATCTGAGCTTCCACGATCGCCTGACGAAGATCGTCGAGCTGGGCTGCGATGCGCTGCAAATGAATTTCGGGACGATCGGCCGCATCAACGGCGATTTCTACGAGATCGTCGCCGTCCATTGGAAAGAGGAGCAGACGACCCTGCCCTGTCTCGTGGGCGATGCCTTCCGCCTCGAAACGACCTTCGACGAACTCCTGTTCAACAACATCAACCATCCAGGGACGGACACGCTGCTGGCGATTCCCGATGCGTCGATCGCGCCCTACACCCAGTCTGCCGCCCACCGCACCAGGCAAATCGGCTCCTACGTCGGTAAGCCCATCGATGTCGCTGAATCGCTCTTCGGGTCGTTGAGCTTTAGCAGTCCGGAGCCCCGCGGGTCGTTGAGCGACGCCGAAAAGGAGCTGCTCGGCCTGATGGCGCAGTGGATTGCCCGCGAGCTGGAACAGCAGGAGACCCAGCTCGCCCTCGAGCGGGAATTGCAGCGCTCGCTGCTGCTCGAGCAGATCTCCCAGCAGATCCGCGCCAAGCTCGACACCCAAGAGATCTTCGAGACGACCTGCACGCTGCTCGGCCAGACCCTACGCGCCGATCGCTGCATCCTCTGGGGCTACGATGCTGCTTCGCCCGACCTGCCGATCCTGCCGCTGATGGAGTACTTGGCGGGCGGCGTGGCCTCCTCGGCGTCGCTGTTTCTCGAGCCGCAGTGGCCTCACATCCAGCAGGTGCTGAGCCACGATCGAGCGATCTCCGCCGCTAATGTTTACGACGATCCGCTTTTTGCTACCCCCGCCCACGATCTGCTACGCCAGCAGTCGATCAAGTCGCTGATCGCCATCCGCACGTCTTACCAGGGCGAGGTCAACGGCATCATCGGCCTCTACCAGTGCGATCGCTTTCGCAAGTGGTCGGCCAACGATATCGAACTCGTCGAGGCCGTGGCCGACCAGGCGGGCATCGCGATCGCCCAGGCGCAAATGTTCGAGCGCGAGAGCCAGCAGCGCCAGCAGCTCGCCGAACACAACGCCGAACTCGACACCGCCCGCCGCGCCGCCGAGGTGGCCAACCGCTCGAAAAGCGACTTTTTGGCCACCATGAGCCACGAGATCCGCACGCCGATGAACGCCGTGATCGGCATGACCAGCCTGCTGCTGGATATGGACGTGCCCGCCGAGCAGCGCGAGCTAATCGAGACGATCCGTTCCAGCGGCGATGCGTTGCTGACGCTGATTAACGACATCCTCGATTTCTCGAAAATCGAGTCCCAGCGCCTCGAGCTCGAAGACCACCCGTTCCAGGTACGCGAGTGCGTCGAAGATGCCCTCGATCTGTTCGCGCAGAACGCAGCGGCCAAAGGCATCGCGCTGATTGGCGACATCGCCCCCAACGTTCCGGCGGCGATCGTCAGCGACGCGACGCGCCTGCGGCAAATCCTGGTGAACCTGCTGGGCAACGCGCTCAAGTTCACCGAGTCCGGCGAAGTGACGTTAAAGATCGATTCGCGCCGCCTCGAGGCCTCGCCGCTGGCCTCGGGCGAGCCGGTTGCCTCACCGCCCAAGCTCGAGTCGTCGGTATACGAGCTGGAAGTGTCGATCGTCGATACCGGCATCGGCATCCCCGAAGACCGGCGCACGCGGCTGTTCGAGCCCTTTTTGCAGGTGGACGCCCAAACGACGCGCAAGTACGGCGGCTCCGGTCTCGGCCTGGCCATTTCGCGCCGCCTCAGCGAGATGATGGGCGGGCGCATGTGGGTCGAAAGTCAGCTCGGCGAAGGTTCGACTTTTTCGTTTACGATCCTCGCACCCGCCCATGCTGCCCTGTCCGCGCTCGATTTGTGCGAGGCGCGCCCGGAGCTAGAGGGCCGCACCGTATTGTTTGTGGATCGCCTTGCGAGCAACTGCCGCAGCTTTTCCCATGCGGTTGTCGCTTGGGGCATCCGGCTGGCGACCTGCACCTCCCTCGAAGAAGCATCCAACCATGCGGCGGAGCGCGACACCCTCGATATCGTCGCGATCGACGGCGACTTCCCCCGCCACGCCCTGACCCAGTTCGTGGGACAGCTCCGCGATCGGTTCCCCGACGTCAAGTTCGTCCTGTGCGACACCGTCGGACGCACGCGCCAGGATCGCCCTTTACCTCCAAAGCCCGACGCGCCGATCTTGACCAAACCGTTTAAGCAGCGCCAGATATATGGCGCGCTGCTCGCGGCACTCGGACGCGAGCCAGACCCTGACCTGTCCTCGAAGTCGTCGTTGCCCGATACGCTGCAAACCCAAACCGAGCATCTACCCAAGCACCTGCGCATCCTGCTGGTCGAAGACAACCGCATCAACCAAAAAGTCGCCCTCGGCATGCTCGATCGTCTTGGCTACCGCGCCGACGTGGCCAACAACGGCCTTGAAGCGATCGCCGCACTTCAGCGTCAGCCCTACGACCTGATTTTTATGGACGTGCTGATGCCGGAGCTGGACGGGGTCGAGACGACGCGCCGCATCCAGAGGGACTTCACAGACCTGGGCTACGCGATTCCGCCGATCGTCGCGATGACGGCCAACGCCATGCTCGGCGATCGCGAGGCGTGCCTGGAGGCGGGCATGGACGACTACATCAGCAAGCCGGTGCGGGTCAGCGAGATCGTTCGCGTTCTGGCGCGCTGGTTTAGCGATGCGCCGTGCCCCGAGGTCGTCCCGCCCGTTGTTCTCTCGGCGGGTGCTTCAACATCAAACATCGCGGCCAACGGTTCGGCTAACGGTGCGGCCAGCAATCGCAATTCATCGAACAGTGTGGCTCCGGACTCTATTCCCGACTTTATTCCGGACTCTATGGGCGAAACGGCAAACGGCCAGGCCGCCGAGCCGGTTGGTCTCCCTGGCTCGATCGAGACTCCACTGGAGCCCGCTACGATCGCGCCCCCCGCATCGACGCCCGCAGACAATAAACTAGAGCCCCGACCCGAAGCGCCCGAACCGCAAAACTCACCTGACTCAATCGGCGCTTCAAACCCGCCGAACGTACCTACCGCGGTCGATATGGCGGCCCTAGAAAAGCTTCAGTCGCTGCTCGGCGCGGACGACTCGATCGCGTTTTACGAAGTGCTCCAAACCTACCTGACCAACAGCCCCCAATCGATCGCCGCCATGCACGCTGCCCTCACCATGCGCGATCGCGACGAGCTGGCCTTTCTGGCCCACACGCTGCGATCGTCGAGCCAGACCCTGGGGGCGCTGCCGCTGGCCGAGGCGTGTCTAAAACTAGAGGTCGCGCTGCGGACGCGTGCGCCGTGGAGCGAAGTCGCGCAGCCGATCGCCGCGATCGAGCAAAGCTACCTGGGGGCGCGCCAAATCTTGGAGCCGATCGCCACTGAAATCGAGACGAGCGAACGCATCGCCCCCAGTCGCAGCGAGTCCTAACACGAAAACCTGTAGAGCGCCCCCCGCAATCGTTGGAAGGCACCTTTCGGTTTCTGATGATGCTTCTAAAAGCCAGTGACGAGATTTGAACTCGTGACCGCTCGATTACGAATCGAGTGCTCTACCACTGAGCTACACTGGCGAATCGGCCCAACAATCATAGCAAGGCTTTTCAGATTTGTTAACATTTCGCACGGCTTTTATCGGTGAGCGTCCGCCGCGTCGGGGGCGCGTCTGCCGCGCGCGATTTGCCCCTAGTCGAGCGACTCGTCTGAATCCAGGCTGCCGGACGTTCCCGAAAAGACCAGACCGCGCGTCACATCCACCGTCAAGATCGCCCCGTTGCCAATCAGCCGCGTCGCGTTTTTCAGGCCGACGATCGCCGGTTTGCCGAGCTGGGCGCAAATCGTTGCCGTATGGCCGTTGAGATTTTCGTCCTCGACGATCACCACCGACGCTTTTTTAATCGTCTCGACGTAGTCGGCATCGGTCGTTGCCGTCACGAGGATATCGCCCTTATTGAAGCGCGCCGTGCCGTTGACGCTGTCCATCACCCGCGCCGGGGCCCCGATCGTGCCGCGAACTTCGCCGAGCCCCGTGCCCTGTCCCAGCAGCGCCGTCACCACCTCCACCTTCACCAGATCGGTCGAGCCCGACACGCCCCGCAGCGTGCCCGCCGTCATCACCACCAGGTCGCCCTCGGCCACTAGGCCGTCTTCGAGCGCCACGTTAATCGCCGCTTGGAAGGTCTGAGACGTAGAGGGCAGATCCAGCACCAGCAGCGTCTTGACACCCCAAACGAGCTGGAGCTGGCGCGCGACGTTGATATGGGGCGTAATCGCCAGAATCGGAGTCTCCGGGCGAAATTTCGAGACATTGCGCGCTGTCGCGCCGCTTTTCGTCAGCGTCATAATCGCCGCCGCGTTCAGCAGGTGCGAAATCTGGCCGACGGACTGGCTGATAGCGTTGGGAATCGATCGCCCGGAGTCTTCAGCGGAGGTGACGTTGCGCGCGATCGTGTCGCTCTCGATGCGCTTGGCGATCGTTGCCATTGTCTCAACGGCCTTGACGGGGAACTGTCCCACCGCCGTCTCGTTGGAGAGCATCACTGCGTCGGTGCCGTCCAGGATCGCGTTGGCCACATCGGAAATTTCCGCCCGAGTGGCGCGCGGGTTCGACACCATGCTGTCGAGCATCTGCGTCGCCGTGATCACCGGGATACCGAATCGGTTCGCCGTGCGGATTAGCCGCTTCTGCAAGATCGGCACGTCCTCAGCGGGCAGTTCCACGCCCAGATCGCCGCGCGCCACCATCACCCCATCGCTCAGCGAGAGGATTTCTTCCATCTGCTCGATCGCCTCGTGCTTCTCGATCTTGACGATTACCGGCACGTTCTTCCCGGCAATGGCGATGAGCTCTTTAATTTCCAGCACGTCCTGGGGATTGCGAACAAAGCTCAGCGCCACCCAATCGACGCCTTGATCGAGGCCGAACATCAAATCTTCGCGGTCTTTCTCGGTCAGCGCCTTCACCGAAAGGTAGACGCCGGGAAAATTAACGCCCTTATTGTTTGAGAGTTTGCCGCCCACCGTCGTCCGACAGTACAGCTCGCCCGCATCTGGGTCGGTTTTTTCCACGACCATCTCGACGCGCCCGTCATCGAGCAAAATCACCGACCCGGCGGGAACTTCCCGCGCTAGCGGCTCGTAGGTGATCGAGGAGATTTCCTGCGTTCCAACGACGGGCTTGCTGGTCAGCACGAACGGATCGCCGTCGCGCAACACGATCGACCCCTGCTCGAATTTACCCAGGCGGATCTTCGGTCCCTGGAGATCTTGCAGGATACCGACGGGCTGATTGAGCTCGAAGGAAAGCTGGCGAATCGAGCGGATATTGCGCTGGTGATCTTCGTGGGTGCCGTGGGAGAAGTTGAGCCGTAGGGTTGTCGCCCCTGCCTGGATTAGCTCGCGCAGAACGTCGGGGTCGCTCGTCGCGGGGCCGATCGTTGCCACGATTTTCGTCCGACGCAGGGGGTGTTTCAGTGCCATTGGACTCAGTAAAACCAAAAGAGTGCGAGCGGGCAGCGCCTGCTTCGAGCATAGTCTCTCACGAACGCCGCCGCTCGCGAGCCTTCGCGGCCACGAACTCCCGATGCTGGTGTCGCGATCGCAAATGAGAAAACACCGGCGGCGATCGCCCGCAAATTTCGCCATCGGGCGCGGTTTGACAGCGCTTTCTACACCGTGACTGCGCCGCCGCACCCCGAGGTGAAACGTAGCGCTACACCACTGCGATGCAGTCGATTTCGACGAGAACGTCTTTCGGCAGGCGCGAGACTTCGACGCAGGCGCGAGCGGGCGCGCTGGCTTCATCGAAGTAGCGAGCATAGACGGCATTGACCGCCGCAAAGTCTTCCATATTCGCCAAGAACACCGTGGTCTTCACCACATCGGCAAAGCTGGCTCCAGAGGCTTTTAGCACTGCCTCTAGATTGGTCATCACCTGCTCGGTTTGCTTGGCAACGTCGCCGGTATGAACGAGCTGAGAGGTGGCCGGATCGATCGCGATTTGACCGGCGGTAAAAATCGTCTGGCCGCTGGCGGCGATCGCCTGGTTGTAGGGGCCGACGGGGGCGGGGGCGTCGTCGGTGCGGATTACGTTGCGGGTCGTCATGGCAGGTTTCGGATAGCAGCGGCGAAATGGACGGGCGACCTCGAGACACCCTCCTAGCGGATGCGGTAGCCGATGTCGCGGCGATAGTAGCATCCCTCGAATTCGATCGGCTCGACGGCGGCATAGGTCTTGGCGATCGCCGCCTCGAAGTCTTCCGCCACCGTCGTCACACCCAGCACGCGCCCGCCCGAGGTCAGCAGCTGGCCCTGCTGGAGGGTCGTCCCGGCGTGAAACACGACCGCATCTTGAGTCTCGGCGATCTCGATGCCGGAGATAACCTTGCCCTTTTCGTAGGCTTCCGGGTAGCCGCCCGAGGCCAGCACCACGCAGACCGACACGCCCTCGCTCCACTCCAGCGCATCCAGCTCGGCGAGGCGACCTTCAACGCAGGCCAGCAGCACCTCGTCCAGCGGCGTTTCCAGCAGCGGTAAGACCGCCTGAGTCTCCGGATCGCCGAAGCGGCAGTTAAATTCCAGCACCTTCGGCGTGCCGTCTTCGGCTACCATCAGCCCCGCGTAAAGGACGCCGCGAAAGTCGATATCGCGCGATCGCAGTGCTGCTAGCGTCGGCTCCAGGACTTCGCGACGCACGCGATCGACCTGTTCCGACGAGAGCAGCGGCGTCGGCGCATATACCCCCATACCACCGGTGTTCGGGCCGGTGTCGCCTTCGCCCACTTGCTTGTGATCTTGGGCGGGCAGCAGCGGCACGACTGTCTTGCCGTCGGCGATCGCCAGCACCGACACCTCCTGCCCGGTTAAAAATTCTTCAATGACAATTGTCGCGCCCGCCTCGCCAAACCTACCGCCGAGAATTGCTTCGATCGCGTCGATCGCTTCGCCTTCGCTCTGGGCGACCACCACGCCTTTGCCCGCTGCTAGCCCGTCGGCTTTGACGACGATCGGCGCGCCGTTTTGACGCACGTAGGCGATCGCGGCGTCTTTCTCGTCAGTGCCAAACGCCGCCGATGCCGCAGTCGGGACGCCCGCCTCGGCCATTAGCGATTTCGCCCAGGCTTTACTGGCTTCGATCTGCGCGCCATCCTTCGTGGGGCCGAAGGCGGCGATGCCCTCGGCTTTAAGGCGATCGACCAAGCCCGCCGCTAGTGGCGCTTCGGGGCCGACCACGACCAAACCCGCGCCCTGCACCAGCGCAAAGCGGGAGATGCCGTCAAAGTCCGTTGCCGACATCGCGACATTTTGGCAGTTCGCCAGGGTCGCAGTACCACCGTTGCCGGGAATGCAGAAAACGCGGCTGATATTCGGCGATCGCAACAGCGACCAGGCCAGGGCGTGCTCGCGGCCTCCGTTACCCACAACAATCGCTTTCACGAAAATCTCCTCATACCTAGTGGCAAACGGGCAGCACCTGCAGACCTAAAAATTCAGGGTTCAGGAGCCCGCGCCAAACCTCGCCGTATCATGACATGGGGGAAACCCGGATGCAATTCTCCGTGAAGTTGCGCGATCGCCGCCGATCTCGCCCGCTTGCGCTCGATGTCGCGAAGAATCTACGAAAAACGGCGCGATCGACCCGAGTCGCTCGAATTTATTCGCCGCATGGTCGCCCCTCCAATAAGATAGTTGAGCGGCCACGCGCCACGATTTAACGGAATTCAAACTACTGTCATGTCACGTTATCGCTCGCTCCTGTCCGGTCTGCTTGCCGTTCTCACGATCGTACTCGTGAGCTGTGGCGGTCCGGCACTCAAAGAACCGCCGAAGTACACCGCCGAACAAATCGAGCAGCTTACGGGTTACGCGGACAAGCTCTCAGCCGTCGAAGTTCGCACGCAAAACGAACTCAGCGCCCTGATTGAGAAAGAAGATTGGACCTACGTTCGCAACTTTATCCATGGCCCGCTGGGTGCGATTCGCCAGACCATGAGCCTGGTGTCGCAGACTCTGCTGCTGCCGGAAGAGCGCAAGGAAGCGCTCGCCCAAGCGCGCGAGCTGTTCGTTCACCTGGAGGCGATCGACGAAGCTGCTCTGAATAAAGACATCGTTCAAGCTCGCAGCGAATACGCACAGAGCTTAGCGGAGTTCGATGAGTTCCTCGGTCTGATTCCCGACGAGAGCGTCCTCGAAGCACCGCCGGTCAGCTAACCAACGTACATTTTTGTAGGGGCGTCACGGCAGTGCGCCCGCGAAGTTTCGTCGCTCCTGGCGATACCCTCCTGTACAGAAAGCCCCGCGATCGCACTTGTCGATCGCGGGGCTTTGTTATGGGGTTCGTCAATCCCTAGAGTTCTGGTGAGTGCGGAGAGCGAGGGCGCACTGCCGTGACGCCCCTACAGACTCGCTCGCCCCGTTTACCAGATGGAGACGGTTCTATTTGATGTTCGACAGAACTTCGCGCGCGGCGACCAGCGTCGCGTCGATGTCCGCATCGGTGTGTGCGAGCGACGTAAAGCCCGCTTCGTACTGCGACGGAGCCAGGTAGATACCTTGCTCCAACATGCCGCGGTGGAACTTCGCGAACTTTTCGGTGTCCGACTTCTTGGCGTCGTCAAAGCTGTGAACCGGCCCTTCGGTGAAGAACAGACCGAACATGGCGCTGAGCTGACCTCCGCAGGCCACGTGGCCGGTTTCCTTCGCCACGTTCAGCAGACCTTGGCTGAGCTTCTTGGTGATGCGATCGAGCTGCTCGTAGGTTCCCGGCTGTTGCAGGATCTTCAGCGTTTCGATGCCCGCCGTCATCGCTAGCGGGTTGCCCGACAGCGTACCAGCTTGGTACATCGGCCCAGCGGGCGCGACCATATTCATGATGTCGGCGCGACCGCCATACGCGCCCACCGGCAGACCGCCGCCGATGACTTTACCCATCGTCGTCAGGTCGGGGGTGACGCCGAATTTCTCTTGCGCGCCGCCGTAGGCGATGCGGAAACCGGTCATGACTTCGTCGAAGACCAGCAGCGAGCCGTCTTCTTTGGTCAGTTCGCGCAGCCCTTCCAGGAAGCCCGCATCGGGAACGATGAAGCCGGAGTTACCGACCACCGGCTCGAGGATGACGCCCGCGATTTCGCCGGGGTTCTCTGCGAACAGCTTTTTAACGGCTTCGAGGTCGTTATAAGGCGCGGTCAGCGTCGAGGAGGTTGCCGATTTCGGGACGCCGGGAGAGTCGGGCAGACCCAGGGTCGCCACGCCAGAACCGGCTTTCACCAGGAACATGTCGGCGTGACCGTGGTAGCAGCCCTCGAATTTGACAATCTTTTCGCGTCCGGTGAAGGCGCGCATCAGGCGCAGCACCGACATGCAGGCTTCGGTGCCAGAGTTAACGAAGCGCACCATTTCCACGCTGGGAACGGCGTCGATGACCATTTCCGCCAGGACGTTTTCCAGGGCGCTGGGCGCACCGAAGCTGGTGCCTTTGCCGAGGGCGTCGCGCAGCGCGCCGATGACTTGCGGGTTGGCGTGGCCGCAGATGGCGGGGCCCCAAGTACCGATGTAGTCGATGTAGCGGTTGCCGTCCACGTCGTAGGCGTAGGCTCCCTCGACGCGATCGAACACGACGGGTTGACCGCCGACAGATTTAAAGGCGCGGACGGGCGAGCTGACGCCACCGGGCATCAGTTTTTGCGCCGCCGAAAAAATTTCTTCGGATTTTGAAGTCTTAATGAGTGAGGAAACCAATGTGTTCTCCTGCGATCGCGGAAATCTTTCTTAAATTGCTCTTTCGAGATTCTTTATCTTAATTGGTTCGCTTCGCCGATCCACCGCAGTTTGAGTGTCTTGCCTCGAGTTTCCGTAAAGAATTATGTAATGCGCGGTGATGGCCGTGTATCTACTTCAGGCAGCAGGGCGAGTCGTTCGACTCCATACGGGATTGATTCCCGCACTGCTTGCCCTCGCGTGTCGATCGCTCGGATGAAGTTCGAGTCGACGATCGCGGCCCCCACTTACATCTAAA
The DNA here is from genome assembly GCA_937899645.1 of uncultured cyanobacterium. Lineage (GTDB taxonomy): Bacteria > Cyanobacteriota > Cyanobacteriia > Cyanobacteriales > Geitlerinemataceae > RDYZ01. Next base: position 79,303 of record CALCCD010000103.1, on the reverse strand, counting down.
AGACAAACACAATGCGCTTACGTCAATTAACCGCCGGTATCGGCCTCGTCGCTGCGATCGCTCTCAGCGGCGCTCCCGCTCAGGCGAATGAGTTTGAGGAGCAGGTCGCCACCAGAATTTACGAAATGGCCGATGGTCTGCGCCTGATGGAAGACGCCATTCTCGTCGAGACCGTCATCGAAACCCTCGAAGCCGATGAGACCGTAAGACTGAATTTCACGATGAATGCAGGTCAGGATTACACGATTATCGGAGCCTGCGACAGCGACTGTAGCGATATCGACTTCGAGCTGTTCGATAGCCTCGATTTCTCCGTCGCGGAAGACTTTGGCACCGACGGCCTGCCGATTATCCGCGTGACGCCGGACTTCACGGAGGAATTCTCGCTGGACGTGTCGATGTTCGACTGTACGTCTGGTTTCTGTTATTACGGCGTGAGCGTATTCCGTCAAAACGACATCTAGATCCGCAATCTAAGCTCGCTGTCGTCGTTTATCTCCCGACAATTTCGGCCCCGCGCCTGCCCCGACTGGATTTGGGCAGGTGCGGGGCTGCGTCGATCGCTGACAGTAATACGGCAATGTGACAAAATTTCATCGATTGAAGCGCTGTGGCGAAAAGCACGGTCGTTTCTGCACCGCTCGTCCAGGAGTTTTATCGTTGTCTCTCGTCCGCGTCCGCCAGCACGTCAACCCCCTCAGCAACCGTTTCAAACAGCCGATCGCGATTCCCGATTGGTCGCAGATCTTCGGCGACCTCAATCGCCCGCTGGCGATCGATATTGGCTGCGCGCGCGGACGCTTCGTACAGCAATACGCCCAACTCGAACCGGACTGGAATTTCCTGGGGTTGGAGATCCGAGCGCCGCTGGTTGATGCTGCTAACGAGTGGCGCGAAGAAAGCGGCCTAAATAACGTCCATTTTCTCTTCTGCAACGCTAACGTCAGCCTCGCCGACCTGCTGCAAACTTACCCGGCGAGCAAGCTCCAGCGCGCGAGCATCCAGTTTCCCGACCCGTGGTTCAAAAAACGCCACCAAAAGCGCCGGGTCGTCCAGCCCGCACTGGTCGAGACTCTGGCGAAATATTTGCCCGTCGGCGGTGAGATGTTCTTGCAGTCAGACGTGTGCGAGGTGCAGGAAGAAATGTGCGATCGCTTTGCGGAACATCCGGCCTTCGTGCGAACGTCGGAAGACTGGCTCCCGGAGAACCCGATGGCCGTGCCGACCGAGCGCGAGCTGTATACCCTGGAAAATGGCGAGCCCGTCTACCGATCGCTCTTCGTGCGGCAGGCGATCGCTTAGCTGTTTTTGCCGCCATAAACTCCGTGAATGACGCGCGATTTCGACTTTCGGACAGGGCATCAACGCTTTTGGGGCGCTGCGCGATCGCGGCTGGCGTTCTCGGGCTGCTAGCGCTGTCGAATCCCGATCGTCGCTACTACGAGCTGTACGTGACGGAGACGCTCTCGGACTATCTCATCGATCGTGTCTGTGCCCGAATCCCGGACTTTTCAGACATCTGCCGCGAATTCACGATCGAACACGAGGACGACCTGCGCGCAATCGTCCGCGATCGGACGAAACGCTCTAACTTCGGGCTATTCAGCCTGTACTACACCGAAATCGAGCTGCCGGTACTACCTGCGGTCGAGATTCGAGCAGTTGGTGCCGCCGCTCGCTTTTTCCCCTATGACGTGCGCTTCCCCGACGGTACAGACGAGCTCTAATCGTCGGAAAATCAAAATCCCCCACGATCGGGCCCGCCAAAATCTTCACAGCGCAGGCGTTCTCGTTCGCCTTCGTTCGCCCCAATTTTCGTTCGATACATGACGGTCTCGACAGCACGCTGCTGCTGCTCCAACACCGTACGAAAGCTAACGAACGGCGTCCGCGCATCGAGATCGTCAAGCAGTACGGTCAGCTTCCGGAGATGCAGTGCTTTCCCGGTCAGCTCAATAGACCTCTTTCGATTCATGCAAGAGGTCTTTTCTGTGAATAAGAGTACTCCACGGAAATAAATGTCCAGTATTCAGGATTCGAGCACTGAGCTTGTCGAAGTGCGTCACACCCAGGCTTCGACAAGCTCAGCCTTCATTGGCGGCTTCTGGACAAATATATTTGTGGAGTGCTCTAAAGCAATTTCGGAGCGGGCTTTTAATTGGGAAATACCCGTGTGCCATCTCCGTACTGCGAGGCTTTTATGCTTTCGAGGCCGCGTCATCAAAGTCGTGCTGGTCGAAGTGATACACCGTGCGAATCGGGTACGGAATCGAGATGCCCGCCTCATCGCACGCCGCCTTGAGCGCCACGATCGCGCTGGACTGCGCGCGACGCACCATTGCCGTTTGCGGCGTCGTCCAGTAGCGCACCAGAAAATCGATCGAGCTGTCGCCAAAGCCCACCGCATCGACTTCCGGCTCGGGGTTGCTCAACACGCCATCCACGCTGGCGATCGTCCGAGCTAGCACCTCCCGCGCCATCGGCAGCGGCGTATTGTAATCCACCCCGATCGCCAGATCTGTCCGGCGGTGCGGCTGCGAAGTCAGCACCGTCACGGGATTGGTGAAGAGCACCGAGTTGGGCAGAACCACGAGTTCGCCTTGATACGTCCGCACAGAAGTCGTCCGGATTGAAATATCTTCAACCTTGCCGCTGTAGCCTTCGACAATAATCTCGTCGCGCAGCTTGAAGGGCTCGTTGAGCAGTAGCAGAATCCCGGCCAGAAAGTTTTTAAAGATGTCCTGAAACGCAAAACCGATCGCCACCGAACCGAGACCGAGTAAGCCGATTAGATCGCCCACGCTCAGGTCGGGAAAGACGATCGTACAAACGACTAAAATCCCCGCGGCCCAGGTTGAAACGCGGGCGATCTTAACGAAGAGCGACTGCAACGACGAGCTGCGGACGACTTTTTTGACGGTGATGGATGCCGCTCGATCGACCGCCATCACCGCATAACGCGTCAGAAACAACACGACCAGCGCTGCCAAAATTGCCGGGATTACTATTAGCGTATTGGCTACAAAATCGACGAGGCGAGTCTGTAACTGCTCGATAAATTTCGAGTCTAGCCCGAGATTCGCACCGAAAATCTCGACAAAAATGAGGGACGTGGGAAACATAAACTTTGAGGCGAAAGCTCCAGGACTATTCGTTCGAGAAGACTAAATCAACCCCAAGATAGGGCAGTTCCCAGACGCCCGACTCTGCCACGTGACAGATTTTTGGCGACCTATTTTGTCTGCTGTCTCATCCTTTCGGTACGGCGATCGGCGATCGCCTGCTGCTGCGCCGTCAGCAAATCGCGAATGCCAATCTCTGCTAAATCGAGGATCTCGTTGAGTTGCGATCGCGTGTAGCAGCCCTCTTCTGCCGTGCCTTGCACCTCGATCAGCTCCAGGTTTTCGGTCATGACGACGTTGAAGTCCACCGACGCGGCCACGTCTTCGGGATAGTTCAGATCCAGGAACGTTTCGCCCTCGATCGCGCCCACCGACACTGCCGCGATCGCCTGCTTAACCGGCGACGACTCCAGCTCGCCCGCCGCCACCAGCCCGTCGATCGCGTCCGCCAGCGCCACCCAGCCGCCGACGATCGAAGTCGTCCGCGTCCCCGCGTCGGCTTGCAGCACGTCCGCGTCGATCGTAATCGTCCACTCGCCCAACGCTTCGAGGTCGATCGCGGCCCGCAGACTGCGCCCGATCAGCCGCTGGATTTCCTGGGTACGCCCCGACAGCTTCTGAAACTCGCGGCGGTGGCGTTGGGGCGTCGCTCCGGGCAGCATCCGGTATTCCGCCGTCAGCCAGCCCTGGCCGCTGCCTTCCAGGAAACGCGGCACACCCGGCGCGATCGTCGCGCAGCACAGCACTTTGGTCTCACCGCTGTAGGCCAGGACGGAGCTGGCAGGCGCGGTGGAGATATCGAACTCGAAGCGGTGGGGGCGGATGCGATCGCGATCGCGCCCGTCGGGACGTTGCCAGGGCATAGTTCTGTTCTCGTTGGGTTGAGGCTGGTGGGTTGAAGCTGGATTGAGGTTGCGGCAATGACTGCGGCGATATTGAGGTAATTCTGGGGCGATTCTGCGGCGATCGAGCAGCGCGTGACAGGCCGCCGCGTACGTCGAAATGGTAGCGGGCTCGGCGCAGATCGACTCGAGCGGTGGGCAAATGGCCCGAACGATTTTTGACGATACCGCAGCGATCCGTATGGCGATCGGGAAGTGCGGGCGTGGATGATGTGGAGAAAGGCAAGAAAACCCAGACGACTTGAAGATGCGACGGAGATTTAAGATGAAGCGCGCAATGCACCACGCGATCTGGTTCGGAGCTGTTGGCGCGGCGATCGCGATTTCGACATCGGGAACAGCCGCGGTCGCATCGGGCGACGCGCGAGCCGAACGCGGATTGATGCAAGAGAGAATATCGCAGGCGATCGAGCGTGCAGCCGAACCGCCGCAGGAAGATGCAGCACTCCCGTATCGCCGAACCCTCACCAATCACGCAGATTTCGTTAACAGCGTCGAATTCAGCCCGGATGGACAGCGAATCGTCTCGGCCTCGACGGACGGCACGGTCAAGATTTGGGACGCGATCTCGGGAGCGGAACTGCTGACATTTACCGGCCACTCCGGTCGGGTCGATCGCGCGAGCTTTAGTCCCGACGGTCGGCGAGTCCTCTCCACTTCTAGCCTCGATGGGACGGCCAAAGTCTGGGACGCCGAAACCGGCGACGAACTTTTATCTTTCTCGACGTTTCATCTGCTCGGCTACAGCAGTGCGAGCTTCAGCCCCGACGGGCGGCAGATCGCGCTAGCGCCCGATCGTGGCAACACCGTCACGATTTGGGACGCGGAAACGGGCGAGCAAATGCTGACGTTCGACGGACACGGCACTTCGCACCCAGTTTTTAGTGCGAACTTCAGTCCGGACGGCCAGTGGGTCGTGTCTTCATTGCGCGATGGTGTCTCTTTAATCTGGAATGCCGAGACGGGAGAGTCGCGCGAGTCCGACCCAATGTTTACCCAGCCTTGGATGCCCGCCACATTCAGCCCGGACGGTCGATCGATCGTCACCGGCGACTACAACGTCATGATGATTTGGGACGCCGAAACGGGCGAGCGACAATTAATCTTCAGCGGCCATGAAGCCGATCGCGACCGACGAATCTCCGGTGCGCGCTTTAGCCCTGACGGACGGCATGTTATTTCTGCCTCCGTTCGTCACATTCGCGTTTGGGATGCGACGACAGGAGAAGAGATTCACGTCTGGGAAGCCCCTCGCGAAGCTGACTTTATCCAGAATTTAGACATTAGTCCCGATAGCCGATATGTGGTTTCTGGCTCGGAGCGCGGAACCGTCACGATTTGGGACTTGGGTGACTGGGAGTCGCGAGATCGGGCAGCGACAGCCAGTAGCGCACAGTGACGCATGGTAAAAAATCCTCACGCGGCTAGCTACCCGCGATCGTTTCCGCCCGAGGCAAAATCACCGTGACAGCATCCGCCAGCGCCCCAGCCACCACCGCCCTCGCCATCTTTGACATCGACGGCGTCGTCCGCGACGTCGGCGGCTCCTACCGCCGCGCCCTCGCCGATACTGTCGAAAAATTCACCGATGGCGCGTTCCGCCCGACCCCGGAAGATATCGACGCGCTCAAATCCGAGGGCATCTGGAACAACGACTGGGAAGCCTCGCAGGAATTCATCGCTCGCCACACCGAAGAAACCGGCCAACCTCGCAACAGCATCACCACCACCTACGAAGAAATCGTCACCTTCTTCCAGTCGCGCTATCGCGGCCCCGACCCCGAGAAATTGACCGGCTATATCTGTGACGAACCGCTGCTGCTCGATCGCGCCTACTTCGAGAGCCTGAGCGCGGGCGGCATCGGCTGGGGTTTTTTCAGCGGCGCGACGCGGCCTTCGGCGGAGTTCGTGACGGGCGAGCGCATCGGTCTAAACAATCCGGTGCTGGTGGCGATGCACGACGCACCGGGCAAGCCCGACCCGACCGGACTGTTCGACGCGATCGCGCAAACCGGAGCGCGCCTCGACCTGCCGAAATTCGACGGTCTCCCGGCGATCTATATCGGCGATACGGTGGCGGACATGCAAACGATCGTCAAGGCGATCGACGAACGATCGGGCGATCGGCTCTGGTTTGCCGTCGGCGTCCTGCCGCCCCACGTCACCGGCGATCGCTGCGAGCCGTATCGGGAAAACCTGCGCCGCGCCGGAGCCGACCTGGTGCTCGATCGCGCCTGTCAGCTTGACGCCGCCGCGATCGCAAATCTTATCGTCAGCCGCAGTTAGCCGGGGGAACGCACGCTTGAAATGTTCCGGCTAGCCGGTGTGTGGACGGCCGAACAGAGTCGTTCGCGAAGCGTCGGCCTCGCCGATAGCCTGGGTGAAACCGCGATAAGTGGCCGCACTTCGACAGGCTCAGCACTCAAATCCTGGCTTTTTCGCACTGAATTTTGAGTATGCGTTTGCCTTGCCGCGACTAGAGCTCGCGCTGCCCCGATCCCAAGCACTCAGTTAAGCTAATGAGACTTTGGACGGACTGCACGATTGGTGCGAATAAAAACCCATGACTACGAAGCAGGGCTTGCTCGCTGTTCTGACAGCGCTTGTCGTTTCGCTAATCGGGCTAACCCTGGTCAGTAGCCTGAATCGCCCGCAAATCCAGGATCGCCTCGAACTCGCCCAGACCGACCTGCTGCTGCAAGCGTCGGAGTGGGAGCCGCCCGCCGAGTGGCAGGTGTCGCCGTCGGAACTCGAGGTTTTGCAGGCGCAGATTCTCGGGGAAGATCTGCTGGCGACAGCGCTAGGGCAGTACGAAAACGCCCGCATAGAAACGGCGCGCAGCTTGGAAACGGTGCGATCGCAGCAAAGCGACTTGCTGCGGGTGAATCCGGAGGTGGCGGGCGAGCAGCTCGGTGCGATCGAGGCGACGATCGACGGCCTCCAGCGCCAGAGCGACGAACTCGAGCTCTACATCGGCTTGCTGCAAACCCAAACGGGCGACACCGAGGCCGCGCGCGAAACCTGGCAGATGCTGACCCGCGAGGAAGTCGGGCGCGATCGCGACGCCCGCCCCGATCCGGAGATCGTGACCGCCGCGACGGTGGCGATCGGGCTGTGGAGCGAACCCACTCAGGTGCTGCCAATCGCGGAGGAGTCGATTCGCGCCTCGTTTCGCGGCTGGTTCCGCGATCGGGCACTGGCGCGGCTTTACGAAACCGAAGGCGAACGCGATCGGCTGGCAGCGCTAAACGATCGGGTCGAGGCCAATGCTGGCGACGCTGTCCGCAAGCTCGCCTTTCTGACCGCATCGTCGCTCCTCGGGCTGGGCAGCGGCCTGACGATCGGTGCCGTTCTGCTGGTTCAGCGCTGGCGGCGCGGCTCCGAGGCACTGCTCGCCCGCAACGCCGACACGACCTGGGACGTGCCCTGGGGCTGGGACGATATCGCCCAGGCGATCGTCGGCGGCTTTTTCGTGGTCTTTTTCACCGGTCAGTTCGTCAGCGGTGGCCTAATTTTGCCGCAGGTGCTCTCGCTACTCGGCCTCCAGGCGTTCGCGACAACGGCGCGCGGGCAGGCGGCGTCGATTTTGATGAGCTACGTGCTGTCCGCAGCAGCGGCGCTCTACGTTCTCTACGTCACCGTCAAGCCCTTCTTCCCGCTCGATAAGACCTGGCTGAAGTTTCGCCCGAACTGGCGATCGATCCTCTGGGGCGTCGGTGGCTACTGCTGCGCGATCCCGATCGTCATCGGCATCTCGATCGTCAACCAATACCTCTGGAACGGTCAGGGCGGCAGCAATCCGATCTTGGAGGTGGCACTGGAAAGTCAGGACTGGTGGGCGCTGGGGTTCTTTATTTTGACCGCCGCCGTAGCCGCGCCGGTGTTTGAAGAGATCGTGTTTCGCGGTTTCTTGCTGCCGTCGCTGACGCGCTACGTACCGGTAACGGGCGCGATCGTCATCAGCGCGCTGGTATTCGCCTGCGCCCACCTCAGTGCTTCGGAGGTGCTGCCGCTCATGTCGCTGGGTATCGTCCTCGGCGTGGTGTACACGCGATCGCGCAGCCTGTTTGCCGTGATGCTGCTGCACGGGCTCTGGAATAGCAACACGCTACTGAGTTTGGTCGTTTTGGGCAGTGCGCCGAACTAACCCACGTCAGGTTTTGAGAGCCTTAAAGCTCAATTACTACGACGTTTCGTCGATTGACATGGTGTCTCGATCGCTAGAAGTTGATGGCCCGATCGAGTTTTTTATGCGGCTCGACTCACCCTAAGATTCTGCGATTTATACGTTATGTCATTTGCTCCCTTCTCACGAAAACTGGCTCGCGTCGGCCTAAATCTGGCACTCTCGCCGCTCGCTCTACTGCTACTCGGCCAAGTGCCCGCATCTGCTGGATCGCTGGAAACGACGCCGACGACGCTCGCCCACGACCACAGCGGCATGGGCGACATGCCCGGACACGGTGACGGCCATGACGGTATGGACGATATGCCGATGGACAACATGCCGATGGATGCTATGCCAATGCCCGGTCACGGCGACCACGACCATAGCGGCCACGGTCACGGCGACCACGGCGGACACCACCACGGCACGCTGGAAGTCTCCGCCGATATGCCCGCGCCGACGCTGGCGATCGCGATCGAGCCGGACACGGTGTCGGGTTGGAACCTGGAACTCATCACCGAGAACTTCGAGCTGACCGGCGATATGGTCGGCGATACGAACATGGACGGCGAAGGCCACGCCCACGTCTATGCAAACGGCATCAAGCTCGCCCGCGTTTACGGCAACTGGTTCCATATTCCCGAGCTGCCCGCTGGTGAAGTGGAGCTGCGCGTGACGCTGAACTCGAACCAGCACCAGGAGCTGACGCTGAACGGCGAGACGATCGAGGCGACGGCGACCGTGATGGTGATGCCGTAGCCGCTGGCACATCCGCAGAACGAGATCGCCCGCTGACGGTAGGGGCGTCACGGCAGTGCGCCCGGGATCGGTAAAAGCCTCAGGGGATCTCGGGCGCATTGCCATGCGCCCCTACAAAAGGGCAGCATATTCGGGACGCACTTGACGATCCCCCATGCCCGACAGCCTAGATTTCTCGACGACGCCCAACGGCACGGACTACGATCGCTGGTTCTCGGAAATCGAGACGCTGGTGATGCACCATTCGCCCAGCGGCGTCGAAGAAGAGGTAGACGGCTGGCTGCTGTCGGCGTTCGGGCAGCTCGGGGTTGAGGTATGGAAAGACGAAGCGGGTAACGTGATTGCGAAGATTCCCGGTCGCCAAGCCGATCGTGCGATCGCCATTACCGGTCATAAGGACGAAATCGGCGCGATCGTCCACAACATCGAAGCCGATGGGCGCATCCGACTGCGGAAACTGGGCGGTGCGTTCCCCTGGATCTACGGCGAAGGGGCGATCGACCTGCTCGGCGATCGCGAAACCGTCACCGGCGTCCTCAGCTTCGGTTCGCGCCATGTGTCGCACCTCTCGCCCCAAAAAGCGCAGCAGGACGATCGCCCGGTGCGTTGGGAAGACGCCTGGGTCGAGACCAAGCAGCAACCCGCCGAGCTGGCCGCTGCTGGCGTCCGACCGGGCACGCGCGCCGTCATCGGTAAGCACCGCAAGCGTCCGGTGCGCCTCCAGGACTGGATCGCCAGCTACACCCTCGATAACAAAGCCTCGGTGGCGGTGTTGCTGGAGCTGGCGCGGCTGTTTTCGGCATCGCCGTCCGAGCCGGAAGTCACGGTGTATCTGGTCGCTTCGGCGAAGGAAGAGGTCGGTGCGATCGGCGCGCTGTACTTCAGCAATCGCACCCGAGTCGAGGCGATCGTCGCGTTGGAAATCTGCCCGCTCTCGCCGGAATATCCCATCGAAGATGGCGATCGCCCGGTATTGCTCATCCAAGACGGCTACGGCGTCTACGATGAAGGGCTGACCGGCGATCTGCGAGCGAGTGCCGACGAGATCGGCCTGTCCGTGCAGCTCGCCGTCCTAGCGGGTTTCGGCAGCGACGCCTCGATCGCGGTGAAGTTCGGCCACGTGGCGCGCGGCGCGTGCGTCAGCTTCCCGACGCAAAATACCCACGGCTACGAAGTGGCGCATTTGGGCGCGATCGCCAACTGCGCCCGCCTGCTCGCAGCCTACTGTCAGCGCGGCGAGAGCTTCCCGAAAATTTTCTCCTGGGAGAGTTGACACTCATAAGAAACTTCGTTAATTTATTAAAGCGCTGAAGGGCAAAGTCCACGAACCGCAATGCATTAGGCCCCCATCGTCTAGAGGCCTAGGACACCTCCCTTTCACGGAGGCGACAGGGATTCGAATTCCCTTGGGGGTATTTTAAGAAGGGGCAGTTCTAGTCAGGACTGCCCCTTTTCGATCGGCGAATTTTAGCTGGAGCATTACTCGAATTCTCGAACGAATGTTGTCTGTTTCCAGCAAAGATCCGAATGTCGAAGTCTGAGCTTTCCGATTCTCGATCAGCGCTCACCGAATTCATGTGAGGAGTCTATTCCAGCATAGAGGGTCGCGGAATGATGGTTTCATTTCGGCTCGCTCCGCACGAAAAAACAGAGGCGCTGAACGACAGCATTCAGCGCCTCTGTTTTCAATTGCGTCTCGATCGCCAAGCAGAGCCGCCTCTTAACCGAAGCGACCGCTGACGTAGTCCTGGGTGGCTTTCTCCGCCGGATTATGAAAGATCGACGTGGTGCGATCGTATTCCACCAGGTATCCCACCTTGCTGCCGCCCTCCAAGGCTTCAGCATTGTAAAACGCCGTCAGGTCGGAGACCCGCGACGCCTGCTGCATGTTGTGGGTGACGATCACGATCGTGTACTGCTGCTTCAGCTCGTGGATCAGCTCCTCGACCTTTAGCGTCGAGATCGGGTCGAGCGCCGAGCAGGGCTCGTCCATCAGGATGATTTCCGGCGCGATCGCGATCGCGCGAGCAATGCACAGCCGCTGCTGCTGACCGCCGGAGAGGGCGAGACCGCTTTCTTGCAGCTTGTCTTTGACTTCATCCCAAATCGCGGCGCGGCGCAGCGACATCTCCACCAGCTCGTCCATATCGCCCTTGTAGCCGTTGATGCGCGCGCCGAAGGCGATATTGTTATAGATCGATTTCGGGAACGGGTTCGGCTTCTGGAAGACCATACCGATGCGGCGGCGCAGCTCGACGGGATCGACGCTCGGGGCGTAGAGGTTCGTACCTTGAAATGAAATCGTTCCGGTCACTCGCGCTGTGGGAATTAGGTCGTTCATCCGATTGAAGCAGCGCAGCACGGTGCTTTTACCGCAGCCGGACGGGCCGATGAAGGCGACGACTTTGTTTTTGGGAATCTTGAGGTTGACCTCGCGAACCGCCAGCGTCGAGCCGTAGTAAACGTTGAGATTCTCGGCGCGCAGTGCGGGCTCGGTAGCGATTTGGGCGGATTCGTTAACCATTGTTGCGATAGGTATGAGATCGATCGAGGTCGAGATTGGGTGGCCGCAGGCGGGCGGGCCTCGGCGCAGGTCACGCTAGAAGCGTTTTTGCAGCTTGTTGCGTAGCAAAACTGCCGTGGAGTTCATCACGAGCAGGACGACGAGCAGAACGATAATTCCGCCAGCGGCAAGGTCGTGGAAGTCTTTCTGCGGTCGCGAGACCCAGTTGTAGATCTGAATGGGCAATACCGTGAACGGGCTTTGCAGGTTCTCCGGCAGGAATGAGATAAACGTTAACGCCCCGATCGTAATCAGCGGCGCAGTCTCACCGATTGCCCGCGATAGCGCCAGGATGGTTCCGGTCAGGACACCGGGGAACGCCATCGGCATAATCTGGTCGCGCACCACCTGCCAGCGGGTTGCGCCGAGGGCAAACCCAGCCAGGCGCAGGCTGTCGGGAACCGCACGCAGTGACTCGCGCGTCGAGACGATCACGATCGGCAGAACGAGCAGCGCCAGGGTAAGTCCCCCGGTGATGATACTGCGTCCGCCGGTAATATCAACACCCGTAATCTGCCCATCGGCATCAGTAAGCAACCCATAAACCCATTGCAACAACATGCTGTTGTTCCCGAAGGCTTCGACGAGCAGTTGATAAACGCTCTCTTTGATCGCCAGAGTGAGTTCGTAAAACCATCCGTTCGGGCCGAAGACGCGCACGAACACCTGCAACCCAAGCAAGCCGTAGATGATCGACGGAACGCCCGCCAGGTTGTTGATATTGATCTCGATCGCCCGCGTAAACCAGTTGTCTTCGGCGAACTCTTCCAGGAAGATTCCCGCGCCGACGCCCAACGGAAAAGCGATAACGGCAACCGTGACCATCACCCAAATTGTCCCGGCCAGCGCCGAGAGCAGACCGGCACGCTCGGGTTTGCGCGAGGGGAAGTTGGTTAGGAAGTCCCAGTTAACGAAGGGCAGACCATCGAACAGTACGTCGACAATCAAGGTTGCAAGGACGAGCAGCGCGATCGAGATCGCCAACCAAGTCAGCGTCTTGAAGATGCTATCGGTACGATAGCGGGAGCTGATATCGACCTCGAACTTTGCGGCCTGACTCTCCAAGCTCGAACCGGAAGTATTCGGCGTATTCATTAGTCGTATTTCTCGCGGAAGCGGCGGACGAACCAGAAGCTGAAGATATTAAGCACCAAAGTCAGCAGGAACAGCGTCATCCCAACGGCGAAGATGGTTTTGTATGCCAGCGATCCGGCGGGCGTATCGCCCAAGCTGACCTGCACGATAAAGGCGGTCATCGTCATGATCGGAACGAAGGGATTGAGGCCGAGGCTCGGGTTTTGTCCGGCGGCCAGGGTGACGATCATCGTTTCGCCGATCGCCCGCGAGACGGCCAGAATAATCGACGAGACGATACCGGAGAGCGCAGCGGGCAAAACGACGGAGACGATCGCCTCGCGCTTCGTCGCGCCCAGTGCGTAAGCACCGTCGCGCAGACTGCGGGGCACGGCGAAAATCGCATCTTCACTGAGCGAGGCGACCAGCGGCGTAATCGAAATCCCGAGAACGAGGCCAGCACTCAGGGCATTAAACCCCTGCAAAATCGGGATAAAGCTCTGCAGCAGCGGCGTGACGAACAAGAGCGCGAAGTAGCCGAACACGACCGAGGGGATACCCGCCAAGACCTCCAGCAGCGGCTTGACGATCTGGCGCGTTTTCGGGCCTGCGTACTCACTGAGGAAAATCGCGGCGAACAGCCCCAAGGGCAGCGCGATCGCAACCGCGATCGTCGAAGTTCGAGCCGTAGCGCTAATCAGGACGAAGATGCCGAACTCCGCCGTCGGGAACAGCGGCGTCCACTGATCGTCGGTCAGGAAGTTCCAGAACGGAACCTCCTGGAAAAACTCGAACATCTCGAAAATCAGCGTTCCGACGATGCCGATGGTCGTCAACACCGAAACGAGCGCAAACGCGCCAAAAATCGTTCGGACAATTGCCTCAGACGTTCTGCTCGCTTGGCGGTCTGGCTGCCAGAGCGAGTCATTACGTGTAGGTTCAGAATTCATGAAGCGTGTCGAGCACCAGCGGCTCGGAGAGTCAGCACGGAGAGCAATCGCGGCGATCGCCGCAGAGCTCGAACGGACTGTTTTTGGGAAAAGTCTACTGCGTCGGAGGACAAGAAACTGAGGATGTCGCCACAACGCTGAAGCTAGGTAGGTGTTTGCGGCTCACGCATGATGCGCAGTCAAGAGGATTGCAGCTGTTGTGCGCCGGAAAGCAAGATGGCGGCAGACTCGAAAGAGCAGAAATGACTCCTCTTTGGACTCGGGGCTACCGCACGGAATTGCCGCAGCGAGATACAGGATCTCGCTGCAAAACCGCTCGGCTCTAGATTAGAGCTTGTCCATCAGGCTGACGCCCACCGAGGAGCCGCCTTCAAAGATCGAGCCGACGGTTTTCGAGGCGACGCGCTCTTTGGTTTTTTCCAGCACTTCAGCAGGCAGGCCGACGTAACCGACTTCGGTGATCAGACCGGCGTTCGCTTCATCGAGGTGGAAGTCCACGAAAGCTTGCACTTGGGGCTTCTCGTCGATCGCCGCTTTGCTGACGTAGAAGAAGATCGGACGCGACAGCGGGTTGTAGGTGCCGTTTTCGATCGTTTCAGCGGTCGGCGCAACGCACTCGCCGTCGGAGTTTTCGATTTCCACGGATTTGAGCGTATCCGAGTTCTCTTCGTAGTATGCGAAGCCGAAGAAGCCGAGGCCACCTTCGTCGTTTTGGACGCCTTGGACGATGATGTTGTCGTCTTCCGATGCGGTGTAATCACCACGACTACCGTCGTCATCCATCAGCGCTTCGACGAAGTAGTCGTAGGTTCCGGAGTCCGTACCGGGGCCGTAAAGCGCCAGGGCTTGGTCGGGGTACTCGGGGTTGATTTGGCTCCAGTTGTCCACCGAACCTTCTGCCGCCGCTTCCCACATTGCGGTCAGCTCGGCAGGCGGCATGCAGGCCGCCCACTCGTTAGCAGGGTTGACCACGACCGAAAGGCCGTCATAAGCCACCGGCACTTCGATGTATTCAATGCCGTTTTCAGCGCACAGCTCGATTTCCGACTCTTTAATCGGACGCGATGCGTTGGAGATATCGGTCTCGCCCGCGCAGAACTTCTTGAAGCCGCCGCCCGAACCGGAGACGCCCACCGTGACGCGCGCGCCGGAGTTGGCCGCCATAAATTCTTCAGCCATCGCTTCCGAGATCGGGAAGACCGTGCTGGAGCCGTCGACGAGGACATCGCCCTCTGCGCCGCCTTCGGCATCGGCTGCCGCGTCGTCAGTCGCCGGCTCTTCGGTGGCCGCGTCGTCGGTGGCTGCGTCATCGGTGGCTGCGTCATCCGCCGGGGCTCCGCCGCAAGCTGCCAGGGTCAGAGCGAGTACGCCAGCTAAAAAGCCGGTGGATTGGCGCTTGAGAAGCAGTTCGAGTTTCATAGTGTCCGGTAATTCTCGTTATGATGAAATATGGATGCGATCGGAGCGAGGGCCGCACGTTAGTTGCGATTTCTGCGTGCGAAGAAAAGTCGTTAGGTTCGGACGGCAGAAATGCAACCCCAGTATTCCAACGTTGTCGGATTCCAGCGTTAAGTCTGGGTTAACATTTAATTAATTTCAGTTTGTAAAAGCGCAATATTTTCTCTATCACGAAGAATGACGAAAGCTTCGCGGGCCGACGCGATCGCCGTTTTGCAGGCTCGTATTTCTCCGCGATCGGATCCTGGCGCGCCGGCTAAACAGTGCAGTTGCCTGCGATCGTCCGTAACGAATCGAACGGATGATGCGATCGCTTTCTGGGTTGTTTTGAGTCCTGCTTTCCGGGCCCGAAGGATTCGTTAGGATAAATTCGCCAGAAACGTCACTCAGCGACAGGTCGGGGACGACATGCAGTCAGAAAACGGGCGAACTTCAATCGAGGCGATCGCCAGCCCGATCGAGCGGGTGCGCGCCCGAGTTGCGGCCCTGCCGCCGATCGTTCCCGAAGAGTCGATCGCGCTGCGGGTCACGGTTCAGCTGATGGTGATCGTCGGCATCGTGGCCACCGATCTGGCGGCAGAGACGACGATGAGCTTTTGGGCCGTGCCGCTGAGCGTTGTCGGGGCCTGGTGGAGTTGGCAGCAGCGATCGCGGCGCAATATGCCGGTGAAGTTCCTGCTGGCGCTGGGCATGATCGGCGCGCTGGCGACTTTTTTTAGCAACCTGCTGACCTCGCTCAACGATACGCGGCTGGTGCTGGCGGAGCTGCTGATTCAGGTGCAAGTGCTGCACAGCTTCGATCTGCCCCGGCGCAAGGATCTGGGCTATTCGATGACGATCGGCCTGATTCTGATGGGCGTGGCCGGGACGCTGAGCCAGACGATGACATTCGCGCCGCTGCTGGTGCTGTTTTTGATTTTTACGCTGCCGTCGCTGCTGTTCGAGTATCGATCGCGCCTCGGGCTCGCGCCGACGGCGGATCGCCCGACCGCCGATAAACGCAAGTCGAGACGGGCGGCGCTGCCCTGGAAAACGCTGGGCGGGATGTTGGCGGCGGTGCTGGCGATCGGGCTGCTGATTTTCGCGTTTATGCCGCGCCTTCCGGGCTACCAGATTCGCTCCTTTCCCGTCAGTGCCGACGTTCCGTTCCAGGGCGAGTTCGACTCGCGCAATATCGTCAGCCCCCCCAGCGACGCGCCGAGCGAAGATGGCGCGGGCTCCGGGACGATGCCGCCGGAAGGTCCCGGCGAGGTCGATGAGGAGAACTACTACGGCTTTAGCGATCGCATCAACCAAAACCTGCGCGGGTCGATGGAGCCGAAGGTGGTGATGCGCGTGCGCTCCCAGGCTCCGGGCTTTTGGCGCGTGATGGCCTTCGATCGCTACACCGGTCAAGGCTGGGAAGTGTCCGATCGCGACGCGACCCAAGAGTACGAGCGCTCCAACTGGAGCTATCGCTTTTCGCTGCCGCCGATCTATACCGAAAGCCGTCGCAAGGAAGTCGTGCAGACTTACACGGTCGTCGAGGATTTGCCGGGAATTATCCCCGCCCTCGATCGCGCCGCCTATCTGTACTTCCCGACCCAGCAGGTGGCGCTCGACAAAGAAGACGCCATCCGCTCGCCGGTGATTTTGGCCGAGGGCCTGACCTACAGCGTTATCTCCTTCGCGCGCTACCGCGATCGCACCCTGCTGGGCAGCGCCGGGACGGAGTACCGCGACCGGATCCGCGATCGCTACCTGGACGTGCCCGAAGACATCCGCGAACGGGTTCGCGCCTACACCGAATCGGCCTTGGCCAAATCCGAAAAGCCGATCGAAAGCCCCTACGAGCAGGCGCTCTACCTGGCGCAATACCTCAAGCAAACTTACGCGATCCCCGACAATCCGCTCGATTTGCCGTTCCTGGCCGACGGCGACGACCTCGTCGAGCAGTTCCTCTTCCTCTGCGAAAACACCACCAATCCAACGTGCCAAGCGGGCGGTTACGCCGACCACTTCTCGACGGTGCTGACCGTAATGCTGCGCTCGATCGGCGTGCCCGCGCGACTCGTCGTCGGTTTCGGGGTCGGCGAATTCAACGCCTTTACCGGCCTCTATGAAGTCAAAAACACCGACGCCTACGCCATGACCGAGGTGTTTTTTCCCAAGCACGGCTGGTTTGCCTTCGACCCGATTCCCGGCCACGAAGTGATTCCGCCGTCGCCCGTGGACTACGAGCCGTTTGGCGTTCTCAAGCAAATCTGGTCGTGGGTGGCAGGCTGGCTACCGTCGCCGCTGACGGGCATTATGCAGGGCATTTTTAACGCGATCGGCGCAGTGCTGGGCTGGCTCCTGGGTAAATTCGGCCAGGGCTGGGGCGGCCTGCTCATCGGCCTGGCGGCATTTACCGGCGGCGGCTTCCTGGGCTGGCTGGGCTGGCGCGGCTTCGGCTGGTGGCGCAAGTGGCGCTATCTCTCGAACTTGAGCGAGGTCGAACGGCTCTATCGCGAAATCCTCGACTGGTCGGCGCGGCAGGGGTTGCCGAAACGTCCGGCGCAAACGCCGCTGGAGTACGCTCAGTCGGCGCGCGATCGCTACCCGCAACCGGTGGCCGACGCGATCGGCCGGGCGATCGAGCTGTACGTACGCTGGCGCTATGGCGGCGAAGTGGTGTCGGTGGCGGGAGTCGCAGCGGAGTTCGAGCGGGTGAAGAAAGCGGCGCGGCGATCGGGCGATCGGCGCAAGTGAAACTCGATTTCGAGCAAAGCTACGTCGGCATCAGCACCGCGCGATCGGGCGACTCATCTTGCGGCTGCTGGCGGCGCGGCTGCACCGTCGGAATCCGCAGCACGAAAGACTTGCTGGCGTCGTGGCGTTCGAGCTGTAAGATGCCGCCGTGGCGGTCGGTGGCGATGCTGTAAGACTCTGCGAGACCGAGGCCGACGCCCTGGCCGATCGGCTTGGTGGTTACGAACGGCTCGAAGATACGGCGCTCGACTTCTTCCGGGAACGGGACGCCGTTGTCGGTGATGCGGATCTCGGCCTGGGGGACGCCGTTAGCGGCGGGAACGAGGGCAGTACGAAGCTCTAGAACGGGCGAGAAGTTCGCATCAGCTTCAAGGCGCGCCTCGATCGCGTCGATCGCGTTGGTCAGCAGGTTAAAGATGGCCTGGTTGAGCAAGCCCGGATAGCACTCGACCTCCGGCAGATCGGACGCGTACAGCTTGTGTACGGCGATTGAAGGCGTGCTCGCGGGCTGATACAGCCGCTGCGACAGAAGCTCCAGCGAGCTGTCTAGCCCTTCGCGAAGCTTCACGGGCTTGAGTTCGGCCTCGTCGAGTCGGGCGAAGTTCCGCAGCGAGAGGACGATTTGGCGGATGCGATCGGCTCCGTTTCGCATCGAGTCGAGAAGCTTCGGGAAGTCCGCATTGATAAACTCCAAATCGAGATCGTCGAGCCGAGCGCGCGCTTCCGGCCCCGCGTCCGGATGAGCGGACCGGTAGGTCTCGAATCGCCTCCCAGAGCGATCGTTTGTACTCCTTAACGTGCTCGAGGTTACCGTAGATAAAGCTGAGGGGATTGTTGATTTCGTGGGCGACGCCGCCGACCATCTTGCCCAGCGAAGCCAGCTTCTCCGACTGGACGAGCTGCGCCTGGGCTTTTTGCAGCACGAGGTTTTGACGCTCGAGTTCCTGGGTGCGATCGCGCACTAGCTCTTCCAGATTGGCGTTGAGCGACTGTAGCTCCGCCTCGGCGGCGCGACGCTGAGCGACCTCGGCTTCGAGCAGACGGTTGAGTTTCTCCAATTCTTCGGGGCTTTTCAGCGCCAAAAACTGTGGCAATAGCGTCAGCATTGAACCGGCGGTGTAGCAAGACACCAGGGCCGTCGCGGCTTTTTCAACACCCGAGAGCCAGTAAGCCGGATGCCAGAGCGTCCAGATATCGAGCATATGCCCGATGCCGCAGAGGATGATAAACGAGCCGAACATTAATAAAATTTCTGTCGGCACGAACTTGCGTCCGCGATAGGCAAAATAGACCAGCGCGATCGGGATTGAAAAGTAAGCCAGCGCGATCGACGCATCGCTAACGACGTGGAGCTGAACGAGCGATGTTTGCCACAAGTAACAGTGGCCGTGGGGAACGTAGGAATTGTTTGCGAGTACGATCGTGTCCCAAACGTCGCGAATTTTTTCTAGCAGCATATCGATAAAATGCGTCTTGACTTTTGAAGGCTTACCCGTTTTCGACGAACGCTTTCCTCATCTGCACGATGACCGACGGGCGTCGGCGATTGCGTGTAAACACGGCTTTTTTAGACCGCCAACAAATTCACTCACTAACTTAAGTCAGTAAATTTATTGATACTTCAAGACAAGGTCGAAGACCTTGGCTCTCTTCTCTATTTAAAGTGCTTACTAAGCCTATCTTAAGTTTTATTGGATGACTGCATTTTGTGAGGCTTTACGTACTTTTGAGGTCTCTCTATATTTGCGGCATTGCCGTATTTCTCGTGTTGTTGGTTTGTCGGCAGAGGCGATGGGTCGGGCCGCTCGTGTCGGAAATGCCCGCTCTGAAAGGTGGCCGTCACATTCCGGCAGGCGGACGGGCGGTCGAGAGCGACGCCAACTAGCGACGCCAGGATCGATGCCAGTATCTATAAAGCATGACCTGGGCTCGTCCTGTCGCTATGGCCACGATTTTCCGCTGCGATCGTGGGATAATGCCGTCGATTTAAGCCCCATGAGAGATCGCTATGCCCATTTCCGGAGATCGCCGCGCCATCCTCGTTCTGGCCGACGGAACTACCTACGAAGGATGGTCGTTCGGTGCGTCGGGAACCAAGATCGGTGAAGTGGTGTTCAATACCGGCATGACCGGTTATCAAGAAGTGATGACCGACCCGAGTTATTGCGGTCAGCTCGTGACTTTCACTTATCCCGAGTTGGGGAATGTGGGCGTCAACGAAGAAGACGAAGAGGCCGCGCGCCCGTTTGCGATCGGCGCGATCGCCCGCAATATCAGCCGCCGCCCGAGCAACTGGCGATCGACGAAAAGCCTGCCGGACTATCTGGTCGAGCACGGTATTCCTGGTATCTACGGCATCGACACCCGCGCTCTAACGCGCAAGCTGCGATCGCTCGGTGCGATGAACGGCGCGATCTCGACGGAAATCCTCAATCCCGAAGAGCTGCTCAACCAGGTGCAAAATGCACCGAGCATGGCGGGGCAAAACCTGGCGGCGGCGGTCTCGACACCGGAGACCTACGAGTGGACGGAAGCGACGCCGGAAGCCTGGGAATTTAGCGATGGCGCGAAGTCGGCGACGGCGGTGAAGTACACGATCGTTGCGCTTGATTTTGGCGTCAAGCGCAACATCCTGCGCCGTCTGGCCAGCTACGGCTGTCGCGTCATTGTCGTGCCGCTGGGGACGCCCGCCGAAGAAATCCTCAAGCACGAGCCGGATGGCATCTTTCTCTCCAACGGCCCTGGCGACCCGGCGGCGGTGACCGAGGGCGTCGATACGGTGCGGGCGCTGCTCGACTCGGGTAAGCCGATGTTCGGCATCTGCATGGGTCACCAGATTCTCGGTCAGGCGATCGGGGCAGAGACCTTTAAGCTCAAGTTCGGCCACCGGGGTCTGAACCAGCCTTGCGGCCTGGAGCAGAAGCAGGTGGAGATCACGAGCCAAAACCACGGCTTCGCGATCGACGCCGACTCGCTCGATCCGAAAATCGAGGTGACGCACCTAAATCTGAACGATCGTACGGTGGCCGGTCTGCGCCATACGTCACTGCCGGTATTCTCGGTGCAGTACCACCCGGAAGCCAGCCCCGGCCCCCACGATGCGGACTATCTGTTTGAGGAGTTCGTCAAGGCGATCGACGCGGTAAAGGCATAGGGCGTGTCCTCAGTTAGCTTCGGCCTCCCCACGGGATAGGCCGTTACGCGCCCGACCCAAGGTAAAACTGGGAAAGGGCTGAAAATTTGATTGATGACAGCCCCCGAGCTCGCCCCCGCACTTTTTCCCAACTTTAATCTATGGACGCTGCCAAACTAATCGAGAGTTACGAGGCCGGAAAAACCAAGTTTCCCAAGCTCTCTCTGGCCAATGCCAAGCTCGATCGCGCCGAACTGCTCGGCATCGAACTGAGCGGTGCGAACCTGCGCGGCTCGACTCTGGTGTTCGCCCACCTCGGGCGCAGCAAGCTCGACAACACCAACCTCTCGAAGACCCGCCTCTGCGGCGCGACACTCAAAAAAGCCGACCTACGCCAAGCTAACCTCAAGGATGCCGACCTCCACGGCGCGCTCTTGCAGAAAGCCGACCTGCGCTACACCGACCTCAGCCTCGCGACCCTGCTCGACGCCAACCTCAGCGGGGCAGATCTGCGCAACGCTAACCTCAGCGGAGCCGACCTGCGTGGGGCGCACCTAAGGGGCGCGAATATGCGCTTCGAGCGGCGGGTTTACGAGCCGATCGTCCTGCGCGGTTCGGACTTGCGCGGTGCGGATCTGCGCGACGTGAACATTTGCAATGCCGACCTGACCAACGCCGACCTGCGTGGCGCGAATCTCAAGCAGGCGAACCTGCGCGAAGCGAAGCTCAAAGGCGCGCAGCTCGAAGGCGCAAATCTGAGCGGCTGCATGATGACCTCGGTGGATTTGCGCGGCGCGAATCTGGATGGGGCAAACCTAAAAAGCGCGATCGTCGCCAGTGCCCAGCTGATGGAAGCGACGCTGCGGGGCGCAAAGCTGGATATGACCAATCTGGCGCGCACCCAGCTCGATCGCGCCGACCTGACGGGAGCGAGCCTGCGCGACTCGAACCTACTGGAGGCCAATCTGGTGCGCGCCAATCTCGACGGTACCGACCTGACGGACGCCAATCTGTTTGATGCAGATATCAGCTTTGCGACGTTTGATGACGCCATCCTCGAGGGTGCGACGCTGCCGGAGGATTTCTAAGATCGAGCGCGGTCGAGTAAATCCAGGCC
Organism: uncultured cyanobacterium; assembly: GCA_937899645.1. GTDB lineage: Bacteria > Cyanobacteriota > Cyanobacteriia > Cyanobacteriales > Geitlerinemataceae > RDYZ01. The sequence continues at coordinate 57,327 of CALCCD010000103.1, read as the reverse complement.
AGCGGCAGACCCGGCGCGAACAATTCGGTAACAATAAAAGACCGAGCGCTTGACGGCGTTCGCTCTGTATTTCAACCCGTTCCGTTTGCTGCCCCTGCCATGAAGCCCCAGCCCGACCCGTCTCAGTTCCCCTCGCCCGAATTTCAAGAACCCGAACCGACTTGGAAAGCGATCGCCCGGCTGCTCCGCTGGGATAAGCCCGCCGGTCGCTTGATTTTGATCGTCCCGGCGCTCTGGGCAGCGTTTCTAGCTGCGGAGGGTTCGCCGCCAGCAGGGCTCGTTTTTACGATTATCTTTGGCGCGTTCGCGACCAGCGCGGCGGGCTGCGTGATTAACGACCTGTGGGATCGCGATATCGACCCCCATGTGGAGCGCACGAAGCAGCGCCCGCTGGCCTCACGGCGGCTGTCGGTGTCGATGGGGATCGCGGTGTTCCTGGGGACGCTGACGCTGTCGGCGGTGCTGGCAACCTATATGTATCGGCTGTCGCCGCTGAGCTTTTGGCTGTGCTGTGCCGCCGTGCCGGTGATCGTTTGCTATCCGCTGGCGAAGCGGTTTTTCCCCGTGCCGCAGCTGGTGCTGTCGATCGCCTGGGGGTTTGCGGTACTGATTAGCTGGAGCGCAGCGGATGCGGGCGGCGCGCTGGTCACCGAGACGGCCTGGCTGTGGGGCGCGACGGTGTTGTGGACGCTGGGGTTCGATACGATTTACGCGATCGCCGATCGCGAGGACGATCGCAAGATCGGGGTGAATTCGAGCGCGCTGTTTTTCGGGCAGTACGTAACGCAGGCGATCGCAGTGTTTTTTGCGGGGACGGTGTTGTGTTTTGTCGGGTTGGGGCTGAGTTTGGGGCTGGGGGTGTTGTATTGGGTTGGTGTGGCGATCGCGGCGATCGGCTGGGGCTGGCAGTGTTGGGTGTTGTCGCAGCGGGAGCTGGAGCGGGCGGGCTACGGCAAGCTGTTTGCGAATAATGTTTGGTTGGGGTTCGCGATTTTGGTTGGTGCGATCGCGAATTATTGGGTTTAATCTCAAGGAGTCGAGTCGTCACTCGTTCGATGGCGAAAACGACTGTTAGTCGGAGCTTGTGAGATGGCAGTCCCAGAATTTCAAGCGTTCATGCTGCCTCTGCTGGAGTTAGCCGCAGATCGGCAGCCTCACACGCTTCGCGAGGCTGCAAACGCAATAGCAGAGCATATGCACCTGCCACAAGCAGACCTCGAGGAGCTGATTCCCAGCGGCAAGAGTACAAAATTTTACGGTCGCGTCGGTTGGGCGTGTACCTATCTCCGCAAAGCTGGGCTGCTGGCCAATATTCAGCGGGGCATCTTTCACATTACAGAGCGTGGCCTTGAAGTGCTTCGCGAAAAGCCGGAGCGGGTCGATCGGGAATTGCTCTCGCAATTTGAGGAGTTTCGCGACTTCGATACGAAATCCGAGCGCTGGCAAAAGACCGACGAGAACACACCCAGAGCCGTTGTTCGAGAAGGACAGGGAACACCGCTTGAAGAACTCGAAGCCGCATTTAGTGAGATCGAACAAACTCTCGCTGAAGAATTACTAGAGAAAGTTCGATCGTGTTCGCCCAGCTTTTTTGAAAAACTTGTCGTAGATCTGCTCGTCGCAATGGGCTACGGTGGCTCGCTCAGAGATGTCGGCCAAGTCCTCGGGCGCAGCGGCGACGGTGGAATCGACGGTGCAATCAAAGAAGATCGCCTTGGGCTCGATACGATTTACGTCCAGGCAAAACGTTGGGAGGGTTCAGTCGGTCGCCCCGAAATTCAAAAATTTGCCGGTGCGCTCGACGGCGTCAAGGCTAGGAAAGGCGTCTTCATCACCACCTCGCGATTTACATCCGAGGCGGAAGAGTACAGTTCGTTTATCGATAAGAAAATCGTCCTTATCGACGGCGAGAAGCTGGCAAAGCTGGCGATCGAATATAATCTCGGCGTTTCGACGTATTCGTCCTACGTTATCAAGCGTCTCGACTCGGACTACTTCATCGAAGATTAGAACTCTTGCACGAAGATTTCTGGGTAAGCAAAAGGGGATATCTCGAAGGCTGAGCGGAGTCGAAGCCTGGGTGAAATAGCGAAAAGCGGCCGCACTATTCGCTTCGCGAAGGCTGCGCCAACGACTCCGCTCAGTGCTCGAATCCCGACCTTGCCGATTCATGCAAGAGATCTATCGATTGGATTCTGTCGAGTGTGTTCGACGCCGATCGTTTTTATCGAACACGCTAAACCGGAATCTTCACGATAAACTCCGCACCTTTCCCTGGCTCCGACGCCACCTCGATCGACCCACCGTGCTTCTCCTCCACGATCTGCTGCGAGATCGCCAGCCCCAGGCCCGTACCCTTCCCGACCGGCTTCGTCGTAAAGCGATCCTGAAACACCTTGGCGCAGACCTCACTATCAATCCCCGGCCCGTTATCGCGAATCTTGACGATCGCCCACTTCCCGTCCTCGCTGGCCTCCGTCGCGATCGTAATTTGGTTGGGAGACTCTTGCAGCTCGTCGTAGCTCTTGCCCTGACTCGCCTCGTCCAGCGCGTCGATCGAATTCGCCAGCAGATTCATAAACACCTGATTGAGCTGACCGGGGAAACAGGTTATCTCCGATAGCTCGCCATAGTCGCAGGCGACCTCGATCGCCGGTCGCTGCGGCCCGCCCTTCAGGCGGTGCTTCAGAATCAGCAGCGTACTGTTTAGCCCGTCGTGGAGCTGGAACGGTACGCGCTGTTTCGTATCGGAGCGCGAGAACGTCCGCAGGCTCTGGGTTATGTCCGTGATGCGCCGGATGCCTTCGCGCATCGAGCGTAGAATCTGCGACAAATCCTCGCGCAGGTAGTCCAGCTCGGCTTCCTCGATCTGCTCGGCCAGCTCCGAGCTCGGCTCCGGCACTTCCCGCTCGTAGCTCTCGATGAGCTCTGACAGTACGAGGACATGCTCTTCGAGCGGTACGAGGTTACCGAGCAGAAAACCGACAGGATTATTGATTTCGTGCGCCACGCCCGCGATCAGATTTCCCAGTGCGGACATCTTCTCGCGCTGGACGAGCTGTAGCTGGGAATATTTCAACTCCTCGAGAGCCTTCATCAGCTCGTGGGTTCGCTGCTCTAGCTTTTGGTTGAGTTCCTGGAGTGCGACTTCAGACTGCTTGCGCTTGGTGATGTCTTGGTAGGTTCCGAGCATGCCGATAACTTGACCATCGACATCGTATAGCGGCGCTTTATTCGTTTCCACCCAAGTTTGCTCGCCGTCGCTGTTGAGCTGCGGTTCGATAATGCCGAACTCGGGCTGACGCGACAGCATCACGCGGCGATCGCACTGACGGTAGAATTCCGATTCCTCACGTGTCCAGGGCATATCGTCCAGATCGTTTTTGCCGATGATGTCCTTGGGCGACTCCAGGCCTGCATCGTCTGCAAACGCGCGATTGCAACCGAGATAAGCCGACTGGCGATCTTTCCAAAAGATCGCTTCCGGCAGCGTATCCATCACGAGCTGAAGCATCTGACGAGACGTTTGCAAGTCGACTTCGATCTGCTGGCGTTTGTCCCGCTCCTCAGCCTGCGCTCGCTTGAGCTCTGCTAGCTCCGCGCGAGCGTTCTCGAGCTCGCGTTCTAGCTGCTCGACATCTTTATGGGAAGGTGCTGGAGTATCGCTCATCGTTAAGGGCCCGGAAAGTGTCGGTCGGTTTGCAGTCGGCAGGCTCAGTCTAAAACCGACACGCTGTCGTTATGTTGTCCAGATTACACAAGCGAGGAGGGAATAGCCGGATACGCGATCGCATTAAATCGGCGATCCCCGTTCCTGACAATGTTGCCAGTATCGGCAAAGCTGTCACCGCACGGTTAACCAGAAACCGCCGCTCACAGGCGATCGCGCTACAGTACCCCCAACCTTCCCGAAATCATCCCGCGACGCGCCCACGATGACCGCCACCAATCGCCCGCAGCTCCCGCCCGGAAACCTCGGTTTGCCCGTAATTGGCGAAACCCTCGACTTCTTCCGCGACCCGAAATTCGCCAGCAAGCGCCACGCCGAATACGGCCCTCTCTTCAAAACGCGCCTGCTCGGCAAAGAGACCGTCTTCGTTAAAGGTGCGGACGCGACCCGCTTCGTGCTGACCCACGAGAACAAGTACTTTATCGTCGGCTGGCCGCCCAGCGTGAAGAAGCTGCTCGGGCCGCTGTCGCTGGCGCTGCAACACGGCGGCGTTCACGCCCAGCGCCGCAAGCTGATGGTGCAGGCGTTTTTGCCTCGCGCCCTGGAGAGCTATATCCCAACGATCGAGGCGATTAGCGATCGCTACTTCCAGCGCTGGACGAAGCAGGGCGAAATCACCTGGTATCCCGAGCTGCGCGACTACACCTTCGATATCGCCTGCAAGCTATTTGTGGGGCTCGATCGCGGCTCGGAGACAGACCTCGGCCACTGGTTCGAGACCTGGTGCGGCGGTCTCTTTAGCCTGCCGATTAATTTGCCCTGGACGCGCTTTGGCAAAGCCTGGAAAAGCCGCGCGCTGATGCTGGCGGAACTGGAGCGGCTGATTCGCGAGCGCAAGGAGTCCGGCGCGGCGGGCGACGACGCCCTGGGCATCTTGATTCAGGCGAAAGACGAAAATGGCGAGAGCCTGAGCATCGAAGAACTCAAGGATCAGATCTTGTTGCTGCTGTTTGCCGGACACGAGACGCTGACTTCGGCGGTGGCGTCGTTTTGCCTGAAGATGGCGCAGCATCCGGAAGTTCGGGCTAAAGCCCGCGCCGAACAGCAAGCGTTCCAAGAGCGACCGTTCACGCTCGGATCGCTCAAACAAATGGCCTACCTCGACTGCATCATGCGCGAGGTGCTGCGCTTCGTACCGCCGGTTGGCGGCGGCTTCCGCGATGTCGTGCGAACCTGCGAATACGGCGACTATCAAATCCCCGAAGGTTGGAGCGTTCTGTACGGCATCAACACCACCCACAGCGACCCAGCGGCGTTTGCCGATCCCGATCGCTTCGATCCCGATCGCTTCGCGCCCGATCGCGCCGAAGACAAAGCCAAACCGTTTAGCCACGTGCCGTTCGGTGGCGGTCTGCGCGAGTGCCTCGGCAAGGAGTTTGCCCGGCTGGAGATGCGGCTATTCGGCGCGCTACTGCTGCAAAACTACGAGTGGGAGCTGTTGCCCGACCAGGATCTGGGCCTCAAGATCGTGCCGACGCCCGCGCCGCGCGATGGCCTGCGAGTCCACTTTCGATCGGTATCCTAGGGCCCGCCATTGAGAACCATCCCCGTCGCGATCGTGCCCGACCTTCTCCATCCGATCTTCCAAAAAACACTGTTCGAGCTGGGCGGTAAACCCATTACCTTGCTTTGGGCGGTTCAGATGGTCGCGGCTTTGCTCGCGGTCGGCATCGTCACCCGCGCGCTTAAGAACTTTCTGCGCAATCGCTTGCTGGCACAGCTCAAGATCGACAGCGGCAACCGCGAGGCGATCGCGACCCTGGTCAGCCTCGGTATCGGCACGTTTGGCTATCTAGTCGTGCTGCAAGTTAGCGGTCTCGACTTGTCTTCGATCGCTGTAATCGTCGGCGGTCTCGGCGTCGGGATTGGCTTCGGACTTCAGGACATCACGAAAAATCTGCTGAGCGGCCTGACGGTGTTGTTCGAGCGCAAGCTGCGCGTCGGCGACTTTATCGAGTTTGACGATGTGGCGGGCTATATCGAAGAAATCGCCATCCGATCGACGGTGATTCGCACCCTCGATGGCGGCGAGGTGATTATCCCCAACTCCCAGCTGGCCGAAGAGCGCATCACCAACTGGAACTACCGCGATACCTGCGGGCGGCTGTCGATCGCGGTGGGTGTGGCCTACGCTAGCGACCCGGTTTTGGTAACGGAAACGCTGCTCGAAGCGGCCTACTCGCTGGGGAGCGTGCGGCAAAATCCTCCCCCGAAGGTGATTTTCGACAGCTTTGGCGACAGCGCCCTCAACTTCAAGCTGGTGTTTTGGGTCGATCGCGTCGATTTACGCGCCAGCATCAAAAGCGAAGTGACGTTTGCGGTGGAATATTACTTGCGACAGCGGAGAATCTCGATTCCATTTCCGCAGCTCGATGTGGCGATGCGGCCAGTGGAGGGTTCGTCCGAGCTTGGAGCAAACTGGTCGGGTACTCAGGCGAGCGAACCGCAGGGCGATCGGGAAATTGCACCCGCCGCCAAGCCGTCCGCTTTTGAGTCCTTGAGAACCAAGCTCTTGCAGATCTCGTTCTTCACGGAACTCAACGAACTCCAGCTTCGCAGCCTGATCGAACTGGGGTTTCGCCAGCAGCTCGCACCGGGTGATGTCGTTGTCGAGCAGGGTCAAAGCTTTGAGGCGTTTTGCATCGTGCTGGCAGGCGAAATTGAGGTGTGCCACCGGCAGATCGATCGAGAACAAGCCCTGCGGACATTTGCGGCAGGCGAGTATTTTGGCGAGCTGCCGCTGATGCTGGGCGTGCCCTCGCCGGGGACGCTGCGCGCGATCGCCGAGACGACGCTATTCACCATCGATCGAGCGAATTTCGAGAAGCTGCTAAACTCTTGCCCGTTCCTAGCGGCACACATCGCCGAAGAACTCGTTCGCCGCAAGGAAGCCCTGCAAGCCTATCCGGAAGTCTGGCGCGAGATGCACGCCAATAACCAAATCGGGAGCAGCCCCGCCACCTGGATTCGCCAGCGTTTGAAGGAGCTGTTCTCGACGCCGTTTGCATAACCGCTTGCTTCTATCCATTCCCCGAGCGGCACGGCTACTTCGCGTTTTTGCGGCGCTCGATGACGCGATCGAGGGAAAAATCGTTAAAGCAGCGCCCGACGATCAGCAGCGTAAACACCAGCGCGTAGATCAACTGGCTCGACGCCGCGTCCCAGTTCTGAATTAGCGTCACGCCATAGGTCAGCATCACCATTAGTCCCATGCCCGTCAGCAGGGAAATCTCCGTGCCGAGGCCGAGGGTGATGCCGATACCGACGAGAAATTCCACGATTGGGACGAGCATTGCGGGCGCGCGCACCAGCGGTTCGGGCACGAACGTGTCGGCGAACAGATCGACCATGCCCTGGGCGAACTCGGGAATCGCGTTCAGGCGAACGAAACCGTGGTTGAAGAAATTCACGCCAAAAAGAATGCGGAGCATTGTGTAGCCGGTCACCAGGTCGCGGCGGCGCAGTTGGGTTAGGGGGAAGACATTCATGGTTGGGGAGTGATAGACGACGAAATCGATTGGGAACGCGGCAGCGGCCTGCGCGATCGCGCGCCGAGTCCATAGGTACGCCACCAGGCCAACAGCGCCGCGCGGCGGTTGCCCCAGCCGGGAAGGTACACCCAGTGGACGGCTAGCCAGAGGAACCAGGCAAGCGGCCCGGAGAACGGCACGCCCGCGATCCGACCAACGCCGAGGTAGCCTCCGACGATCGCCAGCCGACCTTTATCGAGGTAGCGAAATGGCTTGAGAGGCTGTCCGCGTGCGTGGCGGTAAATATTGCGGGCAACGGCGACGCCTTGCTGGAGCGCGACGGGCGCTACGGCGGGTCGTGGGCGTGCGCCATCGATCGCCACGTCGCCGATCGCAAAAACATTCTCGAAGCGCGAATCGCTCGGCCTGCCGTTTCGCGCGCTCTCCGTCGAATTGCTCCAGTTGCTGTTCAGTTGCAGCGTCGGGCGCACGCGCAGCTTGCCCGTTTCGCCGATAACCGATTTAGCCGAGACCTGCGGCACTGCTGCCGCCACGCCCGCCGTCCAGACGACGATATCCGCCGCGATCGGACGACCGCGATCGACGAGTACCGCATGTTGCATCACGCGCTGTACCCGCGTCTCCAACAGCACCTCGACACCGAGACGCTGAAGCCGCCGCTGCGCCGCCCGCGCCGGTTTAGCGTCAAACTCCGACAACAGGCGATCGCCGCTTTGAAGCAGATGGATTCTCAGCTCGCGATCGAGTAATTTCGCCCACTCCGCCAGCGATCCGGCCAGCTCGCAACCTGTCGTACCGCCGCCCACGATTGCCACAGACGGCACGCGGCCCAAGGTTTCGTCGGTCAGCAGCTCCGCAAACCGTTGCCGCACCACGATCGCATCTTCTAACGTCATAAACGGCAAGGCATGGTCGCGCGCGCCGGGGATATCGATAATGCGCGACTTCGAGCCCGTTGCCAGGACTAAATAGTCGTAGGGAATTGCCTCGCTGTCGGTCTCGAGGCAGTGGCGATCGAAGTTCACTCGTCGCACGGTCTCGGCCAACACGCGCGCGCCGCGGGGCAGGTGCGATCGCGGTGACACCGTGATGTCGTCAGGCCGTAAAATTCCCGTCGCCACCTGGTAGATCAGCGGCGTAAATACGTGACGTCCGTCGCGATCGAGCAATGTAATCTCGAATTCACCCGATGCCGCTAGAGACTGCGCCGCCTGAAAACCTGAAAACCCAGCACCGACAATCGCGACGTGAGGACGGTGGGAAGTCTTCGGCATGACATTGCAGACGCTTCGTAAGCTTACGTAGACTTACCGGTAATGTTACGGACTGTTTCGCCGTGCTGCAACGTTATCGCAAAGCCTACGGTCAGCAAATTCATGCGTCGGTCGCGAACTCACCGTCTGCAAAGGCAACGTACGAGGCTAGAATAGCGAGACTATGGTAAGCACCGAGCTGGCTTTGCGCTTTCCCCTACTACCCCAAACGTTCACTTGTTAGCCCAGATATTGGGAGGACATGTCATTGTCTCGACGTTATTTATTTACGTCGGAGTCCGTCACTGAAGGACACCCCGACAAAATTTGCGACCAAATTTCCGATACGATTCTCGACGCGCTGCTCAGCCAAGATCCCAAAAGCCGCGTCGCCGCTGAGGTCGTCGTGAACACCGGCCTGGTGCTAATCACCGGGGAAGTTAGCACCAGCGCAAAGGTCGATTACATCAAGCTCGCTCGCCAGAAAATCGCCGAAATCGGCTACACCCAAGCCGACAACGGCTTCGCAGCCGATAGTTGCTCGGTGCTGGTCGCCCTCGACGAGCAGTCTGTCGATATCGCCCAGGGCGTCGATTCGGCTCAGGAAGAGCGCGACGAAGCTAGCGACGCCGAGCTGGACAAAATCGGCGCAGGCGATCAGGGTCTGATGTTCGGCTTTGCCTGCAACGAAACGCCAGAACTGATGCCGCTGCCGATCGCGCTGGCACACCGCGTTGCCCGCCGCCTCGCTGCCGTCCGCAAAACCGGCGAGCTACCTTACCTGCGCCCCGACGGTAAAACTCAGGTGACGGTGCAGTACGAGGACGACAAGCCCGTCGGCATCGATACGATCCTGGTTTCGACGCAGCACGACGCTGCGATCGGCGACATCACCGACGACAACGCCGTCCGCGACAAGATCCGCGAGGATCTCTGGAAATCGGCGATCGAGCCGGTGTTTGCCAATCTGGACATCAAGCCCGACGAAAATACCCGCTTCCTGGTTAACCCGACCGGTAAGTTCGTGATCGGCGGCCCCCAAGGTGATGCCGGTCTGACGGGACGCAAAATTATCGTCGATACCTACGGCGGCTACTCCCGCCACGGCGGTGGTGCCTTCTCGGGCAAGGACCCCACAAAGGTCGATCGCAGCGCGGCTTACGCTTGCCGCTACGTAGCGAAAAATATCGTCGCCGCTGGCCTCGCGGACAAATGCGAAGTTCAGGTCAGTTACGCGATCGGCGTGGCGCGTCCGACCAGCATTACGATCGAGACCTTCGGCACGGGCAAAGTAGACGAAGAGAAGCTACTCGAAGTCGTCCGCGAAAACTTCGAGCTGCGCCCGGCGGGCATCATCCAGACGCTCGGCTTGACGAAGCTTCCCGGCCAGCGTGAGGGTCGCTTCTTCCAGGACACGGCGGCATACGGCCACTTCGGCCGCACGGATATCGAGCTGCCCTGGGAGCAGACCGATAAGGTGGATGCGCTCGAGGCGGCATTCGCTCCGGCGATGTCGGCTGGTTAAACCGACAAGTACCGCTTGACTGGAGAAAGGGACGCAACTCGCGTCCCTTTTTTCGTCCGAATTGTGCTGGCCGACTGTGCTTTCAATCGTCGTTTGTCAGATCTTCTACGATTTCCCGCGAGAGTCCTGTCGCCCGACAAATCGTCTCTACGTCAAAGTTGGCCAGCATCATCCGCGCAATCTCGATTTTTCCTTCCTCGCGGCCTTCTTCACGGCCTTCCTCGCGGCCTTCCTCGCGGCCTTCCTCGCGGCCTTCCTCACGGCCTTCGGCACGTCCCTCAGCGAGTCCTCTCGCCAGCCCTTCGGCGCGCCCTCTGGCCAGCCCTTCCTCACGGCTTTTCTTTTCGGCGTAGCTGAGTCTACCGAGATCGTCGAGTAGCTTCATGCGTTGCTTTTCGGCGAGTTCGTACTCTTCGCGCGACAGTTGGCTTTCGCTGGCGATCTCGAAGGCGGCGTCGAAGTCGCGATCGGTCAATACGTCCGGAATATCGTCCAGCTTGCCGACCTGCTGCACGAAATACAGCCACAGCTCGCTGCGCGTACCGAGTGCTTCTGGACTTTGGGGCAGCTTGGGCAGCTCCGCGAAGATCAGCTCGAGGTGGTCTGTGCAGCAGCGGCCTTTGGCGTCGAGTAGTTTGAAGCGGCTGACTGGGATGTCGTCTTCGCCGGGAAAAAGAATAAAGTCGGCGATCGTCACGGAGATGACGGGTTTGAGCTCCATATAGAGCTGGCCGCGCTCGAGCTGGTTGCCGTAGGCTTTGGCGGTGTTGTAGAGGATGCGCTCGGTGAAGGCTTCGACGGGAAGGATCTGCATTTCGATGAGGACGATCGTTTCGTCGTCAAGTCTGACCTTCACGTCGAGGATGCTTTGTTTGAGGTCTTGAATGTTGGGGTTTTGGTAGGGATCGACAATCTCGAGGTCGGCAATGCGCTCTTCGCCGTCGTAGACGATCGCGTTGAGGAAGTTTCGCAGCACGGGCTTACTGCGATCGGAGCCAAAGATGCGTTTGAAGCCGAAGTCGGTGCGCGGATCGACGAAGCCCATGATTTCGGTGCGTATAGATCTTCACTTCGATTCTTGCATGGGAAAGGCAGCACGATCGCACCTCGATCGTGCTGCGGGTTTTCGCAATTCCATCCGCGATCGCCCGATCGCTCCCGTAATCTGAACTAAAGACCTTTCGCCTGCGCCCCGATGCAACCCACACCCGAACTGCCCTGCCTGTCGGTCATCGTCCCGGCCTACAACGGCGAAGACGAAATCCACGAAACCATCGAATGCCTGCTCGCCCAGGACTACCCCAGCGATCGCGTCGAGTTCGCGATCGTCGATAACAACAGCCGCGATCGCACCGCCGAGGTCATCGCCCGCACCGCCCGCGATCGCGACAACCTCATTCTGCTGCGCGAAGACGAAATCCAAAGCTCCTACGCCGCCCGCAACACCGGCATCCGCAGCGCGAAATACGACATCCTGGTGTTCGCCGACGCCGACTGCCGCCCCGAACCTCAGTGGCTGCGCGAAATCGCCAAATCTTTCACTGCCGACCCCAGCGTCAGTCTCGTCGCCGGTCAGATCGAAGCGCTCGCGCCTCAGAGTCTGCTGGAGCGCTACGCCGAGCGCGCCGAAACCCTCTCGCAAAACCACACCCTCGCGCACCCGTTCTGTCCCTACGGCCAGACGGCGAACCTGGCGGTGCGGCGCGAAATCTTCGAGAAAGTCGGGCTGTTTCGTCCGTACCTGACCACCGGTGGCGATGCTGACTTTTGCTGGCGGGCGATCCGCGATGGGGGCGGCAAAATCGTGCTGGCGGAACGGGCGATCGTCCGCCACCGCCACCGCGAATCCCTGGGAGAACTCCGCAAGCAGTGGTATCGCTACGGCGTCTCGAACCGCTACCTTCACCAGCTCCACGGCGTCGAGCTGGCGCGATCGCGCGGGACGGGGTTTTATATAGAGCAGGCGGTGCGCTGGCTCTTGAAGGATGTGCCGCGCGAGGCGCTGCGAGCGCTGCGCGGCAAGGGAAGCTGGGTCTCGTTTTGGTCGTCGCCAATCTCGAAATACTGCGGCTACTGGCGATCGCGCGGGCAGGCGGAGGCGAAGCTGCCGGACGCGGCGCGGGAGATCGCGCAATTTTCATCGGGCGATCGCGCCCAAAGCCGCCCGTGATTTTTGTGTGGAGCACCCTGTAGCGAAGCTGAGAGCGGCTCCGCAGAGATAGAAGCACCACCACGGCGCTTACCGATCGGGCGGCGCAAACGCAAACTCCAACTCCAGCCACCACCGATCGCCCTCTCGCTCCACCACGATCGCCCGGACGAACTCGCGCAAGTAAAACCGCCGCTCCACCTCGCTCGAGTCGTACCAAAACTGCGGTAGCGACAGCGTCGCCAGCGTCTCGCGCAGATTCACCGGTGGCAGCGACTGGCGCTGCTGCTCCAGCTCCGCGATCTCCACGCGCAGGTTGTACGCCCGCAGCGCGGCACTCTCCGCATCCAGCGTCCCGTCCGCCTCGAGCTGTGGCAACCGAGCCAAAATCGCTTTGCGCCGATCGATTTCTTCCTGTTTCCCAGACAAACCCGCTCCCATCGGCGGCGTGCCGCTGTTCGCCGATCCCATCCGCGCCAACGCCTGCGGCAGTGCCTCGCAGATTTTGGCGATCGTCGCCTGGAGCGCCTCGTCGTAGCGCAGTGAGCCGCATTTAGACGACCGCGTGCAGCCCGACGGGTATAGATACAGATAGTCGCCGCCCTTGGAGCCCCGGCGCTTGCCGCCATAGGGCCGCGCGCTCGTCACCCGAAATTTTGCCCCACACTCCCCACAACTCAAGAGGCCGGAAAGCGATCGCGGCGCGCTAGCCGTCCGGGGCGCGAGGGTTTTATTGCGGCTGAGACGACGATCGATCTGCGCCGCTTCGTCGCGAGAAATGAGCGGCGCGTGTGTATCTCGGACAATTTCTTCGCGTCCGTCGCATTTATAGCGCAAATCGCCGCGATATACCGGATTTTGCAGCCAGCGCCGCGCCGTGGTGGTGGTGATGCGCTTGCCGTACTGTTTTTCCAGGAAGCGCGCCGCGTCGCTCAGCGAGCCGTAGAGCCCGAAGCGCTCGAAAAAAGCCCGCATTACCGGGGCGGCCTGCCGGTCGATCGTGTAGCGATCTCGCCCGCGTCGGTAGCCGTAAGGCGCGCGTCCCGGCGGCGGGTGGGCGAGGTGGCGCTGGCGAGCGTGACCGCGCCGCACGCGATCGCCGTGGGTTTCGGTGAGTTCGCCGCCAGTCTGTCGCTCGTCCACGATCTAACCCGCCTCGCCCCGCACTTCCTGCAAAATTTTCGCCGCCGCTTCTGCGCTCACGGGCATCACCGACAGCCGGTTGCCCCGCTTGACCACCAGCAGCTCCTCCGGCGCGAACATCTCCTTAAGGCGATCGAGGGTCAGCGGCTGCGCGAACTTCTCAGCGAACTCGAAGCGCACCGTTTGCCAGCGCGGCTTTTCTGGTGTTGCCTTGGGATCGTAGTGCTTGTCGGCCTTATCGAACTGGGTCGGATCGACGATATTTTCCTCGGCGACGCGCATCAGCCCGACGATCGCGGGTGGTTTGACGTTGGAGTGGTAGAAAAACGCTAGATCGCCACACCGCATTTCCCGCAGGAAATTGCGCGCCTGGTAGTTGCGCACGCCGTCCCAAATCTCGACGCGATCGCGCTGCATCTCGTCAATACTGTAGTCGCTGGGCTCGGATTTGGTCAGCCAGTAGCGAGGCTCGGTAGTCATGGCGCGTCTCCTGGCAGTTGCAGATAAGCTGTCCGAAAATAGTACGGCTTCAGCCCGTAATTCGGTACGGAGAAATATTTCAGACGGTCATCTCATTCGTTAATCGAGCTTTGTATATGCATAAAAAGTTCTCAATATGAGTTGCACTCAATGCCCGAAGTGGATGCGGAAAGACAGAAAGCGGAGCCGGATTGTCATACACGCCGAGTATCTTCGCTCCGATTCTCGTTCCACCGTGGAGGTAGACTCGCGAAGGTGCCAATCCCAACCAAGCCCCCAAGCGCCGTGCGACATCATAAGCCGTCACGTCCCCAATTCTGTATACGTCCCGTGTGATGTGCTCGATCCAATCATACACATCCCGAAAGCTCTCAAAGCTATCCGGCAGCTTCTGTCGATCGAGCGCAATTCCGAGACCCTCTGAAAGCTTTTTCGAGCCAACTCGATACTGATGAGCGTGCATTTTTCCATCCGAAAACCGAGAGTTCCAGGCTCTTGCTAGCGCGGCTTCCCAGTTAAGTGTTCGATCGCCCCACCAGGCATCTTCCTGTTGGTACGAGCTTCCCCAGTGGTGCAGGTATTCATCAACGAGAAGTTGCAAGCTATCGATTCCAAGAGCGTGCGCCTTACTTTTGCAACTTTGGAAATTTGAAGACATATTTCCAGAAATTCCCGCTCCATCGGCAAAGCGGAGCTACTGTTCTCGTTCTTCTCAAAGTCCTATCTCGGCTCAGATCCTAGCGCATCTATTATTCATCCGGCCGGTAGCCGAACTCGGCGAGCCGCGTCCGCGATTGTCGCCAACGGGGCTGCACGCGCACGAACAGCTCTAGGTAAATTTTGCCGTCGATCAGCTTTTGAATTTGCGCCCGCGCCGCCGAGCCGATTTCTTTGAGCATTGCACCGCTTCTGCCAATCAAGATGCCTTTTTGCGACGATCGCTCGACGTTGATCGAGGCGTGAACGCGGGTTAGTTTCGGCGTTTCCTGCACCCGTTCGATCGCGACGGCCACCGAGTGGGGAACCTCTTCGCGAGTCAGCCGCAAGATTTGCTCGCGGATCAGCTCGCCCATAATAAATCGTTCCGGCTGGTCGGTCGCCAGATCGGGCGGATAGTAGTAGGGGCCGACTTCGAGGCGATCGACTAGGGCCGCCTGCAACTCGCCGAGTCCGTCACCGGTCAGTGCCGAGAACTTTAGCAGCGGCCAGCCTTTGCCGTCGGTTGCAGCCAGCGCCAGGTCGCGATAGCTGTCGTCGATTTCATCGACGCGATCGGCTGGCTGCAGATCGGTTTTGTTAATGCCCAGCAGCACCGGCACTTTCGCACGCGTCAGCAGGTTGGCGATAAAACGATCGCCGCCGCCCGCCTCGGTTTTGCCGTCGAGCACGAACAGGATGACGTCTACCGAGTCGATCGCCGTGCGCGCGTTTTGCACCAGCACCTTGCCAAGCTGGTGGTGCGGTTTATGGATCCCCGGCGTATCGACAAAAATAATTTGTGCCGCATCGGTCGTCAGGATGCCCCGCAGCCGGTTGCGCGTCGTTTGCGCAACCGGCGAGGTGATGGCAATTTTTTGGCCGATCAGGTCGTTCATCAGCGTCGACTTGCCGACGTTCGGGCGACCGATGATGCCCACAAAGCCCGATTTAAATCCCGGCGGCGCTTCGGGAATGGTAGAAAAGCCAGCAAAGTCGTTCATAGTCGAGCCGGAGATTTAACAGACCAAAACGCTCGAACGGGTGGAGGCGCACTGACGTGCGCTGGGGAAACGCCCGACCTAACGCCCGACCTTCCGCTAGCAGAACGGGCGACCCGAAACGAGCCGCCCGTTCGTACGTTTGCGAAGCGTGACAGAGCCTAGCGCGTTGCTAGGGTGCGACGCTTCGTTACCATTCGGTAGGCCGAGATGACGTCGCCTTCTTCCCAGGAGTTGAAGTTCGGCAGGCCGACACCACACTCGAATCCGGTGTTGACTTCCTTCACGTCCTCGCGGATTCGGCGCAGCGAATCGAGCACGCCCTGGAACACCACTTTGTCTTTGCGAAGGACGCGGATGTTGCAGTTGCGAATAAGCTGCCCGTTCTGGACGTAGCAGCCCGCTACCGCGCCGCGACCGGAGGGGAAGACCGCGCGTACTTCGGCTTGGCCGAGGTCTTCTTCCACCAGTTCTGGCTCCAGCAGTCCCTCCATCGCGCCTTGGATATCATCGAGGAGTTTGTAGATGACGTTGTATTCGCGCACGTCTACGCCCTCGTTGTCTGCGGCTTGGCGCGCGCCGGACGCCAGCGTGGTGTTGAAGCCGACGATAACGGCGTTCGAGGCGGCCGCGAGGTAGATGTCCGTCTCGGTGACCTCACCGGGAGCCGACAGCAGTACGCGCACCTGAACTTCGTCTTTCGGCAGCTGCTCTAGGGAGCTGAGGATGGCTTCGAGCGAGCCTTGAACGTCGGCCTTGAGAATCAAGTTGAGCTCTTTGAGTTCGCCTTCGCTGGCTTGGGCGGACAGGCTGTTGAGGCTGACGCGGCGAGAGGCCATCGCCTGTTGGAGGCGTGACTGGCGCTGGTCGCTCGATCGCTCGTCGGCGGTCGAACGCGCCTCTTTTTCGCTGACGTAGACGTCGAACTCATCGCCTGCCGCCGGGACATCGCTCATGCCGAGCACCTCCACGGCAAAGGAGGGGAAGGCGTCGGCAACGCGCTCGCCGCGATCGTCGACCATCGCGCGCACCTTCCCGAAGACCGAACCGGCCACCAGGGTGTCGCCGACGTGCAGTGTGCCGTTTTGGATCAGCAGCGTTGCCACAGGGCCGCGCGCTTTGTCCAAGTGCGCCTCGATCACCGTACCTTTTGCCGGACGATCGGGGTTGGCGGATAGCTCTTCCACGTCGGAGACGAGGACAAGCATCTCTAAGAGCGTGTTGAGGTTCTGGCCGGTTTTGGCGCTCACCGGAACCATGATCGTGTCGCCGCCCCATTCTTCCGCCACGAGCTGGTGTTCCATCAGCTCCTGTTTGATGCGATCGGGCTGGGCTTCCTCTTTATCGACCTTGTTGATGGCGACGACGAGTGGGACGCCCGCCGCTTTCGCGTGGCCGATCGCCTCAATCGTTTGCGGTTGGACGCCATCATCGGCAGCGACCACCAGGATCGCGATGTCGGTGACGCGCGCACCCCGCGCCCGCATGGCCGTGAAGGCTTCGTGACCCGGCGTATCCAGGAATACGACTTTCTGCGATTCGCCATTGTGCTCCACGTCCACGTGGTACGCACCGGTGTGCTGGGTGATGCCGCCCGCTTCGCCCAGGGCGACCTTAGTTTCGCGGATGGCGTCGAGCAGGCTGGTTTTCCCGTGATCGACGTGGCCCATAATCGTCACGACGGGCGGACGACGCTGAAGATTTTCGAGGTCGTCGGCTTCGATCATCTCGGTGGACTTGGTGGCCTCGGACTCGGCTTCGGTCACCAGAACGACCACGCCCAGCTCTTCGGCCACCTGGGTCGCCGTCGGGATATCGAGCGTTTGGGTGACGTTGACCGCAATCCCCTGCATAAACAGGCTCTTGACGATTTCGGTTTCGCTGACGCACAGCTCGCCCGCCAGCTCGCGAACGGTCAGGTCGTGGATCAGCTCGATCGCCTCCGGACGCTCGACTTTAGCCACGCGATCGCGACGATCGCGGCGGCTGTTGCGCGAGTTCGATCGCGAGGAGCTTTTGCGCTTCGGCGAGGCCGGGGTGCGCGACACTTCAGACTTCGGCTTGGCGGCTTTGGGCGGGCGGGCGATCGACTTGCTGACTTCGACCGTGGTGCTGCCACCGGCGTTCACATCGTCGTCGTCGAAGTCATCGTCCTCAGCGATCGGGCGGATGCGTCGCTTGGGCTTGTTGACCTTAGCTGTTTTGTCGTCGCTCTCTTCCGTTTCACCCTTGCGTTTTTTTGCTTTGGGCTTGCGCGGCGGCTTGGGACGGTTGAGCGTCAGATCCGTCGTGTCGTCGTCGGTATCTTTTGATTCGGTTCCCGACGTTTCGAGATCTTCATCCCCGCTCTTCGTCTTCGCCTTGGCGCTAGCTGAGTTCAGGCGCACGAGCTGCGGGCGCTTGAGGTCGGGAACGGGCTCGCGGCGCGGCGCAGCCGGAGCTTTCGGTGCGGCGGAACTCTCGCTACTCGCGCTCTTCGGCTCGCCTTTTTTCTTGAGTTTCGGCGGCGCGACGCCCGAGGAGAGCTGGGCTTTCTTCGGTTCGCCTTTAGAAGCGCGTCGCGGCGGGCCGACCAGTTGGGGCTTGACGGCTTCCGGGGACGCGGTCTCGGGCGCAGGTGAAGTTTTCTCGGGGGCCGCTGGAGCGTCCGTAGCGGGCGCTTCGGGCGCGCTGTCAGCTGTCTTCGACTGGGCGGGGGATTTTGAAATCGAACGGATGACCGGTGGCTTAGCCTTTTTCGGCTTCACCGGCGAGCCCGGGCTTTTCGCACTGGGACGGGAAACGGGCGCGGACGGCGCACTGCCAGCTTTTTGCGGCTGGTCTGGTTTGGCCAACTCGGGCGCTTTCGCGTCTTCATCGCCCGATCGTTTAACTTTCAATATTTGCGGCTGTTTCTTGCGAACTTTGGGGCGCTCCGGAGCCATATTCGACTTCTTCTGAGGAGGGGCAGATGGTTTCGGGGGGGTTGGCCGAGTAGGAGGAGTCGCGATCGCTGCTGTCGTCGCTGTCTTGCGAATCCGCTCGGCGTCTTGTTCCGAGATGGTACTACTGTGGCTCTTGTAGGCGATCTCGAGGCGATCGCAGCAGGCCAGGATTTGCTTGTTATCGACGTTGAGCTCCTTTGATAACTCGTAGAGTCTGACTTTCCCGTTGTTCATCCAATCCGATCCTCGTTTACATCATGTTCGGTCGTCCCTTGTAAGTAATTTACGGTCGCTTCCGAAGGTGTCTCGAGCGACAAACGACGCCATAGAGATTGGTACAGGTCGTCGCCAACAGGTGCGCGCAGGGCGCGGCCGAGGCGATTTTTCTTCTGGGCGACTTTCAGACAAGCCGCCGCAGGGCACAAGTATGCCGAGCGACCCATTCCAGTTTCTAATTGTAGCTGATGCGACGGGTGAACTCGGACGATCCGCCAGAAAGAGGACTTCGGCCCGAGTCGACCACAGCTCGCGCAGCGTCGTTCGTTTTTGCAACCCATGCGTGTTTAGAGAAAACATTTGGTGCTTGGGATGGCGCTTGCATCGGTAGGACGATCGATAAGCAAACGCCAATCGTATGAGGCGAAAGCTACGCTTCCTCGTCTTCTTCGGCTTCCGGGGCGATCGCGTCGTCAGCTGCGTCTGCATCTTCGCCTGTCGCCTCGACTTCTTCCGCACTTTCCGCTTCTGCTTCAGTTGCGTCTGCCGCTTCGGCAACTTCGGCTATCGCTTCCGTTTCCTCGTCTGATTCCTCGGCGTCTTCCGCGACGTCCTCGTCAACGCCTTCGTCAACGTCCTCAGCTGCTTCGGATTCAGCGGCTTCGGATTCAGCGGCTTCGGATTCAGCGGCTTCGGCCTCCTCGGCTTCAGCGGCTTCGGCTTCTTCGCGTGCGGCTTCTTCCTCTGCCAGACGCTCGGCCTCGGCCTCGGCTTCAGCCCGCAAGCGAGCGCGCTCTTCGCGCTCGGCGATCAGCGCTTCGTACTCGGCTTCGTCGTACTTGCCGCTGTCTTTAATATCGATTTTCCAGCCCGTCAGACGTGCGGCCAGGCGAACGTTTTGGCCTTCTTTGCCGATCGCCAGACTGAGCTGATTCTCCGGAACCAGGACGTGGGCTTGACGCAGATCGGGATCGATCAGGCGCACCTCATCAACGCGGGCGGGCGAAAGGGCGTTAGAGATATACATCCCCGGATCGGGCGACCAGCGGATCACGTCGATTTTCTCGCCACGTAGCTCGTTGACCACCACCTGGATGCGCGATCCCCGCGCACCGATGCAGGCCCCGACGGGATCGACATCGCTTTCGATCGTGTCCACCGCAATCTTGGTGCGCGGCCCCACGTAGCGCGAAGGCGGGTTGGCTTCGCGCGCCACGGCCACCACGCGCACGACTTCGTCCTCGATCTCTGGCACCTCGTTTTCAAAGAGATACACCACCAGTCCAGCATCCGCGCGCGACACCAGGAGCTGCGGGCCGCGATGGGGGCCGTCGCAGACTTTTTTCAGGAAAACCTTAAAAGTGGCGTTGGCGCGGTAGTTGTCGTTCGGGAGCTGCTCGCGCTTCGGCAGCTCGGCCTCGACTTCCGGGTGTCCGAAGCCGCTGCTGACGGCCATGACCACCGACTGGTTCTCGAAGCGCAGCACCCGCGCCTGGAGCACTTCGCCTTCGAGGTCTTGGAACTCTTCCTGGATTAGCTTGCGCTGGAGGTCGCGCAGCTTTTGCGCCAGCACCTGCTTGGTCTGGATCGCTGCCATACGGCCGAAGTCGTCTTTTTCTGGCGTCACGTCGAGGACGACCGTATCACCGAGTTGGGCTTCTTCTGCGACTTCCTGCACCTCTTGCAGGGCGATTTCGTGGTCGGGAACGATTACGTCATCGACGATGCTTTTGGTCGCGAGCACGCGGAAACCGCCCTCTTCCGGGTCGAGCTCGACTTCAAAGTTCTCGAAGTAGGTTTCCTCGAACTGGATATCCATGCGCTGGGTGCGGCGGTAGCGCTCGTAGCCTTTGAGCAGCGCTTCGCTCAGTGCCTCTTGAACGGAGTGTTTGGGCAGGTTGCGCTCGCGGGAAATGCTGTCGATCATTTCGGCGAGACCGGGCAAGGTCACCATTGACATTGAAGTTTCGTTCCTCTCAAATTGCGTCTGATAAAAAATCTGGGTTCGGGCGAGCGGCCCGCGCGATCGGGCCGGTGGATCACTCTTCGCTGAGCACCACCGCCGTGACGATATCGCGGGGTATTTTGACCGTGCGGCCTCGGACGTTGATATTGACGGTGTTGTCGTCGCGCAGCGCGAGGCGACCGCTCCAGCTCGACTGGCCTTTGTAGGCTTCGGTCGTCGTTACGGTGACGCTAAAGCCCTTGAAAGCGGCAAAGTCGCGATCGCTGGTCAGCACGTCAGAGACGCCGGGGCTCGACACTTCCAGTACGTAAGCGCCGGGGATCGTCTCGCGCTCCTCGAGGGCAGCGTCGAGGGCACGGCTCACCTGTTCGCAGTGGTCGAGATTCGTTTCGCCGTTGGGGCTGGAGATATCAACGCGCAGGACGGGCGGGTTTTGGTTGGTTTGGAAGACCGCATCGACCACGTCTAGGTTGAGGTCTCGCGCGATCGGTCGAGCGACCTCGAGGATTTGCGGGATCAGTGGATGAGTCATAGACGAGCGGCCAGGCATCACAGAAGTGGCCAATAAAAAAAGCGGGTAGAGCACCCACTTCACGCAGAACAGGCAATGCGAGGAGTTCGAGTGGCAGAGACCGAAAAATGTTCGGCCCACCTGTGGCGAAGACACCCACGCGTCACGAAGCTATTACATCTTACTTCACGCGATCGCTCCTTGTGGAAAAGCTCTGCGGGAGCGAGCGGGCTCGATCGCGGCGGCGGGGGCTGGCAGACGCTGCGGATGGGGACGGGGCGGCGAACGGGGCGCAGCTAAGGGCAGAACGTGCGCGGACGTAAAGGTTTGTGCGACGATTGAGACTCATTTTGTAAATTCGCTCTACAAACGGATCCACACGCGGCTCTTGTAAACGGCTTCGCGAAGGCGCGTTTTTCGGCGCGACGGCTTGACGTTTCCCTATCGTTTTCTTCTATGGACACTAAGACTTTCAAACGCACGCTGCAAAAGTCCGATCGCTACCACCGTCGGGGTTTCGGGCATGATGCCGAAGTCGAAGATACGCTGAAGACCGAGTATCAAAGCTCGCTGGTAGACGAGCTGCGAGCGGCGAATAACGTTCTGACGCGCGGAGACGTGACGATTCGCCTTGCCGAGGCGTTCGGGTTCTGCTGGGGCGTCGAGCGGGCGGTGGCGATCGCCTACGAAACGCGTACCCACTTCCCCAGCGAGCGTATCTGGATCACGAACGAGATCATTCACAACCCCGGTGTCAACGACCGCTTGCGGGAGATGAACGTCGGCTTTATCGAAGTTAAGAACGGCGAAAAAGACTTTTCGGAGGTCGGCTCGGGCGAGGTGGTGATCCTGCCCGCGTTCGGTGCAACGGTGCAGGAAATGAAGCTGCTCGACGATCGCGGCTGCACGATCGTCGATACGACCTGCCCCTGGGTCTCGAAGGTGTGGAATAGCGTCGAACACCACAAAAAGCGCGATTACACCTCGATCGTCCACGGCAAGTACAAGCACGAGGAAACCCTGGCGACGACCTCGTTCGCCGGAAAATACTTGGTGGTGCTCAACCTCGATGAAGCCCGTTACGTCGCCAACTACGTGCTACACGGTGGCGATCGCGAGGAGTTCCTCGCCAAATTCGTCAACGCTCACTCGGAGGGCTTCGACCCCGATGTCGATCTCGAGCGCTTGGGCATTGCCAACCAAACGACGATGCTCAAGACCGAAACCGAGGCGATCGGCAAGCTGTTCGAGCGCACGATGCTAGAAAAGTACGGCCCGATCGAGCTCAACAACCACTTCCGCGCCTTCAGCACTATCTGCGACGCCACCCAAGAGCGGCAAGACGCGATGTTCGAGCTCGTCGAACAAGATGTCGATCTGATTTTGGTGATCGGCGGCTTTAATTCCTCGAACACCACCCACCTTCAGGAAATTGCGATCGAGCGCGGCATTCCCTCGTTCCATATCGACAGCGCCGATCGCATCGGCCTCGACAACTCGATCGAGCACAAGCCCCTCGACAGCGATATCACGACGACGACCGACTGGCTCCCGGCAGGCCCGCTGACGATCGGCGTGACGTCCGGCGCTTCGACGCCCGACAAGTCTGTCGGAGCCTCGCTCGAAAAAGTCCTGGAGATCAAGGCCGCTGCTGCTGTGCCAGTCTAGGGCTTTGCTGCCCGAGCCGTCATTCAGAGACCGAACTCAGAAGCCGGGTTCCCTCGGCTCAATTCTGTTTTTTCGACTGGCTCGGAAGAACCGGGCTTCTCGCATTCGTCTGTGCTCCTCATGCTGAAGCCGCCGCCACCGCCTCGCGCAAGCGTCCGCCGTGGCGATCGAGCAATTCCTGACCGGCGTCGGCCTCGAGTCCCGTCCAGTGCATCAGCAGCGCCAGCTTCACCCGCTCGCCGCTGCGATCGAGCAAAGCCGACGCCGACTCGCGATCGAGGTCGGCCAAGTCGCAAATCGTCCGCACGGCGCGATCGCGCAGCTTCGAGTTCGTTACCGCTACATCCACCATGCGATTGCCGTAGACTTTGCCCAGCTTGACCATGGCGCTAGTCGAGAGAATATTCAGCGCCAGCTTGGTGACCGTGCCTGCCTTGAGGCGCGTCGAGCCCGTCAGAATTTCTGCGCCCACCAGCAGCCTGATATCTACATCTACGTCGATGGGGGCCTGCTCGGTGGGGACGCAGGCGATAAAAACCGTCGCCGCGCCGCGCGTTTTGGCCTCGGCGATCGCGCCGCGTACGTAGGGCGTTGTGCCGCCAGCAGTAATGCCGACGACCACATCGTTCTTGCCGACGGCTTTTTCCGCGATCGCCGCCGCGCCGTCTTCCGCGCGATCTTCGAGGGCCTCGGAGCTACGCACCAGTGCATCGCGACCGCCCGCTAAGATTCCCTGCACCATCTCCGGGTCGCTGCAAAATGTCGGGGGGCACTCCGCCGCGTCGAGGACGCCCAGTCGCCCGCTCGTGCCTGCGCCGATGTAGAACAGCCGTCCGCTGCGATCGCCGCCTAAGGACGCCGCCGTCAGATCGATCGCGCGGGCCAGCTCGCTGCGGCAGGCCCCGATCGCCGCCAGCACTTTTTCGTCTTCGCGGTTGAACAGATCGACCAGCTCCAGGGAACTGAGGCGATCGAGGTCGCGGGAAGCGGCGTTGGCCTGCTCGGTCAGCAGATGGCCGCGATCGGCAGAGTCAGACATGATTGATAAGGAGTCGGAGGAGGTTCGGAATTGCCGCGCCTTACTGTCTCACGTCACGGTCTCACGTGGAGCGGCAGCGGGAAAAGCGCGACGGATCCCCCACGGATGCAAAAAAGCGGGCGCTGAAACCCCAGCACCCGCAATCTGACTCACATTCAGACAAGCTCGAAATTTGGTTGCGACGCTCAGTCGACAATCGTCAAGCGACCGCGACGGATAGCGTACATCAAGCGGACAGTAATATCGTGAGTCGGTGCGTCCGATGCCAAACAAAGACGCTCCCAATCTACGCGGCGGATGTAGCCTCGTTCCACGGCCCGCGTGAATATATAGTTGCAAGAATAACTGCCAAACATCTGTCTCGAACCTCATCTCTTAACTTCATTTAGTATCGCGGACTACAAAGCTCGATTCAGCGATCGCCTCCGTAAATCTATGTGATGCCTCGCGACGTTTTTTGCGATCTCGATCTCGGTCTGGCTGTGACACCAGTCACATCGATTTTCGGCGTAGTCTGCAGTAAAAGCTCCAGGCACGGTACTCGAAAAAAATGGACGCTGGAAACCCAGCGCCCACATGTCCACTCACTTTCGGACAGACTTAAATACCGAGAGGTCGAAGCGATCGACGATATGTTGGTGCTCAATCAACAATCGCCAAGCGGCCGCGACGAATCGCGTACAGCAGACGCGCCGCAATGTCGTGGGTCGGCTCGTCCAACCCAATACACAGGCACTCCCAATCTGTTCGGCGGATGTAGCCCGTTTCCCATGCACGCGAAAAAATGTATTCGGAAGAGTAGCTGCTGAACACGATCTTGCGACCTCGTTTCTCGATATGTTCAGTATCGCGTTCTAGCCTGGTTCCTTCAGCGATCGTCTCCGCAAATCTACGTGACATCTGGCCGTACTACTCGTGACCTGACACCCAGTGCAGTCGTGACGCCGCTCACATCGCTCCGCTGTTGATTAACGCGAAGCCCAATTGAAGCGAAATCGATTCCCGGCAGGGCGTCTACGTATCGTTCTCGTCACCGCCGGTTTGCGGATCGTCGTTCTTTGGATCGCGGGCCGGTCGCTCCGAGGCGAAGGCAGAGTCCGGAATCTTTACTTCGCCGAGGCTGACTTCTTCGAGATCGAGCGCTTTGACGCCGCCGCTCGCGAGCTGTTCGAGCAGCTTGACGAGCTGGAGCCAGACGGCCACGCCGATGCCGATCGTCAGCGGAATCGCAATGCCCAGCGAGAATTTCGTTGAGATGCCGAAAATTTGCAGCGAAGCGGCCAAAAAACCGCAGCCGCCGATCGCGATTCCCGCAATTGGGAAGCGCAACTGGTAACCCTGGAGCTGCTTCAAGCGACGGCTCGATCGATCCTTCGACCACGCCTTTAGCTCGCCCGTTAGAGTCGTGTAGAACGCCAAGCCGGACGCTGCGGCGACCAGCAGGTAAGCGGCGATCGCGAGGACGGGAGGGCCGAAATATAACGAACCGGATAGCGAGTCTGACATCGAGTCTGACGCCGAGCCCGACGCCGCAAAAAACAACGCTGAAATTTTGCCACGGAACGGGCGCAACTGTCGGAATATCGATGCGTCGACAGGGGCGCAGCCCAGAGGCAAGCGCAGTAAAACCGGGCTAGCGAATGCCGTTGCCGCTAAAGGCGCTAATCGCCGCGTCGGGTAGCCAGCTCGCCGCCAGCGAGGTGGCGCGCTTAGCGGAAAAATCGACGATCGTGCTGACAGCTTCGTCCCAGATGCGGTCGGTGGTAATGTCCGACTTAACCAAATCCCAGAGGCGCTGCACCGGCTCAGTTTGAAGGCGATCGTCTTCCGTCAGGGCTAACAGGAGCTGCTCGCGCAGGAACGTCCCTTCCTCCGACAGGAGATACTGCAGCCCCAGGCGTGCCGTCGGCAGCAAGTCGAAGCTGTCGTCGATCTGGGCGATTTGCAGCAGGTTTTCGAGGCGATCCCACTGGAATTTACCGTCTTTAAACAGCACGTCGAGCAGGCGGCGACGCAACTGCGGCGACTCGCCGGTCAGCAAGCGCTGGGCGATATAGGGGTAACCGATATCGACGATCTTAAAGTTGGGGTCGATGCTGAGAGCTAAACCTTCCTGGGTGACGACCGAGCGGATAATCAGCGCGAACTTGGCTGGGACGCGGAACGGATAGTCGAACATCAGCTCCGAGAAGCGATCGGTCACTGTCTTTATGTTGAAGTCGCCGACCTTTTTGCCGAGCATATCGCCCAGCACGTCCTCCAGAGCGGGGACGATCGGTTGTATGTCTGTGCCTTCGGCTAGGAAGCCCAGCCGCACGAACTCTTCGGCCAGCCGAGAGTAGTCCTTGTTGACGAGGTGAACCAGCGCGTCCACGAGGGTTTCCTTCGTCTTCTCGTCGAGCTGGTCCATCATGCCGAAGTCGATATAGGCCATACGACCTTCGGCGGTGGCGAACAGGTTGCCAGGGTGGGGATCGGCATGAAAAAAGCCGAACTCGAAGAGCTGCTGAAGGCCGCTCGTCACGCCGATTTCGACGATCTCGTTCGGATCGATGCCGACGCTCTGCAGGCGCTCGATCTCCGTAAGCTTATAGCCCTGGATCCACTCCAGCGTCAGGATGCGGCGACTGGTGTAGCGCCAGTAAATGCTCGGGACTTTGACGCGGGGCGTGTCGCGAAAGTTTTCGGCGAACTGCTCGGCGTTACGACCTTCGTTTTCGTAGTCGATTTCTTCAAAGAGCTTCGCGCCGAATTCATCGACAACGAGCTGTAGATCGTGGCCGAGATTGAGCGGTAAATAGGGCGAGAGCAACCCCGCACCGAGACGAATCAAGAACAGATCGAGCGTCAGGGTTGGAATCAGGTTCGGGCGCTGAACCTTGAGGGCGACTTCCTCACCGCTGTAGAGACGAGCGCGGTAGACCTGTGCGAGACTGGCCGCCGCGATGGGCTCGGGGGAAATCTCCGCAAACATATCGCCGGGGGTCAGGTCGAGATCTTCTTCGAGAATTTGAAAGGCTATCTTGTTGGGGAAGGCTGGGAGCCGATCTTGTAGCGCGATCAGCTCGTCGAGGTAGTCCTGGCGGATTAGGTCGGGACGGGTCGAAAGGGCTTGACCGACCTTGATAAACGTCGGGCCGAGGTTGGTGAGGGCTTCGCGGGCCTGCACCGCGCGCTTTTTGATGTTTTTCTCCGTGCGATCGAACCAGCCGTCGAACACCACTCCGAGCACGAGGCGCAAGAGCATGAAACTGACTTCGAGGCTGCGCCCGAGAATCTGCCACGGACGACGCCAGTAGTAGCGGGCGATCGCCTCGCGGTCGTAGCGAGCGAGTTCGGACAGCGGGTGAGAATTCACGCGAGTTTACGTCTCTCTTGCGATACGTAGAAAGGGGAGGCGGGCTGCGCCCTCACGATCGTGACACGAGTTATTGAGTTCGTGACAGATCTTCACTCAAAGTATACAAAACTACAGAAACTGCTGGCGCGATCTTTCCCCGCGCCTCGACGTTCGCATCGCCTGGCGATCGCCCCCGAACTTGGCAATACCCACAAAAAATATCCCCCGGCTCGGCCTTAATTTGGGCCAAATCGGGGGATGACGATCGCGGCTCGCGCTCAGGAGCCGCTAGTAAAGCGACAGAAGCTACACGCCAACGGCGACTTTGCCACTTTTCGCCGTCAGGCGGTTGTAGGCCGTGCGCATTTTTAGGCCGACGATCATTTGGAACAGACCCGTGCCGTCGTTCGCGCCGGGGTAATCTTTGTGCTTGAGCAGCAGGTGCGCCAGCTCGCCGTGGTACTTGGCTGAGGTGTTGCTCAGGTGGCTCTCGACGTAAATCATCTCTTCGAGATTGTCGAACTTACCGTCGACTTCCACGACCGAAACGTCATTGCCGTAGTAGCTGTCGGGGCCGGAGAACAGACGGATTCCGGGGTACGAACAGGTCAGCTTGCGACCGCAGGGCGTCCAGTGGATCGTCGAGCCTTCGTCGAACAGGTAAACCGGATTGAGGCCGTCTACGTCGTTGCGCTGAATGATGCGGACGCGCAGGGTCTTGTGTTCCTTGTCGTCTTCGAGCAGCTTGGTGGGCAGGATTTGAATCACCACGTCAGCGTGCTGCTTCTGCGGGTCGATATAGGCTTCAAAGTCGGGACGGCGCGCTTCGATCGAGGCGAGCACGTCTTCGTAGGTGTGACCCCGCTCGGCCATGTCGCGCTGAATCTTCCAGGCAATTTTGACTTCGTCGCTGATGTCGAGGTAGACGCTGAAGTCGAGCAGGCCGCGCACGCGCTCGTCGTAGATCGGGTGCAGCCCTTCGATAACCACGATGTGGTTGGGATCGATGCGCTCGGGCGGGTCGAGTTCGCCTGTCTCGTGGTTGTAGATCGGCTTCATGATCGGGTTGCCGTCTTTCAGCGATGCGATCTGCTCGAACATCAGATCGAAGTTGTTGGCTTTCGGATCGAGGGCGGTTACGCCTGCGGCTTTGCGGCCTTTGCGATCGAGACTGTGGTAGTCATCGAGACAAATAACGGTCACCATTTCCTGCCCGAACAGATCGTACAGTCGGCGCAGGAAGGTCGATTTACCGCACCCGGAGTCTCCGGCAACGCCAATAAGAACTACGCGATCTGGCTTCGTGCTCATGTTTTTCCTCTAAAACGATTATTTGTCTACAACCAACTCGATTCGAGCGGGGCGAACCGAACTGCGCGGGAAGATTCCCGGAGCGCATTTCCCGAGCGGGGACTACGTTCGTCACTCAAAAGCTTTTGTCGCGATCGTCTGCGTGGAGACCGTGTGGGAGCCGAAATAATATGACTCAGCCGATATCGCTCGCAGCCGCGCTTTCAGAAAGACCCTACTACACGTTGGCCTGTCCGTTAAGCATTTTGTCTCAAGTGTGCGATAGATTCTACCAAAAGGGGATCGACGCTACAAGCGCCTGTAGTGGGGAAGGAAGTCGCGGGGCGATCGCCGTTTGAATAAATGCTTTTTGGGGAGATTTTTGAGGGGAGTCGATCGCGGGGTTCGATCGCATCGAAAAACTGGCAAACTGGACGATCCCGGTGCGCTCGAAGCGATAGTAAAGTATTGACAGATGTCCCTTCTCGCCTATGGTGGTGTCGGGTAAAAGTCCGAACGAAGGCATTGCGTACGGCGATACTGCAAGAGATGGAGTCCGGCGACGCTGCTGCTGGGGTAGAAATGGCGTCGATCGCGCGAATTGCCGCATTTAGCAGCCTCTTACTTTTCACAGCACCATTTCCCTCACTCTGCGTGCGAATCTCCAATCTTCAAACGCCAATCACGCATTAGTTAAAGACGCACCATGTCCGACCTTCCTTTTACGTTAGATCAGCTCCGAATCCTTAAGGCGATCGCATCGGAAGGGAGTTTCAAGCGCGCTGCCGATAGCCTCTACGTGTCCCAACCTGCCGTTAGCTTGCAGGTACAAAACCTCGAGCGCCAGCTCGACGTGCCGCTCTTCGATCGTGGCGGCAGACGCGCCCAACTCACCGAGGCCGGACACCTGCTGCTCAGCTACGGCGAGAAGGTTCTGACGCTGTGCCAGGAGACCTGCCGCGCCCTCGAAGACTTGCAAAACCTCCAGGGTGGCACGCTGATCGTCGGCGCGTCGCAGACCACCGGGACGTACCTGCTGCCGCGCATGATTGGCGAGTTTCGCTCGCGCTATCCGGACGTCGCCGTACAGCTCCACGTCCACTCGACTCGGCGCACCTCCTGGAGCGTGGCCAACGGCCAGGTAGATCTGGCGATCGTCGGCGGGGAAGTGCCGTCGGATTTACAGGACGCGCTGGCGATCATCCCTTATGCCAAAGACGAACTGGCGCTAATTTTGCCGGTGTCGCATCCGCTGGTCAAGGCAGAAGCAATCGACAAAGAAGATCTCTACAACCTGCAATTCATCACCCTCGACTCGCAATCGACGATCCGTAAGGTAATCGACCAGGTGTTGACGCGATCGGGCATCGATACGGCGCGCTTGCGGCTGGAGATGGAACTGAACTCGATCGAGGCAATTAAAAACGCCGTCCAATCGGGCCTCGGTGCGGCGTTCGTTTCGGTCTCGGCGATCGAGAAAGAGTTGGAGATGGGCGTGCTTCACCACGCGAAAGTGGACGGCATCGTGGTGATGCGCACGCTCAACGCGATTTACAACCCCAACCGCTACCGCTCGAAGGCGGCGGATGCCTTTATTAATGAGGTGCTGCCGAAGTTTGCCACAGAAGAAATCGATCCGGAGTCGAGCCTGTTTCGCCATACGACGAGCGGCAAGCGATCGCCGCGTAAGTCAAAGATGACTTAGGGCACTCCACAAATATATTTGTCCAGAAGCCGCCAATGAAGGCTGAGCTTGTCGAAGCCTGGGTGTGACGCACTTCGACAAGCTCAGTGCTCGAATCCTGAATACTGGACATTTATTTCCGTGGAGTACTCTTAGTCGAGGATGACTTGCTCGAATATGGCTTGCTTGAATATGGCTTAGAGAGTGCGTCGCGATTTCGTGCCGCAATTGCGCGATCGTGTGGACTTCGGGTGCAACACACCGCCGTCGCGCAAACCGAGCGTGGTGCGTTGTGACTGCGGCGATTTGTGACTGCGGTGATTTGTCGCAGGTTTTCCCCTTGATCGCGATCGCGACGCACCCTGTCAATCGGGACATTACGGGACGAGACGTTACAATGCGAAACAATTAGTTCTCGACTCGCGCCCCAACCGCCGCCCACCGTGACGATTTCTCCCCCGGCTACCGAAAATAAGTCCCGTTACACTCGCGAAGATTGGCAGCGCGGCTACCAGTCCCAAACCGAAGAAGCTGCCTATTGGATCGACGATATCGAGGGCGAAATTCCCACCGAGCTAACCGGCACGGTGTTCCGCAACGGCCCCGGTCTGCTTGAGATTGGCGATACGCCGGTGGCGCACCCGTTCGATGGCGACGGCATGATTGCGGCGATCGCCTTTCCCGGCGACGGTCGTGCCCACTTCCAGAATCGTTATGTCCGCACCGAAGGTTATGTCGCCGAACAGAAGGCGGACAAGCCGCTGTATCGCGGCGTTTTCGGCACGCAAAAACCGGGCGGTTGGCTGGCGAATATCTTCGATGTCAACCTGAAAAATATCGCCAACACAAATATTTTGTACTGGGGCGAGAAGCTGCTGGCGCTGTGGGAAGGGTCGCTACCGCACCGCTTGCAGCCCGAGACTTTGGAGACGATCGGCCTGGAAAATCTGGGCGGTCTGCTGCCGAAGGGTGGCTCGTTTGCAGCGCACCCGCGCATCGACCCCGATGTTGATGGCGAGAAGCGCCTGGTGAATTTCAGCGTCAAGACCGGCCTGTCGAGCACGATCGAAACCTACGAGTTCGCGCCCGATGGCTCGCTGGCGTGCCGCCACGCGCGATCGATTCCCGGCTTCGCGTTCATGCACGATATGGCGATTACGACGAAGCACGAAATCTTCGCTCAAAACCCGGTTAACTTCAACCCGATTCCGTTTCTGCTGGGCTTCTGCGGGGCGGGGCAGTGCATCAAATTCGACCCGAGCGCTTCGACCAAAATCTACCTGCTGCCGCGCGACGGGGGCGAGCCGGAGGTTTACGAAACCGACCCCTGCTTTATCTTCCATCACTCCAACGCCTGGGAGGAGGGCGAGACGGTGGTGCTCGACTCGATTTGCTACGCCTCATTCCCGGAAGTAGAAGAGGGTACGGACTTCCTCAGTGTCGATTTCGACAAAATTCCGGCGGGCGAACTCTGGCGGTTCCGCATCGATCGCGCCACCGGCACGGTCACGCGAGAAGTGCTCGAGTCGCGCTGCTGCGAGTTTCCGGTGCTGCACCCCGATCGCGTCGGTCGCCCGTATCGCTACGTTTACAGCGGCGCGACGGAGCAGGCGGCGGGAAATGCGCCGCTGCAGGCCGTGATTAAGATGGATCTCGAAACGGGCGATCGTCAGCTCTACAGCGTTGCGCCCCGTGGGTTTGGCGGCGAGCCACTGTTCGTGCCGCGTCCGGGCGGCGAGGCTGAGGACGACGGCTGGATCTTGATTCTGGTGTACGAGGCCGA
Source organism: uncultured cyanobacterium (assembly GCA_937899645.1). Classification (GTDB taxonomy): domain Bacteria; phylum Cyanobacteriota; class Cyanobacteriia; order Cyanobacteriales; family Geitlerinemataceae; genus RDYZ01. The sequence continues at coordinate 25,438 of CALCCD010000103.1, read as the reverse complement.
TTTCCACCGCTCGTCGCTGCATATCCTCGACGCAAAGAACATTGAGGCGGGCGCGATCGCCAAGCTCAATCTACGCGGCCATATTCCCTACGGCCTGCACGGCAGCTTTACGTCGGAACTTTTTCTCGCTGGCGTTTGAAGTCGTGCGTTCTGAGCCGATTGATGCCGACTGATTCGGCGGCGCGTCTTCTCGTGCGGTGCCAGAAAGAAGGCGATCGTCGATGTCGCGATCGTCTACTGCATCCTGGAGGCCGGACGCTGGGCCACTTTGACCGCAACTTTGGTGGCACGAACTGACATGTCGTAAATGCGCGTCGCTGGTGCGCCCGGATTTCAGTCGCGGCGCGCGCCGTCGTCGGTTCCCGAAGTTACCAGGTCTCGGGGCGATCGCTTACCAAGGCGAGCCGATCGCGGTAAAGGCCGACCAGTAGTACGGATGGCTGAAATCTCTTCCTGACAGGCGATGCAGCGACTCCGGTAGCGGGATCGGCTCGTCGATGCCCTCGACGATTAGCATGCCGTCCTCGACGCGTACGGTTCCGTCGATCATGGCTCGCTGAGCCGATCGCAATGCTTCGGCCTTGATCGGCGCAGTCGCAAGATAGTCGTAAAGCGCCGTCATCAGCATAAAGGTGGCGGTGTCGTCCACGTACCAGAGACTGGCGATCGCCGTTTTCACGCCCGCCGCCACCGCCAGACCCGCAAAGCCGAGCTCGGCCTGTTCGTCGCCCAACGCCGTCCGACAGGCACTCAACACCAGCAGATCCACCGGTGGACTGTTCCAGCCGAGATTGCGGATGCGATCGAGGCTGATGCGCTCGTCCCAAAGCTGGAGGTAGGAGCTAGACACCGAGCCGGAAGTAAACTCGCCGTGGGTGGCGAGGTGGACGATCGGGTAGGCGTTGCGATCGCGGCTGCGGACGATCTTCGTGCGGGTAAAGTCTTCGTTAAGGAACACGTCGCCGCCCCAGATGCGATCGAGAGTTGCGAGTTCGGCGGGGACGGCGGGCAAGGCAGGCAGGGTCTGAAACTCGCTGGCTCCCATCGCCTGGACGGGCTGACCGACCACCGATCGATAATTGGTATCGACGAGCCCGAGGCTGGGAATCAGGCTGAGGCTGTATTTCTCCACGAGATATTCCTCACCGTTGTAGAGCGCCGCCAGCGGTAGGCTACGCAAACCGGCATCCATCGCAAACATCAGCGTGTCGATGCCGCGTGCTTCTAGTTCGGCCTCGATCGGGCGCATAATCCAGTCGTAGAGTTGCGCGCCGTATTCCTGGTGGCGTTCCAGGCGGCGCAGACGCAGATTGACTAGGTGGTTGCGAAAGTCGGCCAGGGTCTTGAGAAATTCATCGCGATCGATGGGCTGGATATGCCGAATCGGCACGCCGTCCGCCGTCAGGATGGAAATCTCGATCGCTTCGGGCTGCAGGTGGACGTAGGCCAGTCCCGTTTGTAAATTGAACTCGCGCGAGACTCGCCCCATCGCCTCGCGCATATCGGAAATCTGCGTCTTCGGCGCGTCCAGCGGCGTTACGCCACCCGCGAAATACTCGGAGTACTCGGCGCTGAAGTCGTTGTCGAGCCGCGCGACTTCGGTCGGGCTCTGGGAGACGGAAAGCACGGCTAGGTTGGCTGCGCGCCCGATTCCGTTGTTGTTGCGATCGTCGTTATCACCGTCGCCGCCGCCATCGTTGCGATCGTCGTCGTGATGGTCGTGGTGCTCGTCGTTTTGCCCGTTTTGGTTGACGTCCGTGCGATCGCCACCAGCTTCCGCTTGGTTCGTGCCGGTGGTTTCCGGGCTGCGGCTCGAATCGTTGGCGACCTCGGATGGTGGATCTTCTGCCGGGGTTGGAGCGGGCTCAGCGCTCGGCGCGGGACTCGGTGAAGGTGTGGGACTCGGCGAAGGGCTTGGTTCGGGGCTCGGCGCAGGACTGGGTGACGGGCTTGGGGATGGGCTTGGCTCGGGACTCGGTGAGGGGCTTGGGGTGTTGTTCTGGTTGGCGTTGTTTTGACCGTCGTTCTGGTTATCGTCGCCCCGATCGTCGTCGCCCTGGCCGTCGATATGATTGTCGCCAAGGCCGTCGAACTGGAAGTCGAAAAGGGAGTCGAAATAATAATAGACTAGGAAGTGGCACTGGCAGTAGTAATGGAAGTCGCCCTGGCCGTCACTCTGGTTGTCGTCACTGGAGTCGGGACTCGGTGACGGGCTTGGAGATGGACTGGGAGCAGGTGCGGGAGCAGGATCGGGCATCGATGCGGGGGGGCTGCCGCCTGCTAGCAGCTCGCCCGGACCGATCGTGATGCCGCCTTCGGTGTAGACGCCGGAAACTGCGCCGCCGACGATCGTGCCCGTCTCGATCGTTGTCGTGCCATTGCTGATGCTGCCTTCTGTACCGCCGACGTTATTCGCGCTCAGATCGTCGGTGTTCGCGCCGATCTCGAAATTAAAGCTGGTGTTCGCAGTGGCCGTATCACCGTTCTGGCTAATGGTGATATTCGCGCCGTCGCTGGTGACGATGCTGTCGGGTGTGCCAGACACTGTTCCGAGGACGAAAACGCGCTGGCCGGAGCCAGCCGTGAGCGTAATTGGGCCGCCACCGGTGGAGCCGCGCGCGTCGATGCCACCGCTCAGGGAAATGTCGGAATTCGTCGTCGTAATCTTAACTTCGCCACCGTCTCCGGAGCTATTGCTGCTGTCAATTTCGTCCGACGAAAAGCCCCCGTTAGCCGTGACGACGATATTGCCGCCGTCGGAGTCGAGGCTGCCATTATTGACGCCGCTGCTGGAGATGAGGGTGATATTGCCGCCACCGGATATCAGCGTGCCGAAGGTGATGTTGTTGTTAGTGCTGAAGGTGATGTTGCCACCGCTGGCCTGAAGCGTCCCATCGCTAACAATGGGTTGGTCAGTCGTACTTTGCAGGGTGATATTGCCGCTGGCCGTGAGGAGCTGCGCGCCGGAGTTAATTGAAATCGCGTTGCGATCGTTGTTGGCGCTGCCCGTTAGCGTAATCGAGCCACCGTCGATCGTCCGCAGCAATGCCCCCGACTCGAGTTCGATGCCGACGCCGCCCGCCGTCGAGCCCGCACTGCCGTTGAGGCTGATATTGCCGCCACCGGTCTCGATCTGTGCGCCGATGCGAATGCCCTCGCCAACGCCAGAAAATCCTGGCGAGGCCGAGCCTGTTGCCAGCTCGATGTCGCCATCTTGCGTGAGGAGATTGGCGGCAATATCAACACCACCGGCATCGGCGAAGAGGAAGAGGCTCCCTCCCGCGCCGAGAGAAATTGGCGCGGAGACGGTGATATTGCGATCGGCGCTAAGCGTTAACGAGCCGCCCGATGATGATGGCGGGGAGATCGTACCGTTAACGAAAATATCGCCGTTTTGAGTGTTGGCACCGGCACTCTGGGTCATGATGACAACATCCCCGGCGGACAGCGCCATCTCGATCGACTCGGTGGTGACGATCGCGCCATCGTCGGTGGTGTCGAACTGCGTTCCGCTCTGGTTGATATTGACGTCCGAGCTGCCGCTAACGATCGTGATGTCGTTCGGGTCGAGCAGCCAGGTTCCGCCCAGGCCGAAGGCTGCGCCGGTATCGACAAAGCCCGTGGCAAATAGCTGCGCCGCACCCGAAGTCTCCACAAAGCCGCCGTCGCCGCCCGTCGTACCACCGGTGGCGGAAATATTGCCGAAAAAGCGCGTGGTGTCGTCCGACCAGACGATCGCTGTGCCGCCGTCGCCGGAGACGATCGCGCTAACGTCGAGGCTCGAGTTCGCGTCGATCGTCGCGAAAGTCGCCGTCGGGAGCGTCCCGCCGCCGAGATACTCGCCGCCGACGTAAATCTCGCCGCCACCCTGCTGTCCCGATGCGTCGATCGCGCCACCCACCAGCCCGACGCGATCGCCCAGCACCTGCGCGATGCCGCCCGTCTCGCCCGAGACGTCGATCGTACCGGTGACGATGCTGTCGCCCGCCGCTAGTTCGCTGACATCGTCTAAACCGAGCTGGGCGACGCCGTCGATAAATTGCAGGGTGTTAGCGGATTCGGCTTCGCCACCGGCGAGCAGTTCCGGTAGGGTCGCGCTGCCAGCATCGATCGCCCGCTCGCGATCGATTTCCAGACTCAAGACGTTGCCCGCCGAACTCAGCCGCAGTGCCCCGCCCGATACCGCCGTCAGACTGACGTTGCCGCCCGCTAGCGCCCCGTCGTTAACCGTCGCGCCGCCGAATAGATTTAGGTTGGCATCGTCGCCGACGCGCAGTTCGCCGCGATTGACGATCGCGCCCGCCGCCCCGGCAAAGTCGAACGCCACCGGATCGCCGGTTAGTTCCGCCCAGTCCGCCGCGCCTGCCGCCTCTAGCCAGCCCGATCCGAAGCCGATGCCCGCTGCCGTCGTTGCCGTAAAGTCGCCCGCCACGTTCAGGCGCGCGTTTTCCCCGAAGACGATGCCCGCCGGGTTCATCAGAAACAGGTTTGCGTCGCTGCCGGTTATGGCGATCGCGCCGTCGATCGTTGAGACGCTGCCACCGATGCGCCCGAGTACGTTCTGCACGTCGCCGGTGACGAGGAAGGTTGCGAGCTGTTCGGCGCTGAGGTCGAACTGGGCGAAGTCGTGAAAGAGGTTCGCGCCATCGCTGGAGGTCTGGCCGCCGCTGATGTCGAGGCGATCGCCCGTGATGTCGATTTGCGTATCGGTCGAGCCTGGGGTCGGGACGATCTGTGCTACCGCCGGGAGCGCGATCGAGAGTCCGAGGATTGTGACGATCGGGGAGTGGCGAAGCATGGCGGGGCGGTAGAGTAAACGGACTAACGACGGGAGCGGGAAGAATTCAGCTTATCGCTGCGATTGCCGCGATCGAGTTCTCGTTGCAGATTGTGACGCGTCCGCGCTTCAAACAGTTCGATGCCGATCGCGCTGTGAAAGATTCGATCGCGCCCCAACCAAGACTCCAGCAGCGTCCGCCGACCCTCCCGAAACGCTGCATCGTTTACGAAGCTGTACTCGCGCCGGATTGCGGCCAGGTAGCGATCGTAGACCGGCTCCGGCGCGGCGAGGATCGCCAGATCGATGTCCAGCAGCAGCGCCGTGTCGCGATCGGGCGGGTTGTTTTGACTCGACTCGCGATCGGCGAGGCCGTGCCGCGTCGCCAGGATTGCCGCTGCGATCCAGTTCCGCCGCGCCTCGTCGGCCTGCCAGCGCGCCAGCAGCGATCGCGCCCAGATCGCCGATCGCGCCTCGTTGTCCGATCGGCGCGGAACGTAAACTGCGTCGTGGAGCCAGAGCGCGAACTCGATCGCGGCGGGGTCACTGGCGTGCGATCGCAGGTCGTCGAACAAGGTCAGGCAGGCGGTGACGTGGCCGCGATCGTGATAGTGCCGCCAGGGTTGGCGATAGGCGCGATCGAGCATCTGGAAGGTCGCGATCGCGTCAGCCTCACCAGCAGCGTCGATCGCGCCCAACGCCGCCAGGTTCTCCATCCACCGGCTTTGGCAAAAGTGCGGACAACGCCAACCGTCGATCGCATCGGGAGTTCGGGAGTTCGCGGGCCAGCTCATAGGGTAATTATGTTCTGTGGGCGCTGTGCGGTGCCGCTGGCGATCGATAATCGACATGTCCTCACCCGCCAGGAAATTCCCCGGACGCCGTGACTCGCTCGCCATTTACCCGCCCGTCCGCCGCTACGGTTGCACCCGCCCTCCTCGTCAGCCTCGGCCTCGCGATCGTCGCGATCGTCACCCTGCTCTACCGCCTCGGCAGCATCGGCTTGATCGACGAAACCGAACCGCTGTTCGCCGAAGCGGCGCGGCAGATGGTCGAGACCGGCGACTGGCTGACGCCCTACTACAACGACGTGACGCGCTTCGATAAGCCGCCGCTGGTGTACTGGATGATGGCGATCGGCTATCGAGCTTTTGGCGTTAATGAATGGACGGTTCGCCTGCCATCGTCGATCGCGGCGATCGCTCTGATGACGCTGGTCTGCTTTGTGACGGTGCGCTGCGTGATGCCGTCGCGCCTGCCTCTCGGCCACCTCAAACCCTGGCTTGCAGGTGGTCTCGCCGGGGCGATCGCCGTACTGAATCTGCACACGCTGGTGTGGGGACGTACGGGGGTCTCGGATATGCTGCTGTCCGGCTGTATGGGCGGCGCGATGCTGGCCTTCTTTATGGGCTACTGCGCCCTAGATGCTGGCGGCTTTGGCGGATTTAGCACGTCCGCGACGGCACGCGGCTGGCGATCGGGCGGAGGCGCAGGCAATCCCACCGCCGCGCGCGCTTGGTTCGCGCTGTTCTACGTGTTGCTGGCGCTGGCCGTCTTGACCAAAGGCCCCGTGGGCATCGTGTTGCCGGGCTTCGCGATTGCGATCTTTCTGTTGCTGACGGGGCAGTTCTGGCCGACGGTGCGATCGATGGGTCTGTGGTGGGGGCTGCCGCTGTTCGCCGCGATCGCGCTGCCCTGGTTCGTGCTGGTTATCGCCGAGCACGGCACGGAATACGTGGCCGTCTTCTTCGGATATCACAACGTCGCGCGCTTCACCGGCGTCGTCAACCGCCACAGCGCCCCCTGGTACTTCTACTTCCTGGTGGTCGGCTGCGGGTTCTTTCCCTGGGCGGCGTACCTACCCGCCGCAATCGCCCAGTTGCGCCCCTGGCGATTCGACGGCTGGCGGCGCGTCCCGCGATCGGGGCAGCTCGGGCTGTTCGCGCTCTGCTGGTTCCTCGGGATTTTCGCATTCTTCTCGCTGGCCGGGACGAAGCTGCCCAGCTACGTGCTGCCGCTGCTGCCCGCCGGGGCGATTTTGGTGGCGATCGTGCTGGCCGAAGCGGCCTACGGCGAAGCGGAAGATCTGCCGCTGCGACCGGGACGCACGCGTGCTGTCTCGCACTGGGTTGCTTTCGGCCATATCCTCAGTCTGTTGCTCTGGCTGGGCTGGGCGATCGCAATCTGGACGATTCCGCTCTGGTACACGTACGACCCCGCCGTACCAAAGGTCGATCGCCAGCTAATGGCCTCAGGCATCTGTCAAACCGCAGGCATCGGCCTGGCGCTCGTCGCGATCGCGATCGGGCTGATTCTTCTCGTCAGACGGCGCTGGATCGGCCTCGCCCAGGTGTTTGGTTTCGGCCTGGTGACAATCGTTAGCTTTCATCCGTTCGCGAACGAAATCGATCGACTGCGCCAGCAGCCCCTGCGCGAGCTGGCCGAGACGATCGCCGAAATCCGCCAGTCGGACGAACCCGTTGTCATGCTCGGGTTTGAAAAACCGTCGCTGGTGTTTTACCTACGCGACACCGTGGCCTTCTTCGATCGCGTTTCCGAAGGGCGCGAGTACGCTGACTGCTTGCCACCCGGAGCCAGCGCCCTGCTAATGACCGACGAAGAGCGCCAGGAAAACCTCGAACTCGGCCCCGATCGCCTCGAGCCGATCGAAGAGCGCCAGCGCTACCGCCTCGCCCGCGTGCGCCCGCCCGCGACCCAAACAGCCGACCCCCAAACTTGCCCATTGAATAGCGGGACTTAGGTGTTAGATTTGATACACATTTTCCGAACCATTCGCCCTGGGATGCCGATTTTGCCCGGAGATCGCGTCAATTCCGCCGATCGCATCCCCACATCTCGACAGAGGCTGCGATCGAACCTCATTTCAGCGCTGTATCGCGTTCGAGGACACGACTTGCGATCGCAGCCGACCAGAAAAACCTTGCAGCCAGCCTTAACAGCCGTTAAAACTAGAGAGACGTAACAGAATGTAACGTTTGTCTTTTTAGCATCGCGCGAACCCATCCACGCAACGCCCGATTTAACCGCGCCGACCCCGACCCGATGACCCAACCCTTCCTCGAACGAATTAAGCAAGACCTCAAGAACGACTTGATCGCGGGCTTGCTGTTGATCGTTCCCCTGGCGACGACGATCTGGCTGACCGTGACGATCGCGCGCTGGGTTATCGAATTCTTGACGCGCGTTCCGAAGCAGCTCAACCCATTTGATGGCTTCGACCCAGTGCTGGTGGTCTTTCTGAACCTAGCGGTCGGGCTTGCCGTGCCGCTGCTCAGCATTCTGCTCATCGGCTTGATGGCGCGCAATATCGCCGGTCGTTGGCTGCTGGATCTAGGCGAGAACACCGTCCAGGCGATTCCGCTGGCGGGCTCGATTTATAAGACCCTCAAGCAGCTCCTCTCGACTGTCCTCGAAGACAGCGGCAATCGTTTTCGCCGCGTAATTTTGGTGGAGTACCCGCGTAGAGGTATCTGGTCGCTGGGATTTGTGACGGGCGCGCTCGCAACGCAGCTCCAGGTCAAAATCGACGAGCCGATGCTGAGTGTCTTCGTGCCGACAACGCCGAACCCGACGAGTGGCTGGTATGCGATCGTGCCGGAGAGCGAGGCCATCCCGTTAGACATTTCAGTCGAAGACGCCTTTAAGATCTTGATTTCCGGCGGAATTGTCTCGCCAACGGAAATCGGTAGCAAAGACGGGCAGCAACGACGCCCCACCCTAGAAGGGCTGATGAGCGGTCGCGGCGATTTCGATCGCCCGCGCGGTCGTCGCAGTCGCGAAACGGTTTCGGTCGAAATCGAAGACGATGGCCCGCTGATGTAGCTGGCTGTTTCTTCAGGCAGCGCTAACCTGTCGCTCGCTTCGAGCTTTCCAAGACGCCAAAGCCACAAGACGGATCGCCTACGAGGCGTACTGCCACGCTTCCTCGCGGGTCAGGCGAATCTGCGCCACTGCGAACACTGCTGGGATGATGCGTCCGTAGTTTGTGGAGATCGCCCGCCAGCCGATATCCGCGAGCAGCCACGTCCAGAGGATCGGCCCGAGCGCCGCGAAAACGCTGCGGGTCGTGGCGTAGCGCGCCGTATTGACGGCCATCCCGCGCCGCGCCATCTGCATGGCGATAAAGCCTTGGAATTTGGTCGCGGCGGCGGCGCTGCCTTTCATCGCTTCCTTTGCAAGTTGCTGCTTGGCGAAGTGGATCGCAAACTGGCGGGCGATTTGGTTGAGCACCACGGGCTGAATCGCGGAGCTAACGGCGATCGCGCCGCTGCCTAGCAGCCAGCGCATCGGGTCGCGCTGCACCGTCAGGGGCAGGGGCTTGGGGAAGTCGGTCTTCGTCAAAGCGTTCTGGATGCGGCGGTTGAGCGTGACGCGATCGCGACTCGGTAGGCGCTTCCAGGCTTGGCCGAACAGGTGTAGGAAAATGTCGGTTTCGATTTCGGTGGTCTCTGCCGTTTCGCTGTAGCTGACGTGGAGATACTGGCAAATCTGGAGCAGCACGTCGCGATAGGAGAGCGTGTGGCTCTGGCCGCGCAGCACCGTAACGCCGTCCGCCGCTAAGTAGAAAAATCGCTCCTCGAGGGCATGGCTCCAGTCCCGCCGACTGCGGCTCTGCACGTCGATCGGGTGCGGCGTCTGGAAATAATCGAGGGGGTTAAAACGCGGCTGAAACAGTAGCTGCGTCAGCGCTTGCAGCTCCTCCTCGGTGGCGAGGTCGAGCGCCATTCTGAACTCTTTCACACATCATCTCTCACATCGGCATATGCATCGGCCGCGCAACTAGCCTCGCGGCCAGCTTTACAGCCAGTGCGCCCTAATTTTACCGCCTTCTTTTTTGCGTCCCAGCTCGGTCGGCATCGCGATCGCCGAACGCCGCCCCATCGCACGCTACAGTAATCGACGGTGTTGCAAGGCCGACGCACACAACATGATGCACGTTCGTCGTCCTCAGTCGGGGCGTCACGGCAGTGCGCACTCGGTCTCGCCAAATTTAAATCAAATCGCACGATAACACTCAGGAGTTTTGCCATGAGCGCCCCCGATCCCGTCACCGTTATGAAGCAGCAGGTCGGTAAAGCCGCTGCCGATCGCGTCAAATCCGGCGCGATCGTCGGCCTCGGAACCGGCTCGACCACCGCCTACGCGATTCAATACATCGGCGAGCGCCTTGCCTCGGGTGACTTGGAAGATATTAAGGGCATCCCCACTTCGTTCCAGGCCACGGTACTGGCCAAACAGTACGGCATTCCGCTGACGACCCTGGACGAAATCGATCGCATGGACGTGGCGATCGACGGCGCGGACGAAGTCGATCCCAACAAGCAAATGATCAAGGGAGGCGGCGCGGCCCACACCCGCGAGAAAATCGTTGACTCGCTTGCTGAAGAATTTATCGTCGTGGTCGATGGCTCCAAGCTCGTTAAGAAGCTGGGTACGACCTTCCTGCTGCCCGTCGAGGTTATCCCGATGGCAATGACGCCGGTGATGCGCGCGATCGAGGCGCTGGGCGGCCAGCCGACCCTGCGGATGGGCGTCAAGAAAGCAGGCCCGGTGGTCACCGACGAAGGCAACCTGGTGATCGACGTGAAGTTCGACGCGGGCATCGACGACCCAGCGAGCCTCGAGCCGAAGCTCAACAACATCCCCGGCGTGTTGGAAAACGGCCTGTTCGTCAACGTCGCCGACACCGTGCTGATCGGCGAAATCGTCGATGGCGAGCCTTCCGTGCGCGAAATGTAGCGGTTTCGAGCATTGCCAAACAATGCTCGACATCGTTCCGACGCTCTGCGTCGGAATGCCTCCGCAGACGCTCCGCGTCGCCACAGTCCGGGGCGCAGAGTGCGGGAATCGTAATTTCTCGGTCTCGGTTATGGAACGACTCCAACCCCTCGATCGCCTGACCCACTGGCACGGCAACATCCGCGCGATCGCCACCGATATGGACGGCACGCTCACCCGCCGGGGTGAATTTTCCTCGGCGTTGCTCGCGGACTTCGAGCGGCTCGATGCGGCGGGAATTGCTGTCGTGGTGACCACCGGGCGATCGGCGGGCTGGGTCAGCGGACTGGCCTGCTATCTGCCGGTCGCGGGCTTAATGGCCGAGAACGGCGGTATCTTTTACCCAGGCTCGCGGTTGAAGACGCTGAAAAGTGCGCTGAGCGTGGAGCAGATCTCCGATCGCGCTCGAGATCCCAATGGCTGGATGCTTAAAGATTTGGGCACGCTGTCGCGCCACCGCACCACTCTCTCGCAGGTGTTCTACCGTCTCTGCCAGGATTTCCCCCACTTGCAAGAGTCGAGTGACAATCCGTTCCGCCAGACCGACTGGACATTTGACGTGCGCGGACTCGACGATCGTCAGATCGATATCATCAAGTCGCTCTGTCTGGGCGCGCGCTGCGGTTTTACGTACAGCAACGTTCAGTGTCATATCCAGCCGCCACATCAGAACAAAGCTAGCGGCCTCGATCGCCTGCTCGAAGAACTCGCGCCGGACTTCGATCGCGATCGGCTCATCACCGTCGGCGACAGCCCCAACGACGAGAGCCTGTTCGACGTAACGCGGTTTCCGCGATCGGTCGGTGTTGCCAACCTGGCGCACTATCGCGATCGGCTCGACCATCTGCCGATCGCCCTGACCGCCGCACCTGAAGGTGAAGGCTTTAGTGAATTAGTCAACTGGCTGCTCGATTAAAAGTCGATGAGCACTGAGCCTGTCGAAGTGCGGTCTTTGCTAAAGGCCATCAACTGCAAGATGTACAGTGCTTGGCGAGATCGCCTTCGACCTTGACCCGCACTTCGACAAGCTCAGTGCTCATTGGCTTTTTGCAGCAAGTCACGACTTGTTGTCGTTGGACTTCGGACGAAACTGACTCGCCGCGCCCTTCGCCAGCAGTTCGCGCGGCAGAAAGCGCGGCAGGAAGCTCATCGCCTTATCGATCGCCGTCCCCGCCACCACCGTCGCATCGTTGGATCGATCGAGTGCCTCAAACGTCGCCTGCACCACCGACTCCGGCGAACTCAGGGGCGGCTGCGCCGACGAAAAGCCGTTCTCCAGAAAGCCCGCCGTCTTGAAAAACTCCGTCTCCGTCGCGCCGGGACAGCAGGCCAAAAAGCGTACGCCCGTGTCGGCGTTCTCTGCCCACAGCGCCTCGGTAAAGTTCAGTACGAAGGCTTTCGTCGCGGCGTAGACGGCCATATAGGGCAGCGGCTGGAAGCTGGCGATCGAGCCGATATTGACGATCGTGCCGGATTTTCGTTCGATCATCGGCTGCAAGAACTGATAGGTCAGATCGGTGAGCGCCAGCACGTTGAGCTGCACCATCGCCACGATCTTGCCGCGATCGCTGGTGGCAAACGCGCCGTAGTCACCAAATCCAGCGTTGTTCATCAAAAAGTCGATCGCGATGCCGTCGGCTTGCAAACGTGAGAACAGCTGCGTCGGTGCGTCTGGTTCGGTGAGGTCGAGGGCGATCGGCGTGGCGGTTTTGCCGTGGGTCGCGCGGATTTCTTCGGCAACGGCCTCGAGCTTGTCCGCCGATCGCGCCACGAGGACGATGTCGTAGCCTCGCTTCGCCAGTTCGAGGGCATAGGCACGACCGATGCCGTAAGAAGCACCCGTAACTAAAGCAGTAGGCATGGTGGGAAATCGTAAGAATGCGAGCGAAAAGGCAGCGTGACGCTAGAACGAAACGGTTAGGTACGCTTCATTGAACTTCGCGCCCGTAACCGATCGCCCTTGGAGCGGCTTGGGCAGCAGGATATTGCGGCGCTGACCGCCTGCCTCGATCGTCACCTCCGGCCCCGACTGGATCAGCTTGACCTGCTTCTTCGTAAAGCCGGGAAGGAAGAGCGTCACGGTCTTGGCGTCGGCGTCGATCGCGATCGGGCGCGGCGCACTTTTCGCAAGGCTGGCGAAATCGGGCAGCGCGTCGATCGCGGCCTGCCAGTTGCCTTCATCGAAAGTGGGAACCGCCGTTGCTTCGAGGCCCGAAAACGCTTCACCCACTGCGTTCGCATCGTCACACTGGTTCACCAGCACGCCGCCCACCGTCAGGCCGATAATCTGCGCCTGTCCCCAGCGGTAGGTGGCCAGCGCCTGCGAGGCTGCCGACGGCGTCGTCACCAGGTACGCCGCCACGCGCGACGGGTCGCCCAGCATCGACTGGCCTTCATCGAGCAGCTCGTCAAGTTTGTTGCTGGACATTGAGGTCTTCGAGAAATCCACGTTCAGCACGGCGCTGCTAATCGGCTGAAAGAAAGGCGACAAGGTGCGGGCGATATCGGAGTTTTCCCAGACGCTACGGAAGCGGCGCAGATACCAGCCGCCGATTTCCGCGATACCAAAGATTCGCAGCGTCTCCAGGTCGCCCGTACCGTCGTAGACGATCGTGTCGTAGCTGCCACCGCGATCGAAGTCGCGCAGGGCATTAAGCGAAAAAGCGCTATCCATCGCAGGCAGCACCGCCAGCTCCTGACCGTAAATTTCCTTGAAAAACGGCGTGCGGACGTACTCGGCTTCGAGCTTCTTGATTTCGTCCCAGCTTTCTTCCAGGAGCTGCGTCGTATCGAGGCGGACGGCGTCGAGCTTCGAGTCGATTTCCGTCGGTGCGTTGGTGACGGGCGAACCGAGCAGAACCTCGAAGTCCGGAGCGGGGTTCGAGGCCACCAACAGCGTGCGACGACCGGCAACGGCCTGCTGCTTGGCGGCGGCGATCGCCAGCGTCGTGCGGCCACTACCGCCTTTCCCGAGGAACGTGAAGATAAATGACATGAGTCTCGATGCTGGGTGGATTGGGGCGAGGTTGGGGCGACGGTGGGTGGCAGCTCCGACCCGACGCGCGATCGAGCCGCCGAATGCTTTTCAAGGTAGCGTATCCGCGAGGGCGCGCCCATGTCTGACGTCCAACGCCCGATCGCGGTCGTTCCCCACTGGCAACCCGCAGCCGATCGCGCCCGACAGCCAATCGCGGCCGATCGCGACCAGCCACGACAGAGGCGAGAAGAATCGGCCCCTGAGTAGCCTTCCTCCTCGCCTCAAATAATCTCAAACGGTCGAGCGTGGCGCGATCGCCTCAACTCTTATGCAGGTTATGCAGGCTTTAATTCGTCTTCAAAGAACCACGTCGAGAATCCGCCGTCGAATTTGACGACGACACCGACGCCGCTGCCGTCCACCATCTTGTAAGCCTCGATCGTGCCGACCGGGTTCTGCTTGAGCTTGGCAACCATATCGTCAGCGATACGGTCGCGAACTCTGACGACTTTTACTTTTTGACCGACTTCCATAGCTGCTTAAAAAATCCTTAGTAAACCTCCGAACAGTCTATCAGGACGGGTTTCTCCACGGCAGCGCGGTCGGGACTTTCGCCGGGTTTGGCGCGATCGCGAGTCAGGAGCAGGCGATCGGCGCGCATCGACACCAACCCTAAGGGTCGCTGCCGGTGTCCTGGAGCGCCTCCATGTTTTTTAGGTCTTTTTTCTTCAGCGCCTTCGTGCCAACCGCGCCGGGGTACGTGGCGACCTTAAGGACATAAACGCCGTGCGTGACAACTGCCAGCAGCCAGACCGCACCAAACTGCGTTAGCCGCAAACCGTTATCCCAGCCCTTCAGCGTCGAGAGAAACCACAGGAAGCTATTGGTCGAACAGAAAAGTGCCACATGGACGGCGAAGTTGACCCGATCGCCAAAGCGTCGGAAGTCGGGGTCGCTGCGGTCGGGTTTGCGGGGCCAAAGGGGAGGCATGGTATTTCGAGCTGAGGAAGCGAATGGAGAAGACGAGCGGGCGGCGGGGCGCGTCAAAGAAGCGAGCGCGTCGCGAGCGCCGCATTTTCTGGAAAGCCGGACGCAGCGACGAATACACCAATAGCTACATCAATAACTAAAGTCGCGATCGCGCCCGATTGCGGGCGGCTGACCGCCAACCGGATCGCGCCAATATTCTCACGAACATACTACGGGAATTACGTCGTCTCGATCGCGCCGACCCCGCACGCCAAGCGCCGCGATCGGCAGCTTTTCTCCGTACGCATGTCGCCCGCAACACCGTAGATACACGCATGGCGGTCTCCGAAGTGACACGGAGGGCGGATGTTAAACGCGTCTGGTAGCATGTCATCGAGGGTGAGGGGTCAAACCCATCTTTAGAGTTCGATTTCGGCATTTCAGTCCCAGAAACGACCGGAGTTTTAACTGTCGATATTCGAGTCCAGGCAAGCCCATCGCGCCTTACCGAGACATGCAAAGTACTTCGCTCCAAGCCACTGACGCGCTCGCATCTGCCGCTGCGCCCCATGCCAGAACCGCACGCTCCCAGACTGTTTGGGGGATGCCCGCCAATCCGGAAGCTCCTTCTCACGAAGAGTTCGAGGCCGATCGCGGCGCGACGATTTCGCTGCCCTTCGAGCGGCTGGCCTGCTTTGTGGATGTCGCCGACTGCTTTGCAGACCTGGGCGTACGTTTTAGCAATGCGATCGCGCTGGTTCCTTCTAACCCGGCCTATCCCGCCGGATCGAGCGCGCGAGTCATCGTCAGCGCTCCGCAGAATGGTGCGCTGGAGCTGCGCTTCGATCGACCTGCCGCCTATCTAACGGCCTGGATTACGAGCTCGCGAGCGATGACGGTCTCCGCGAAAAACGCCGACGGTGAGATCGTGGCCCGTGCTGGCCTCGCCTGCGGCAACCTCCACGGCAGCGACTCGCCCCTCCCGGCGAATCATCCGACGACCGTGATGGCCCCGGAAATCCACAGCGTCACGTTTTCTGCCTTTGACGGTCAGATTGCAGTTCGCGATCTGGCTTTTGCTTTCGCGCACGATGCTTCCTAAAGCGCGATCGGCATAGCCGGTTCAATACGATCGGTTCAGTAAAAAACTAAGCGCTCTGGCTCTGTCGCTTTTGAGCCAAGACCGCACTATTCGCAGAAAGAAGGCTCCGCCAACGGCAGGCTCCGCGAGCGCCGGATGTTCCGTTAACTCTCATCACTCTCGAGCTGACTGTATCTACTCGCGGTCGATGCTCTGCTGGCTTTGATAGCGAATTTGGTGGTTGTGGCTGTCGAACATCATGCACAGCCCGAAGTTAACCAGAACGAGGCTGAGCGTTCCGAGGAAGAACCAGGGCTCCTCTTGGAGTTTGTTGAGGAGCGCTTCGCCGAAGACGCAGAGCCCCGCCCCGACGAAGAGCAGGCCGCCGACGCCTTTGAGCAACCACTGCTGTTTTTCGCTGGCGAGTTCGCGATCGTCCATTGTTTTCGTCTCCGAGTGCTCGTCTCTAAATTCTTGTCTCTGATGGGTCTGCTCGCCGGGGATGCGGGCGTTTGTGTCGGTGCTGAATCGATACCGTATTAATGCCGTGTCGATGCCACCGAGTATAGCGAGGTCTCGATTCTCCAATGGCGATCGCCGATAAGCCGATAATATACCGACCGGCGCGGCTCGCGCGGGCTCTCTAGATTGGAAAAACTAGACTAGAAAAAACTGCACGGATACAAGGAGATCGCTCGCAATGGATCGGTTGGTCAGATGGCTGAATATTTTGCTCGTCGCCGATGTGTTTCTCGTAATCGGTAGCTTTTTGTGGCTGGCGATCGCCGTTGTCGGCCACGAAGCGAAAGTCCCGCTCGGCCTCGATCTTTGGTACGTGCTCTGGGAGCCGCTGTTTACGCCCGCGATCGGGCTGCTGATGGCGGGGGCGCTGGTTAGCGGCGCGATCGACTGGGTACGCAAGCGGCTCGCGGCGCGATCGTCGGGTGACACGTTCTAAGCCTCGGAACTTCGTGCGTGAAACCTTGCGTTCGCCCCGTCGCGTTCGCGCCGCTGGTCTCGAAGCGGGCGAATTCGGCGCTACCCTATGTAGACGGCCTCTGCATGCAGATGGCCCCTGCGCCAAACTTTGCGCTAAAGCGCCCATCGCACCAGCCGATACGGTTGAATCAAGCCCCTTCGTGGGTGCTGCCTGCATTCGAGCTCTTTGCACTGTTCGTTCAGTCCGAGCGCTACGTTGCGATCGCCCTTTGTTCCTCGTTCCTTTGTCCGCCCGCGTGCGGTTCTCTAGCTCCCGGCATGATGCTCAAGCAGTTTCTCGATTTTTTCTCCGTTTTTGCGTCCCGCCTGCAGACGACTCTCATCCTGTCGCTGTCGGTCGGGTTGCTCTGGCTGACGGCAGTGTCGCCCGCGATCGCGGCGGTCGATAACGACAGCTTCGATGGCAATATCTTCGCGCTCTATGCCGGGAACGGTTCGATCGTGCCGCCCAAGCAGTCGATCGCCTCGTCGATCGCCAAGGGCCGCCCGTCGCTGCTGGTGCTCTACCTCGAAGACAGCTCCGACTGCAAGCGCTTCGCCATTAAGGTTTCGCGCGTTCAAGCGTTCTACGGCAAATATTTGAGCATCATTCCCGTGATTGCCGACAGCCTGCCGCTGGAAAGCTCGGGTTCTCCCACCGATCCAGCGACCTACAACGACAATATGCTGCCGAAGTCGGTGATCTTCGATGCGGAGGGCAACGTCGTGCTCGAAGCGACGGGCAACGTCCCCTTCGAGGTGCTCGATGACAAGCTGCGCGAGGTTTTTGACCTGCTGCCGCGCGAGGAGTCCGAGGAGCTGTTACGCCGCCAGCCGCTCAACGAAGTCAACGTCGATTCCGATATTTAGCTCGCTCCTGACGGCCCGCTTCCGACGGCCTGCCGCGATTGCCCGTCGCAGCCGCCACCCGCAGCCGTCCTTCCCGCTCTCTGGCGATCGCGCCGTTTCCTACCCCACCACCACTGCCGACCCATGACTGCTTCCAACTCCCCGATTCCCGTCGTCGTTAATGGAGCCGCTGGCAAGATGGGCCGCGAAACGATTAAGGCGATCGACGCTGCTGAAGACATGACGCTCGTCGGCGCGATCGACGCCAACCCCGAGCTGCTCGGCCAGGATATCGGCGAAATCGCTGGATGCGGCCCGCTGGAAGTGCCCGTCCTCGCCGACTTGCAGAGCACCCTGGTGGTCGCCACCCAAGAGCAGCAGCAGGGCGTCATGGTGGACTTTACCCACCCGAGTTGCGTTTACGAGAACGTCCGCGCGGCGCTGGCCTACGGCGTGCGTCCGGTGGTTGGTACGACGGGGCTGAGCGACGCCCAGATCGCCGATCTGGCGGAGTTCGCGGAGAAAGCCAGTACGGGTTGTGCGATCGTGCCCAACTTCGCGATCGGTGTGGTGCTGATGCAGCAAGCGGCAGTACAGGCGGCGCGCTACTTCGACAATGTGGAAATTATCGAGCGCCACCACGACAGCAAGGCCGACGCGCCCAGCGGTACGGCGATCCAAACGGCCCAGGCGATCGTCGAAGACGGTAAGAAATTCAACGAACCGAAGGTGCAAGAGAAAGAAGTCATCGATCGGGCTCGAGGCGCGATCGCCGAGGGCGATATCCGCATCCACAGCCTGCGCGTTCCCGGTTCGATCGCCCACCAGGAGGTGATCTTCGGCTCGCCCGGCCAGATTTACACCATCCGCCACGACACCAGCGATCGCGGCTGTTACATGCCCGGCGTGCTGCTGGCGATTCGCAAAGTTACCGGCCTCAAGCAGCTCGTCTTTGGCCTGGAGAAGCTGCTTTAGATGGGTATCGTCTCTACTTTGGTCGCATCTTGCCCAGGCCTTGAAGCGATTGCCTGGGGCGACCTCGAGCCGGGAGACGACTGGCATCGGAACTGGCACGATCGCCTGACGGCGAGCTGCTACCCCCACGAGACGCCCGGCGCGATCGCCTTTCCGCGAACCCAAGCCGAGCTGGCAACAGCGGCGCGAGTCGCCTGCGAGAACGGCTGGCGCGTTATTCCTTGCGGTCGTGGCAGCAAGCTGCACTGGGGCGGGCTGGTGCGAGGTGCGGCGCTGGCGATCTCGACCGAGAAGCTCGATCGCGTCGTGGAGCACGCCGCCGACGACTTTACGCTGACCGTAGAAGCGGGCGTGGCGATGGCGACGATCGACGAGCTGCTGCGCGCCCGGAACCAGCGGCTGGCGATCGACCCGACCCGGCCTGAGTCCGCAACGATCGGCGGCGTTGTCGCCACTGCCGATACGGGTAGCCTGCGCCAACGCTACGGCGGCCTGCGCGATCGACTAATCGGCATCCAGTTCGTGCGCCACGACGGCGAAATCGCCAAGGCGGGCGGGCGCGTGGTCAAAAACGTCGCCGGTTACGACCTGATGAAGCTATTTACCGGCTCCTACGGTACGCTCGGCACGATCGCCCAGCTAACGTTTCGGCTCTACCCGGTTCCCGAGGCGTCGCAGACGACGATCGCCCAAGGCGAGCCAGAGGATATCGACCGCTTTGCCCGCGCGATCGCGTCTTCGTCGCTAACGCCGGTCGCCTTCGACCTGATCGGCCCGTCGCTGGTGCAGTCGCTCGAGCTGGGCGGTCGCCTGGCTGCGGTGCTGAAGTTCGAGACCGTCGAGGCCAGTCTTGCCGATCAGAGCCAGCGCACCCTGGAGTTAGCCGAGCGCTGCGGTTTGCGGGTTCGGGTCTGCGACGAGCGCGAGGCAGAAAACTTCTGGGCGCAGGGCCGCGATCGCCTCGATCGAGCGACCGACGAGGGCTGCACGGTCAAATTCGGCACGCGATCGACTGCCGCGATCGAAGCGCTGTTGGCTTGCGATCGCCTGTTTAAAGACAACAGCGCGGCGATCGTCCACTACCGCAGCGGCCTTGGACGGGCGGCGATCGCCCGCGACCTGGGCGGCAATCGGCTGGCAAACTGGCGGCGCGTCTGCGAGGACAACGGCGGTTTCTTAAGCGTACTCTCTGCTCCGCTGGCCCTCCGGCAGGCGGCGGCGGCAGGTCAGTTCGATCTCTGGGGCGCGCGCGACGGTGCGCGGCGGGTGATGGGCCAGATCGCCGCCCGCTTCGATCCCGACCGCCGCTACAGTCCGGGGCGCTTTCTGGTCTGAGGCACGACGTAACGGCAGAGAGCGTGCTACAAAATGGTGAGCGCGTCCTGCTACGGTAGATAAGCTCGGCGGTTTGAACCAATACAGATTCACAAGGCGGGATTGGATGCAGCAGGCAACTTTCCGCCACGGTTTGCTGCCCGCTCCAATTTTCCAGACCGCACGTCGAGCGTGCGGCATGTTCCGTGAGATTTTCCCTTCGCTGGTTGCCCTTGCCGAGCCTCGCGCTCGCGTCGCTTCTGCTGCCATTGCCCCTCGTTGCGCAGATCGTCCCGGACGCCACGCTCCAGACGGCGATCTCCACTGCCGGAGACGTCGTTTCGATTTCGGGCGGTACGGTCGCCGGGAATAACCTTCTTCACAGCTTTGAAGCTTTCTCCGTACCGGCGGATGTAACGGCACGCTTCGAGATCCCTAGCGAAATCGCCGGAGATGCGGCCTTTGCGATCGGCCGCGTCACCGGCAGCGCCGCCTCGCAGATTGACGGAATGCTGTCGGCCAGCTCGCCGGTCGATCTGGTGTTGGTCAACCCCAACGGCATTTTCTTTGGCAGTACGGCGCGCCTCGATATCGGCGGCTCGTTTCTGGCGACAACCGCCGATCGCCTACTGTTTGACGACGGCAGTGCGCTGGAGGTCAGCGACCCGACGCCGATTTTGACGATTGGCGTGCCGATCGGCGTGCAGTTCGACGGCGGCAACGGCGCGATCGCCCTCTCGGGAACCGGTACGGTCGCGGAAGAAAACGAAACCTTTACGACGATCGGCATCAGCGGCGACGGTCTACAGGTCGATCGCGATCGGCAGGTGTCCCTCATTGCTTCGGAGGTCGTGCTGGATGGAGCCCTGCTCGCCGCGCCGCGCGGTTCGGTGTTTGTTGCCGGTGTCGATCGCGGCACGGTGACGCGCCAGGCCGACGGACGCTTCGACACTAGCGGCGTCGCGGCGTCAGGCGACGTACGCTTTGATAATGCCAGCGCCATCGACACCGCCGATCCGGACGGCAGCGGCGCGATTGACGTGTTCGGACGCGACGTCGCCTTCCTCAATGGTTCGACGCTATTTATCCGCGTCATCGATCGCGGCGACGGCCAGGGTATTGCGATCTCGGCAACGGAAACCGTCGAGTTTGGCGGCCTGTCGGCGGCGGGCGGCAACAGCGCGATTATTGCCGGAAGCCTGCTCGACGGGGACGGAAGCGATATTTCGATTTCCGCCGGGCGCGTGCTGCTGCGCGATGGCGGCATTATCTCCTCGGGCACGGGCGGCGGCGCGGGCGATGCCGGTGACGTGACGATCGTGGCGCGCGAGTCGGTTGAAGCGATCGGCGTCGGTCGGGTGCTGCCCACGGCGATCCTGGCAGTGGTGGGCAATAACGCCACGGGGGACGGCGGCGACGTGACGATCGACGCGGCGCACGTGCGGCTGATCGATGGAGCGCTCATCTCCGCTAGCGGGGTCGATCTCAGCCGGGGCGGCAACGTCACGATCCGCGCCGACGAAATCGAGATTCGCGGCGAGGGCGTCACCTCAATTGGCGAATGGACGAGTGGCATCAGCGTCTCGGTGTCGAGCAACGCGCGCGGCCTGCCCTCCTCGGAGGAAAACGGCCTGGGCGGCAGTATTACGCTGGTGGCCGATCGCATCGCCCTCGACGACGGTGCGGAGCTGGTGGCCACGGCCCTGGTGGAGAACGACGCCAACCCCGAGGCCCGCGGCGCGGCGGGCAATATTAGCATCACGGCGGATCTACTCACGATCGAGGACGGAAGCACGATTTCCACCGAAGCGGCATCGGGCGATCGCGGCAACGTCTTGCTCGACGTCGAAGATCTGCGGGTGCTCGGCAGCAGCTCGATCGAAGCCAGCGCCACCAGTATCGCCAGCGGTGGCAGCATCGCCATCGAGTCCGACACACTAACGCTGCTGGGGCTCGCGACGATCCGCGCCGACGCCGATCGGAACTTCGCCGGTCGCGTCGCGATCGAAGCCGACGGCATCTTTCTCGACGAGGTCAGCACGATCTCCGCCGACTCCGCCCTCGGAGCCAGTTTCAGCGGCACTGTCACCCTTAACACTCCCAATATCGACACCCAGAACCGCATTGTGCGCCTGAACGCCAGCTTTGCGCCACCCGCCGAAGCGGTCGCGACCAACGCCTGCAACCTCGAGGGCAACGTCTTCTACGTCACCGGCAACCAAAACCTGCCCGATTTCCCGCTCGATCGCGCCTTGCGGGCAGCGGCCTGGACGCCACAGACTGCAACATCCAACGCCCTAGGGTCGGTGGACTTAGTCCCAGCGAACCAAGCGCCAACGATTGCCACAGAAGCCACCTCTTGGCAGCGCGATCGCGGTCGCATCGCTTTGGTGGGCGATCGCCTGGCTGCCCTGCCCGAGCGAGACTGTCGTGCTGCTGCGTCCCTCTAGCCGAGCGCCGATACGAAAAAGAATCGCCTAGGATGTTGGTAGTCGCGCTTCGCCCGCACCGAGCGCTGCGATCGAATCACGAGGTGCAACGGTTTTGCTATGAACAAGCTCAAAGATCAATTCGCCTATGTCGGTCGTCTCTGGCTGAGCCCGGAAACCCGCCAAATTTTCGCGACGGCTTTCGGGCGCATCGCCGAGATGGTCGTGGAAACGCTGCGGCTGGTGTGGCTGCTGTTTTGCCTGGTGTGCCTGATGGCCGTTTGGAGCGGGGCGGGCGCGCGCAAGGCCCTCACGACACTGGTCGAGCTGCCCGCACGATTCGCAGCGCGCAAAGCTGCTCGACAGGCCGAGCGCCAGCGCCAAGAGCCGGTCAGCCCGGTCGCATCGGCGAAACAGATGCTCGCTTCGGTCGGCACGAACGGTGCGGCCTTCGCGATCGCCAAGGCGAAAGCCCAGCTCGGTATTGAGACCAAATCTGCGATCGCCGATCCCGATCGGCAGCTTTCCTAGACTTCTTTTCCCAAACTCCGAGCCCGAGCGACAGATGGCCTTCTGGCAGGGCATCCGCGCGACCCATAAAATGGACGGATGGTGCGATTGACTGCTGCACCTGGCTTTCGACTTGCCATCTCGCCTCCTCGCCGTATGTCTTCTGCCCCCTCCTCCGAGCGCCCATCTGCGATCCCCGCCCGCGACAGCAACTTCCTGGCGCAAAATCCCCACCTCCAGCCCGACGGTCGCCCGGTGGACTCAGCGGACTTCGAGCTGCCCGCACCGACCGCGATCGGCTTTGATGACATCAATCCCCCCGACCCCGCCGGACTCGACACCTGCGTCCACTGCGGCTTTTGTTTGAGCACCTGCCCCAGCTACCGCGTCCTGGGTACTGAGATGGACTCGCCTCGGGGCCGCATCTATCTGATGGACGCCATCACCAAAGAGCGCGGCGACCTCAAGCCTGAGACCAGCGCTCACTTCGATAGCTGCCTCGGCTGCTTTGCCTGCGTCACCGCCTGCCCGTCCGGCGTCCCCTACGACAAGCTGATCGGCGCGACCCGCAACCAGGTCGAGCGCAACGTACCGCGCAGCCTGCCCGATCGCCTGATTCGCGCGCTGACTTTTAATCTCTTTCCCTACCCCGATCGCCTGCGCAAGCTGCTGCCGCCGCTGTGGCTCTACCAAAAGTCCGGCCTCCAGGGCGCAATGCGATCGAGCGGCATTCTGGCTAAAATCTGGCCGCAGCTCGCCTCGATGGAATCGAGCTTGCCCGCGATCGACCTCGAAGAAGCGAACGCCCAGTTCCCGACGGTGATTCCGGCCTTGGGCGAGACGCGCTACCGCGTGGGCATGCTGCTGGGCTGCGTGCAGCAGCTCTTTTTCTACTCGGTGAATGCGGCCACGGCGCGAGTGCTGACGGCCAACGGTTGCGAGACGATCGTGCCGCCGGAACAGGGCTGCTGCGGGGCGCTCCCGGCGCACCAGGGCCAGGAAGAGCAGGCGAAAACCATCGCCCGCCAGACGATCGATCGCTTCGAGGCGTTCGGTCTCGAGGAACTCGACGCGGTCGTGATCAACGCTGCCGGATGCGGCCACACCCTGAAAGAATACGGCCATATCCTGCGCGACGACCCGGACTACCGCGATCGCGCCGCTGCCTTCGCTGCCAAGGTCAAGGACGTTCACGAGTGGCTGGTCGAGATCGGGCTAACCGCCGAGCTGCACCCGATCGCCGATCGCGACTTTTCGGTGGTGTACCAAGACGCCTGCCACCTGCTCCACGGCCAAAAAATCTCCAGCCCGCCCCGCCAGCTCCTCGGCAGCATCCCTGGCGTCACGGTCAAAGCGCCCGCCGATGCTGCCCTCTGCTGCGGCAGCGCCGGAGTTTACAGCATCTTCCAGCCCGAGGTCTCCCGCGAGCTGGGCCGCCAGAAAGTCACCAATCTCAAGGCCACCGGCGCGGAGGTTATCGCCTCGCCCAATCCGGGCTGTGCGCTGCAAATCAAAAAGCACATCGGCCACGTCGCTGCGCCGTCTCCGGTGCTAGAGCGCACGCCGCCCGTTTTGCACCCGATCGAGCTGCTCGATCGATCGATACGACACGATCTCCTGGCTGACGACGCCCTATCCTAGGAAGCGCCCCGCACCGATTTCGCATGTCTTCTGAGCGCCCGTCTCGCCGCCGCCGCCGCCGCACCTCTGCCGCCTCAACCTGGCGGTGGGTCGTGTGGGGCTGGGCGACGGTGCCGCTGATGGCGATCGCCCTCGGGAGCGGTTTTGCGATCGGTGTTGTTTTCGGTATCGCCCGCAGTCCCGATGAAGCCAGTTTCCCGCGCCAGCCGATCGCTAGCCGAATTTACCAGCAGGTCAGGGAGCTACCTGTGTTGCAGCGCGCGCTCGCGTCACGGACTGGCGATCGCGACCCGCGCGTTCGAGAGCTGGCAGAACTCGAACGCGAGCTGTCGCGCCTGGACGAGCGCCTGACGCGCCTGGAAAGCGCCCTAGACCTAAAGCCCACTGCGTCGAGCGAGAACCGCACGCGACTGGCGGCCATTGCCGCGCGCCTCGAGGAGTTGGGGACGGCCAGCGTCGAGACGATCGCACTTCCGTCAGACCTGCTCTTTACCCGCGATATCGTCCTCGACCCGACCCAGCGCTCGCTCTTCGACGCCTCGATCGGCCAAATCGAGCAGTTCCCTGGCGCGGAGATTTACATCGCCAGCCACACCGATCCGGCCGGTGACAGCGGAGGCGAGCGGGCCTTTAGTTTCGATCGCGCCGCCCAGGTGGCTCGATACCTTCAAGAGCGCGTCGATCGCAAGCGCGGCAACTACCGCTGGATCGCGATCGGCTATGGCAGCACCCGCCCGCTGGCCGACGGCACGAGCGAGATCGATCGCCAGCGCAACCGCCGCATCGAACTCGAGATTCGCCCGACCGCAGGAGCCGCGCCCTAATTTCTAACCTCCAGGCCCGAGCGATCGGCTTCTCAGCCCGCTTCGATCTCGTCTTTGCTGGCTTCTTCCTCTTTCGAGGAGAGGAAAAACACCTTCCGCATCAGCGCCTTAACGCCCGTTTGGGTTTCTGCAATCTCGGTTTTGGCTTCTTCCACCGTCAGCTGCCAGGCCGAAGCAAAGGTCGGCGATCGCAACGTCAGCAGCTCGATCGCCCGCTCCCAAGTGTAGAGCGTTTGCAGCTCGGCGCGACCGGGCTTATTATACCAAATCCGACTTAGCGAAGCGCGTATTAGAGTAGCGCGTATTAGAGTGTTG
>CALCCD010000102.1 GCA_937899645.1 uncultured cyanobacterium | reverse complement strand
CATTGCTGACTCATCTATTCTCTTCCTCACCACTTTAGACGGCCAGTGCCAAGCTTCTTTATGTATCCTACCCGTCCGCGCCGCTGGCTCGCTCTCAGCCTCACCGTCACGCTTGCCTACTCGATCGTGCCCCTGCTCTCGGCCTTTCGCGGCGAATTCGTCGTCGATAGCGACGCGCGGCAGCACGTCTTCTGGATGGCGCGCTTCCTCGATCCGGGGCTCTTCCCCAACGACTGGATCGCCGACTACCACCAGTTCGTCGCGCCCTGGGGCTACACGCAGCTCTACCGCCTCGCCGTGATCGCCGGAATCGAGCCGTTCACCTTCAACAAGCTGCTGCCGCCGATCCTGGCCGCGATCGCCGCGTTCTATCTATTCCGCTTCTGCCGCGAGATCGGCACGTCACCGCCCACCGCATTCCTTGCGACGCTGCTGCTGAACCAGACGATCTGGATGCGCTACGACATCACCACCGGCACGGCGCGATCGTTCATCTACCCTTTGTTCGCGGCGTTTTTGTTCTATCTCGCGCGGCGACAGGCGCTCGGCGTTGGAGCCGCGATCGCGCTACAGGGCTTGTTCTATCCGCAGTGCGTTTTAATTTCATGCGGGACGATCGGTCTCGGCTGGTTGCGATCGACGTGGCAGTCGCGATCGCTGCCCGACCGGCGCACCACCGCGCTCGCGGTCTGCGGACTGGTGGCCGGATTTTGCGTGCTGCTGCCCTACGCGCTGCGATCGTCGTCCTTCGACCCGGCGATCGACGCCGCCACCGCTCGCCAAATGGTGGAGTTTTTACCCGGTGGTCGGGTGGAGTTTTTTCACGAGAACCCGATCGAGTTTTTCACCTACGGCAGGCGTAGCGGCATCGTGCCCAAAATGAGTTGGACTTCGCCGTTGATTTGGGCGGCACTGCTGCCGATCC
Organism: uncultured cyanobacterium; assembly: GCA_937899645.1. GTDB lineage: Bacteria > Cyanobacteriota > Cyanobacteriia > Cyanobacteriales > Geitlerinemataceae > RDYZ01. Next base: position 37,315 of record CALCCD010000102.1, on the reverse strand, counting down.
CGCTTTGGCGAACGCTCAACATCGACGCCGATCGTCAGAAGTTGGAAACTTTGGCAGACGCGGAGATCGCCTCGATCGGGCTGTTTTTCGTCGCCCACCTAACGCTATTCCGCATCCACCACCCGAGCCGCTACACCATGCACAGTTTGCTGGTGGTGTTGGCGGTGGCGGCGGCGATTTGGATTGCGCCGAGGTTGTGGCAAGTCGGAACGTTTTTGCGCGGGCACATCGGACGCAATGGCGCGATCGCGGTACTGGCCGCTTTCACGATCGTGCTGCCCGCCGCCACGCACCAATACCACTTCAAATATCGCCAGGGCAAAGCGCCGGAACTCTACACCTACCTGCAAACCCAACCCCGCGATGCGATGACTGCCACACTCTCGCGCCTCGGCAACGACGTTCCCAGCCACGCGCGACGATCGGTACTCGCCAGCGTCATGTTCGCGATGCCGTATCACGTTGGGTACTACGACGAGATCGTCCGGCGCATCGATGCGACGATCGCGGCGCAGTACACCGACGATCCGCAAGTGCTGGCCGAGGTCGTCGATCGCTACGGCATCGACTTTTGGCTGCTCGATCGCGAGGCGTTTGACGCCGAATATCTGATGCAAGATTGGCTGCTGCCCTTCGCCGAGCGGGAAGCAGCGATCGCGCGGAGCGGCACGCCGATCCTGGAGCAGGCGCGCGATCGCTGCACGGTCGTCGCGGGCGAAGACTGGCAACTCATCGACGTGAGTTGCGCGCGCGCCGATTCCGATCCCTAGCGAGCTACCTTCGACAACACCGACTCGATCGCCCCCACGACTGCCACCACCTTGCCCGCATCGAGCGCATCCCCGTGGGGCGACGTAAACCGACCCGAGTCGTTGTCGAAATACTTCCCGGAAGCCGTCGCAAACTCATTAGATAGTGCCGCCCGAATCAAGATATCCGCGCCAATTTGCAGATCCTTGCCCGCCATTCCGAACGCCTGTTTCACCATCTTGCTACCCAACAGCGAGCCGGGATTGACGGCGATAATCGCGGGGCCGGAATCGCCGATCGACTGCGCCAGGCCGCGCGACCACATCGTAATCGCCAGCTTGCTTTGGGAGTAGGCCGCGAACGCCTCCGCGATGCGCGCCTCGCCGGTCAGGGCGGGCAGGCTGATGGGCGACTGCGCAGCGGAGGAGAGATTGACGACGCGACTGGAGGCATCCATCAGCGGCAGCAGCTTTTGGGTGAGCAGGTACGGTGCGATCGTATTGACGACAAAGCGCACGTCGAGGCCGTCCGCCGTGATGGCTCGGGGCGAGTTTAAAACGCCCGCATTGTTTATCAGCACATCCAGCTTCGAGTGCTGCGCTGCGACCTCGTCCACAAGCGATCGCACCTGCGACAGGTCGGATAAGTCCGCCACGTAACGCTCGACGTTGCCGTCCGCATCGGTCAGCTCTCGGGCAACGCGATCGAGCTTTTCGGGGTTGCGACCGTGGAGCAGGACGCGGTGTCCTTGAGTCGCGAGCTGTTGGGCGGTGACGAGGCCGATGCCGTCCGTCGCGCCGGTTATCAGGATTGTTTTGGGCATGGCTGCTTGTTTTGGGGTGCGCGATTGTGGGGAGCGCGATCGACTGGCGATCGCGCGAATTGTCAATAATGGAAGTCGGGCAGGACCTCATCGGCGAGGCGCTGTAGCGTCGTCTCGACATCGGCGCGATTGAAACGCAGATTGAGCGCGACGTGATTGACGCCGATATCTTGCAGGGCGGCGAGGTGCGATCGCAGGTGGCGCGCCCCGAGCCGGAAGCCGAGGTGGATCGGCAGCGGTCGCGTGTCGGGGTCGGCGGTCAGGTCGAGGTAGAGCGGCTGCATGACGGGCTGCGGCGATCGTCCCGCTGCGGCGACCCGATCGCGCCAGTCGGCGATCGCCTGTTCTTGCAGCGCTAGCCCGCGCGGATAGGTCATCCAGCCGTCGCCGTGGTTTGCTAGCCAGTCCGCTGTTTGCCGACTGCTGCCGGTGATCAAGAGCGGCAGTCGTCCGGCGGTGGGTTTCGGCAGCATGTCGATATTGCCGGAGAGCGTACCGAATGCATTTTCAAAGCTGGGGTAGTTCGTTGCGGCGGCTTGGATGTAGTCGAAGCTATCGCGGAATCGATCGCCCCGATCGCCAAAGGTGCGACGCAAGGCCGGGTACTCTTCCGGTCGATCGCCGGACGCCACGCCCAGGATCAGCCGCCCGCCGGACAGCACGTCCGCACTGGCCGCCGCCTTCGCCACGTGGGCGGGATGCCGCAGAGGCAGGATGATGCTGGAAACACCGAGGGCGATGCGATCGGTTTGCCCCGCCAGCAGGCCGAGATACACAAACGGGTCGAACATCTGCCCCGCATCGCCGAACGACGGCACGTTAAACGGCACGTCCCGCAGCCAGACTGCGGCGAATCCCAGCTTTTCCGCGAGCTGAATTCGCTCGAGATGGCGGTGCATCGTTGGTGTCGGGCTGCTGCCGTGGGCTTCGATCGGTGCGACCAGCCCCACCGTCAGGCGATTAGCTTTGAAGACGGTGTTGTAACCGCGATTCAGGGACTGGAATCCCCGATCTTGTGGCGTTTTGTTGGTTCTGTTCGTTTGTCCGAGCATTGCAGACCTCCTGCCGCTGCTGCGTTTTGTGGCTGAATGGCGCTACTGGATTTCCTGGACGCCGACGACCAGTGATTCCCAAGCGCGCTGGTTGTCGAGGTCGAACTGCGCGCCGTTGTCGTCTGCCCACTGGAAGCGCTGGAGCGCCGGGGTTTGGCTGGTGGCCTGATAGAGCCAGTAGGCTTCTTCTTTCAGGGCTTCGGCGATCGGCTTGTCGATCGAGGCGTAGACGGCGCGCTTGCAGGCTTCGATCGATTCGGCAGGCCAGAGGGCGATCCGCTTTGCCAGCGCTTCGGCGTAGGGGCCGATTTCGTCGGGGTCGAGAGCTTTGTTGACCGTTCCGAGGAACTCCGCGCGATCGGCGTCGAAATCTTCCGCCCCGAGGATAATCTCCAGCGCCCGACCGAGGCCAGTTTGCCGCGCCATCCGCGATGCGCCGCCGCCACAGGGCAAAATCCCCATTCCGACTTCCATTTGCATGAACTTCGCTTTGCCACGGGCGGCGAAGCGCATGTCGCAGGCGAGGGCGAATTCGTGGCCGCCGCCGCGCGCGAAGCCTTCGATTTTGGCGATCGTCGCTTGGGGCAGTTGGCTGATGCGTTCGAGCGCGGTTTGCAGATCGAGCAGCTTGACCTCATCGCGCGAGACCGCCTTGTCGGACATCCCTTTCAGGAAGTCGGTGTCGGCGTGGGCGACGAAGATTTCGGGGTGGGCGGACTGGAAGACAACGACTTTGATATCGCGATCGGTTTCCAGGCGCTGCGCCAGCATGTTCAGGTCGGCGATCATCGGCAGACCCTGAATGTTGACCGGCGGGTAGTCGAAGGTGACCCAGGCGATCGCGTCTTCGACGGTGACGTTAAATGTGGCGAACGTATCTTTCATGCGCTGTGCCTCGATGTCTATACCCTTACTTAAAACGATTGCAATACTATTAACAAGTCCCTACATTTTTGTAAGTAATGGACATGTTTAACCGTTTTGGAGGCGATCGTGGCGCGCAAATATAACTGGAAGACGGGCTGTGACGTGGAGGCGACGTTAAGCGTGATCGGGGGTCGCTGGAAGGCGATTTTGGTCTGTCATCTGCTGAACGGTCGCAAGCGGTTTGGGGAGTTGCGGCGGCTGACGCCGAATGCGACGGAGCGGATGATTACGTTGCAGTTGCGGGAGCTGGAGGCGGATGGCGTGGTGGCGCGTCACGTATATGCGGAGGTGCCGCCGCGTGTGGAGTACGAGCTGACGGCGTTCGGGCGATCGCTGGAGCCGATTTTGTTGGTGATGCAGTCTTGGGGGCGGGATTTTAAGGCGCGGAAGCTCGCAGAGGAGGTGCAACAAAAACAATGAATGCCCAGCTTATCGAATCACTCATCTCGCTACTTTTACGCAGAACTGTTAGAGACACTTGACTCTCTCCGTATCTCTACATAGAAAACAATTTTTCCTCCCTGTATATGTACGTGGCAATGATGTGATTAGTAATCGAGAGAATTAGATCCTCGACAACCTAAAACAAAGTATCAAAGGATTCTGCTAGTCTGTGTCCTGTTTGTGAACACTCTCTTGGCTTCTCGAGAGTTTTGCAGCGTTATCCAATTTGTGATTGAAAAGATGGCAATAATATCTGAGTACGTTGAAGGCTCTGGCTGGAATAAAGCGATCGAGCTGTTTAACGATGGATCGAGCGCTATCGATCTCAGCGACGAATCCTATGAGTTATGGATCTACAGCAATGGAAAGACGACAGCTCGGAGTATCGAGCTGACGGGAACGATCCAGCCCGGTGACGTTTTCGTGATCTCTCACCCTTCGGCCAGTGCTGAAATTAGGAGCCGTGCAGACCAGACGCATGGATACTTGTCGTTTAACGGTGATGATGCAGTCGTACTCGTCCGTAATGGCAGTATTCTGGATGCCGTCGGTCAGATCGGGGTCGATCCGGGAAGTCAGTGGGGCTCGGGTCTGCAATCGACGCGAGACAATACGCTCCGGCGCAATCTCGACTCTGCGATTACGACATCTGCGACGGGTAGCTTTTCGCCCAGCTCGGAATGGTTTGGCTACAGCAAGGACACGATTGATGATTTGGGTGTCGCTCCAGAGCCGCCGACGCCCGTGCAGAATCTAATTCTGTCGAAGTACGAGGAAGGGGAAGAGTGGAACAAGTCAATCGAACTCTTTAATGGGTCTTCTGAGCCGATCGACTTGGAAGCCAAAGGGATTCGACTCTCGCTTTATCACAACGGCAGCGATCGGGCATTCCGAGAGATTTCCCTGACGGGCAACATACTACCTGGCGAAACGTTTACGATCTCGAACGATAAGGCCAGCGACGAGCTTGCCGCAGAATCGCAGCAGATTAGCAACGCGCTGACTTTCAATGGAAATGACGCGATCGTACTCACGCAGGTGGGAGTTGTAGACCCGCTCGATTCTTTCGGCCAGGTGGGTGTAGATCCCGGCAGCAGTTGGGGAGAGGGCGACTTCTCCACTGAGGGCAATACGCTACGTCGTCGCCCCGAGGTTGCGATCGGGCGCACGGATGCTAGCTCGTCTTTCGATCCGGCGCTGGAGTGGCAAAGCGTTGGCGAGGTATTTGCCATCAGCCCGTCGGGTGGCGTCTTCGATCCCAGTGTTTTTCCGGGGACGTTTCGCGATGTCGATAATCCGGAGGACAGCGTATTTGGCGAGGTCAAGCTGAAGGAATACAATGCCGCAGATAATTTGGTCGATTTGTATTCGTCTAACTTTGGTGTAGACAAGACAGTCCACATCACGACAGATGCCACCGGGCCATTCAATCCGCCTCTCTCGCGTCCGGCACGGCCTGACTACCTCGATCCTGCAATCTTGCCGGTTCAGGGAACGGTTTGGGGTGGGCGTACTGATGGAGGGTATGCCCCTGCGCCTGGTGCACCGCTGGATGAGTATTTGCAGGACGACCCTAGCGTCCGGGCGATCGGACTGCGTGAGATTCAGAATCCAGCGGGTGCAGAGAAAACGTGGCTTGTGATCCACGGTTGGAACGGCAACCTGGATAAAAGCGATAGTACACTCAACGACCTAGTTGGAACTCTCAAAGGTCAACCCGGCGAATCACTATCGACAGACAACGATCGCATTCTTGCTCTGGACTGGCGGGAGGCAGCACGTAGCGGTGGTGGTATTGGTGATGGCCTCGCTGATGGTGGGAACTTCAAGGCTGCCACCTGGATCGCGCCTGTGGCTGAGTTTGCTACCCGTGTACTATACGAGCACTACGGAGTTGCAGGAGACGAACTAAATCTCGTTGGTCACAGCTTGGGTGCTTTTGTTGCTTCCGAAATCGGGCGAGTTTATCGTGATGGCCTTAACGACAGTGCTGTGATAGGTAATGGCTTTGGGGCAGGGACGATTACAGCACTCGATCCAGCTTCAGCATTCAGAGTTCCGTTTAGTCTTGGATACGATCTTGACGGTCGTAAAGAAGGAACGCAAGCACCACTCCCCTTGGAGTCTGTTTCGATGTTTAGTCGTGGATTCAATGCTTCTCGTAGCATTGCAGGCAACGAAGCCTACGCGAAAACTGCACATGAAGCATTTTTGATTAACTACAGTCCAGACCCCCGGAATACGGGCGACGAACATCAGTGGGTAGTGAATACCTTTGGAGAACTGCTAGATCATTCCCGCAGTGATGGCAGTCTGTCTGCGCTTGGTCAGTTGCTCGGACGCGATCAGTATCAGTCAATCTCATCGATTGCTCTGGATGATGAAGTATTCACTAATGCTTCTGGATATCGGGGGACTTTTTCTGCAAGTTCGTCAGAGTTGAACGCACCGGAATCGTTGATCGCTCAAACAACTGAAGTTGAAGGTCTGACAATAATCGGTGGGAATAACGACGATCAACTTGACGATCTTGGCCATCATGACCGTAACGATCTGGTCATCGGCGATGCGGGTAACGATACTCTGTATTCATCTTCTGGCGATGATATTCTCTTGGGAGGGGCAGACAATGATGAATTGTTCGGAGGGACAGGGAACGACACACTGGTTGGTGGTACGGGTCAAGATTCTCTGACAGGTCTTGGAGGTCGAGATACCTTTGTCCTCAGTCCTGACAAGATTACACGATCGAGCTTTGATGTATTCAAGGACTTCAGTCCAGCGCCTATCGGAGACTTTATTGGTCTTGCCGATGGCCTAAAGCAAACTGATTTGTCGTTGACTGCTGTTGAATCCTATGAACACGCAGGCACAACCCGCTTTGTTCCGAGCGTTGTAATCTCTGCTTTTGGTTCAGATATTGCAGTCTTGGAAGGTGTCTCTCTGGCAGAGGCGAGCAATCCAGCGCTTTATCAGTCTGTCAGCTTGCCAGACTTCGTCGATCTCTAGATCGCCTCTAGGCACGTTATTTCTTTAATAAGCTCTACAGTATGTACTCAATAATGCTGTGGGGCTTTTTTCTAAGACTTTAGAGGCTTACTTATCAAGATCAATTGCCTGAGAGGACTTCTGAACAAGTACTTTCACCTACCTACGCCTGCGATTTTCGAAGTGTCTGTCACCCATTTGTATGGATTGACCGGCTAAAGCCGTCTGAAATTCATGGGTATTGATGCTTGTCCAGATGTCCTCTGAAGAAAAACTTCGAGATAAAGGAGAAAGAAGACTCAATGATGATGATTAGCTCGGTCGCATTCGCGTTATTATTCCTGATTTACTCTGCCATATCTTTTACTACATTCCTTGTGACGACTGGGGGTATTTCAGCGCTTGTAGAGCTGGTATTAAATCCTCCTCTGATACTTATAAATTCAACAATATCTCTGGCTGGAATGGTATTTAGGAGTCGATATACCTGTCCCAAAAAAGTCTTCTATTCTTTTGTTATTTTGATTTTGTCTCTTCATGTATTATGCCTTGCTTTTAACTCTGGTAATACTGGTTATGACACCGTTGACTATGCCTTCTATTACGAGACGGTTTTGGCGGGAAGACCTGGTGTTTTTGGGATAGAGAGTCGATTCTCAAGAAGATTTCAAGTCGATCTTAGCTCTTATTTAAGACTTGCTTACTATGGTTCCATTTTTGTATTCCTGATTTACCTTGTCAAGGTGTCGCCAAGAAGGTGCAGGAAATGAGAGAGCATTCGCTCTTCGACTGAAAATAAAATTGATTTACACCTGTCTATATACCCGCCTTTTCGTTCCCTGATATTTCAATTTCTCGTCCTATCTCACTAGCTCTCGTCGATAAGACAATGTGTGTTAGCCTCACGCTACAAGGAGGCGTTAAACTAACGTGAGTTCGGGATAAGAAAAGGCGGAACGCAGATAGTGTGAACAAGACAAAAAACGTTCACCCGCCTCCGCCATCATGTCCAGTCTAGAAGCTCTGTTTTGGGAAGTAGACGATTTCTGCCGAGAATTTGAAGCGCGCTGGAAGCAGCAGCTCCTGGAATGCAACGTAAAAGCGCGGCAGCGTCCGCGCAGCATGAGTTTGAGCGAGATTCTGACCATCCTGATTTCGTTTCACCAGGAAGGCTACCGGCACTTCAAGGGGTACTACACGAAAAAGGTATGCCAGGACTGGGCGAGCGCCTTTCCAAATCGGGTGAGTTACCAGCGCTTCATCGAATGGCTCCCCTCCACTCTCATTCCGCTTTGCGCTTACCTGCGTCGATGCTTCGGGAGTTGTACGGGCATCAGTTTCATCGATGCGACTTGCCTCAAGGTCTGTCACAACAAACGCATTAGCCAGCATCGCGTCTTTCGCAACCTGGCATCGCGGGGCAAGACTTCTGTGGATTGGTTCTTCGGATTCAAACTGCATCTGGTGGTCAACGACCGAGGCGAGCTGCTCGACTTGACCCTGACACCTGGAAACACCGACGACCGCAAGCCCGTGACCCATCTCCTACGAAACTGCTTCGGGAAGGTGTTTGGCGACAAGGGTTATGTGTCTAAAGACCTGGCACAGAAGCTCTTTGAGACCTATCGAATCCAGTTCTTTGCCAAGCCCCATCGCAACATGAAGAACAAATTGATGCTCGAATCTGACAAGCTGCTGTCGCGTAAGCGTTCGATTATTGAGACGGTTATCGACCAGCTCAAGAATATCTCTCAAATCGAGCATTCACGCCATCGCAGTCCGTTTAACTGCCTCATTCACATTCTGGGTGGATTGATTGCCTACTGTCACCAGCCAAATAAGCCGTCGCTCAATCTGTATTGAGAGTGTTTTCTCTCCATCACAGGCTGACTCCAGCTTTCAGCTGATTCCTTATCCCGAACTCACGTTAAACTACCGTCCGAACTTCACTCCAACTCCAGCGGCTCGTAATAGACTAGCTCGCAGTTGCTCGGCAGTTCTGGATGGAAAGCCTACACCAAACCGCCAACACCACCTGCGGCGCGATCGGCTCGCGACCGTCCACCACCGCCATTGACGATGCCGACGGTATTGGTGGCTTCCTCCGCGATCGAGAATTTCCCTCATCTCTAGATGCCGGAAACGATCTACTAATCGGTGATGCCGGTAATGATACGCTGAACGGCTTTTCGGGCAATGATATCCTTCTGGGGGGAGCCGACGATGACGACCTGCTTGGATGGATAGGTGATGATACTCTGGTCGGCGGCGTAGGTCAGGATTACCTGACTGGCCGGGAAGGCCGAGATACGTTTGTCCTGAGTCCGAGTGACAGTTCACGGTCGAGCTTCGATGTATTCAAGGATTTCGATCCAGAACCGAACGGAGACTTCATTGGTTTGGCCGAGGGGCTTGAGCTGGCGGACTTATCCTTCACCGCTGTCGATTCCTATGAATTCGATGAGGCAACCTACACAGTGCCTAGCGTTGTTATCTCAGCTTTCGATTCAGATATTGCAGTACTAGAGGGTGTCTCCGTAGCTGAAGCCAGTAACCCAGCACTTTATCAAACTGTTAGCTTGCCAGACTTCATCGATCTATAAGTTCTTTAAGGATTGCGTAGCCCTGTGTATCTTTGCGGAGCTACTCAAGCGATGGATCGAATTCAAATAATGGGATTAGCCAGAGATGGAAATCAACTCGCTCCTATTCGCACTACTACTTCTTATCTACTCGGTATTTTCGTTCTTCACGTTTCTCGCGACAACGGATGGAAGCGGTAACATAGCGGAGTTTGTGATCAATCCACTTCCAATGCTAGTCAACTTATCTATCTCTCCGATCGGGGTAGTGCTCAAGCGTCAATACTTCTGTAACCCCAAGATTTTCTTTTGCTTTATTCTAACTATTTCTCTCGTCCATCTAGCTTGTCTTACTTTTAATACGGGGAGTATAGGTCTCGCAAATCGCAATCATGCCTTCTACTATGAAACTGTATTAGCGGGAAGACCGGGCGTTTTTGGTATGCAAGGTCACTTTCCGCAGACTTTTCAAAATGCAGTGTGTTTCTACCTAAGACTCGCCTACTATATCTGTATCTTTATTTTCTTGGTGTACCTCATATCTTCTCGCCGATAAGGTCGAGCAACGAAGGAATACTGATAGAGATTAATGGGCTCATGTACTGCCAACCTCAGTACGGTGATGCAACTTGTATTGCGAATTCTCTGTGCCAGTGCAAAAAGTGAGGGATGGAAGCTGAAGAGGAGGCGGTGATTGGGATTGACTGACGACAAGGAGCGGGGGCTGAGTGAAATAACAAACTAAGCTCAGTCCCTCGCAGATACCACTCGATCTGCCCATCCGACAGCGGCAACAACATCACCGACCCATTCAGCCCCAAATTTGACTCGTACACCTCGTACTCCTCCCGCCGCGAACACACCACCAACGGCGACCCCGCCCAATCCTGCGCCAAAAAATCATTCAACGCCCGCACGCACGTTTCCTGCCGCTCCGACATCAGCTCGTCGAGCCCATCCAACAGCGGCACGATCCGCCGCTCCTCGATCCACTCCTCCGCCTTCTCCCGCTTCACGCCATACTTCAGCTTCAGACCCGCCACCATCCAACTGCGAATATCCTTAAACTCCGACTTCCACGCCGACAGGTTCAACAACACCGGCACCGGCGCAGCCCCATCCGCCAGCGCCCGCTCTACCAACAGCCCCGCGATCTGCAACAGCAGCGTCGTCTTCCCCGATCCCGGCGCGCCCAGCACCAGCAGCCGCCCGCGAATCGACTTGCCATCGAAAATCTCCGCGATCGAAGTCTCCGGCGGACAGCGCTCCGGCTTCGCGCTGCCAACCTTGACATCGATCTCACCAAAGCGATCGACCCGGCTCGGATCGATCTCCATATCCAGCTCGATATGCACCCGGTTGTGCAGCGCGTATTCCTGCCGGATCTCCACTTCCCCCGCGACCGCCTCGGGCAAAATCGACTCCGCGCGATCGCGCTTCTCCGTTGCACCGTAGTTAATCGTCCCGATATGAACCTGAGATCGATCGTTGGGATTAATCCCCTGCTGATGTCGCACTTGATTCGGCTGGTTTGACGGATTTGAAGGGTTCGATGGATTCGGTTCGGTCATAGACGACACCGCACGACTTTCGCCCCCATTCTATCCAGGCTCCCAGCGACCCCTACTCGCACACCCAGCGAGCCAGTTCGCCAAATCAGTTTCTTAGAATGGCGGCAAAGATTGGCTTGTCCTAAGACAGAGCGACACCTGTCTCACGATCGAAGAGATGCACCCGCGCCGGATCGATCGCCAGCCAAACCCGATCGCCGATCGCCAAACTCACCTCAGCATCGAGTCGTGCCGTCACCTGTCGCGAATCGCCCGTTTCCAAATCTACAGTGGCGTAAGTGTCGCTGCCCAACGTCTCGAGCGACGCGATCGCCCCCGACAAGTTCTCCGGCGCTTTGGCTCCTAAGCTCAGCGCCTCCGGTCGCAGGCCGAGCGTCAGCTCGCAATTGCCGTAGGACGAAAGCGCTGATTTCCAGGTGTCGGGAAGCTGGAACTTCCAGTTACCGCCTAGCCCAGTCATCATCATTGGTGCGACGAAGCGAGCGGGTAAAAAATTCATCGGCGGCGACCCGATAAATCCGGCGACGTAGCGATCGACCGGGCGGCGATAGAGTTCCATCGGCTTGCCGAGCTGAACGATCTGGCCGTTGTTGACGATCGCGATGCGATCGCCCATCGTCATCGCCTCGGTTTGGTCGTGCGTTACGTAGATCGTCGTAATGCCGAGCTGGCGCTGGAGGCTGACGATCTGGGCGCGGGTCTCGGCGCGCAGCTTCGCGTCTAGGTTCGAGAGCGGCTCGTCCATCAGGAACACGTCAGGGTTGCGCGCCATCGCTCGACCGAGGGCGACGCGCTGCTTTTGACCGCCGGAAAGCTGCTTCGGTAGGCGATCGAGCAGGGTATCGATCTGCAAAGTCTGGGCGACTTGGCGGACGCGGCGATTGACAGCGGCTTCACGGGCGGATCTGTAGCGCAAGGCGGGAGGAAGCGATCGCGTGGCGCTGACGAGGAAGCGCTCGACAACCGGCGAGCCTGGCTCGGTGACTGTGTTGCTAATCGTGTCTTCGCGGCCCCAACCCCGCGTGCGCCGCAGCCCGAAGGCGAGGTTGTCGTAGACCGTCAGGTGCGGGTAAAGCGCGTAGCTCTGGAACACCATCGCAATATTGCGGGCTTTGGGCGGCAGGTCGTTGACGACGCGATTGCCGATCGCGATTTGGCCGCTGGTGACGGTTTCGAGCCCGGCGATCGCGCGCAGCAGCGTGCTTTTACCGCAGCCGGACGCGCCGACCAGCACTAGGAACTCGCCGTCTTCCACATCGAGATCGATACCGCGTAAGACGACCGTTTCGCCGGATACCGCGTCGTTGCCGTCTGCCGACCCGCGCTGGGGATACCGCTTGAAGATACGCTCTAAGCTGACTCGTGCCACGACTCCTCTCCGCTAATTTTCAGTGCGGATGCTGACGACTTGGGGCGGCGTTGCGTCGGGCGGATAGATCAAATCCAGCTCCACCAACCGCAGATCGCCCGGCGGCATCCGTAAAATCACCAGCGGTTCGCCGAGCTGGCCGCGCCGCTGCACGAGGTGAACGTAGCGCGTCACCGGGCGGCCGCGATCGTTGTTGTAGCGCAGGCGCACCGTCCCGCGAAAGAAGATGCGATCTTCGGGCGGGTCGAAGAAATTCAGCGCGCCGTTGTTGATGGTGTTTTCCTTTATTGGAGTCTGTATGGCGATCGTCACCTCGCGCCAGCGCTCGCTGCTGTTGAGCAGAGGGATACTGAGCGCGTACTCGACACCGTAGTTTCCGTGGGAGGCGACTGCCGTATCGTCGTAGCGGCGGACCATCTCGGCGCTCTGGACTTGGCCGCTGCCCAGCCGACCGCGATGCAGCGTGCTAATGCCGTAGGAGATGGCTTCTCCCGGTGCGGGAACCGTCAGGCGATCGGCATCGGCATTGTCAGTAATCAGAGCCTCCCAGCGCGAGCCGATCGAGACTCCGGCTACGCGGCTGTAGATCGCGCGCGGGGCCGTCTCTATCTCGGCAAGCGGGGTCGGCGGTAGATCGCGCGGCTCGACGAGCAAGCCACGATCGAGCAAGCCGCGCCACTCTTCGAGGGTGGGGATGCGCTCGCTGCCGTCGGCATTGTTGGGCGCGAACATAGCCAGACTGGCCACGTACACCGGTCCGTCGCTAAATAGTCGCAATAGCGTCGATCGCCCGTTAGAAGTAGGCACGACTGTCCCGGCAGGAATCGGCAAGTTCATCAACATGCGCGACTCGTAAGGTTCCAGGACGGTCAGCGCGGGCCAGTTGCTCTGGCGGCGACCGCGCAGCACGCGATCGACCGTGCGACTTCCCGGCCCGGAGAACACCGTCCCGAGTGGGTTATCGACATAGTCTGGCAACTCGAGAAACAAAGCATCGGGGCGCGTCAGGAAGCTGGCCCCCTGCAAAACCTCTAGACGCACGGGACGATCGGTCGGATTCTCGACGATAATGCCCTGAAACAGCGATCGCGTCTCGGCCTCGGTGCGGGCGCGACTGATATGGTGACTGAAAATATCGAAGCGCCCCTCGAAGGCATGGTCTAGATGCGCGCGAAAGTCGTGGCGACCGATGCTAGGAAAGGTCGAGAGCAGAATGCCTTCGCTAAGGACGAGTTCCGGACTGTTGCTGTTAAATACGGGGACTGCGTCGAGGCTACCGGGTAACGGGCGCATCTCGGTGGGGTAGCGGATCACGCTTGGCGGGCGCTGCGGCGGGTCGTCAGAGAGGCCCGAGCCTGGAGAATCGCTGGGAAGCGACGAACCGCTTCGGTCGTTCGCCGGTCGTTCGCCGCCCGCCTGCGCGACTCGCACGCTCGGGGCAGCACTTGCCAGGACGGAGACCGGAGCGATCGGCACTGCGAGCGGCATCGCGATCGCGAGCAGCGAGCACAGGCGAGCCAGCAGGCCGCAGTGAAAACCTTGGCGTTCCAAAACAGTCAAATCAGTCAAACCACGCGGCTACGGGCAAATCGACTACGGGAAAACCGAGAAAAAGTGAAGGCGCAGGCCGCGCTTCGATCGTGGACTCCGGCACTAACTTTTGATACTGACTTCGAGGCGAACGAGGCCCGAACCGGAACCCAGACAGGCACGTGCCGCCAAAGCCGCTAGATAGAAGCTCCAACGCCCCGATCGCCAACCCGTCGAGCCGCGATCGTTTGCATCGGAGCCAGCATACCGCACTCCTTGCGCGACACCTGTGGTTTCAGCGGCTTCAGCATCGGCCTCCGTGTTGCTCCTGCATTGGCCCCGACTTCGCTCGTTGCGGGCCTCTAATGGCATCTCGATGATATTTCAATGACGAATATCGCTAATTGTTCTCAATTAGCGATATTTGTTGACAGTCAATAAGCGAGGGCGTACGATCTGATTGGCTCGCAGCACAAATGGCTATTGCCACCAGCCGACATGTATTCATACGACAGCACCACGTTCCGCAGCGAGCTCAATCAGCTCGGTCTGCGAATGACGCCTCAGCGCGAGACAATCCTAGAGGTGTTCCGCGAGCTGCCCAAGGGAAAGCATCTGAGCGCCGAAGACCTTTACCACCATCTCCAAGAGGTCGCACCCGAGCGCAAAATCAGCCTCTCGACGATCTACCGCTCGCTCAAGCTAATGACCCACCTGGGCCTGCTGCGCGAACTGGAGCTAGCCGAAGGTCACAAGCACTACGAACTCAATCAACCGCACCCACACCACCACCACCACCTCGTCTGCGTCCGCTGTAATCGCACGATCGAGTTCAAAAGTGATTCAGTGCTGAAGGTGAGTATGAAAACCAGCGGCAGAGAGGGGTTTCACCTGCTCGACTGTCAGTTGACGATTCACGGCGTCTGCGTCGAAGCGCTCAAGCGAGGCTGGCCGTCGGTTCCGCAAGAGTGGTCGTGCCCCCACGCGCCGGTTGATGAATAAGCCAGAACAGTCTGTCAATATATTTGGGACGTTCGGGCGTTTTTGGTTGGTGCGGTTCGTGAAAACTGCGGATGATGGATCATGAAGTCGCTGACGATCGAGGTACTCAAAAACGAAGCGCGAGAATTCTCTGTCCTCGAAGGTCGGCATCACGAGCCCAGCCTTTACGGAGTCAACGATGGCAAATCGATAGGGACTTACATCGAGCAGAAGTTTCAGGAGTACTTGCAGGCTGAGGAATATCAGCTAGATTCGGGGAATGCTGCGAGCGGTATCGATCTACCGGGCTTGAATGTCGACATTAAGACGACAAGTGTCCGTCAGCCTCAATCCTCCTGTCCGTTTCGCTCCGCGAGACAAAAGATATACGGACTCGGCTATCACATTCTGCTATTCGTCTATCGGAAGGAAGATGATTCCAGAGAGCGCACGAGCACGCTCAAGATTTATCGGGCGGTTTTTATCCATGCGGAGCGTACAGCTGACTATCAGCTGACGTCTGCGATTCGGGACATCGTCGAAAATGACGGCAACACCAACGACCTGGTGGCCTGCTTTCAAGATCGCCACCTGCCGGTAGACGATATTACGGCGCAAAGCCTCGCCGAAGAGATTCTCGGAAATCTTCCCGCACTGGGATTTTTGACGATTTCTAATGCTCTTCAGTGGAGGCTTCAGTACAATCGGGCGATACAGCGCTCCGGCACGCAAGCTGGCCTCGAGTGCCTGCATATGGAGGATGTCGATACCTAGCGTGGGAGACTCTGCGACTAGACCGTGGACGACGGTTGAATTGTTCTGCGGAATTGGAGGATTTCGGATCGCGTCTGACGCTCTACAGATCGATACCGTCTGGGCGAATGAGATCGAAGAGCGAGCCGCTAGCGTCTATGTCCGGCAGTTTGGCGATCGAGGTTTCGTTCGCGGGGACTTGCGGCAACACACTGGCGAGATTCCCCAGCACGACATTTTAACGGCGGGGTTTCCTTGTCAGCCGTTTTCGAGTGCGGGGAAGAAAAAGGGGGTATACGATCCGCGCGGGACGCTGTTCGCAGAGATTCTTGCCGTCATCCAACGTTGCCAGCCCCGATTCTTTGTTTTGGAGAATGTCAAGCGTTTGCTCTCAATGGATTCGGGCAAGCACTTCGCGACGATTTTAAGGTCGTCGATCGCGATGGGCTACCTGTTGGAGTGGAGAGTTTTGAATGCGACTTGGTTTGGTTTGCCGCAAAATCGCGAACGAGTCGTTATCGTCGGTTCTCGGGATAATGGTTCGCTGCGCTCGTATCTGCGAGCGGAAAATCGCGGGCTGAAAAGTTTGGAGAATGTGGCCTTGAAGTTCGACCCCTCAGGAATTCGGGAGATTGGGGACAAAGCGCAAAAGTTTAAAAACTGGGGATTATCTTGGGGCGGGAAGTTCATCGATAAAGATGTTCGCTTGCCGGTCTGCGAGCCCGATCGCAATCTGCGTTTACGTCATATTCTCGAAAAGAATCCTAGCTCTAAATTCTTTTTTACAGAGGATACGCTGAAGAGAATTGAGAATAGCGAGAAGGTCGATCGGTACTTTAACGGTGTTGAAATTCTTTATAATCAAAAGGGCGGGGCGCGTATGGGATATTCGATTTTCGGTGTGAACGGTGTAGCTCCGACGCTAACGAGTACGACGAGCCGACATTACGAGCGGTATCGAGTTGGCGACGATTATCGACGGTTGACGAATGTGGAATACGCTCGACTTCAGGGCTTTCCGGATGGACATTGTGACGGGATTTCTCCCTATCATCAGTACTCACTATTTGGGAATGCCGTCCCTCCTTGTCTTGTCGAGTGGGTAATGAACCGACTCGTTCGCGATCGATTTACATCAGTTGAGTTTGCGGGCAGTACAGCATCAACGCAGCTCGAGCTTTCCTTGGATCGTTAGCTGTATGGCGTTCGTCTCTGTTTCGTCTGGCGGGGCACTTCGTGGCGGTTAGCGGTAATCGGGGGCATGTTCTATGACGATCGCCTGCAGGCCGTGTCTGAAGTGGTTTGGCTGAAACGATTGGACGCGATCGAGCCCGCGCGATCGCAGGGTTTGGGCGTAGGCGCGATCGCCTGTGACTCGGACGATGCCGGTGGCGATATCTTCGACACCGTGGGGGTCGATGTAGTGGGGTGCGTCGCCGCAGACTTCCGGCATCGAGGCGGCGCGCGAGACGATCGTCGGACAGCCGCAGGCCATCGCCTCTAAGGGCGGGATGCCGAAGCCTTCGTAGAGCGAGGGAAAGAGGAAGGCGGCGGCGCGGCGGTAGAGGTCGGCGAGATCGGTGTCGCTGACGTAGCCGAGGAACTGCACGCGATCGGCAATGCCGAGCTGCTGGGGAAGTGCGGCGATCGCGGTGTCGAGTCGGTTGAGCTGGCCGACGATCGCTAAGGTTAGGGTCGGGCGCTGGCCGCTGGCGACGACGCGGGCGAAGGCTTCGATGGCGCGGCGAATATTTTTGTAGGGACGGGTTTCGCCGACGCAGAGAACGAACGGGGGCATGCTGGCGGTGTCGGCGTAGCGAGCCGTCGGTGCGGGAAAGAATAAATCGGCGCGGTAGGACACCGGCAGCACTGCACAGGGCGTTTTT
This sequence comes from uncultured cyanobacterium, assembly GCA_937899645.1. Lineage (GTDB taxonomy): Bacteria > Cyanobacteriota > Cyanobacteriia > Cyanobacteriales > Geitlerinemataceae > RDYZ01. The sequence continues at coordinate 19,659 of CALCCD010000102.1, read as the reverse complement.
AGGGTCGGCCAGTAGCGCAGCAGCTCCCGGCGGGTGTGGTCTGAGGGGACGACGATCGCGCGAGAGGCGCGCAGCAGCCTCGGCAAAATCCAGCGGAAATAGTATTTAACGCGCGGGTAAACCTCAGGGAACTCCAGCGGCAGCAGGTCGTGGACGGTGAGGATTTGGGGACAGACGGGCAGCAGCATGCCTTCGGGGACGGGCGAGTAGAACAGCGGGGTCGATCGCGCGCGACTTAAGATGGCGGGCAGGGCGGTTTGGTGCCACAGCAACCGGGAGAGATTGCCGCGCAGGTTATTTTGATGGAGGCCGCCGAGGGGGACGTGGCGACCGTGCCGACCGAGGCGATGGCACAGCGCCCGATCGCCGCTGAATAGTCTCAGCTCGCCGAAATCTTCCAGAGCAGCGATCGCTTCTTGCGTATAGCGATTGAGCCCGTTGTTAAAGCTGGTGTGAAAGCCGGTCGCGTCGAAGGCGAGCGTTGGCCGGTGGCGATCGCGCTGAGGGCTGGGCTGGCTGGGCTGGTGGGGCTGCGTGGGCGACATCTGGCGAGCTGGGGTTGCGTGGGCGCGGCGCGGACGGTTCAAACGGTTCGAGTAGATCTGGAACCGAAACTTTTGCAAGCAGTTCGGAGGCTTGAAATTTGGGTGCGATAAAGCACGATTACGACCTCGTTATTCTCGGCCAGCGTCCGGCGGCGATCGCGGCGGCAGAACGGGCCGTCACTTGGGGGGCGCGAGTGGCCCTGGTGGTGTCGCCGGAACGCGCGCCCGACACGGCTCTGCTGGCGCTGGCGGGCGTGGATGTTCTCTGCGGCTGCTATGAATTCTACGATCGCTCCCGGCGCGGCTCGCGGCTGGCGCTGCGGGTTGGCGAGCCGGAGCGTGGCGATCGCGTCCGCCAACTTCACAGCCGCGCCTATGTGCTCGTGCCCGATGCCCGCGTTGTTGTGCCCGCCGGGCTGGCGGAGGTTCCCCATGCGGCGATCGCGACAGCGGCGGATGTCGATCGCGCCCTACAAGAGGCTCGACCGGGAGAGCGGGCGATCGTCTGCGGCGGGCGATCGCTCCGGGGACTGGAGCTGGCGCTGGGTCTGGTGGAGCGCGGCGTCGAAACGCGCTTCGTGACCGGGGGGGCGACGCTCTTGCCGAGTGAAGGGGCCGAGGCCGACGCCCTCGAGCGACTGTGGGAACTGGACGCTGCGGCTCGGGGGTTGCAGTACGAGTACGGCAGCGAGATCGTCGGCGGCCAGGTATCCGAAGCGGGAGAAATTACCCTTAAAACGGCCGATACGGCCCATGTTGCCGATCGCCTATTTTTGGCCGATCGCCTCGTGCCCGGCCTCGAAGCGACCGCCGACCTGCGCGACTGGGGCGTGACGTTCGCGGGCGATCGGGTCTGGGTCGATCGCCACCTGCGCACCACCCACCCGCAAATTTTCGCCTGTGCTGCTGCCCTGCGCGGTCACGACGCCGAGTCGCTCGCCATCCACGAAGCTCTCGTCGCCGTCCGCAATGCGCTGATGCCTCGCTGGCAGGGGAGATCGCCACGCTACGAAGCGATCGCCTGGGGCATCGAGGCCCGTCCCGGCTATGCGCGCGTCGGGCCGTCTCAGGCGCAGGTGCGATCGCGGGGGCGCGCTGCCGTCGCGCTAGACCTGTGCGTGCGCGGGGCGGGCGAGTCGCCAGACACAGCCGCGCGGGCGATCGTTGCGGAGACGGGGGAAATCCTCGGCGCGACGGTTGTTGCCGAGAATGCCACCGAGTCGATCGCCGCATTTGCGATCGCCGTCGGCCAGCGCGCCACGATCGACGCGGACTTTACCCAAACGGCGTCGGCCAGTGGCGAGCTGTGGGCGCAGCTCTGCGGAATGTGGCGCGATCGCTGGTGGCAGTCCCACCCGATCTGGCAAGAGCGGGCCAAGCTATGGTTCGACGATCGCCGTCGTTAGGGAGTTGTCAGGGCCTTGGGGTCGGACGCTAGGTCTAGGTTGCCCCCTGGCGCTGGCCGATAACCTTCGCCGGGACGCCCACCGCGATCGAGAACGGCGGAATATCTTTCGTGACCACCGCGCCCGCGCCGACGACGCAGCCGCGACCGATAGTGACGCCGTCCATTATCCGCACGCCGCTGCCGAGCCAGCAGTTGTCGCCGACGGTGATGCCTTTCATCACATAGCCCTGTTTGCCGATCGGGGTGGTGGCGTCGGTGTAGTTGTAGTTGTGGGCATAGAGGCTGGTGTGCGAAGCGATCAGGCAGTCGCGCCCGATCGCGATGCGGCCATAGCCAGAAATGCAGACGTAGGGGCCGATATAGGTTCCGTCGCCGATATCGACTTCACCCTGACCGTGGACTTTGACATCGACGCCGCGATCGAGCCGCACGCGATCGCCTAGCGAGATCCGACCGCTGCCGGTGGTGCTATCGAGCCGCACGCCGCGCACGCAGTAGGCGCGCTCGCCAATTTCGACGATCGCCTGTCGCGAGGCCCCGATCCGCACGCCCCGCTCCAGAGTCACGCCCGATCGCAGCGCCGTGCAGGCCAAATCGACAATCGTCACGTCCGCTTCGATGCGAATGTCCCGACCGGACTCGCGCAGGCCGAAGCGATAGATCGCCTGCCGCAGCCCGCCGCCCACCAGCAGCGGCAGACCGGACAAAATGCCACCGCAAAGGCGCGAGAACAGGCGCGAGAATTTAGATGATTGCATGAACCTCCGAGTCGAACGCTCTTTGCAACACTAGCGATCGCGATAGTGCCAAATGCTGCGTTTCTGGCGCGCCGTTAGCGGGACGCTCAGGTGGTCGAGCCCCTTACGGAACGAGCTGGACTCGCACATCTCCGGGCGCTTCGGACGGTTGGAAGTGTAGGCGAAAAAGATGGCCGTTCGCTCTTGTTCGGGCATGCTGCCGTGGTGGAAGATCTTGCCGGTGTCGGTGAAAATCACCGTGCCTTTCTTGCCGGTGCACTGCTTCCACTGGCTGCGCGGAATTACCTTCTCCATTTCCGCGTTATCGATCTGATAGTTGACGTGCTTGAACTTTTTATAAGACGGCGTCAGGGCGTAGGGAATGTACTCGAAGGGGCCGCAGTCGCCCTCTACGTCGCTCATGTAGATGATGACCTTAACGACCGTGCGATCCTCGCCGTCGATATGCCAGCAGCGCGTGCCGATTTGCTTGCCGTTGGTAACGTCGCGGCGCATGTTCACCCCGTGGCAGGAGGCGGGCATACCGATGTAGCGCTCCATAATGTCGAGGATGCGATCGTGGACGCCCCAGAGGAACAGCTCCGGCCAGTCGCGGGCGATCGTCACCGCGTCGATCGGGATGGCGTGGCTGAAAGCGTGGCGTTCGTTGGTCGAGAGCTGCGATCGATCGCCCATTTGCTGGTCGAGCTGGCGGTTGAGGGCGTTGGCGGCATTCAGGAAAGCGTCGGTGTCGGGCACGCCGAGGTCGTCGAGGCTGGTAATGGCCACGCCTTCGTCGCGTAGGCCCTTAACGATGCGGCGATCGGAGAAGGACAGTTCCGGCAGCGTGCGGGCGTATTTGACGCGATCGGACAGGTAAACGATGTCCGACGACGCTTCGTAAACTTTGCGCTTGATCTTTTCTCTCAACACGGTTTGGATCTCCTTTAATAGCGTCTGGACATGCGGTGGGAAAACACCTCGCGCTGCGGCAAGGGCTTCTTGGCGAAATAAGCGTTCGGTTTTGGTTGGGGCGTCACGGCAGTGCGCTCGCGATCTGTCGGGGCTTCCGTCGATCTCGGGCGCATTGCCATGCGCCCCGACCGCCGATGGCGAGCGATGGCTGTCGATGACGGTTTCGGAACGCGCTAGCAGGGGCTGGCTTTGCGCTGGAGGAGCGATCGTCCGTCCACGTGTTCCGGAGCCTCGCACTGCATCAGCTCCAGGATGCTCGGGCCGATATCGACCGCCGTTCCCGTTGCCAGCTCGGTTCCGGGCTCGATGCTCGGACCGCTGGCCATAAAGAATCCGTCGGGGCGGTGGCCGCCGCTGCGGAAGTAGGTGAGGGGGCCGATGCGTCCCAGGTCGGCAGTATCGACCACGTCGGTGGTGACTTCCTCCCAAATCACGACCAGATCGGCATCGGGCAGCGTCGGGTCGGTGCCGAGCATCGTTTCGGGCGATCGCGTGCGGACGACCTCGCGCACCAGCGGCTTGCGGCTGCGGCCATCGACGATCGTGGCGAGCATCGCTTCGACCTCGTTGCAAACGGCGTCGTAGTCGGCGGGTTCGACGATGCCGTTGGCTTCGCGGCCTTTGAGGTTGATGCGAATATGTCCGGCGGCGAAGGCGGGCAGCGCGAAGGCTTTCATCTGCGACCAGCAGGGGCGATACCAGGTGGCGGGCATCCAGTTCAGCGCCGCGCCCCGTTCGCGCAGCTCGTGGGGCGAGTCGATCGCGGGGTTGGGGCCTGCATCCAGGAAGCTATCGAACTTGCTGGGCATCACGTATTTGAGGGCCCGTTTGATGGGGCTAGCGTCGTAGCGCTGCTGCCAAATTTCGCCCGTCCAGGTTTTCCGGCGAGGTTCGAGGTTGGGTTTCTCCGGCAGCGGCTTGCCCGCGTTGTTCGCGCCGATCGCGCAGCTGCCGAAGCTCATCCGATAAAGCAGCTCGGGCAAGAACGTCATGCTGTACATATCGGTGACGTTGTTATCCATGCCGTGGGGCGCAAAGACGACGATATGGGCGTCGTCCGGGGCGCTATCGACGATTTCACCAACGGCGCGATCGACCCGTTTAAACGCCGTCAGCATCGGGTCGTCCGCCGGGTCGGCGAGGTGCTTGTAGAGCGGGTGGTCTTTCTTGCTGGCGAACCAGAAGTCGTGACCGGCGCTGTGGGTTTCGCCGAACACCGTCAGGAATAGATCCCAGCGCTCCTGAGCCAGCAGCTCGCGGCAAATCGCCGACTTTTGCTCGATGCTGGTCTGCATCGCAGACTTGATGCGCGCTTTGTAGCCTTCATCCCACCAGTAGCCGTAGTCTCTGTGCAGGACGGGGTTTTTGCCGTAGCGCTTCTCCAGGTCGGAGAACAGTTCCGGTGGCTCGGAGTGGCTGGGCGTGTGGGGAGCGTGGCCGCCCCAGCCGAGGATCTGCGGGCCGGTGATATCTTCGTGGAGCGCGGCCACCGGCACGTCGAAGGCGGCGACTCGGCGATCGCTCAGGGCGTAGAACGGCGAGTATTCGCGATAGGGGTACGCGCCGTTTTCAGTGTCGTGAACGATGCTGTAGTCTTCGGCGTGGTAATGAACCGGGCTCCAGTAGCCGGTTTTCGTCGGAAAGCAGCTCGTGCCGAACATCGTCCACAGCCGCTCGGTCGAGGAGGTCTCGGTGACGACGCCGTTATACGGCACGGTGTTAAACAGCCGCGCATAGGCTCCAGAGGTCTTCAACCTGCTGAGGTTGGGCAGGTATCCCCGCGCCATCCAAAGTTCGAGCAGGTTCGGGTCGGCGGCATCCAGGCCGATGGCGATGACAGGGTGGCTCATGCTGTTATCTCCGAAAGAAGGTTGAGATGTTGTGGAAGCGAGCTTGATGCGGCGGCGCTATTTGGCGTTATTTGGCCTCATTTCAACAGACCGAACTTGCAAAAGTAGTAGTGAAATGGACTCCAGGCGCTGTCGAGATGTTGCTTGAGCTGACAACGACGCACGATCGGGTCTATTTCTGCAGCCGCGCGGCTGCGATTTTCCCAGACTTGCTTGGATGCCCGCTTGAGATTACCTAGAACAATTCTGGCAAAAATACTGGGTTTGTTGCGTGAAGATTCTGCGATCGTACGGAGAGGATATACACACAAACTTGACATTTGCGTGATTTCCAGGAGCTTCTCGTCCGTTAGGCGTCGGGCAGGGATGCGGTGAACGACGCGCATTTCGGGGTTGTACCAGACTTCCCAGCCCTGGCGGTGCATGTAAATCAGCGGCTCGTAGTCGTCGCCCTGGAGCTTGATATTTTCCGAGCGTCCGGCGAGGGAGGGCGTGTCCGGTACGCAGTCTCGCCACGCTTGACGGCGCACCACCCAGGATGCGGATGGAGGCGCGAAGAGCAGGCTCGGGTTGTATTGAACGGGGCAATCGCCTAATTCATCGCGTATTGCCAATAAGGATTTGATTTTTTTGAATCCTTTCGGCGGCTGTTTTTCGTAGTAGTCGGGTCGGATCTCGCCGCCAAAGACCGCAATGCGAGGCTTGTCCTGGCCGAAGCGGTAGGCGGATTTGAGCCAGTCGCGATCGGGAACGATGTCGTCATCGAGGAAGCCGACCCATTCGGTGGTGGCCTCTTTCATGGCACGCAGGCGTGCGAAGGCCGCGCCTTGGCCGCCGTCCTCGAAGTACGTCGTCAGAGTGTAGGGCAAGTCATCGCGCTGGCGGTAGCTTTCGATAACCTCGGCGGTGCCATCGGTGCTGTTGTTGTTGACGACGACGACTTCGAGCGGAATCTCGTCGAGGCCGTCTTGTTCGTAGAGACGATCGAGCAGGTGGGGCAGCTTTTTCTCGCCGTTATGGCAGGGAACGGCAATGGTGAAGACGGGCGCACTCATCGCGCTCATGGGCAGGGGCTCCGGAGAGAAATCGCAGGGTTAGACATCGGTTGGCCTGTTCTGCTACTCTAGCGCCTCTAAATTGAGAACTGCTTGCGGCGCTTTATTGTTCGCGGGGATCGAGAAGTCCGACTTCTTGGAGAATTCTTGGAGAAGTCGGACTTCTGGGTTGCTGACGCTGCACTAGTGATGGTCGAGGCCGATCGCCTTGTCGATGCGGTCGAGGCCGTGCTCCTCGAGGCGATCGAGCAGACCGCGCGAGATGCGCTTGGCCATTGCGGGGCCTTCGTACACCCAGCCGGTGTAGCTTTGCAGCAGGCTGGCTCCGGCGGTGATTTTCTCCCAGGCGTCTTCGGCGGTGAAGATGCCGCCGACGCCGATGATGGGCAGCGCGCCGCCCGTGGTGCGGTAGATGTGGCGAATCGTTTCGGTCGATCGCGCGCGCAGGGGCGCACCGGCCAGCCCGCCCGCTTCGTCGGTGACGGGGTTGCCGGTGCTCAGGGTTTGGGTGTTGAGGCCGTCGCGGGCGATCGTCGTGTTGGTGGCGATGATGCCCGCCAGCTCGAACTGCTGGGCGAGGCGCACCACGTCGTCGATCGCGTCCCACTCCAGATCTGGGGCGATCTTGACTAGTATGGGTTTAGGGGTGCGCCGATCGTCGGCGTTTTGGGTTTGTAGCGTTTCAAAGATTTTGGCGAGTCGGTCGGGATCTTGGAGCGATCGCAGTCCCGGCGTGTTGGGCGACGAAACGTTAACGACGAAGTAGTCCCCGTAGCCTTGCAGAACCTCGAAGCTTTGACGGTAATCTTCGGCAGCCTCGTCCAGGTCGGTGACTTTGGATTTGCCGAGGTTGACGCCGATCGCGATCGCGCGATCGGGGCTCGACTCCGGCGCGTGAGCGACGATTTCCAGGTTTTTAGCCATCGCGACTGCACCGCGATTGTTGAAGCCCATGCGGTTGAGGCTGGCCAGGTCGGCGGTGAGGCGAAACAGGCGCGGCTGCGGATTCCCCGGCTGAGCGTGCCAGGTGGCCGTACCCAGCTCGGCAAAGCCAAAACCAAACCCACCCCAGAGCTGCCCGACCGCGCCGTTTTTATCGAAGCCCGCCGCCAGTCCGAGGGGGTTGCGAAAGCGGATGCCCCAGAGGGTTTGCTCTAGGCGCGGGTCGCGGAAGTCGTAGCTGTCGTAGAGTCGATCGCAGAGCCAGCCGTATCCGGGCTGCTCCGATCGCTGCGCGAGGGCCGCCACTGTACCGACGAAACGATTGTGTATCCATTCGGGATCGGCCTTGAGTCCCGAAAAGAACAGCGGGCGGACGAAGCTCTGATACAGATCCATACTGGAGGTGAGAGAAAGCTCTGTGGCATCGACGGGAAAGTCCAAAATCTTCTCGCCGATCGCTCAGATCAGTATCTCACGTCGTTCTAGTTGCGCTGGATGTGGCGTTTTGCGTCGCACGCCGCTGGCGCGCCCGACTAAGTAACAGGGGATCTACTTGCGATACGCGCGGCCTTTCGGTTTATCCGATTTAGGGGCGGCGATCGCATCTCGCCCAGGTCTATTGCATCCGATCCACTATGAACGACGAATCGCTCGTCTTCTCTTCCCCGCCGCCCACGGCGTCAACGAACAACGACTCGACCATCGAGCTGGGGCGCGTCCTGACTCGCCTGCGCGCCACCAACGGCGTCGAAATGTCGGTCAAGGTCGCGATGGATTTCCTTCAGGTGAAGTTCGAGCGCTGCCCGCTGATCTGGCTCGGGCTCTACGATCGGCGCACGCACCAGATTACCGGCAAGGGCGGCGTCCTGCCGACCGATAACCGCCGCGCCCTGCGCCACTCCTTTTGCCTGAAGCCTGGAGACACCCTCGAGCGGGTCGTCATCCAACAAGAGCCGATCCAAATTGAGAACCTCCAGCGCGAACCCAACGCCGGGGACTGGAGCGAGGCGGCGCGGCAGGCGGGAATTCAGAGCGCCGTGGTTTGGCCGATCTCGTGCCGCAACCAGTGCCTCGGAGTCGTCGTGCTGGGCGCGAGCCGGACGGGGCTGACGATCGAGCGGCTGGAGGCGACGCAACTGACAATCGTCTTGGGCGAGTTGGGCAACGTACTCTACGTGCGCGAACTGGAAGAGCTGCGCGCCCAGTTGCAGCGGCCCCATGCCGTCATGCTGTCGGTAGCGCAACACTTGCAGGGCGAAGAGCCGGTCGGGCAGCGCCTCGCCCACGCTGTCGAAGAAGTCCAACGTTTCCTGAAGCCGACTCAGACGCGCTTGTACTGGATCGATCGCGATCGCGGGCTGTTCGTCGGGCACGACCTGGCGCTAGCCCTGGAGCAGCAGGGCGTCCCGAACTGGATCGACGGCGATCGCGGCGTGCTGCTCAGTCCGGATTTGCTGATGGTGGCCAACGCTCAGGGCTTGCCGATCGCGGAGTTTGCCGGGTTCCACGATCGCCTGCTGGAAAACCAGCCCGTGGCGATCGGCGAAGCCTACTCGTCGCTGAGCAGCGCCGAAACCGGTCGGCTGATGGCGCGGCTGCAAACGCGATCGCTGCTAGCCGCGCCCCTGTGGCATCACGACGATGACGGCGATCGGCTCCTGGGGTTTTTAGCAGCGGAAGCCCAGGCGGCGCGAGTCTGGACGCGCGACGAGAGGCTGTTTTTACACGGTGTCTCGCGCAGCATCGCGATCGCTGCCGCAGGCTACCGCCTCTCGGTCAGCAACCGCCGCCTGCACGAGTGTCATACCGCCACCCTCGATCTGGTGAAGCTCGGCCGCAAGCACGCCAGCCGCAGCGACGAGCGCGCAATTTTCATCGAAATCGCCGAGCGGCTGCGCGTCGGGCTCAACCTCCAGGACGTGGCGGTCTTGCAGCTCGATCGCACCAGCGATTGCTTCTGCGTCACCTATCAGCAAGTACGCGGCGGCGCTCTGCCCGAAACCCTGCCCGTCCTGGGCGACATCGACGAGCGGCTCCTCGCCAACGGCAGACACGCGATCGCCCTGAGCGATATCGCCCGCAGCCAGCGCCACGGCGAGCACAACATCGACATACGCCTCAGCCCCTGGCAGCCTGTTTTCGTGGCGGCTGGCTGGCACGCGCTGGCGGTCTCGAGTACCGCCAGCGGTGCGCTGCCGGAGTTCGCAATCGCGATCGGCGACGCCCACGCCCGCGAGTGGTCAGAGCGCGACCTGTTTCTACTTCAGTGGGCGGCGCAGCAGCTCGAAGCGCGCCACAGCCGCCAGCACCTGACCGAGCGGCAAGACCGCACCCAAAGCGCGATCGCGGCTATCTCGCGCGGACTCAACGACCTCCAGCGTCACCAGAGCGTCGAGGCTGCCGAGCGAGAGATCTTGCAGCAGGTACGCGCCCTGCTCGACCCCGAGTGCGTGGCGCTACTGCACCCGATCCCCGAGAGCGACAGCGCGCACGTCACCGCCTCACTGAGCAGCCACGATAGCCACACTGCGATCGCTGTCGGCACCACGATCGAAAACTTCCACGACGAGCCCCTCTGGCAGCGCAGCCTCGAGGCCACCGGCTTCATCGGCCCCCTGGCGATCGCCACCCTGCCGCCACCGCCACGCCCCTGGCTGGGAACCGAAACCCACGGCCAGATTTACGCCCTAGCGCTCCGTAGCGACCCCCAGTCCGAACCGAACGCCGTCTTCCTAGCGATCGATCGCGGCGACCCCTGGGACGAAAGCTTGCTGGCATCGGTGCAGGTGCTGCTCGAGGCGCTCTTCCAGGCCGGTCGCGTGGCGCGCCTGACCCAGCAACTCCACGAAAAGCGCGATGCCCTCGAGCCGCTCAACTGGTACAAGCACCGCAAAATCGAGTCGCTGTACTGGACGCTGGGCTCGGCAGGTCGCCAGATCGAGCGCCTAGTCAACCAGCTCGAGGTTGCCAAACTCAACGATCCCGACATTGCTGACGAGGCCGATCGCGAGCGCCTGTTCGGGCAACAGACCCTGCGCGTCCTCGGCGAGAACCTCAACGGCCTCAAAACTCACCTTCAGCAGGAACAGTGGCAGCTCCAGTTCGCCATCGCCGACCTGTCGCTGGTGACGCTGCTCAAACACGTGCTCGATCGCAGCAACGCCTTGCTCGAAAAACGCCAGCTCTGGCTGCAAGTCCACCGCGAAGGCAACGCGATCGTCCGGGGCGATCGCAAAAAAATCGAGCTGGTGTTCTACGAACTGCTGACCTGGGCGTGCCAGCGATCGCCCAGCGGCGGTCGGCTCGATATCTGGTATCGTCCCCTCGTCCTCGACACCGTGCCTGCCACGACGGTACTCGAGCTAACGATCACCGACGCCGGGACGATCGACCCTCATCTGGTGGCGGTGTTCCAGCGCTGCATCGTCGAGCGCGGCGGCCACAGCGTCGAGAGCCTGACCGCCCCAGAACTCGATCGGGCTCCGGGTATACATCTGGCGGTCTACTACGCGCTGATGAAGGCGATGGGCGGGCACTTTTACCTCGAACAGCTCGAGGACGGACGCACCGCGACGCGGCTGCTGATCCCGCTGGCCGAGTCCGAAAAACCCACACCACCCGACGCGAAGTAGCCAATTCTGCCGTAGGGGCGCATGGCAATGCGCCCGGATGTCGGCGTCGAGCGAACGATACCGCGGGCGCACTGCCGTAACGCCCCTACGGTTTTTGTTGGTGTAGCCTAAACCCCGATCGCGTCCAGCATCGCCAAATGCTGCCCCACCCCCGTCAGCGAATTCGCGACGATCGTCCCACTCGCCGCCACCGCCGGGAGCCCGATCCCCGGAAACGTCGAATCACCGCAGCACCACAGCCCCGGAATCGGCGTATTCTGCGCCGGGAACCACTGCTTCCCGGCCTCGAGTGCGGGGCCGTACGTGCCGCGATCGCGTCGCAAAAAGCGCCCGTGCGTCACCGGCGTCCCCACCAGTTCTAGCTCCACGCGCTCGCGAATATCCGGAATCACCCGCGCCAGTGCCTTCCACATAATCTGCGATCGCTCGTGCTTGCGCTTGGCATAGGCTTCGCTGCGGCGATCGAGCCCGTCCCACATTCTCAGCGGCTCGTTCCCCGGCGTGTACACGTGAATCGCGTGTTTCCCCGGCGGCGCGAGGCTCGAATCTAACACCGACGGAATCGAAATCAGCACCACATTTTGCTCGGCAGCGACACCTCGCTCCCAGTCGTCTACGAAAATGTAGTGACACTGCAAGTCCTCTAGGCCGGTGGCGTCGATGCCCAGATGCAGGTGCATAAAGCTCTCGCACTGGGGCAGCTCGCCGCGATCGCGCCGCAACTCCACCACCTTCGGCGAGTCAGATTTCTCCGAGAACAACCGCAGCGTGTCCCAAATCGACGCATTCGATACCACCGCCTTACTCACCCGAATCTCCTCTCCACCGCGCAACCGCACCCCCACCGCGCGATCGCCCTCCAGCAAAATCTCCTCCACGTGGGCGTCCAACCGCAGCTCGCCGCCGTTCTTCTCCAGGCCGCGCACCAGCGCGTTGACGATCGCGCCGACCCCACCCACCGGATACTCCAACACCACCCCCGGTTTGTACCACTCGTCAAACATAAAAGCCATTTCGGCAGCGCTCGTTCCCGACGCGGGCAGGCCGGATAGCAGAAAGCAGAGCAGATCGAGCCAGTCGCGCACGAAGCGATCGAACACCACCTCGTCCGCGATCGGCGCAAACGCCCCGGTGAGTTTTGCGGTGTCGAACAGGTGTGGCAGGAAGTTGGCAGCGTAGCGTCCGGCGGTCAACACTACCCCCGGATCGAGGCGGACGGCAGCGGGCGGCATGGCGGTGGCAGCAGCGGCCAGGGGCTTCATCGCCACCTGCAGCTCGCGCCACTGGCGGACGGCATCCGCGCCGCGCAGGCGATCGAGCACGTCGCAAAACTGGTCGGCTCCAACGGTGGTGTTAAAGTCGCCTTCGGGCAGACAGCAGCCCCAGGTGTTGTAGGTGTGGCAGGGGACGGTTTCGCCGATCGCGTCGAGGACGTGGCGCAGCGGGTTGCTCGACGCCGCGCCGAGGCCGGAAATCAGAGAGGGGCCGGAGTCGAAGGTGTAGCCGTTGCGCTGAAAGCTGTGCGCCGCGCCGCCGGGAAGGCTGTGGCTCTCGCAGACGATGACGCGGTGGCCGTAGTGTGCCAGGAGAGCAGCGGCGCTGAGGCCACCGATGCCGCTGCCGATAATCAGAATTTCCGTCGTGTCCGTCGCGTTCGTCATTGCCTTCGTCGCTCAATTAGCTCAATTAAGGGTGTGCCAGCTCCACTGGTCAAAATACCCAAAATCTCGTCTGCTCGCTCGATCGAGTTGCCGCGTTTACGTCGTGATGGCGGCTCCGACAGTCCCCTTACGGAATAGATAGAGGGCGCTTGAAGCTAAATACAAAGGCGATCGCCTCGTAAATCGCCACCACATTTGAGAAGCCTTTTACGACATCATGTACGTCTCCGAAACGATCGGCTGCATCAAACGCTCGGCACTTGCAAGGCTCGCAGGCTGCGGCCTCCTGCTACTGGCAGGCTTAGCGGTTCCGCCCGCTGGGGCGATCGCCCCAGACGATATTTCCAACCCGCGCGACGAAGACTTCCGAGTCGCGGACGTTGCCGATCGACTCTCGCCCTCCGCCGAGCGTCTGCTCGACGATACGATCGATGCCTTCGAGCGGGAGACAAAGCGGGAAATGGTCGTCGTCATCGTGCCAGATGCGGCTTCATCTAGCCCAGAGGAACTCGCAGCCGAACTCCGAGATCGTTGGAAAATCGGCCAAGACGTCAAAGATTTGGGGATCTTGATGCTAATCTCGGCAGAAGATCGGCAAATTGCGGTCGATTTCGGTTCTAACCTCTCACCCGCGTGGCGCAAGCTCGATCGGCTCCTGACCGAGAACGCCCTGCCCGAGCTAGAGAACGACAACTACGATCTCGCCGCACTCGCCGGGGTCGAAGCCGTCATCGAGGCAACCTCCCTGTCACCGGAGAACCTCTTTGCGTTCGATTTCCTCATCAAGGTCGGCACGGTCGTTGTTATCGCTCGGGTCGTGCAGAACTTGGTGATAGGGCGGCGAGCCAAGGCGCAGGAGTGATGTGCAATGAGAGTCCGAGATGTGGCGAGTCATGCCGAGGTCTGCGTAACATAGTTGCAGGCAACCTACCATCACAATCTGATGGTTCAAACTGATGGTTCAAAGCGCAGGACGAACCGCCACGCTCGAGCAGTTCCTGGCGCTGCCGGAAACTGAGCCCGCTAGCGAGTTCAGCCACGGCAACGCTCGCCAGAAGCCCATGCCCCAAGGCCGACACAGCTATCTCCAGCTCGAACTGGCATCGCTAATTAACCAATCGCTCCGCAGGCCAAAGATCGCGCGGGCGGGGACAGAGCTGCGCTGCACGTTTGGCGATCGCTCGATCGTGCCGGACATTGCGGTCTTCTCTTGGGATCGCATCCCCCGCGATCGCGACGGTCGAGTTTCCAACCGATTCGACGGCGCACCGGACTGGACGATCGAGATTCTTTCGATCGGGCAACCGAGCTTGCGTCCCACGAAAAATATCCTGCACTGCCTAGAACACGGCTGCGAACTGGGCTGGCTCATCGACCCGGAGGATCTGACGGTACTGGTCTACGCGCCGGATGCAGGGACGCGGTGCTTCGAGCGACCGGACGATCGCCTTCCCGTTCCGGGGTTTGCGGAGCGGCTGACGTTGACGATTCAAGATCTAGCGGATTGTTTGGTGAATTAGTCCGCCGACGATCGCGCCGAGTCCGCCGAATCGCGAGTTGACGGCTCAAAACATATCCAACTGCTCGATCGGGTCGATCTCCTGCACTGACTTCGGCTTCGCTGACGCCACCCCCTTCCGCAGCCCGATCGCGATTTTGCTGTGCTTCTCGATCTGCTTCATCACCTGCCGCGCCCGATCGATCACCACCGGTGGCAACCCCGCCAAACGTCCCGCCTCGATGCCATACGATCGATCCGCACCACCAGGCGTCACCTGCCGCAAAAAGACGATTTCGTCCGCCAGCTCCTTCACCGTCACCTGATAGTTCGCCACGTTGTCGAGAATCGACGCCAGCTCGTTCATCTCGTGATAGTGCGTCGCGAAAATCGTCCGCGCCTCGATCGTACCGGCCAGATATTCCGCCACCGACCAGGCGATCGACAGCCCGTCAAACGTTGCCGTGCCGCGCCCGATCTCGTCGAGCAGCACCAGCGATCGCGGCGTCGCGTGGTTAAGGATATTCGCCGTCTCGTTCATCTCCACCATAAATGTCGATTGCCCCGTCGCCAGGTCGTCCACCGCACCGACCCGCGTGAAGATCCGATCGCAAATCCCCAAGCTCGCCGATCGCGCTGGAACGAAACAGCCCGTCTGTGCCATCAGCTGAATCAACCCCACCTGTCGCAGATAGCAGCTTTTGCCGCTGGCGTTCGGCCCCGTCAACACCACGGCATCGGGGCGATCGTTGGTATCGGTACGCCCCAAATAGGCGGAGTTCGGCACGAAAAACCCCGGTGGTAAGAGCTGCTCCACCACCGGATGCCGCCCCTCGCCAATGGTTAACTCGCGGGTTTCGTCGATTTCGGGGCAGCAGTAGCCCTGCTCCACCGTCAGCTCCGCCCAGCCGCAGAGGACGTCGATCGCCGCCACCGCCCGCGCAACCTTGCGAATCGTTTCGGCCAGCTCGCCCACCTCCGATCGCAGCGCCACGAACACCTCATACTCGATGCGGTTCAGGTCGTCCTGCGCCGTCAGGATACGGGCTTCGCGCTCCTTCAGGTCGGGCGTGATGTAGCGCTCTTCGTTGGCGAGGGTCTGCTTGCGGATGTAGTCATCCGGCGCGAGGTCGGCCTTGGAGCGCGGCAGGCTCAGGTAGTAGCCGAAGGTTTTGTTGAAGCCGACTTTCAGGTTCGAGACCTCGGTGCGCTCGCGCTCGGTGACTTCCAGGTTGGCGATCCAGTCGCGATCGGCGGTGAGTTCGGCGCGGCGCTCGTCGAGTTCCGGGCTGATGCCGGGGCGGATAATGTTGCCCTCTTTCAGATGGATCGGCGGCGACTCGACGATATGAGCGTGGAGCTTTTTGCCGAGGTGTTCCAGCTCCGGCGGGACGTTTTGCAGGGCGCGGAGGTAGGGCGATTTGCCGGTGGCGGCGAGGGCGGCGAGATCGGGAAGGGTGGCGATCGAGTCGGCAATCGCCACTAAATCGCGCGGACTGGCCGTTCCCGATCCGGCGCGCCCGGTGAGCCGCTCCAGGTCGTAGATCGATCGCAACAGCTTTTGGATGTCTTCGCGCAGGGTGAGATTTTTCGTTAACTCGGTAATGGTGGCATGGCGCGCCCGAATGCCCTTCGGGTCGAGCAACGGCTGCAACAGCCAGCGCTGCAAGGTTCGCGCGCCCATCGCCGTGCGGGTCTTGTCCAGCGCCCAGAGCAACGAACCGTGGCGTACTCCGTCGCGCACCGTTTCGGCGATCTCCAGGTTGCGGCGGGTTTGGTAGTCGAGCGTTAGGTAGTCGGTAATCGTGTAGGTCTTGGGCGTTTGTAGCGGGATGGTGCGGTTGTTCGTTGCGCCCAAGCGGCGATCGTTGACGTCCTGCTCGAAGGTTTCTTCGAGATAGGCCAGCAGACCACCGGCGGCGCGGGTCGCTAGCGGCAGACGTTTGAGGCCGACACCCTCCAGCGACTTGAGCTTAAAGCGCTCTAGCAGACGATTTTTCGCCTCGGCCACCTCGAAGCTATTGGGGAAGCGCAGCGCGTAACAGAAGCGATCGGGCAGTGCCGACGGGAGCGCCTCGGTCTTCTCTCCCGGACGGATCAGGCCGCCCACATCTGGGGCGCTGGTGGGGAAGAGGATCTCCGAGGGCTGGAGGCGCATCAGCTCCTGGTGGAGACGATCGAGCCCGTCGCCCTGGGTGGTGGCAAATTCGCCGGTAGAAATGTCGGCGTGCGCCAGTCCCCAGCTTTTTTTCGCCAATACCACCGCCGCTAGGAAGTTATTGCGGTTGGCCTTGAGCATCCCTTCTTCGATCACGGTTCCCGGCGTGATCACCCGCGTGATGCCGCGCTCGACCATGCGCTTTTCGGCATGTGCGGCGGAGGCTTCTTCGAGCTGGTCGCAGACGGCAACCGCGTAGCCTTTTTCGACAAGTTGGGAGGAGTAGCGATCGAGGGCGTGGTGGGGAACGCCGGTCATCGGCACGCGCCCGATTTCTTTGCCGCCTTCTTTGCTGGTCAGCACCAGCTCTAGTTCGCGCGAGACGGTGACGGCGTCGCTAAAGAAGCACTCGAAAAAGTCTCCGACCCGGAATAGCAGCAGCTCTTTGGCGTAGCGCTCTTTGAGCGAGACGTAGTGCTGCATCATCGGCGTGAGTTTTTCGCGATCGAGCTGGGTGTAGTCGGCGTTGGGGATGGCGTCGGTGGGTTTGCGCGGGGTGTGGGGGCGATACACGGCGGATGCGGCGAAATAGCTTTGGCGGTTGCGAGTTTCCAGTTTAGGCGAGGAGCGGGTGGCTTGGCGATCGTTAGACTGGGAGAAAGTCACATCGTCTGAAGAGGACACGATCGCATGGAACCGTTTGAGTTGGGAATGTTGGCAGCAGGCGCAGCGAAGGGAGCCAAGTGGATTTGGAACAACGGCGGCGAGAAGGTTGCCCAAGAGGCGACAATCGGGACGCTGCGAGCGGCGAAGACGCGCCTTCCGGAGGCGGCAAGAACGCAGGTCGAAAAGCTAGGTAGTCGCATTCAGGCGAGATTGCCCCAGGAGAAAAATCCCTGGGACGAGCCGGAGCTATTGGCGCAAATGGTCGAGCCTGAGGTGCTGGAGCCGGAGGTACTCGAAGCGGTGGAAACCGTGACCGCAGAAATCGCGCCGATGACGATCGAGAATTGGAAAGGAATTAACGTGAAGGGCAGCGGACACAATATTTCAGGTAATACGCTGAATATTTCGTGAAGGTGCGTCACTTTTTTGGAGGATAAGCCGATGACAGTTTCAGAGCAGGTTTACGCGATCGTGGAGTCGCTGTCGGACGAGCAGGCCAGCGAAGTCCTATCGTTTGCGGAACAGCTTCAGCAGCGCAACGCTCAGCCGGAAACGCCGGAGGAGAAGGAGCGGCGTTTGGCGCAGTGGCGCGAAAAGGTCTACGCCTTGGCAGGTGCTTTCCCAGATTTCCCTTCGCTCGAGGAAATTCGCGCGGGATACGGCGAAGATGTTCCGCGTGAGGAGTGGTAGGTGTACGTTCTCGATACGAACGCGCTTAATCTACTATTTCAAGCGGCGTGGGTGCGTTGCAGAGCGGTTCGCTCAGGTCGATCCAGAAGATGCCATCCTATCGACGATCGTGCTGTATGAGTTGCAAGTCGGTATGGAGAAAGCAGGGTTTCCACCACGGCAGATCGCAGACCTTGAGGGATTGTTGAATGACACCAGGCGGGTTGCATTCGATCGGGCGGCGGCGGAAGCGGCGGCGTTTATCCGGGCAAGCTTGGAGGCTCGGGGCGCGCCGATCGGGCCGATTGACGTGCTAATCGCGGGTGTGGCGCTGTCGTTGGATGCCACGCTGGTGACGCACAACACGCGGGAGTTTTCGCGGATTCCGAATCTGGCAATTGTCGATTGGTTTTGAGGCGGGTGGAGCGCGATGGCGGATTCGAGAATCGGGATTAGTGTTGATGGTGACGGTAACGTCATCCGCGACAACACGATTAATATCGACGCGCGGCAGAAGTCGCCGGAGCGCACGGGCAGCGAACCGCCGAACAATCTGGGCAATCTCGGGGTGGCTCGCGATCGCTTTTTCGGGCGAGACGCGACGCTGCGGGAGCTGCACGATCGCCTCGGGCAGTGCGATCGGGTGGCGGTGACGAGCGTGGCGGGGATGGGCGGCGTTGGTAAGAGCGAGTTGGCGGTGCAGTACGCGCGGCAGTTTTTACAGGGGAGCTACCGCGGCGGGGTAGTGTGGCTGTCGGCGGAGCGGGCGGGGTTGGAGCTGTTGAGTTTTGCCCGATCGCAGTTTTTCCCGGATGTGGATTTTTCGCAGTTTGGCGATTTGGCGGAGCAGTTGGCGTTTTGTTGGGCGCGGTGGCCGGTGAAGGAGACGCCGCCGGAGTCGGTGCTGTTGGTGTTCGATGACGTGACGGACTATCGATCGCAGGTGGCCGACCTGTTGCCGAACGACAAGCGGTTTCGGGTGTTGGTGACGACGCGGCAGCAGATTCAGGGGATCGGCGCGCTGGATTTGGACGTGCTCGACCCAGCGGATGCGTTGGCGCTGTTGGTGTCGATCGTGGGAGAGGCGCGAGTTGCGGCGGAAGCAGAAACGGCCGCAGTGCTGTGCGATTGGTTGGGATATTTGCCGCTGGGGGTGGAGTTGGCGGGGTACTATCTCCAGCGCAAACCAAATCTGTCGCTGGCGAAGCTGATGGAGCGGCTGCAAGCAAAGCGGCTGGATGCGAAGGCGTTGGTGAACGTGCCGGATGCGATGACGGCGCGGCTGGGGGTGGCGTCGGCGTTCGAGTTGAGCTGGGAGCAGTTGGCGGCGGAGGCGCAGGCGGTGGCGATGCGGCTGAGTCTGTTCGCGGCGGCTCCGATTCCTTGGGAGTTGATGGCGGGGTGTTATGGCGAGGTGGATGAGGAGGATTTAGAAGATTGGCGCGGTGCGTTGGTGGGGCTGCATTTGGTGCGGGATGTGTCGCCGGAGCTGACGGAAGCGGCGGCAGGAGTGCCCAGCCCAGAGCGCTATCGGCTGCATCCATTGATTCGGGAGTTTTTCGCGGCGAAGTTGCGGGACGTGCCGGAGGAGCAGGGGACGGCGTGGCGGCACTCGTTTGTGGACGCCGTGCTTCAGGATTCGGAGTCGATTTCGCAGACGATGAACCTCACGGAAGTTGCACAGTTCGAGCCGAGCTTGCCTCATCTCATCGAGCTGGCCGCACAGTTTGACTCGGGGGAGTTCGCCGAAAAATCGGCTCGCGCCTGTGGCGCTCTCTTCGTTTTCTACTACGCCCAAGGACTTTTCGACCGGGCACAAAGCTGGAGCGAACGCGCCCTCGACATCTGCGAACGGCAACTGGG
>CALCCD010000101.1 GCA_937899645.1 uncultured cyanobacterium | reverse complement strand
GCCACACTGTCAGGCTTTACAAGCTTCTCTAATCACTTTTGTCCGTCAATCAGCTTGTCCCCTTCTGTGACCCGTTTCTTGCCCCCGTGTGAAACGGCGCTACGCTTTCCGTAAAGCTTCCTAACCCCTTGGGAAATTCGGCATCTGCCTTCCAGGGAGTCGGAAATCAGAAATGCAGTAGACTCGCAAACTACCGAAGATATTGAGCTACCATGAGACTGCTTAAAAATGCATTCCAGAGCTACAAAAAGAGTTATAAGTGACGTCTCTGGCTCATCTTGTGAGATTGCAACTGAAAGCCAGTGTATGGCTCTGAGCAATACTTCATCCAAGGCACTTAGCCTATCTTCATGGTAACGATCCGCAAGCTGGATAATCCCAAGCTCTCTAGCCTTACCCAGATTCCTTTCGTTTAAGTCCAACCAATAGGAAGAACCAACGAAATCATTACTGGGATGGAATGAGTCCTCGGAAAAGGCTGCGCTGTATCTGGGGGTTGTGAACTTTTCACCACGTACACCTATTCGGATATCGTCACCCATTGGCAGACAGCACTTAGAAATTAGTCGTAAAATATCAACAGCGAACTGGCTTTCTTCTCGGGCTCTCTCCTTCGCACGTGAAGGCTCAGCTCTGACACAAAATTCAATCACGGCGGAGGTACTGAACTCTCGCTCAAAGCCTTCTCGAGCAAGTTTCTGTACATCAGATATATAGTCTTCTTCAAGTTTGGAGTCCAGACATATTAGCTCAAGCTTGTGATTCAAGTCAGATATGAAGCTTGAGCCACCAGGAATAATCGAAACTGCTCCTAGATTGATTCGAGAATTAGTCTTAACGCCATTGAGTGCCAAATATACAGAGTACTGTTTCTGCTGTGCTTCTAGCTCTAGGATTATATGCTGTATACCTCCCTCGGCATTGAAGGAAGAATTTCTCAATAGCTCAACAACAATTTCTCTAAGTTGCTTGGAGATATACTTCTCTGTGAATTTTTCAGAAATGTCTGAGTAATTCAGGATGCTACTCACCTGTTCTGAGAAAAGAGCTTGAAGCTCTGGAGATAGAGCGTAAGAAATTTCCTCATGTATATAACGAGAGTATTTCCCATCACCACTCGCAAAACCTTCAGAATTACTGGCGATTTTATGAAGACTCGATACTATTTTCTGTACGGATTTCAGATGCATGAGAATATTTGGGGTGATGCGTGTAGTCTTTGGCCTGCTTTGTCGAATGATGTTACGGACTACTCGCCCCCTTGCAACAACGGCGCGAGGTCTTCGTTGAGCTGGCCGGTACGCACTAGCTCGGCATAGGTTTCCGCCTCGATCGCGCACAGCTCGTCGGTAATCCGCTGCGAGGCGTACTCGGCCACGTCTGGATCTTCCTTGCAGATTTTGGCGATGAGTATGTTGAGACTGGCGATCTCGCCGCGCACCTGCTCGCGTTTGTAGCGGAGGAATTCTGCATCCACTTCCGGCGCATCGATCGACGCCAGGCGATCAGCGGCTTTTTGTAGGGCGCGGCGGCGGGCGATGGCTTCGGAATATTCGGCCTTGCGCGAGCCCTC
Organism: uncultured cyanobacterium; assembly: GCA_937899645.1. Classification (GTDB taxonomy): domain Bacteria; phylum Cyanobacteriota; class Cyanobacteriia; order Cyanobacteriales; family Geitlerinemataceae; genus RDYZ01. The sequence continues at coordinate 36,600 of CALCCD010000101.1, read as the reverse complement.
GTCGAGCAGCGCCAGCTTTTGCAGCAGGCTTTTAATACTCAGACCCTGCACCAACAGCGTGAATAGCACGACGCCGAAGACGATATCGATCGCCTCGTCGCGCTGTTCGAGGATCGTCGGGATGCTCAGCGCTAGCGCGATCGACACCGACCCGCGTAGCCCACCCCACCACAGCACCGTCTTTTGCGACAGGACGATCGGCTGCTCGGCGATCGCATTGCTAGCGGCACCAAGGCCGTAGATAACGATCGCGCGGGTGACGACCACCGCCACGATCGCGACGCCGATCGAGCGCCCGTGACTGAGCAGCGAATCAAAGCGAATACTGTCGCCAATCAGCAAAAAGACAATGGAATTCGTGAAAAATGCGATGAATTCCCAAAATTCTGTCACGACCAGTCGCGTGCGCGGATTCATACCAATTCGCGAGCCGAAATTGCCCAAAATCAGACCGGTCGTGACGACGCCGATCGCACCCGAACCGCCGAGATTTTCCGCAATAACGTAGGTTCCGTAAGCCGAAACGAGGGTCAGCGACTGCTCGACCAAGGGCAAATCGAAGCGCTGCGTCAGGTACGAAATCCCGAAGCCGATCGCGCTGCCCATACCGACGCCGACGCCGACGAACACTGCGAAATCGGCGACCGTCTGCTGCGGGCTGAACTGCTCGACACCAGTGGCGATGCCCACCAGTAGCCCGAAGGCGACCACCGCTACGCCGTCGTTAAATAGGCTCTCGCCCTCCATCAGCGTCGTCAGCCGCTTCTCGACGCCCAGCTCGCGGAATAGCGCGATCGTCGAGACCGGATCGGTGGCCGCGAGACTCGCGCCGATCAGCAGCGACACCGGCAGCGGAATCTCCGCAAAGCGCTGCAACACCAGAGCAATCCCCACCACCGAGACCACCACACCCACCACCGCGAAGGTCGCCACCGGCAGCCAGTCGCGCTTCAGGTCTTTCCAACGCAGGTTCCAGCCCGCCTCGAACAGCAGCGGCGGCAGGAAAATCTCCAGGATTAGCTCGGGTGAGAGATCGACGAGGCGAACGTTCTCGAAGGCCAGGAACGTACCGACGATCGTCAGCAGCAGCGTGTAGGGAATGTCGCGCAGAACGCCGACAGTGCGGGAGAGCGTGGCGACGCTGAGCGAAACGGCCAGCACGAGCAAGAAGCGCTCGAGGCCGTCTTCGATCGTGGCACTCTCGGCGACGGCTTCGCTCGCGAGCAGAAACTCGGTCGGTAGCACGCTCGGGAAAAATGAAAGCATCGGGCCTCAGACGGCGAAACAACGACGGGACTCGAGTCCTACGGTAAACCATCCGCGCTTTGCGCTCCCATGACTTCCTCGGCCCGGGCTTGGCCATCGCGATCGACGACTTCTGATAACGTCAGCTCGCCCGCATTGACGACATTGACTGCAGCGGCAGACGACTCCGGCGAAACTCCATGCAATTGCTGCACGACCATCGCGACACGCGACTCCGTGCGAACTCCCCCGTCCAAATCCGCCGCGATCGCCGTATGCTAGCGATCGTCTCCGAACGGTGTCGCCCTGTGGTTTTCTCCATTCCCCGCCCGCAAATCCCCGCCCAAGCCTGGAGCCGCGCGATCGGCCTCGATTGGGACAACCCCTACACCGTCCGTTACCCCAGTAACTTGGATGACGGGCCGTGGCACGGGATGCCGCTGGGAGGCTTTGGGGCGGGCTGCATCGGGCGATCGTCGCGCGGTGACTTTAACCTCTGGCATCTCGATGGTGGCGAACACGAGTTTCAGACGCTACCGGGCTGTCAGTTCTCGGTGTATGAAAAGACCCGCCCTGAGAACACCGGTGTCGAAAGTCAGGCGCGCGCACTGGCAACCGAAGCGCCGGAAGACGGCACGCTAAGCGAGTGGAATTGGTATCCCGCCTCCGTTGCTAACAACGACACCACCACCGGAACCTACAGCGCGCTCTATCCGCGAAGCTGGTTCGAGTATCAAAATGTTTTTAAAGCTGAGCTGACTTGCGAGCAGTTTACGCCGATCGTTCCGAAGAACTATCAGGAAACCAGCTACCCGATCGCAATTTTCGAGTGGACGGCGCACAACCCCACCAACAAGCCCATCGAGCTGAGTATCATGCTCACCTGGGAGAATATCGCCCGCTGGTTTACCAACACGATCGCCACGCCGGAAATCACCGTCCGCGACGACGGCAGTCCCTACTACGACTACAAATCTCGCTGGGGCAACAGCGAAGGCAACCGCAATCGCTGGGTGGAAGACTTTTCGCGCCTGGGTTGCGTGATGCAGGGCGGCGAGTTTGATTCGGAGGCCACCGAGGAGGGCGACGGCCAGTGGGCGATCGCCACCGTCACGAACCCGATCGTCGAGGTGACGTACCACAATCGCTGGAACCCGGCAGGCGACGGCGATGACGTGTGGGCGAGCTTTGCCACCGATGGCACGCTGCCGAACGAGGGCGACGAAACTCCGGCGAAGGCGGGCGAGCGGATCGGCGCGGCGATCGCGGTGAAATTCACGCTCGAGCCTGGAAAAACGCGCAAAATTCCGTTCTTCTTAAGTTGGGACTTGCCCGTTACTGAGTTCAAGCAGGGAATCAAAGCCTACCGCCGCTACACGGACTTTTTCGGGCGCAGCGGCCAGAACGCTTGGTCGGTGATGCGGACGGCGCTGAAACACTCGGACACCTGGAAAGAGGCGATCGAAGAATGGCAGAACCCGATTCTCAAACGCGAAGACCTGCCCGACTGGTTCAAGATGGGACTCTTTAACGAGCTGTATCAGCTCACGGCGGGCGGGGCGCTGTGGACGGCGGCGGACAGCGACAATCCGAAGGGGCGCTTCGCCACGCTCGAAAGCCTCGACTATCGGTGGTACGAAAGCCTCGACGTGCGGCTTTACGGTTCGTTCGGGTTGCTGCAACTTTGGCCGGAGCTGGAGAAAAATGTCGTTCTCGGCTTCGCGCGAGCGATTCCCACGGGCGACGACACCCCGCGCGTTATCGGCTACAACGGTGCGGACGCCATCCGCAAAGCTGCTGGCGCGACGCCCCACGATCTCGGCGCGGCCAACGAACACCCCTGGGCGCAGACGAATTACACCAGCTACCAGGACTGCAACCTTTGGAAGGATTTGCCCAGCGATTTTGTTTTGCAGGTGTATCGCGACTACTTGTTGATCGACGGTGACGACACCGATTTTCTCTGGGAGTGCTGGCCTGCGGTGGTGGAGGCGCTGGCGTATCTAAAGACCTTCGATTTGGATAGCGACGGCATTCCCGAGAACAGTGGCGCACCGGATCAGACGTTCGACGACTGGCGATTGAAGGGCATTAGCGCCTACTGCGGTGGGCTGTGGATTGCGGCGCTGGAGGCGGCGATCGCGATCGCCGATCGCCTCAAGGATTCCGCGCCGCCACCGGTGTTCCCAACGGAACTCAACCCCGAGGCTGAGCCGATCGACTATCCCGACCCGGACGACGCGATCGCCACCTACCGCGACTGGCTGACCCAATCCCGCGCGCTTTACGATAAAACCCTCTGGAACGGCGAATACTACAAGCTCGACAGCGAGAGCGGCTCGGACGTGGTGATGGCCGACCAGCTTTGCGGGCAGTTTTACGCGCGGCTGCTGGGATTGCCGGATGTGGTTACCGGCGATCGCGCCAAGTCAGCGCTGAATGCGGTGTTTGACTCTTGCTTTGCGCGCTACAACGCCACGCTAGACGAGGCGATCGGCGCGGTCAACGGCGTCATGCGCGACGGCTCGCCGGAAGATCCGAACGCAACGCACCCGCTGGAGGTCTGGGCGGGGATCAATTTCGGGATTGCGGCGTTTTTGATGCAGATGGAGATGCACGATAAAGCCTGGGAGATGACCGAGGCGGTGGTACAGCAAATTTACACCGGTGGTTTGCAGTTCCGCACGCCGGAGGCGATTACGGCCACTGGAAAGTTCCGGGCAATCTTCTATCTGCGCGCCTGTGCGATTTGGGCGATGTACTGGATGGTGCAGTAGTGGCGTTTACGGCGTGCTGCTGTCGAGCGGAGTCGCGGCACTCAGCGCATCAAGCATTATTGCCCGGTGTTGCGCTCGCCCTGCTTCCAAACCTCGAACAATTTTGAGGGCTCGTTCGTGACCGCAGGCGATCGCCACATCTTCGGCGGCAGGTGCGATCGCCTCTGTATAACCGTCCGCGTCGGCATCTTCCAGCACGGCCTCGAGATAAAACTTGGCCTCTTCGTCGTCGTCCTGCAAACGCTGTCTGAGGCTCTGTTGCCAATCAAGTGCCGCCATTATCTTTTTTGGTAGTTTTTCCAGACCTCTTGCGCGGCTCGAATATCCCGCTTTTGGGTTCGCTTTGACCCACCTGAAATCAAAAGAACGACCCGATTTTCGACAATCTCATAGTACACGTGATATCCAGCGCCAAAAGGCAAGCGCAACTCAGAAACTCCCTCTCCGACTGCTTTCCAATCGCCAAAGTTACCCATACGAAGGCGCAAAATTCGTGCTTCAACGCGGCCTCGGGTTTTCTTGTCGAGAGAAGCCAGCCAGTCTTGGTAAGGGCAGGCTCCGTTCTCAGCAGTGCAAGCTTCAATTGAGTAATCCATGACATGGATGTGAAAGCTCGAGCGAGCTGCGAGAGTGGTGCACCTGTCCGAAGTTACTACGCTGCCATTGGGCGACTCACGTGCGTACGGACTGCGGCGATTTGCTTAGAGTACTCCACGGAAATAAATGTCCAGCATTCAGGATTCGAGCACTGAGCTTGTCGAAGTGCGTCACACCCAGGCTTCGACAAGCTCAGCTTTCATTGGCGGCTTCTGGACAAATATATTTGTGGAGGGCTCTTACAGTCGCTGTATTGGCCGACATTCCGACGTGACGAGGCTCGCTTACAGTCCTGGCACTCAATTAATGCATCCCACGCTGATGGTTATGGATTGACCTCGCGGGTGTCCCAGCCCGACTTTTCGTCGCTGCCGCGCGTAAAGATCTGCCGCGCCTGGGGCTCGCCGCGCAGTTGCAGGCGATCGACGCGATCGACGCTCAGCACCAGCAGCACGAAGCTATCGAGCGGCGTGGTCTTGTCCAGTGGTGCGACCTCGAAGGCGGCGGCGTCCGCGCGATCGGCTCCCGGCTCCGGCCACGCAAAGCTCGATCGCGCCCCGTCGGAGACGTTGTGCCAGATCTGACGGCGGGCCTTTTGCAGCGCTGCGTCGGTGGTGGTGGCGGTGACGACCTCGATCGTGCCGGTTAGCCGGAATTGCTCGCGAGTTTTCGGGAAGTACCAACAGACTTCGGCGCGCGGATCGGCGGCGAGCTGGGGGATCTTCTCGCTGCGGGCGTCGGTGATAATTTGCACCCGATCGCCCGGATCGAGGAAGCCACGAAACACCACGGTGCGATTGGTGGGCGAGCCGTCGGGCGCGATCGTCGCGAGCTGGAAGTAGCGGGCGTACACCAGACTGCGATTGCGATGCAGCGCCCCGGCGAGTAGCGATCGCCAGGGAGCGAGAGAAGAGTCGCTCATTTGTGAAAGAGGATCGATTTTTAGTGGATACCGTCACAAAAGTACCAACGACTCCGCTCGGCGCTCGCTGACTTCTAGTGAAACTGGGGAACGGTCGCCTCACCGCCCTCGAGGCCGAGGCTGGCGAGCATCTCGCGATCGCGCTCCGGCGGCTGACCCATCGTCGTCAGATAGTGGCCGACCAGCATCGCATTCAGTCCCGCCTTCAGCCCCATATCCTGTAGCTCGCCCATCACCACCTCGCGGCCACCGGCGTAGCGCAAAATGCGGTTCGGCAGCAGCATTCGGAACAGCGCGATCGCTTTTAGCGCTTCGTAAGGCGTGAGTCGATCGCGATCGGCCAGCGGCGTCCCCTCGCGCGGATTGAGTAGGTTCAGCGGAATCGACTCGACTTCGAGATCGCGCAGCGCCAACGCCAGATCGACGCGATCGTTCCAGCTCTCGCCCATCCCAAAAATTCCGCCCGTGCAGGCTTGAATTCCCGCCGCCTTCAGATTCTTGACGGTCTCGACGCGGTTTTGCCAGGTGTGGGTCGTGACGATTTCGGGGAAGAAATTTTCCGAGGCTTCGAGGTTGTGGTTATAGCGCGTTACGCCCGCCTCAGCCAGCCGCTCGGCCTGCTCCGGCGTCACTTCACCGAGGGCGCAGCAGGGCTTGATCGAAGTCTCGCGAATGATTTTGCCGACGGTTTCGAGGATTTCTTCAAACTCTTTTGACTGCTGCCCGCCGTACTTCGGCCCGCGCCCCTGGGACACCAGGCAGAAGCGTTTTGCGCCCGCCGCTTCTGCCGCCCGCGCCTGGGCCAGAATCTCGTCTTGGGGCTTGAGGCCGTAGACGGGCGAGGCCGTGCCGGGGTGGTGGGCCGACTGCGAGCAGAAGCCGCAGTTCTCCGAGCAGCCGCCGGACTTGACGTTAACGATGCTGCACAGATCGACGGTGTCGCCGCAGCGAGCGTGGCGGACGCGATCGGCAGCAGCACAGAGCTTCAGGATCGCTGCTTCGCCAGTGACGCGCTCGACGATTTCCAGGGCGGTGTCGCGATCGAGACCTTCCCCGGCGATAACGCGATCGCTCAGATTGCCGAGCCAGACTTCGAGAGCCTCGAGGTCGCTTGCGGCGGGGGCGGTGTCCTGAGGCTTGATGGGGGTTTGAACCACGATCGGTTCCTCCGAGAAAAACGCTGACGTGCGGCAATATCGCGCGCAACGACCCGTCAGCGGACTCCGTAAGTTCTTCGTAAAACTTCACGAATCCTTCGCTGTGCTTGGGTTTTACGCGATTCAGATTGCCGGGGCATTCTATCACGCAGGTTTCGAACTCTCGCTTTCGACGTTTGCCAATCGGGCGGCTGCCAGCCCGCTGCTAACTTGCCGTCAGCTCGATCGCGGGCAACCGCGAATCGTCGAGCGCCATAATCTCTTCCACCGTCACCGCCACCTCGAAGCGTTCGCCAAACGCTCGTACCACCGGCTCGATCGCATTCGCCACCGTCACCCCCGGCACGAACTGTGCCAGGCTGCCCACTCGCTTATCGGAAATTCCGCAGGGCACGATGCGATCGAACCCGCTCAAATCCGGGCAGACGTTCAGCGCGAAACCGTGCATCGAAATCCAGCGGCTGACCTTAATGCCGATCGCGGCCAGCTTGCGATCGCCCACCCAAACGCCCGTCAGGCCCTCGACCCGATCGCCCGTCACGCCAAACGCCGCGATCGTGCCCATTACCACCGCCTCCAGCCGCCGAAGATACCAATGTAAGTCGGGCTGATAGCGCTTGAGATTCAGAATCGGATAGCCCACGAGCTGTCCCGGACAGTGGTGTGTCACCTCGCCGCCGCGCTCGATTTCGTGCACCTCGTCGTCGCTCGCTGCCGGGTCGAACTTCAGAAACGCCGGGTTGCTCCCCCGCCCGAGGGTATAGACCGGCGGATGTTCGAGCAAAATCAGCACGTCCTCCAGCTCTGGGTTTTGGCGGCGCTGCTCCACCAGTCTCCGCTGCCATGCCCAGGCGACGGCATAGGGAACGAGCGGGCGGACGTAGAAGCAGCGAACGGCGTGAGTCATGGGCGATTGAAATGGCGCGCGGTCGGCAAGAATAGAGCAGCAATGAGAGAGCAGCAATGAAAGGGCAATAACTATATATAGTGTTGCGGCAAAGCGTCGTGTTGCAGCAAAGCGCGCCCCGTCGCACGCGAATAAAAAATCTCAGAGATTCAGCAGAAATTTAGCTGAAGTCAGCTTTTAGCGTGCGCGCATCGGGAAATATACCTAACAAAATGCAGGAAGAACGTGAGTCAAGGTCTCTCAAGTAATGCAAAGGAAAGTTAAGCAAGGGAGAGGCGAAAGGCTACGCACTCTAAAATGAGGTTAAGGAGAAATCAGCAAACTCGAAACGCGATCGATAGACATCTCCTTGCCGCACCGAACTTATGCGGAAAATGGGGCTGAATGACGCGGCATGTACCCGCCCCGCAGAGTTCAATCCGAGAGTATACGACTCGACGATCGCGAGATAATAAATGGGAGGCTTTCAACTTAATTTCCAAGCTCGATTCGACGAGCGCAACAGTATTTAGCGGGAATTTTAGAGTATGAAGCTAGTTATTCAAGGCAAAAATATCGACATTACCGAGTCGCTGCGCGACTATGTCGATCGAAAGGTTGAAAAGGCCGTCAACCACTTCCAAAACATCACCACGGAAGTAGACGTTCACCTTTCAATCTCCAAGAATCCGCGTATCTCCGCCAACCAAGCGGCAGAGGTCACGATTTATGCCAACGGCACGGTGATTCGCGCCCATGAAATCAGCGAATCGATGTATGCCAGCATCGACCTCGTCGCGGATAAAATTGCCCGACAGCTTCGGAAATATAAAGAAAAACGCTTCTCAAAAAAAGCTGCTGCCTCGCCTAAAGAGGCCACGGTTTCCCTAGCATCCATCTCGGATCTCGATGTCGCCCGCGAGCCGGAGCTGCCCCGCGAAGTCGTGCGGATGAAGTATTTCGCGATGACGCCAATGACGGTCGAGGCGGCGGTGGAACAGCTTCAGCTCGTCGATCACGACTTCTATATGTTCCTCAATGCTGAAAGTGGCGAGATGAACGTGGTTTACGAGCGCAACCACGGCGGCTACGGTTTGATCCAGCCGCGCAAGGCGGGCGAAGAAGTTCTCGGACGCTCGTTCGAGGCTATCTCGCGTGCTTCCTAGCTTCGCGAAGGTTGCGGCGTTCGATCGTCTAGACGATCGCCTCGTCGTGATGCTGAGTTAGTTTCAGTTCGTGTCCTCTTTTAACTTTAATTCTCTCCTTAGGTTTGCGCCTGAGGGGAGTTTTTTTATGGCGCTATTGTGCGGCAGATGACAGAATTTTGGCGTAATGTCGGACGATGTTGACCGATATTTTGACAGATCGTTGCCGTGCGATGCCGAGTCCGTAAAAGCCGCCGCGATCGCGATAGCATACGGCTGATGCCGTTCGTCGAGCGACCGACTCAAAGTGCATGTTAGATTGCACGGATCGCACCTTACCTCGCTCGCTCGCATCCTGCCGACAGTTTGGGAGTTTAGGCTTTTGTCTCATCCGCTTTACGTTGCTTTTATTTGGCACCAACACCAGCCACTGTACAAAAGCCGCGCGGCCAGTACGCCCACCCACGAAGAGTACCGTCTGCCCTGGGTGCGGCTGCACGGAATTAAGGACTATCTCGACCTGATTTTGATGCTCGATCGCTACCCGAGCCTGCATCAAACGGTCAATCTCGTGCCGTCTTTGATCCTGCAAATTGAAGATTACGTGGCGGGCAAGGCCGCTGACCCCTATCTCGAACTGCTGCTCAAGCCGATCGAAGACTACGAAGTTGCCGACAAACAGTACGCCCTCGATCGCTGCTTCGACGGCAATCACCACACCCTGATCGATCCACACCCGCACTACCGCAAGCTCTACGAACAGCGCCAGGAAAACGGAAAAGATTGGTGCATGGATCGCTGGTCCGATCGGGACTTCGTTGATGTGGCGACCTGGCACAACCTCGCGTGGTTCGATCCGCTGTTTTGGGATGACCCGGAGATCGCGGGCTGGTTCGCGCAGCAGTCGGGCTACGATCTAGAGACGCGCCGGAAAATCTACGACAAGCAGCGCGAAATCCTCGGACGCATTGTCGCCAAGCACAAGGAGATGCAGGATCGCGGCCAGCTCGAGGTGACGACAACGCCCTACACGCACCCGATTTTGCCGCTGCTGGCCGACACGAACTCGGGGCGCGTTGCCGTACCGGAGATGGATTTGCCGAAGAAGCGCTTCCAGTGGCCGGAGGATATTCCGCGCCACTTGAACAAAGCTAAAGAAATGTACGAAGCGCGGTTCGATCGCCCGGTGCGTGGGCTTTGGCCGTCGGAGCAGTCCGTCAGTCCGGCGATTTTGCCCGATATCGCCGAAGCGGGTTTTAGCTGGATCGTCTCCGACGAAGCCGTGTTGGGCTGGACGTTGCAGCACTTTTTCCATCGTGACGGCGCGGGCAACGTCTTCGAGCCGGAGCTGATGTATCGGCCTTACCGGCTGGAAACGCCCAACGGCGACCTGAGCATCGTCTTTCGCGATCACCGGCTCTCGGATTTGATCGGCTTCACGTATGCTTCGATGCCGCCGAAGCAGGCCGCTGCCGATCTGATCGGTCACCTGGAGGCGATCGCGCGATCGCTCAAACACGGCCAGGGCTCGACCGGCCTCGAAAATCCTTGGCTGGTGACGATCGCGTTGGACGGCGAAAACTGCTGGGAATTCTACGAAAAAGACGGCGTGCCGTTCCTCGACGCGCTCTACAGCCGCCTGAGCGATCGCGAAGACATCAAGCTCGTGACCGTTTCGGAATTCCTCGACGCCAACCCCACCACCGAAACTCTGCCCGCCGACAAGCTTCACAGCGGCTCCTGGGTCGATGGCAACTTCACCACCTGGATCGGCGACCCGGCGAAAAACCGCGCCTGGGACTTGCTCTACGACGCCCGCCAAACCCTCGCCAACCACCCCGAAGCCACGGAAGAAGCCAACCCCGACGCCTGGGAAGCGCTTTACGCCGCTGAGGGATCTGACTGGTTTTGGTGGTTTGGCGTCGGTCACTCGTCGGCGCAGGATGCGATCTTCGATGCGCTATTTCGCGAGCATTTGGCGGCGCTCTACACTGCCCTCGACGAGCCGATTCCCGACGAGGTGAAGCAGCCCGTCGAGGTTCACGACAATGTCGGCGATCGCGTGCCGCAAAGCTTTATCCACCCGACGATCGACGGCGTTGGCGACGAGCAGGACTGGTCGCACGCGGGACGTATCGAGGTCGGCGGTTCGCGCGGCACGATGCACCGCAGCAGCGCTATCCAGCGAATCTTCTACGGCTTCGACCACCGCAATTTCTACCTGCGGCTCGACTTTGGGGCCGGTGTCGATCCGCGTAAGGACTGCCCGCCGGAGCTGCATTTGCTCTGGTATTACCCCGATCGCCCGATGTGTACGAGTCCGATTCCGCTCGGCTCGCTGCCGGACGTGGAGCCGCTGAACTATCGCTTTGCGCACCACGTGGCGATCGACTTACGCAGCGAGTCGGTAACGTTCCAGGAGTCGTGGGAAAACGACGTTTGGCATTCGCGACTGTCGGGCGTGCGGGCGAGTCTGGACAAGTGTTTGGAGATTGCGATTCCCTGGGGCGATCTGCCGATGGAGCCAGATTGGACGCTGAATTTGACGGCAATTTTGGCGGAGGACGAGCAGTTTAAGGATCGTTTGCCGGAAGCGGGGTTGATTTCGCTTTGCATGCCATGATCCCGTATGAGCGTGCGCCAGCCCTAACAGGGGAAATACGCTCTAACATATGTCTGCGAACAGCTATGTTTCAAACGGCGCGCTCTTATGTTCACTCCCTCGCCGCCCGACCCACTCGACGCCAGTACGCTCAGCCCAGAGACGATCGCGTGCCTCTCCCAGCAGCAATTTGACGGCATGACACCGGGGCCGGTCTCGAGCGACTTTCAAGCCCTGCTCGATCGCCTGAACGACGGCATCCCCATCACCGCCCGATCGCAGCTCCCCAGCCTCAAATTCCTCGCCGAGTTTAACGAGACGCTCTCGCGCCCGACGCGCCTCAGGCTCAAACGCGCCAACCAGAAACACTACGTTTACGCGATCGGACTGTTTTGGGTCGCGCGGACGATGGGCTTCACGCGCCCGGACGAAAAACGGAAAAACTGCCTGACGATCGCGCCGGGACATCTCGAATCCTGGACGGCGCTGAAACCCGAAGAGCAATATTTCAGCCTGTTGGCCGCTTGGCTTCACCAGTCTGACCACAGGTTCCTCGGCGATCGCGGGCTATGTCCGGTCGAACGCTGCTTCGACTTCTTCAAACGATTTCTGAAGACTGACGGCTTCATGCAGGTTGAGGACTGCGACCCGCGAAACCGAGAACAGGGCTTGAGTTACCGTCCCACCCTGTACAACGTGGCGCTGCTCGATGGGTTCGGGCTGATTCGAGTGGAGGCCGTCGAACCGAAGGAGGGGCAAGCTTGGAGTATTCGCTCGATCGCGCTGACCGAGTTTGGCGATGCGATCTTCGCGGCATTGGGGCAAATGTACCTCGAAGAATCGCGACAGCCGTTTTTCTTCAGACTGTTCGGATCGCCGACAGACGAGCCAGACGAACCGGACGAGCCGCAGCCCGAAGCACCCCTCAGTTCCATTCCCTTCGCGCCCGAGTCAGACGAGTACCAACTGCTCGAAACGCTGTCTTTGCTAATGGAGCGTCAGGCGATGGGAACGATCGAGCCGGAAGAAGCCCAGCGCCAGCTGAAGGCGGCGGTCGAGAACAGTGCGCATGGCGAAGAGGCGCTGAGATCGATTATGGAGAAAGCCGCTGAAGAAGACGAGGCTCGCTCGGAAAGAGTGCGCGGCTTGCTGGCGCGCGGCGTAGACTCCGATCGCGCGACCGACTTCGACCTCTACTACGACAGCTTCCGTGAGTTCGTGCCTGGTCTGGAAAAGACCCTGGCGCTGCAAGTGCCAGAATTTATCGAGGGGATTTTTATCTTCAAAGTATCGTTGGGCAAGGCGTGGCGGCGGCTGGCGATTCCCAGCATGTGGGGGCTCGACGGGGTGGCACACGTTATCCTCGATGCGTTCGAGTTTGAAGATATGGCGCACCTATATGCGTTCAATTTTGCGAACGAGGTGGGTGTACCGATCTCGATCGTCCATCAGTACGCCGATTTCGGAGTCGCGAAGGCTCCGGACGTGCAACTGGGTGACCTGCCCGTTCGGCCCGGAGCGCGGCTCGACTTCAACTTCGATTTTGGCGACGATTGGCACTTCGAGATGTTGCTAGAGTCGATCGACGAACTCGACGAACAGACGCGGCTCGAACTCAATGCGCTGAAAATTGGCGGCAAGGGCGACCCGCCGCCGCAGTACCCCGACTACGACGAGGACTGGTGAGACGACTCGGTCGGGGATAGGGCCAGCGCAGTCTCCAGCAGCGTCGCCGATCGTTCTCCCGCTCAGCTCCCACACCTCTCGTAAAGCGCCCCAACACAGAGCCACAAACGAGCCGTGTTTTCATCGTGCGGACGACTCTTTGACAACGGGTCTATCGTAGGGAGAGCGGGTTAGCCGCTTCCAGGTCGGCCGCTGTGCCCGGATCGCCTCGCCGCAGCCAAAGTCGGCACGAAAATGCAGCACGAAATCGTTCACCATATCTCCGGACGCATTCGCCTGCGGCTTCCCGAACTGGAGTCGCCAGAGAGTTTCGCGCGGCTGCAAAGCGATCTCGAAGGTCTCGATCGCCTTAAGTCTATTCGCTTCAATCCCGCCGCGCGATCGCTGACGATCGAATACCGCCCCGAGCCCCACGAAGACGATCTGCTCGGCGAGCTGTTCGCCCGCATCGACGCCGCGATCGCGACGCCCGCGCCGAAGCCACGAGAGTTCGCGCCGCAGTTTCCGGCGGTGGACTTCGCAGAAGACTGGGAGCCGCTGGCCGCGCCGCTGACGAGCTTGGCGATCGCGGGAGTGGCCACCGTTGCCGAGCTACCGATCGCGATCGTCGCCGGGGCGATCGGCGTGGCGGCATGGCCGATCGTCGAGCGCGGACTGGCCGGACTCACCGACCCGGAGTCGAGCGAGCTGTCTGGCAATCTGACGGTCGATTTGCTCGATACGCTCTGGATGCTGTGGCTCGTGGCGCAGGGGCAGTTTGTCGCTCCGGCGCTGCTGGCGACCTTCACCGAGACGAACATCGCCGTGCGCGATCGCACCCGCCGTGAGGAGCGCGAGGAGATTGCGGCGCTGCTCGATCGCCAGACGCGCGGCCACGCCTGGATCGATCGCGGCGGTCGGCTCGCTGCGGTCGAAGTGCCGTCGGTGCGGATCGGTGACGTGGCCGCGATCGGCGCGGGCGATCGCCTGCCGATCGATGGCGAGATCGTCAGCTTCGCCCCCGGGACGCAGCTCGAAGCGCCGTCCTGGTGTCGATCGGCCAGCGCGATCGCGCCCAGCCTCGGACGGGAAATCGATGCCGGAACGCTGGTCGCGCGCGGCAAGATTCGGGTGCGAGCGCGGCGCAGCGGGCGGGCGACCCACGCGGCGATCGTGCGACATCTCGCCGACACCGCGACGCTCACCGCGACGCAGTTTGGCGCGCGGATCGAGACGGCGGCAAACGCGCTAGTTGCGCCAACCTTAGCTGCTTCGGGGGCGCTGCTAGCGATGGGGATGTCGCCCGCGCCGCTGCTGCAACTGGACTTCGGGACGGGGCTGTCTTCGGTGCTGCCGACCACCGCGCTGAGCGCCACGATCGGGGCGGCGCGCCAGGGCATCTATCTGCGGGATGCGCGGGTGCTGGAGCGGCTGGCAAGTGTGTCGGTGGCGGTGTTCGAGCTGTCGAGCGTCGTTGTGCCGATCGCGGTGACGCAGGTATATCCGGTGGGGCCAGAGTCGGTAGCGTCGGGGGTGCGGCTGGCTTCGCTGGCGGTGTCGGTCTGCGACGGGCTCGATCTGGGCGTTAGCGGCGCGATCGAGCGCTACGGCAAAACCTGCGGCGCGGCCCGGCTTCGCTGCGATCGCCACCACCTCGTCCCCGGCGGCGGCATTGAAGCCGATACCGAAGAACTCGATCGCGTTCGGCGCGTCTGCATCGGCTCGGCGACGTGGCTGGGTCAGCAGGGCATCGACTGCGAACCGCTGCGATCGCGCTATCCCCATATCTTGGCGGCGCATCACCCACTCGATGGCGCTGAAAATGCCGAAAATTTCGAGCGGCTACTGTGGATCGCCTGTGATGGCGAGCTGCTCGGTGCGCTCGGGTTCAGCGTCCAGATCTGCCCGACAGCGCGCGAGGCGATCGCGGCGCTGAAAAGCCAGGGCATCGCGACCCACTTTGTCGGCGACGATCGCCCCGAACTCGTCCGCGCGATCGCGACGCAGCTCGGCATCATGCCGGAGAAGACGATTGCCGCCGCCACGCCTGACGATCGCCTGGCGCTATTCGAGCGGCTGGGCGGCTCGTCCGTACCGCGCACCGGCGAGATCCTCTGGGTGAGCCGCGATCGCGATTTTGAGATACCAGGCGAGATTCCTGTTGAAATCCCCCTCGAGATTCCAGAAGATCCGGCAGGCGACAAGCCTCGGAATCCCCACGGCCTGCTTGCCGATATCGGCCCGACGCTCGATGTGACCTTGGCCGATCGCCGCGTCGATCTCGTCGCGATCGACGGCGACCTGCGCGATCTGCCCCACGCGATCGCGATCGCCCGCCAGGCCAGCGACACCGCGCTGCTCAACGCCCTGATGGTGGCGCTGCCGAATCTGATGGCGGTGTTCTCGGGGACGTTCTTGGGGCTGCATCCGATTTGGGCCGTGACGATCAATCAGTGCGCGGTGCTGCTGGCGGAGTTCAACGGCTTGCAGTTGCGCCAGGGTCGGGCGAAGTCGCACCGTTGGCCGCAGCGGGTTTTGGATGAGATCGAAACGGCTCCGGACGATCGCGACCTCGAGGCGTTGTTTGGCGATCGTCCGCCGGAACCTCGCGCCAATATCCGCACCGCTTGAGTCCCCGCTCCCCCGCGAGTCTCGCCCAACGACCCGAAAGCCCCCGGAAACCCATGAGATATCATGAAAAAGTGTGATGTTTTAACGTTCGGGACGCTATGGAATTTGCAATCGTATCGGCATTGGCTTTCGGCGCGGGAACCGTAATGGGCGCAGTCGGAACGGCGCTGGGTAAAGAAACCGAAGACTCGGACGACCCGGTGCGCGAAGCGATGAAGCAAGGTTTGGCCTGGTCGATGGAGGCGATGGACAACGCCCAGGGCGCGATCGCCGAAGCGAGCGAATCGTTTAACGACCTGATGGCCGAAGCGCGCCTCGAAGCGAATCAGGCCAAGCAGCCCGCTGCGCCGCCGAAGGAAGTCGAAATCGACGCGGACTAGGGCGCGTCATCAATTAAAGCCAGACTCCTTATAGGCTGAGCAGTTGAGCGCCCGACCCGCAAGTAAAGCTAGGGGCTTAGATCCTACCTGGGTAAGGGTTGTAAATGTAATTGAATGTAATTGATGACAGCCCCTAGCCAGCTCGAAGCCATATCCTCAGATCTCTGAGGTTTTGAAAATCTTCGGGGTCTCGCAATTTCGCAAAGACACCGCACCACATCGCCACAGACACTCATGGAATTCGGCCCACTGCTCTTCGCCTTTTTGCTTGGCGGACTTGTTTTCGCGCCCGTCGTCAACGCGATCGACGGCGTCTTCGGCAACGCGATCGCCAGGGCGACGCGGGGTCTGGCAAAGTCGACGATCGTGATGAGCCTGGGGCTTGCGGAGAAGGCTAAAGTCGCCAGCGCCGAGCTGGGCGAAGCGTTCCAGGATCTCGTTTCCGAAGCCCGTGCCGTCCGCGAGGCGCGCAGTTCTCAGCCCGAGACGCCGCCGCCGACAGAAGTCGAGATCGACACAGAATAGGTCGGTTTCGGGCGATCGCGCCGGTTTTCGATCGATATTTTCCGCCATTCGTCGCGGGCTCTGCGCTTCGAGCCTGTCAGGGGGAAGACGTTTCACCCCCCTTAGCTACAATGGAGCACAGCGAGCGCCTGCGCCGACCGATGCGCCGACCGATGCGCTCACTGGGCGCGCTGTCACACATTGCGGTGCGCGCCCGAGTCGATCGATCCCCTACAGAACTCCCCCACAGAAGACTATGGAACCCGTAGAAATCGCAATTTTCGGTGGCCTCGGCCTCGTCGCTGCCAGTGCAGTCGGCTCGGTTTTTGGTAAATCGAAGGAAGAAACGCAGAAAATCTGCGACGACCTGTCGGCCTCGTTCCGCGACGCCACCAAGAGCGGTCTCGTCGTCGCCGTCAAAGCCTTCGACGATGCGAAAGAGTCGTTCGATGAAGCCCGCCTCAACTTCGACGAAATGATCGAAGAAGCCCGCGCTGAAGCCAAAACCTCGCGCGAACCGGGCCGATCGCCCCGCCGCGTGGATATCTCCTCGGATTAGT
The DNA here is from genome assembly GCA_937899645.1 of uncultured cyanobacterium. Lineage (GTDB taxonomy): Bacteria > Cyanobacteriota > Cyanobacteriia > Cyanobacteriales > Geitlerinemataceae > RDYZ01. The sequence continues at coordinate 19,529 of CALCCD010000101.1, read as the reverse complement.
GCAGCGCCAGCACGCAATGTTGGGGTTGGAGTTTTCCTCGGATCTGTCGCGATTGACGCCCGAATATGGCGCACTGCTGTGCGCTGCTACCAGAAGATTCCGAATGTCTGCTTCGACGTAACACCATCTCCAGTCCCGCTTTCAGGGTTCGCTCTACCGCCTCGCTCCCGTTCGCCAAAACTTAACGACTCTCGAGTTCGCGTATGTTAGCCGATCGCCCCAATTCCCTCGTGGCGGCAGATAGTGCCGCGATCGCCACGTACCTGCCCGCGTACGAAATCGTCCATGCCATTCCCGGACGGTTCCGCCTCCGCATTCCGCAATTGAATTGGGACGAAGACTACGCCACGCGGCTCGAGTGGCTGGTGGGGCATCTGACTGGCGTGGCCGAAGCGCGCGTCAACTCGGCAGCAAAGTCTCTAATCGTCAGCTACGACGCGACCGAAATTTCGCCGCGCAAGCTTCAGAACCACATCGTCGCCTGCTTGAAAGACGCCACGAATTCAGAGCTTTCGACGGAAATTACGATCGCCGACGCGCCCGAAGAATTGGGAGAAATCGATTACGTCGAGCGGCTGGGAATGCCGGGATTGAGCCTGCTGCTCAGCCTCGGCGCGATCGCCGGGATGCCGGTTCCCATCTGGCTGCTGGCTGGCGTCATCATCGCCGGGTCGGTTCCGGCCTTCCTGCGCGCCTGGGAGGGCATTGAAGAGGAAGGCGAGTTGAATGTTGACTTCCTCGACTCGCTGGCGATCGTCCTCCACACGATCGAAGGCCGTTTCTTCCCGCCCGCCTTTATGCTGGGTCTGCTCGAGTCCGGCGAAGTGATTCGCGACCTGACCGCACGGGGCACGGCGCGCGCCAACCTCGATTTGCTCGACTGTCTCGGTAAGACCGCCCGCGTCGAGCGCGACGGCGATACCCAAGAAATCCCGCTTAAAGAGGTCGTCGTCGGCGATATCGTTGTCGTCTTTCCCGGCGACCAAATCCCGATCGACGGCAACATCCGCAGCGGCACAGCGACGATCGACCAGCAAAAACTCACCGGCGAGTCGGTTCCCGTCACCCGCGATGTGGGCGATGAGGTGTTCGCCTCAACGCTGGTGGTGGACGGCACGCTCCGCATCGAAGTCGAGCGAACCGGCGAAAATACCCGTGCTGGCGTCGTCGTGGCACTGATGAAAGCCGCACCGGTTCACGACACGCGCATCGAAAACTACGCCCAGAAGATCGGCAACCAGGCGGTATTGCCGACGCTGTTCCTCGGCGGCGCGGTCTGGGCGGCGACAGGCAGCGCGGCGCGCGGCATCTCGCTGATTACACTCGACTTCGGGACGGGGATTCGCGTCTCAGTCCCCACGGCGATCCTCTCGGCGCTGACCTACGCGGCGCGGCAAGGGGTATTCATTCGCAGCGGTCGGGCGATCGAGATGCTGGCGCGGGTCGATACGATCGTCTTCGACAAGACCGGCACGCTCACCCAAGGCCACGCCGAAGTCGTCGAGGTCTGCTCGATCGACCGCGACTATTCCGAAGCGGACGTACTGGCGATCGCCGCCACCGCCGAACAGGGGCTGACCCACCCAGTGGCCGAGGCGATCGTCCGCCACGCCGCAGAAAACGGCGTAGACCACCGCGAATGCGAGGACTGGGACTACCTGGTCGGCTACGGCATCTCGGCACGCATCGACAAGCGGCCGGTGTTCGTCGGTAGCGGCAGCCTGATGCGCAAGCAAAACATCAAACTAGACGGGCTGCACCGCCGCCACCCGGAAATCCTCAGCGGCGGCAACTCGATGGTTTACGTCGCCACCGATCGCGAGGTCATCGGCGCGATTCTCTACCGCGATCCGCCACGCCCCGAGAGCCATCTGGTCATCGCCGACCTGCACCGCGAGGGCATCGAGCCCTACATGCTCAGCGGCGACGTGCAGCCGGTGGCCGAAGCGATCGCCTCCGAGCTGGGCATCGAGTCGCACAACGTCTACGCCGGAGCCTTCCCCGAGCGCAAAGTCGAGGTCGTTAAGGGGCTGAGCGAGAGCGGCAAGACGATCGCCTTCGTCGGCGACGGCATCAACGACTCGGCAGCGCTGGCGCACGCGGACGTGTCGATCTCGTTCGCCTCCGCGACGGACATGGCGCGCGAGACCGCCGACATCGTCCTGATGGACGACAATATCGCCAGCCTGATTCTGGCGATCCGCATCGCTAAACAGACGATGGACGTGGTCTGGCAAAATACGGCAGTCGTCGCGGTTCCCAACCTCAGCGCCATGCTGTTCGGGGTGTTCTTCATCCTCGATCCGGTGCTGGCGGTGGCGATCAACAACGGCTCGGCGATCGTGGCGGAACTCAACGGCCTGCGTCCGCTGCTCGGCCCCGACAACGTCCCGGACTTCGTGAAAGATCCGACGATCGTCGGGAAGCCGTCTAAAGCCCAGGCGATCGCACCTGCCGCATCCAAGCCCAAGCCCAAGCCCGACAAACCGAAGTCGTCGCCGAAACCGCAGAAAAGCAGCACGGCAAAGAGCGGGCGCAAAAGTACGAAAGCCGAGAAGAAATCGGAGACGAAAGGCTTCAGTAACAGCAGCAAGCCGGATGAGCCAACTACCTTTGAAGATCTGCGCGTCGGCTAGCCGTTAGCCTCGATCGACGCTGCAACCGAGATTTCGCGTTCTCTACCAAACATATTCTCTAATCACAAAAATCATGAACACCTGCACTCAAAACTTCAGCCAAAATTTCGGTGACTTCGCCAACGACTTGAAAAATACCGCTCTGCGCGTTGTCGGCGTGGCCTGTGCGGCGATCGGCGCGATCGGCCTGATGCTGCCCGGAATTCCGGGGACGCCGTTCCTGCTCGTCGCCGCATTCTGCTTCAGCGCGATCGACTAGCTTGTCGCACGTGACAGACTTCAGATCCTCTCGTTTGCCTGACTAGAAGTTGAAATGAGGTTTTGAGGAACCGAGATTCTCTAAGCCGAGAGCATTAATCGCCCTCGAAGCGGAGGTGCTCGGTTCCTGTCATTTGGCGAGGTTCAGGCGGGTACGAACTCGTCGCTCGACCCGCACGCCAAACGCTCTTCGGCTAGTGTTGAAATTTGTGTCAAGATGTTGACTGTGGTGATTTGCTGCCTCCGGAGTACGTCAAAATTGCCGGATTCTTCGCATCTACGGCATCTCGTCCTACGATCGCGCCTCACTAGCTTATGCAAAACAACACAAGGCGAGAGGTTCAACTCGTTACGGCAAAGGATGTCGATCTCACGAACTGCGATCGCGAGCGAATCCACATCCCCAACGCGATTCAAAACCACGGCTGCCTCATCGTTGCCGAGCCGGATACGCTGACAATCGTCCAGGCCAGCGATAACCTGCAAGACTTCTTCAATCGCGATCGCGAAGACATCCTCGGCAGCACTCTCTGCGCGCTGCTCGACCCCGAGACGGTCGGCCGCATCCGAGGCTGTTCTGGCGACTTTCTGCGCATCAATCCGCTACGTGTCCTCGTTTGCGAACGACCCACGAGCGCGAGCGTTCACACGCACGGCGGCTTTCTTTTTCTGGAACTCGAACCATTCGACCCGAAAGATCGCAACGACTTTCTCTCGTTCTACAACATCACCAGAACGGTCATCGACGAGATCCAGAACGCTCGTACGTTCGAGTCCCTGTCTGAAGTTATCGTCCGGCACGTGCGGAGCATCACCGGCTTCGATCGCACGCTCGTCTATAAGTTCGACGACGACGGCTCCGGCCACGTCATTGCCGAAGCCAAAAACGACGACCTCGAGCCGTTGCTCGGCCTTCACTACCCGGCAACGGATGTCCCCAAGCCCGCCCGCGCGCTATACCTGCTCAACTACATCCGTTCGATCGCCGACGTCAATTCCAAAACCGCTGCCCTGCCGCCCCATCCGCAAACTGGCGAGCCGTTCGATCTCAGCCATGCCAACCTACGCAGCGTCTCGCCGATTCACATCGAATATCTCCAAAACATGGGCGTGCGCGCTTCGATGTCGATCTCGCTCGTCCATGAAGGCCGACTCTGGGGTCTAGTGGCTTGCCACAACTATGCCGCCCCAAAGTATGTTCCCTACGAAGTACGAACGGCCTGCGAGTTTCTCGGCAAGGTGATGTCGCTGAACCTGGTCTCGAAGCAAGACCGCGCCAGCCTGGAATACCAGCTTCGCATTCAGGACATCCTCGCAACACTGATCGACACCCTCTCCGTCTCGATCGATATCCCGGCCGACCTACGCGCCAACAGCGACCGACTGCGGCAGCTCGTCAACGCCCAAGGGCTCGGGATTTGTTTTCAAGGCCAGATCGAGCTGTTCGGCACGACGCCGGAACCGAGCGACGTTATAGACTTCATCCAAAACTGGAGCGAAGCCGAGCCAAATCGCGACCTCCTGTACACCGACTGCACCCGCAAGCGCTATCCACGAGCAGCAAGCTTTCAAGATGTCGCCAGCGGCGCGATGTTGCTCTACCTCAGCCGCACTGAGAACTCCTACATCATTTGGTTCCGTCCGGAGATCGTGCAATCCGTGCGCTGGGCAGGCAACCCGAACAAGGACGCCAAACGCGAGACCGACGGGACACTAACGCTCTCGCCGCGCCAGTCCTTCGCACAGTGGCAACAAACTGTCGTCGGGCGATCGCGACCGTGGCTCCCCTGCGAAATTCAGCAGATTCGAGAGTTCCGTAACCTGCTCGTCGACATCATTTTCAAAGCCTCCGACGAACTCGCTGAAATCAACATCGAGCTTCAGCGTAGCAACACCGAACTCGACTCGTTTGCCTATGTCGCCTCCCACGACCTCAAAGAACCCCTGCGCGGCATCTATAACTACTCGTACTTACTCCTCGAAGACTATGAAGACAGTCTCGACGAGGGTGGCACGAAAAAGCTCAGAACTCTCATGACGCTGACCAAGCGCATGGAAAAACTGATCGATACGCTGCTCTACTATTCACGGCTGGGGCGTCAGAGTCTCGCGCGCGTCCCGGTCGATCTGGTCGCGCTCGTCCGCGAAGAGATTCAGACCGTCCTAGAAACTTCCAGACGGGAACCTCTCGATATTCGCCTGCCCGAGCGTCTGCCCGAAGTGCGGGCGGACAGAGTGCTCGTCGAAAAGCTTTTGACCAACCTCATTGCAAATGGCCTGAAATACAATAAAAGCGCCGACAAGTGGATTGAAATTGGTTGCACGCGCGTTCTAGAACGCTCTTCTCAAACCGTTTTCTACGTCCGAGATAACGGCATCGGAATTGCAAAGCAGCATCAAGAGCTCGTGTTCCGCATCTTCAAGCGACTGAACGGCCCGCGCCAATACGGCGAAGGCACGGGTGCGGGCTTGACGATCGTGCAAAAAATCGCCGAACGCCACGGTGGCCAGGTCTGGCTCCAATCGGAGCAAGGACAGGGCTCCACTTTCTACTTCACGCTCTCACCAGAATGACCATCTCCCCCCCCCGACGAAATGCCACCTTCAACCGACGAAATGCCTCGCAATCGCCTAGTTTTTGTGGTGGAAGATAGCGAACAAGATTACGACATGTTCGTCCGTTGCACGGAAAAGCTCGGAATTGGCATTGACATTCGGCACTTCGAGACGGGTGACTTGGCTTTGGAGCATCTATCAACGCTTACGGGCGTCGATCGCGAACCGAGCAGTATTCCGAAGGTGATTCTCCTGGATCTGAATCTACCGGGGACGGACGGTCGTGAAGTGCTCAGGCAGATGCGCGAGTTGCCCGAGTTCGTTCAAGTTCCGATCGTGATTTTCAGTACGTCAACGCAACCTGCTGACATCGAAGAAAGCTACCAAAACGGTGCGAATGCCTACATCATCAAACCCATGAACGTCCGAGAGCTGCGCGATCGCGTCGAGGTCATACTCAAACACTGGCTGTTTGCCAACGCACAATCCTACGAAGTTTCGCAACTGACGTGATTCTCTACTTGCAATGCTGATAAAACGCCAGCTCGAAGTTGATAGTCCGTACTATACGGTACTGCTGATCGAAGACGCCGAGGCCGACTCCGATCTGTATCGACACTATCTCAAGAACGATCCTACCTACGCTTACGATGTGCGGCTAGCACAGAGCGGCGAAGAGGCGATCGAGAGCATCCTCCGTCGCTCGCCCGACCTGATGGTTGTGGACTTCTCATTGCCTGACATCGACGGCTTGTCGCTGATCGCTCAGCTCCAGTCGCTGCCACAACTCGCAGACGTACCGGTCGTGATGACGACTGGCAATGGTAACCCGCAGATCGCACTCCAAGCGATGAAGCAAAATATCGAAGACTATCTCGTGAAAGGCGAGCTGAGCTTCGAGGCTTTCGTTCGCGTCATCCATACGGCGATCGCGACGCTCGAAGAACGACGCGACGCAGCGTCGCGAGCGCTCCAGGGTGAACGCATCTAATTTCGTATCTTTCCATACAGAAAAATTGTCCGAAAGCCAAAACAAATGCCTCCAAACAACAAATTGTGGAGTAATTCGGCATCTCTTGCGCCACTCGGCTTAACAAAGAGCTTGCTTTTTAGATTTTCTCCACCTGCTGAGGCGATCGGAACAGGATCTACAGAGTGTCGATGGCTAAATGGGGTGGGAAAGCGGGTGAACTCATCGAATCTCAAGGATGAAGATATTTTTCTGTATAGTGGCTAACTAAATTAGATGCGTTTACCCTGGCGAGCGCTCGACATCGTCCGCGTACTTTTGCTCGATGACTCCGAATACGACTCGGAAATCTATCGCACGTTTCTGGAGCGAGATCCCGCCCAGCGCTTCGACGTCTGCGTAGCGCACACTGCCACTCGAGCACTGGAGATGCTGGCGGAGCGGACGTTCGATGTAATCGTACTCGACTACTACCTTCCGGATATGGACGGTCTGAGCTTCCTCAAGGCGGCGCGCGAACTCGACCGAGCGTGTGAGGATGCTTGCGTCATCATGATGACGGGGCAGGGCAGCGAGCGCCTCGTGGTCGAAGTGATGAAGAGCGGCGTTTCCGACTATCTCTCGAAAGATACGATCGATGCCGAGCGCCTGTGCCAAACCATCACGAGCAACCTCGCGAGCACGCGCACGCGGCAGCGGCTCGCTCGCATCGAGCAGCAGCAGGGCTTGTTGTCGCGCATTGGCCTGAGCATGCGCGCGAATTTCGATCTAGAGGGGGTTGTCGATACTGCCGTACGCGAGATCCGCAAAGCAGTTCGCTGCGATCGGGCGCTCATCTACCGACCGGCGGCAGACAGCACAGGTCGAATCGTTGCCGAGTCGCGGGACAACAGCGTCCCGGCGACGCTGGGCATCACCGTGACAGAGACCTTCTTCCAAGAGCAGCACAACCGTATCGAGTATGCGAGCAGTTGCCGCCGTACCGTCGTCAACGATGTGGAGACGGCGCAAATCGACCCCTGCCACGCTAACTTTTTGCGGGGGCTACAGGTCAAGTCTTGTATCTCCGCACCGATCGAGCTAGAAGGGGACGGCTCTCGTCTGTGGGGGTTGCTCATTCTGCACCGCTGCCGGGACGCACACCCGTGGAGCGAACACGAGATTGCCCTGCTCGACAAGCTCGCGCTGCAAATCGCGATCGCCGTCCGGCAGAGCCTCCTCGTCGCGGAAATTAAGGCCGAGCGAGATCGGGCGAACCGAGCGACTCAGGCCAAAAGCGAGTTCCTGGCGAATATGAGCCATGAAATCCGGACGCCGATGATGGGCATCTTGGGCATGACCGAGCTGCTGCTGATGTCGGGCCTGGACGAAGCGCGCGAGGAATTCGCACAGACAATTCAAAATTCGGGACAACATCTGCTGAACTTGATTAACAGCATCTTGGATCTTGCTAAGCTCGAGGCAGGTAAAGTCGAGACTAAGCTCGAAGAGTTCGAGCCCGACCTTCTCCTCGCGGAGATTCGCGGGCTGCTGCTGCCTGCCGCAGAGGCGAAAGGTCTGACGCTGAGCGTTACGAGCGCACCGGAGTGCCGCGGGAGTTACTCCGGCGATGCCTATCGCCTCAAGCAAGTTCTGCTCAACCTCGTCGGCAATGCCATCAAGTTCACCTGCGATGGCGGAGTTGAGGTGCGCGTCGAGCTCGAGGCATCGGCGGAGCATCTGGCAAAATTGCCCGCGATCGAGCCGAGCCGCAAAGTCTTACGCTTTAGCGTCCGCGATACGGGCATCGGCATCGCGCTCGCGTCCCAAAAAAAGCTGTTTCAGCCGTTCGAGCAGGTTGATGTGTCCGCCTCCAAGTCCTATGAAGGAACGGGGCTCGGGCTCTCAATTTGCAAGAATCTCGTCCAGCTTATGGGCGGTCAAATTGGCGTTACGAGCAAGCCCCAGCACGGTTCTACCTTTTGGTTTGACATCATCCTCGATTGCATTCCTTCCGCACCCCTACAATCCGAAATCGCCATGGCCGACGATCGAACTTTGCTAGATGCCCCTACCTCTTCTAAGGGAACGGTTCTGGTGGCGGAAGATAACCCCACCAATCGCATCGTGATTGTCAACCAGCTCCAACATTTGAACTACGACTGCGTGATTGCCGAAAACGGTGCGGAGGCGATCGAGATCCACCGGAGCCATCCCACCTGCAAGCTCATTCTGATGGACTGTCAGATGCCTGTAATCGATGGCTATAGCGCCACCCAGGAGATTCGCAGGAGCGGCACGCGCCAAATTCCCATCGTTGGCCTGACGGCGTATGCGATGGCGGGCGATCGCGATAAGTGCCTAAACGTGGGAATGGACGATTATCTGAGCAAACCCTGTTCGATCGACGATCTGAAAGGCGTCATCGAGCACTGGGTGGAAGGCACAAGTGACGACGCCACGACTCAATCTCGCCCGATCGCAACTTAAAGCAAGGGCTTCAACGGCCTCAGAAGTCGTGCTTTAGGGAAACGCCAAAGGTGAACTTCCCGACCCCCACACAAACCCTCGACACGCGATGTCACTCAGCGGCTGACCGAAAACGTATCGGTTTCGTCGTACCAATCCGTCAGCAACGGTTCGGCTACTTATGTCAGACACCTATGTCTGGTACTCATGTCTGAGTTGACGGACGGCTTACTCGCCCTACCCAGGTCTCTGAATTGTTTGCTCCAATTGGCGTCGTTTCGCCTTCGGATCGACCCCCAGCAGCCGCACGTAATCATCGGGATGGCTAGCCAAAAACTGCTCCACCTCAGCAAGTACCTGAGTTTCACGATCGCTCGCGATCGCGGGGCCACTCTGCCAGGAACCGGCCTTAAAGCGTCGCGCATCGGCAAACTCCAGGCCAATGCGATGCCCCTGGCGGAGCTGTTGTCGGACGATGTCTGCGATATTTGCCTGTAGAGACTGAGCCGTCCCATTGTGAGAGGCAGAACTCTGCAGGGAGAGATCGCATTCAAGGCCACTAGAACAGCGATATCCAGCTCGCAGAGACTGATTGACTTGGACGACGTGCTCCGAGAAAGCGCGATCCTCATCTTGCGCGTCCGGTAGCCGATCGGCAGCCTGCTGAGTCGTAATCACAGCGCCCGACGGGACGTATTTACCATCAGGGATTTCCACATCTTGAATCAAGGCATGCATCATCACAATGCAGCCGTGACCCACCTGGGCGTTAAACACCGTCGATCGAAAGCCAATAAAACAGCCGTTGCCAACGTAAGCAGGGCCGTGAATCAAAGCCATGTGGGTGATGCAGGTGTCGTTCCCGATCCACACCGAATAGGCTTTCTGGTCGTCCCCGAAGATGCGCCCCTGCTCCAGCCCGTGGATGACCACGCCATCTTGAATATTGGTATTCGCACCGATGTAAAAAGGAGCCCCTTCATCCGCCCGGATAGAAGTATTGGGAGCGACAATTACGTTCTCACCCAGCTGTACGTCTCCAATCAGGCTGCACTGGGGATGGACGTAAGCAGACGCCGCAATGCTGGGCTGGTCTAGATCGCTATCCCAGGGCGTCGGCGGGGCGGGTTGATTACGCAGTGGCATGTACTGTACTTCGGTTCAAAGTTGATTTGGATTCGGCGCATTCCATAGACAGCGATGGAGTCAAGGGGGTCGAGCGTCTTGGCGTCTTCCGTAACGGTGAGAGTCCGGGGGCTATCGACGACTCTAGGCAAGACCACCCCACAGGGCGACCGCGACTATTATCGGACAACACGACACTTTTGTTCGCGCAGAACCTTACGAGTAGGTTTATCGGCTGGCGATCGAGGCGTAAATCTTCGGCGCGATCGAGACGTGAATCCCAGCGTCATAAGGCTGAAAGTATTGAGTCAATCCGTAGATTCCAGGCCAATTTCGGGGATCGCAGTAGACTGCAAGCACGAGGCCACAGGTACGCGATCGCGCGGCTTAATTTGGCCAGTGCAGCCTCGGTTGAAATCGGTTGAAATCGTTCTTTTAGCTTGGATTCATGAGTAAGACGCTGCTCGAACAACTCCGCGAGATGACCGTCGTCGTTGCTGACACGGGCGACATTAACGCGATCGAGACCTTTACGCCGCGCGACGCGACGACGAACCCTTCGCTAATCACCGCCGCCGCGCAGATGCCGGAATATCAGGGCATTGTGGACGACACCCTCAAAGAAGCCCGCGCCGACCTGGGAGCGAACGCCAGCGCCGACGACGTGGCAAACCGCGCCTTTACGCGGCTGGCCGTGGCTTTCGGTCGCAAGATCCTCGAAATTATTCCCGGTCGCGTCTCGACTGAGGTCGATGCACGCTTGTCTTACGACACCAAGGCGACGATCGCGACCGCCCGCGACATCATCGCCCAGTACGAAGCCGTAGGCATCGCGCGCGATCGCATCTTGATCAAAATCGCTTCCACCTGGGAGGGCATCAAGGCCGCCGAGCAACTCGAGACCGAAGGCATCCACTGCAACCTGACGCTGCTGTTCGGCCTGCACCAGGCGATCGCCTGCGCCGAGGCGAAAGTGACGCTGATCTCGCCCTTTGTCGGCCGCATCCTCGACTGGTACAAAAAATCCACCGGCCGCGACTCGTACCCCGCCGCCGAAGATCCCGGCGTGCTGTCGGTGACGAGCATCTACAACTACTACAAGAAATTCGGCTACGAGACCGAAGTGATGGGCGCGAGCTTCCGCAATATCGGCGAGATTACCGAACTGGCGGGCTGCGACCTGCTGACGATTTCGCCGAAGCTGCTCGATATCCTTAAGTCCACTGAAGAGGAACTACCCCGCAAGCTGTCGGTCGAGTCCGCCGAGGCCAGCGACGTCGAGAAAATCGCGATGGATAAGGAAGCGTTCGATCGCATGCACGCCGAAGACGCCATGGCGAACGAGAAACTCGGTGAGGGCATCTCCGGCTTCTCGAAGGCGCTCGAAAGTCTGGAGACTCTGCTCAAGCAGCGCCTCGCGCGTCTGGAGGGTGAAGAAATCGTCTCCCACGCTGCCGAGGACATCTTCCATATCTACGACCTGGATGGCGACGGCTTTATCACTCGCGAAGAGTGGGCGGGAACCGACGCGGTGTTCGATGCGCTCGACACCAACCACGACGGCAAAATCGCACCGGACGAGATGGCCGCCGGGCTCGGTGCAGCTCACCTGGCCTAAGTTTCCAGACTTTGCGTTGCAGATGCCAGGGGGGGCGCAGTCACGATCGGGCTCGAACATTGCGACGATCGTTGCGACGATCTTCACTGCCGCAACGCAGACACGCGCGGTCGATCGCCTGTACGTTGCGGTCTGAGCGATCGCGACCGCGACGCGCCCCAGTATAGGTCTAGTGAGAATATGCTGAAGCCAGCGCGATCGCCGTCCGGAAAGGGGCGATCGCGCGACGCAGTTTTATAACGCAAGTTTTCGCATTCAACCCCACCCCCAAGCAGTTTCGTGGCGCATCCCTCCCGTTTCGACCGTCCCGATGTGGCCTTGATCTGTCGCGACCTGGGGATCGGGGGGGTCGAGCGCATCTGGGTCAACCTCGCCAACGGCTTCGCTCGGCAGGGCTTCCGAGTCGACCTGATCTTGCTGAACGCGCGCGGTGCTTACCTAGCCAGCCTTCACGAAAGAGTGCGCGTCGTGAATTTCGGCACGCAGACATCGAGGCTCCAGAAGATTTTGACGCTGAGCCTGCAATCTGTGGGCAGTCTGTTGAAGCTGGTGGGCTACCTACAGCGCGAGAGGCCGCGCGCGCTGCTGGCCGCCACCCACTACATCAACGAAATCGCTATCCTCGCCAAGCTGCTGGCCCGCGTCGAGACCCGCGTCGTCGTCTCCGAGCACGTCAACGTCTCCCAGGAAATCGGCCAGGGCGTGCGCGCCAGCAACCGCTTTATCCCGCTAACGACGCGCGTGATGCATCCGCTGGCCGACTGGATTGTGGCGGTGTCCCACGGCGTCGCGAACGACTTGCGTCGGTACGGCCTCGAGCGCCGCACGATCGAAGTCATTTACAACCCGATTATCGACGATGACTTGTATCAGCGGGCGGCGGCGGTCGCCGAGTTTCCCTGGAAGCCCGACCCAAACTACCCGATCGTCTTTAGCTGCGGTCGCTTCGTGCCGCACAAAAACTTCGATGCGATCGTGCGGGCCTTTGCAAAGGTCGTGCGCGATCGCCCCGCTCGGCTGGTGCTGCTCGGCGACGGCGTCGAACGCCCGAAGGTTCGCCAGTTGGTCGCAAAACTGGGCCTGGAGAACTGCGTCTGGATGCCAGGATTCGTTGAGAACGTCTATGCCTATATGAAGCGCGCCGACCTGTTTGCCTTCGCCTCGAGTAACGAAGGGTTTGGTAACGTGCTCGTCGAGGCGATGGCGCTGGGGCTGCCGGTGGTTTCGACGGACTGCCCCAGCGGCCCGAGCGAAGTGCTCGATCGCGGGCGCTACGGCAAGCTCGTCCCCGTCGGGGATATCGAGGCGATGGCCGATGCGATCGCCGCGACCCTGGCCGATCCGCCCGCACCGACGCCCAAGGCATGGCTCGATCGCTTTACGATTCGGACGGTGACTAACCAGTACGCCAAGGCGGTCGGGATCGCGCGGGAGCGATCGAGTCGGGGTGTGCTCTGAATCGCATCATCCGAGCCGCTTTAAGGGTCGCGCCGGGGCGCTACACCAGGACGGCTTTTAGTTCCGAGCAAAATGCCTCGATCGCTGCCAGACCTTCCTCAGGCGTCCCCGCCGCCAACCGCTTGACCACGGCGCTGCCGACGATCGCCGCGTCCGCGCCCCAGTCGCGCATCTGCTTGGCCTGCTCGGGCGAGGAGATCCCGAAGCCCACGCCGATCGGTTTGTCCGTCACCTGTCGCATGTCGGCGATCAGCTCCTCGACGCGCGAGGCCACCGTCGTCCGCATTCCCGTCACACCCGTAACGCTGACCAGATAAATAAAGCCGCGCGACTTCTCGACGATCGCCTGGATGCGATCGCTCGGGCTCGTCGGCGCAACCAGCAGAATCAGCTCGATGCCGTACTTCTCCGTCGTGGCGATCAGCGTCTCGGACTCTTCGAGCGGCAGGTCGGGAACCACCAAACCCTTTGCACCGACCGCAGCGATCTTCTCGATAAAGGCGTCGATGCCGCGATAGAGAATCGGGTTGTAGTACGTGAATAGCACGATCGGCGCGGAGAGGTCGGGACTGACGCGCTCGACGAGATCGAGAACGTCTTCGAGGTGCGTTCCCTTCGCCAGAGCGCGGGTGGCGGCGGCCTGGATCGTCGGGCCGTCGGCCAGCGGGTCGGAGTAGGGCACGCCCAGCTCGATAATGTCTGCCCCGGCGCGATCGAGTGCCTTCAGCGCCGCTGCCGTCGTCTCGAGATCGGGATCGCCCGCCGTGATAAAGGGAATCAGCGCGCAGTGTCCTTCGCTGCGGAGCTGGGCGAAACGGTCGGAAATCGAGGTCATGGCAGAGATGGCGGCGATCGAGCTGAAACAACAAAAACGGCCAGCCGCAAAGCTGACCGTCAGGAATTTTAGCTCGAATTGGATCGCCCGATCTCGCGCGACCTGGCGCTATGCTGCCGAGTCGCCGTCGGCGCTGGCCTCCGAAGTCGCGGCTTCCGACTTTTGTTGTTCCGCTAGGACTTCTTGCGAAACCTTCTCGCGCTCCTCCGGCGTCATTTTCTCCCAGCGCTTCTCGACGATGGCGTTTTCGTAGTCGCGGAGCTGCTGGTTGTAGGTCAAGTTGCTGCTTGCGAAGCGCACCAAGTAGGTCAGCACCCAGCCGACCAGCCCGACCACCAGCAGTGCCTGACTCCAGACCCCAGCGTTCGTAGACTCGACGCCGAGCACCTGAAGCAAAAAGTAGATCGCGCCACCGGCTAAAAAGACGCCGATGCCGATGCTAAATACGTCAAGTCGTCGCATGTTCTCTGGCCTTTAAAGCAAATAGAGCGAACAATTTCAGCGGGACGGCAGCTACGCGCCCAGCTCGCGCTTCTGCGGGCGCAGGTTCAAGAACGGCGCGAAGGCGATCATGCCGGGAAAGAACATAAAGACCAGAAAGTAGGCAAAAAAGCGCTCGATCGAACCGGCGACGTACCAGCGCTTGCTGAGATAGAAGTAGAGCGCCAGCGGAACGACGACGAGATACGTGCCAGCAAGCACTGCGTAGAGCAGCAGCGCCAGAATGTTGGGGGTCAGGGTCATAGCTTGGCTAGTAGGCGATCGAATTCTGTAATCGAACGATTGCGCTGCGCCGAGGCCCGATGCGCAATGTTACTGATTGTATCGCAATCTTTTCAGTCTCCGCCCGGTTCGACGCGATCGCACTGGTATAGCAAAGGATGCAAAAAATCTCCGGACATTTTCCGATGCCCTGCGAAAAGATTACACAGCGGTTCCGATAAAAAGCCTGATGAGATAGCAGGTCTATGACGATCGGAGCTGACACTATGGCGCGACGGAGGTCACCCGAAAATGCCCGAACGTACACCCAGCTCCGCGACTTCTGGCTCGACCGTGCTGGTCGTCGAAGACGATCCGATTAACGTTCGGATTTTTCGCAAGGTCCTGGAGCGTCGCGGGAACTTCAACGTCATCCATTCCGAAGACGTTTCGGAGATCCATCGCCTCACCGCCTCGGGCGAGATCGACATCGTACTGATGGACGTTTCGCTGACCAACAGCGCCTTTGACAACAAACCCGTAGACGGGCTGTGGATCGCCAAAACCATTAAGACCGACCCGCAAACCCAGGCGATACCGGTCGTGCTCGTGACGGCCAATGCGATGGTCGGTGATCGCGAGCGCTTTTTAGAAGTCAGCCTCGCAGACGAGTACGTTCCCAAGCCGATTATCGACCACGGCGCGTTTATCGCCCTGATCCAGCAGCAGCTCGCCGATCGCGCCTTGCCTACCGATGCCGCCGACGCCCTCCCGAACGCCAGCCCCGCGATCGGCTCCAGCTCCAGCTCCGGCCCCGCCGCACCCCCCTCGATCGCCTTTCCCTCTATCCCGAACGCATCTTAAGAGCATCGCGCGATCGCGTCCCAGCCCACACCCCCGAGCGGGGATAGCCGCAGCGCCCGTAGGATGAGAATATTTCGTGAAGAAAGTTCAACTTCGATCGAGTACTCCCATCCATGACAGATCGACTGATTCGGGCGACCGCTGCCGACGGTGGTATCCGCTGCGTTGGGGCAATCACCACAAACCTGGTCGAAGAAGCGCGAGGCCGCCACGATCTTTCCTACGTGGCGACGGCAGCGCTCGGTCGCACGATGACAGCGGGGCTGCTATTTGTCTCCAGCATGAAGCGGGCCGAGTCGCGCGTGAATATCCGCCTCAACGGCGACGGCCCCCTCGGGCAAGTGTTGGCCGACGCGCGGCTCGATGGCACGGTGCGTGGCTACGTCGCCAACCCCCACGTGGAGCTACCGCCGAACGCGAAGGGCAAGCTGGACGTAGGCGCTGCCGTCGGTCGCAACGGCTACGTCTACGTGGTTCGCGACGTGGGCTACGGCTATCCCTACTCGAGTACGACGCAGCTGATCACCGGCGAGGTCGGTGACGATTTGACACACTATCTGGCCACCTCGGAGCAGACGCCCTCAGCGCTGCTGCTGGGCGTCTTCGTCGGTTCGGAAGGCGTCACGGCAGCGGGCGGGATGCTGCTGCAAGTTCTGCCGAAAGCGGCGCGTGACGAGTCGCTGGTGGAGCTGCTGGAGTCGCGGCTGGGCGGCCTGACGGGCTTTACGCCGCTGCTGCAAACGGGTAAGTCGCTCCCGGCGATCTTTAACGACCTGCTGGGCGATCTCGATCTGAAGATTTTGCCGGAGGTGCAGATGTTGCGCTTCCACTGTCCCTGCTCGCACGAGCGCATGTTGGGGTCGCTCAAGATGCTCGGTCGCGAGGAGTTGCTGGATATGATCGAAACTGACGGCGGCGCGGAAGCGACCTGCGAGTTTTGCCGGACGGTGTACCACGCCGACAGCGAAGAACTGATGCGGATTATTGAAAGTATGGAAGAAGGCGACGGCAGCAACGGCTGAGGTGGTGCGTCTGGGTTGCGCGGCTTGGCAGCGATGTGGCGGCTATTTGCACGATGCCGGGGCGTGAGAATCCTGGAGATGCGATTCGGCGTCCGGGGTCGCCTTGCCCGTCAGCCAGTAGGTCGTCATAAAGCCGCGACCTTTGATATTGATATTGCCGCGCTTTTCGAGGCGGTAGCTGTCCTTCAGGTGCTGGTACACGCAGCCCGAAACCTGAATGCGTCCGGGAATACCGTGGGATTCGAGCCGCGAGGCTAGATTCACCGCATCGCCCCAGACATCGTAGATAAATTTCTTGGTGCCGATGACGCCCGCGATCGCCGCGCCGGTGTTGATGCCGATCCGCACTTGCAGCGTTTGGCCGTGGATGGGCTCCAGCTCGTCCATATAGCGCTGCATCGCCAGCGCCATCTCCGCGATCGCTTCGACCCGGTTGGGGTTCGGAGCCGGAATTCCGCTGGCGACCATATAAGCATCGCCGATCGTCTTGATTTTCTCGAGGCCGTAGTGGCTGCAGTAGCTGTCGAATTTGGAAAAGATGCGATCGAGCAGGCTGACGAGTTCTGTGGCCTCCAGCTTCGCTGCCAGGGGCGTAAACCCAACCAGATCGGCAAATAAAATCGTCGCCTCGTCGAACTGCTCGGCGAAATATTTGTCGTTGGTGCGCTCTTCGGTCAGGCGATCGACGATCGTCTCCGGCAGCACGTTGCGTAGCAGCATATCCGCCCGCTCCTTTTCCTGGTTGAGCTCCGCCGTGCGCTGTTCGACGCGCTCCTCGAGTTCGTCGAACGATCGTTTCAGCGCCACCGACATCCAGTTAAACGAATTTGCCAGCGTGTTGACCTCGATCAAGCGGCTCGGCGGAATCGACTGCTCGAGTCTGCCTTCCGCCATCGCCTGAGACGCGTCCACCACGCGCAATACCGGGTCGGTAATCCAGCGGGAAAACACCCAGCACGAGCTCATCGCCACTACCAGCGCCACCGCACACAGCACCGCCGTATTGCGCGTATTCGACTCGATGGCCCCCATAAATTCCGACTTCGGCACGACGATCGCGATCAGCCAGTCGAGGCCGTACTCGTCCTGGAACGGTGAGATGTAGAGCAAGTTATGCTCGCCATCGGCCTCAAAGCTGAGCTGGAGCGGCTCGGCGATCGCCCGTAGGTCGCCCACTTCTTCTAGCAAAAATTCGGCGCTCGATCGTAGCAGCGCGTCGTTGCGCCCGTCCGCTGCCTTGAGCCGCATTCGATCGTCGCCATCGGCCACCACCAGCGGCTGCTCGCGGATCGAGCTGGCGACCAGGCTGCCGTCGCGCTCCAGGATATACACCTGGCCGGATTTGAGCGAGCTAAGGGTTTGTAAAAACTCGCCGATCTGGTTCAGCCCGAGCTGGGCCGTAAGGATGCCGCGCAATGCGCCCGTCTCGTCGTAGTACGGCGAGGTGGCATTCATTTGCAGCAGGTCGGGGTAGCTGTAGTTGAAGTACACATCGCTCCAGGTGGGCTGGCGAGCGACTTCGGCGACCTGATAAAACGGACGCACGCGCACGTCGTAGTCGGGAACGGCCCGCGCCCGCTCCGTTTCCCATTTGTCCTCGGCGTCCAGGTTATAAAACTCCAGAGCGCCTCCCTCGGGCGTTAGCTGCTCGGCCACCTGGGGGCGATCGCTCGGGTCGAGGCGATTGACCCAGCCCACCCGCAGCGACTGGGCCTCGGCATTGGCAAAGCCCACGTAGCCGATCGAGTTTTGCGTTTGCGCCTGCCGCCAGAAATATTCGCGCGCTGCCGCGATTTCATCAAAGTCCAGCAGACCCAGCTCCACGGCATTGACGTTGGCGCGATTGACCCGCTGGGGTTCTTCGATATAAGTCCGAATCCGCTCGCTGGCGCGCTCGGCGATCTCGAGGTGGAGCTGCGAAGCCAGCTCGCTGACCGATCGCTCGCCGCTGCGGAACGACAGCCAGCCCACCAGCGACACCGTGCCGACGATTTGCAGCATTAGCGGCACGACCAGCGCCGTGCGGAGTTTGAGCTGACCGAGCCGAAAGTAACCGAGCCAAAAAAGCGGCATATACAACCTGGAAGCGTGTCGGATGGGCGATCGGGGTGCGGCGCTGCGATTGGGCGGGCGAGGCGGCGCATAATCAACAAACTTCAGGGTTTGACCATAATTATCCGGAGATTGTTACGAGGCGTCATCATCCATAGCCATCCTTTGCTGCCAGGTTTGTATAGTTGATTTGGAAGACGGTTGAAACAGTTGATGCAGCGCCCAATCTGGACGAGGAACAGTAAGCGAGAATTTCGTAAGGCGTTGGAGTACATGTATCGCAAACCCAGCCGACTTCAGATGTTTGTGTCTGATTTCCTCGATTGGTCTCTAGAGTCGATCGCAGCGCCGGACGCATTGGGGAGCCTATGTCACGAGGTCATTGAGGAAGCGAAATCGCAAGTTCGGCTCGACGACTTGTACGACGAATTTTGCCGAGAGAATCGGCGCTACCGTCTTCCTCAGGCGATCGCGGCTCAGAATTTCGCAGATGCGGTCGAACTCGATCGGCTCAATTTGCAAGTTCCTTCCGAACGCAAAATCCTCGACGCCATGAATACGCTCCTCACCGACGCTCGGATCGAACATCAGGGAAGGCTGCGCGATCGCCTTGCGCTCTTTGCTCGCGATCGTAGCGCTCCGACAACCTGGAAAAACGATAGCAATATCGCTTACGTTGCGACCTACCTCCACTACTACACCGACCTTGCCGCTGAATTTCGCGAGCGTTGCGCGACCTACCTCCAGTGCCAAAACCTCGACCCCGCTGCGCTGAAGTCTCAGCTTCCGCCAGCGCCAGCGTCACGAGCCGGGGCGTTGCGCCATATTCTCGTCAAAATCGACACCGAGGCGATCGCGCTGGACGATACCACTGAAGTCCAAGCGTGGATCTATGCCGTTGGCGATCCCATGCGCCCCTACAGGGATTTTCAAACACCCGAGACCGATCGCGCCACCGGAAAATACCAACCACGATCGACCGTCA
>CALCCD010000100.1 GCA_937899645.1 uncultured cyanobacterium | reverse complement strand
ACAAGCTCAGTGCTCGAATCCTGGCCGTTGGGTGTTTATTTCCGTGGAGTACTCTCAGAGGTTTCAGATATTCGCGCGTAAGTCCTGTCTGTGACCTCGAACTCGCGCGATCTCAAACTTTCCTATGCCTCAGGCGGCTTGCCCGCCAGAATGGTATCCCAGGCGGCGAGTAGCGTCTCGGTTTCGGCTTCGGCGGTGTAGCGCTCGGCGATCGCGCGGAAGCGATCGACCTGCGCTTGCCACGGCCCGAGGTTGTCGGGATAGGCCGCCGCGATCGCTTCGATACGCCGCACCACCTCTAAAATATCCCCCCCTGCCACGCGGTACTCCGGCGGTAGGTACTCCCGCATCGGGTCGCGATCGAAGGCCACGACCACACAGCCGCTGGCCATCGCTTCCAGGGGCATCATGCCGAACCCCTCGTGGTAGCTCAGAAACACAAACACCAGCGCATCTCTGAGATTCTCCCTCACCTGAGCTTCGCTAAAGTTCCGGAGCCAAACGCACTCGGAGCCCTGAAGCGCTTTCGCGCCGCCGACCGCACGGGCGCGGACGAGCTGATAAACCGTATGGGTTTCCGGCCTGTTTTTGCGATCGAACGCGATCAGCTTACGCTTGTGCGCCAGGGGCTGAAACTCGAACTTGTCCGTGTCGATATGGAGCTGCAAACGGTAGATCGGCAGGTGGGGATGTGCGTAGTGCAGCAGCGTGCGGTTGTGCTCGGAGACGACGATCGCCGCTTTGACCGATGGATCGAAGTAGGGGTCGAGCTGGCCTCTGTTGCGATTTTTCGGTGTGGGAAGATCGACACGCTCGAAGCCGTAGTAGACGTTCTGATTGAAG
This sequence comes from uncultured cyanobacterium, assembly GCA_937899645.1. Taxonomy (GTDB): domain Bacteria; phylum Cyanobacteriota; class Cyanobacteriia; order Cyanobacteriales; family Geitlerinemataceae; genus RDYZ01. The sequence goes on along the minus strand of CALCCD010000100.1, from coordinate 28,324 downwards.
ACGACCTTTTGGTTGCCCGCCAGCTTGAGGATCTGCGAGCCAAAATCTTCCGGACACACGACCCAGTCGCGATCGGGATCGAGACGAGCGTGGAACTCCTGCCAGCCCATCACCGGCGTTTCGTTCTCGAACCAATTGAGCCGAAAGCCCGTATCCACCGGATGGACGATATAGGCCGAAAAGCCCGCCTCCCGGAGCCGATCGACGTGCTGGTAAGCCTTTTTATTTCCTCCGGTCACCTTCTGACTGGCGTAGCAGAGGTAGTAGATATTCGGGGTGTCGAATAGCTTCATCAGCAGCAAACGGGACGATTTGGCCGTATAAGCTTGAAGGAGAAAGGGATCGGAAGCAAGCTGAATCTCGACTCCTGACGCCGCGATCGCCACGATTCGAGCGAGATCGACACGAACCCACGCATGGAAATGTTCGCTCGACTCCTCGGGACAATCCTCTTTGCCGAACGGCTGCCCGAACGAAAAAAGCAGCGCGGCTGCGCTGCTTTCTCAAATTCTGAATTTCGTTCGGCTGCGATCGGACGAGAAGCGCCGTTCTATTCTTTGCCCGTCACCTTATCTGTGAAGGAGCCGACCATCTTCGAGAACTCCGCGCGATTCTCTGCGGTCAGCAGGAAGCGGAAGATGAACCAGCCGGTATAGCCAATACCGATTAGCTCGAACAGCGGCGAGAGCAGGGGAATATCGTTAATGGCATCGACGATCGCGGCGACGAGATAGATCGCAATCAGCGCACCGACGACGAGGCCGACGTTAATGAGCGGCTTTTTGTACTCGGCAAAAAAGTCACCCACATAGGTGAACAGATCCGAAAGAATCGACAAAACCTGCGATTTGACCTCTTTAAGTTGGTCGTCCGAGCTCACTTGCGCGATCGCGCTGTCACTTTCGGGGCTCGAAATCGCATCGGGGATCGCATCGGTCGGGGTTGCCTGGACCTCTTGCGTGGGGTTCATCTCAGAACTCATATCGATACCTTAGCTAAGTGAGGGCATGTAAAAAGGGCGAAGCGCTCCGCTAAGGCGCGGAAATGCTTTACCAATGCGGTCAAAATGGATGTTTGTACGGGTATGCCGAACTTAAACGAGACTAGAGCAGACTTCTGTAAATTGCAAGTTGTCTCGAGCAAGCTGCCTCGAGCAAGCTGTCTTGGGATTTACATGGCAAGCTTAACGAATGTGCTGCCGACCTGCCTCGAGGCACTGCCGACGTGCTGCTCGACGTAATGCCTGACGCGATGCCCGACGCGATATCCGAACCAGACGCGACGCCGATCCGCGTGCTACCTGACGAGGTGGTGCGGGCGATCGCGGCGGGTGAGACGATCGACTCGCTGGCGGCGGCGGTGCGCGAGCTGGCGGAGAACGCGATCGATGCGGGCGCGATGCGGATCGTCGTGGCGCTGTGGTCCGATCGCTGGGACGTGTGCGTCACTGACAACGGCGCGGGTATGACGTCGGATGCGCTGGCACGGGCGGCGCGACCCCATACGACGAGCAAGATTCGCGATCGCGACGATCTGCGACGGATCGCGACCCTCGGTTTCCGTGGTGAGGCGCTCTACAGCTTGGCCTGCCTGGGCGAGCTAGAAATTCGCTCGCGGGCAGCGCGAACCTCGCCGGCTGAGGAAGGTTCGGCCTTACGCTTCGATCGCAACGGTCAGCCGCGCGATCGCCAGCCCGCCGCGATTGCGCCGGGCACGATCGTCACTGTCCGCGACCTGTTCGCCGAGCTGCCGGGACGCCGCGAAGCCCTACCGAGCTTGATGCAGCAGCGCGCCTGGGCGCGGCAGGCGATCGCCAAAATTGCGCTTTGCCACCCTGGCGTCACCTGGCAGATCGTTTGGGACGACCGGCACTGGCAGGCGATCGCCGCCGGAGACAGCGCTGCCGACATCCTGGCGCAGCTCAGCCCCACGATTCGGCGCAACGATTTGGCCGTGCGGCGCGAATCGCTCGCTCTGTCCGAACCTGGCAACTCGACAGACAGCCCGCAGACACCCGCTATCGAAATCGCCCTCGGCCTGCCCGATCGCTGTCACCGCCGACGCCCCGACTGGATTTACATTGCCGTCAACGGTCGCGTTGTCACCCAGCCCGACCTAGAACGCAGCCTGCTCCGCGCCACCGCCCGTACCTTGCCGCGCGGACGTTACCCCGTCTGCTTCGCCCACCTGACGCTGCCGCCCGAGCGCGTGGACTGGAACCGCAACCCGGCCAAAAGCGAAATTTACCTGCACGACCTGGAAGTGCTGCAAGGCCAGCTCGAGCGCGCGATCGCCCGTACCGCCGAACTCGAGCCGTGCCTCGACGCCTCCGCCCCCCATCGCCTCAAAACCCTGCTCTCCGTCGCCGAGGCCAGCCAGCCTTACCGCATCCGCAGCCTCGATTCGCCGAATTACGCCAATTCTGCCGACACGGTCGAACTCCCTGTCGCCCGCCGCAACCCGAACGCCTCCGACCCACTGCCCAACGGCCTGCGCGCCACGGGCCAGGTCAACAACACCTACATCGTCGCCGAACACGACAGCGGCCTCTGGCTGATCGAGCAGCATATCGCCCACGAGCGCGTCCTTTACGAGCGGCTCCAAGACCGCTGGCAGCTCGAGAGTCTGGAGCCGCCCGCGATCGTCGAGAACCTGCGTCCGGAGCGGGTGGAGAACCTGCGTGAAATCGGCATCGAGACCGAGCAGTTTGGCGAGAATTCCTGGGCGGTGCGACAGATTCCGGCGATGCTGCTGACTCTGGAGGGGCTCGATATCCGCGACGCGATCGCCGAGCTGAGTCAGGGTGACCTGGAAGCGGCGCTCGTCGCGACGGCTTGCCGCAGCGCGATTCGGAATGGGACGCCGCTGGAGCGCGATCGGCAGCAAACTCTACTCGACGACTGGCAGCGTACCCGCCACCCGCACACCTGCCCCCACGGTCGCCCAATTTACCTATCGCTGTCAGAGTCGTCGCTGTCGCGGTTCTTCCGCCGCCACTGGGTCATCGGCAAAAGCCACGGGATTTGAAACCCGATGAGCGCTGAGCGGAGTCAATGAGCACTGAGCGGAGTCGAAGTGCGGGTTTCGCTAGAAGCGAGAATTTCCAGGAGGTCTGACATGACAACATTTACCCGGACACCGCGCTATCTGCTGCGCAGAGGCTACGCCAACGACTCCGCTCAGCGCTCGCCGCTTTGCCGCTACGTCCTTTCCTTCCGCAGCCCCGCCAGCTCCAGCAGCGACACGATCGCGAACTTCGGCAGCGCCAGCATCCTTCTCCAGCGCCACGGCTCGCAGTACAGCCGATACAGCCACTCCAGATGGTTATCGCCCATCCACTTCGGCGCGCGCGTCTTCACCCCCGCCCACACGTCAAAACTGCCACCAACGCCAATCCACACCGCATTCGGACAAACCCGACGATGCTCCGCGATCCAATACTCCTGACGCGGCACGCCCAGCCCCACCAAAATCACGGCGGGTTGCAACGTTTTCAGACGATCGAGCAGCTCCGGCATCTCCTCCGGCTTCACGTAACCGTGCTGCGTCCCAACGATATCCAGCCCCGGATATTGCCGCGTCAGGTTCGCCGCCGCATCATCCGGCATCCCCGGCGCACCACCGAAGAAGAACGCCGCCTTCCCCGTTCCCACCAGGCTTGCCAACAGCGCCTCCGAGGTCTCGATCCCCGGCGCGCGGCGAATATTCTTGCCCTTCAGCTTCAGATACAGCACCACGCCAGCGCCGTCGGGGATAACCAGCTCGGCGCGATCGATGGTCTCTCCCAACTGCACCTCGCGACCCGCCAGCATCGACATTTCCGCATTGAGCGTCACCACGTGCGCCCCGCGCCCCGATCGCACGCGATCGCCCAGCCAGCCCGCATAGTCTTCGTGGAGGTGGATCGGCACGCCGAGGACGCGATCGGTGGGCAGAGCCTCGGGCTGGGTCGGCGTTGGGGACATGGCGGGCGCAAAGTCCTAGGTTTGCAGTTCCCTAAGAGTCTACGTTCGATTTGTCGCTGCATCGCGCCAAGCAACGTCGATCGCCTCACTCAACAGTTGCCAGACAAAAACCCTCGCCGTGCGTTAGTCCGCAAAGCGAGGGTCTCAGAGGGAACGGATTGAAATCGGGCGATCGCGGTCGGTCAACGAAATCAACGAAACCGTCGAGTGCGATCGCCGTGTCAGCCTTGAAGCGAGCTTATGAAAAGCGAACTACGAAGCGCGACGCTTGCGGGTGCGAGCGAAGGCCGAACCCAGCACCAGCAGACCGGCCAGCGCCGACGGTTCGGGCACGGACTCAGCTTCCGGCGTGTTGTTGGAGATTGTCGTTGCGTTGCGGTCTTCTGCCGAGGTGCGCTTACCGAACTCATCTTCGAGCGCTTGCTCTTCTGTCTCCGCCTTGGCGACGATGTCCTGACGTGCGCCAGCGAGGATGTCTTGGATGTCTCCCTCGAGTTCCTTACGCAGATTCTTCTGCTCGTTGCGCTGTGCGATCGTAGCCTTCCGGCGTTGGTTCGGCTCGCGCATCTCGTCTTCGTTGTAGACGTAGCGCGGGTTGTCTGCGCGGATTTGGTTGATGAGTTGGTTGTACGCGCGGTTTGCGTCGTTCCAGTCTTCCTGGGCCGTATCGAGCGCGCTGCCGTACTCGCTTTCGATCTTGTCGATCTCTTTGTTTGCGTTTTTGATTTCGTCCTGGAGGAACTTAACGTACTTGTCGTCCTTGGTGTTCCAGGTCGGATCGGTTGCTTTGCGATCCTCTTCCGCGTCAAGCTTTGCTTGGGTGTCGTCGATGAGCTTCAGGTACTTGTTGCGCTTGTTGTTCGCGTCGCGCACCTTCTTGGCGTCGTTGCGCGCTGCGTTGACCTCCGCGAAGCCATCGGTTGCGTTGCGGATGGCTTTATTTTCGTTGTTGTGGTCTTTGATTTCCTCGTTCCAGATGCGCTTCTGCTCGGCATTGAGGCGATCGTACTCATCGTCGTAGCCTTGCAGCTCGTCTTCCCAGATCCACTCAACGCCGAGCTGTTCGGCTTGGTCTTCGAGCGGCAGCGGCGTGGTTAGCGCGGCGAGATCGAACTCGAAAGCAATCAGCTCGGTTCCCTGCTTGCTAAAGCCAGCCGAATCAAAACCGAGGCTGCTCAGGCGAGCGTTATCGATAAAGCTAAAGCCGTCGTTGTAGGCGCGGGTTCCGCTCGCCATGACGTTGTAGCCGGGGCCAGTGGTGTCGAAGTAGGGGTTTGCGCCCGTCAGGTCGCTGGTGTCGATATCGCCGAAGAAGTTCTCGACGTCCGAGTCCACCAGATTCATATAGTCGCCGTAGGTACGGTGACCGAAGTTATGCATGCCGACACCCTGGGCGGTGACGCTGTTGTAAACGCCTGCCTCGATCGCATTGGAGTCGTTGGCTTGCGAGAAGTGAATCGCGAACAGGCTACCGGAGTCTTGAGCGTCCTGAAACGTGCCCGCGCCATCTGCCGTGAAGAATAGGTCGCCCCAAGCGATCGTATTGCCGCCGCGATCGGTACCTTCGCCGTCGATCGAGGTGTTGCCGTTGAGAACCACCACCACCTTGCCGTCGTCGGTCACCGTGGTCGCCATGCCGAGCATGTCGTACAGCGGGCCGTCGGTGTTGTCCGCTTCGGCGTCCTGGGTGAACTGCCACCCGTTCAGTCCGTGGCTTCTGATCTGCGACATACCGTCGTTGTTGCAGTCCAAGAAGACGCTAAACGTACCGTCCAACGAACCGGCATGTGCCGGAGCGACAAACAGCGTGGCGAGACTAATCGTGGTGAACGTCCCGAGAAGTTTGGCGTTGTTGAATTTCATGGCAGTCTCGCTGTTACGTAAGGTGGCTAGTAAATCGCGCGCTTGCAAGAAGTTTCGCCGCGCGTCGATGCATTCTGAAAGAAGGTGAAAAGCGACTTTCTAGTCCAATGGCTTTGAGCGAGGAGTTTTGAGTTTCACAAAAGACCGATTCGACATTTTGTCGTCGAGTTCGGACTTAATATCGCAAGATTCAATCCCCACATTCGCTGACTTGAGCCAGCGCTTTTCTGTGCTTGTTTATACATTACGGCCTACATCCGATGGCGGGAAATCGAGATACTACCGAACTTTTAGGGCGATTTTTTGCGTGGGATCGAGCAATTCTCCGTGTTCGTCTCGATGTTATGTGGTGCAAATACGGTCAACACTCCGTACTAGAGTATTTGGCCGCAAAATTTATAAAGTTCGTGTAAATTTGGGGGCTGATTATGAGGGATTTTTAAAGTGCGAACACCCACGAAAAACAAAAAAATAACTGACCAATAAACCGATTTCTTGTGATGCTCGTCACAGACTTCTGTATGGGAATAAAAGCTGTGGAGTTTGTCAAAGACCGGCACGGTAAAGGGTGAGATCTATGCTTCACCGGATTGAAATACACGTAAACGCAGTACGTCACAAACACTTCCGCATCGCACACCCGATGCTCCCAAATCCGGTGCTGCCTAAATTTCGCTCTCGCTGCGTCTCCTGCAACTCGCTCACCTCCGCTTCCAACCCCAACCGATCGCCAATCCACGGCGTCACCTACTTTTCGATCAGCCGTATCCGCGCCAAAAAATCCTCGCCACCATCCGGCAGCGTCTGAGTGCAGTGAAACAAGTGCAGTGAAAACGGTTGGGCAACACCACCACTGCCTCGATCCAAAACGGACGCATTTGCCGCCCGATCGCCGGCTGCAGCGTCGATCGCGTCACCTTCTCACGCAGCTAACCCCGCAGCGCGTGGCCACCCGCGCTCAAAAGTAAACCTTGCCGCGATCGTATTCGCACCGATAATTTCCCATCCCACCACCGCCCGGTAGGATTTAACACAGCGCCGATTGACGCCCGAAACAGACGGCTATCTTTCGCAAGCTACAGCGCAACAGCGCTCGACTTTTATACTAGCAACGATCGAAAAGGGAACACCCGGATTCGAACCGGGGGTAAAGGATTTGCAATCCTCTGCCTTACCACTTGGCCATGTTCCCGTAGGGCTTATGCCTCTGCTCTTTTTGAGCCTATGTATCCTAGCATGACGTTTTCGCGAAACGGCGGCGATCGCCAGAAACACGGCGAGATCGCCCATTTCTCAGTTCCAAGGCGTGCCTAGCGCCGCCCTGCTGGAATTGGTTCGGCTTCCGCTTCGTCAGAGTACGAGAAAGCATTGTCCCAAATCCAGTCGATCGCCTGCTTCGATCGCTCCAGCGACAGCACCCGGTAACGCTTCTGGGGAGTGACGCTGAGCAACGGCGCGATGACCGGATCGCCATCGTCGTCGATGTACTCGCCCTTCAGTTTGGCGAGGTTGCCCAGCGGCCCGTTGATATCGAAGTCGATCTTCGTGCCGAACTTCTCCTCCATCCAGGTCTCGATCGTGTCGTCGAGCTCGTCGCGCGTCATCGCCCGGCCTTTTGTCAGCAGGTGGTAGTACACCAGCAGGATTTCCTTACACTCTTCCTCTTCCGCCGAGTCGATTAGCGAATTAAACACGCTGGCATTACTGGCAATATTGCGAAAAAACAGCGTGTCGGACACGTTCTTTTGGAACTTAAGCTGCTTGCTCTGATACTTGCTGTACTGCTTAAAGGCAAAGCCGCCGAGCACGACCAGCATCGACAGAATCGTTAGCATTAGCCGCGACAGGTTTTGAGCGTCTTCTTCTGTGGCTTGGAGCAGTCCGGAGTCGGGCGGCTCGACGTTGGGAATCAAGACCATCACCACGCCGACAATCAACAGAAGCTGGGGCAGAACTTTAATCAGGATTGGGACGGCCGCGCCGATCGCCGGGACGAAGAACGTCAACCGATCCTTCAAGGTCATGCTGACCTTGACGTTGGGAAAAAGGAACTCCAGATCGGATTTCGGGACGTTTTTATAGAGGGCGACGTAAAACTTACCGGGGGTGAATTTGAGCTTTTCGAGCTTGGCTCCCTGTGCCTCGAAGTAGTCGGCGTCTTTATATTTCATCAGCAGCGCGACCCGCTCGAAGACGTCGATTGTCACCGGCTTCTTCTTAAAGAATTTTTTGACCTCAACGGTCTCAAAAATATCGCCGCGACAGAAGCAGGAAAAATACTCAAAATCGTCAAACTGCACGTCGGTTTTCAGTTCGATCAAGGCTTCCTCCTCGAAGGCACGCTCGAGGCTTTCCTTTGAGATTGGCTGATAGTTAGCACGCTCGAGGACGTGCTCGAAGGCGTGGACGAGGCGCTCCTGGCGCTCCTGGCTTTCCTCTGTGGTCAGCTCGCGGATCGACTTGGTCGCGCTGTCGGGGTTGAACGGCGCGAAAGAGTCCTTGATGATTTCCAGGTCGCGGTGGAACTCGAAGTGGTAGTAGGCGGCCAGGATTTCGGCGAACTCGCGGAACTGCTGCGCGGCGGCGCGATCGAGCTTGCCTTCGGAGAGGCACAGTTCGACGAGATCGCTGCGGCGGTAGGGGATAAAGGCGTCTCGATCGGCGTACACGGCCATAGGAAGCGAAAGAACCGAAAGGGGTGATGCGGGAATGTGGCCCGTTCGGGCGGGCGTGCCGTAATAGTAGTACGTCGTTTGACGGGCGGGCTACGGCGTATGTGCGGAGAAGGTAATCGCGACGGTCGTACCGCGATCTCGCTGGCTGTCGATGGCGATTTTTGCGCTGTGGCGCTCGACGATCGCGCGGACGATTGCGAGGCCGAGTCCCGCGCCGCCTGCCTGCCGCTGCCGGGAGCCATCGACACGATAGAACCGCTCGAAGATACGCGCTAGCTGGTCTTTCGCGATGCCGATGCCAGTGTCGCGGATCTCGACGATCGTCCGGCGATCGTCGCCGCTGAAAGCGTCGCGTAGTTTGACTGAGATTTCACCGCCCGGTGGCGTGTACTGGATAGCGTTGGCGATAAGGTTGGCGAACAGGCGGACGATCTGACTCCAGTCGCCGTCGATCTGGTAAGGCTCGATAGCGTTTTCAGTGTCGGGGGCGTCGTCGATTTCGAGGTGCAGGGAAAGATTTTTGGCCGTGGCGATCGCCTGCTGCTCTTCGACAGTTTCCAGCAGTAGCGCATCGAGGGGTAAGGGTTCGAGTTGAACTTCAACGGTACGGTTGTCTTGTCGCGCCAAGAAGAGTAAGTCGTCTACGAGCTGACTGAGGCGGCGGGTCGTTCGCAGCGCCACATCGAGCCGATCGCGGATGCCGACCTGTTCCGGCTCGCCCGAATTGCCCGAATTAACGGGCCCGACCTGAAGCGCCACTTGCAGGTTGGTTTGGAGGCTGGCGATCGGGCTGCGGAGTTCGTGGGAGGCGTCGGCGGTGAACTGGCGCAGGCGTTCGTAGGAGTCGAGCACGGGGCGCATGGCGATGCCCGATAGCCACCAGCCGATCGCGCCAACGGCGGCCACGATGCTAAAGATTCCAAACCCGAGATCGACAATTAAATCCTGACTGGGTTTGGTGACTTCAAACCAAGGGTGGCTGACGCGCAGGTAGCCGAGGGGCTGACGATCCCGCTTAATGAGCTTCGTAATCTGTCGCAGAGGTTCGGCGCGATCGGTGACGATCTCCGTAGAGAAGTCGAGCGGATCGGGGCGGTGGGCAAAGTCGAGCATCGGCGGCTCGAAGACCGTACGGCCGCTGGGGCTGAAGTCTAGCGGAATATCCAGTAGGCGATCCCAGGTCGTCCAGAGCAACTCGCCAGTGGGGCTAAACCATTCCAGATCGATGCGATCTTCGTCGAAGTTTCGGGTCGGGTCGCTTCGCCGGAAGCTAGAGTCCAGGTCGATCGCCAGAGTTGCCGCAACGCCCGATGCTGTCGGGCTCGCCTCGCGCTGCACCACCAGCGATCGCTCCACCACCTCGATCACGTGTTTGAGCGTGTCATCGACGCGATCGACTAGCGTCACCCGCACGTACAGGTAAACGCTGGCCGCAAAGAACACCAGCAAAATCGCCGTCACCGTGGAATACCACAGCGCGAGGCGGCGGCGAGTCGTTTGGAACGAGGCAGGCGGAGTTGGCATAGTCGTGCCCTGGGTCGCGGTGCTACATCACCATGCCGCCATCGACATTAAACGTCTGACCGGTGATGTAGTCCGCTGCCGGATCTGCCGCCAGGAAACGAATCATACCCGCCACTTCCTCAGATTCACCGTAGCGACCCAGCGGAATAAATTGCAGGATGCCCTCGGCTTCCAGGTCGCTGGTCATATCCGTGGCGATAAATCCGGGCGCGACGGCGTTGACTGTGACGCCGCGCGGAGCCATCTCCTTGGCGACGGTTTTCGTAAAGCCGATGACGCCCGCTTTGGCGGCGCTGTAGTTGGCTTGGCCGGGGTTGCCCATCTGTCCGGCCACCGAGGCGATATTGATAATGCGGCCCGACTTTTGCTTCAGCATGATTTTGCTGACGGCGCGAGTGCAGAGGAACACGCCGGTTAGGTTGAGGTCGATCACGGCCTGCCAGTCGGCGGGTTTCATCCGCAGCAGCAGCGTATCGCGGGTGATCCCGGCGTTGTTGACCAGCACGTCAACGCTGCCGAATTCTTTTTTCGTGGTTTTGACCAGGTTATCGACGTCTTCTTCTTTCGAGACATCGGCCTGAATGGCGATCGCCTTGCCGCCCATCGCTTCGATCTTCGAGACCACTTCGTCGGCTGCGCTGCTGGAGCTAGCGTAGTTCACCGCCACGCTCGCGCCGCTTGCCGCGAGAGCCAGTGCCGTCGCACGACCGATCCCCCGCGAACCGCCCGTAACGATCGCGGCTTTACCTTTGAGATGTTGCTGACTTTCGGGTAGCGCTTCCATCGGGCTCCTAGTCTTTAAAATTTAGTCACATCATTTTACGGCGTCGGACGATCGCTTCTCCGAGGCTTTCTAGCGGAAGCGCAATGCAAAAACTTCCTGAAATTGGCGATTGCACGCTGCGCGATCGCGCCTTCACCCATCGATCGTTCACCAACGAAAATCCAGGCTGGGAACATAACGAGCGCCTGGAGTTCCTCGGCGATGCGTTGCTCGGTTTTCTGGTTGCCGATCTGCTCTACGAGGTCTATCCGGAAATGACCGAGGCGGAGCTGACCCGCCTGCGATCGCAGCTCGTAGACGAACCGCAGCTCGCACGATTTGCCCGCCAATTCGAGATGGGTGCAGCGTTGAATCTAGGGCGGGGTGCGGAGCGCGACGGCGGACGCGACAGCGACGCGTTGCTCTGCGATACGTTCGAGGCGTACCTGGGGGCGCTGTATCTGGACTCGGGGATCGATACGGTGCGAGCGTTTGTGGACGAGCTAATGGAAGCGGAACTCGATCGACGAGAGGAGTCGGGTGAGGAGGAATTCGATATCGAGCCGCAGGTGGATATTAAGGGGCGGTTGCAGCAGTGGGCGCTGGCGAATCGCGGGGAGATTCCGCAGTACGCGATCGTCGGTCAGGAGGGGCCGGATCACCAGCGGATGTTTACGGCAGAGGTGCGAATCGCCGGGGAGGCGTGCGGGCGCGGGACGGGGAAGCGGAAGCAGGAGGCAGAGAAGGCGGCGGCGCGGAATGCTCTGTTGCATCTAGGCCAAGGAAGTTGAAGGCTGGCTTGACTGCGGTTATCGCTGCCGCTGTCGCTTGAGCCGATGAATGTTTGACCGTCAGTCGGTCTAGAAATCCTCATCCTCGTCTTCAACATCGATTGCTGTTTCCACGACCTCTTTCCAGAGACTGAAAACTCCTTCATCCGCTTCCATCTCAAGCAGCCGTTCTCGCACAGCTCCAGACTCCGCTTTTAATTCTGGAAATTGCAACAGTAACATCGCTAGATCGCGCCAGTCTGTCCCGGCTTTGGGTTTGCCTCGACGTCGAAAGTAGGCCACGACTTTACTCGCGATGAGTTCGATCGGAGCCATGACCTGAATTCCTTCGATCTCCTGGCTGTCGGGCAATTCGTCTGCTTGTCGAATGTCCATCAGGTGGCGGTTGCCGCTTTTCTGGGTCTGGTAGAGTCGGTAGCCGATGCCGCCTTTGACGACGCGGACGCACACGGCGATGAAGAAGCGATCGCTCAGGAATGTTTTGAGTTCATCGGCGAGTGATGCAGCGTCGGTGGCGATGACGTCGATGTCTTGGGTCATGCGCGGTTCGCCGACGTAAGCGTTGACGGCTTGGGCTCCGAAGAGGACGACGTCGCTACGGCCTTGGAGGGTTTCGAGGATGGCGCTGTGGAGTGTCGCGAGGGGGTGGGTTTCGCGATTCACAAATTCTTGGAAGCTCAGGGTGTCTGCGCTCAGCATGTTTTGGTAGGTGGGATCGCTTGGGTCGATCGCTGAGGTGGAGCGTGTTTCCTTAGTGTATGGCTTGTCTGTTGGGAGGTTGATGCGATCGCTCCGATCGTCGGTCGGGATGCGGTTGAGGTGAGGGGCGAGTCTTCGCCGGGAATCGTCATCGTCGATCGGACGGAGCGGGAGCCGATTGTTGCGATCGAGGTTCTGGATGGGTAAAAGCGATTTAATTTGGCAAGGATTCCAAGAGAACCTGTAACGGCATCGACTCTTCTGCCACGAAGTTCAGTTTTTCAAAGCCAATCGTCCGACCCGTACGATCTTTCATCAAGATCACTTCTTCGCCAGTTTCTTCGGCTTCAAATTCGTCTTCGGGGTTGCCGAACCAAACTGTCAGGGTTTGCCCGAGGCGATCGTGAAACACTTTAAGCGTGCTGACGGTATTTACTTCTGCCATAGAACAACTCCCTCTTTGATTGCACTGGTGCGATACGCCGTAATCAAAAATCCATCTCCATTTAAGCGCCTGGTTACAGCGCAGAGCCAGCGTCGATCGCCGTCGTCGCGATAGAACAGGCAGACGGCGGAGTCGCTGCGGCTTTGGCGAATCTCGTCTGGGTCGAGCAGGGTTGTTTTGACGTCGTCGAGCCGATCGCGCATGACGGGATGTTTGATAGTGACGATTAGGTTCCAGTACCGGGCGGTTGTTCGGACTGAAAATCCGAGTGGTGTTTCTAGCTCGAAGAGGAGGTCGTCGCCATCCAAAGTGTTGTTGTTTTCTACCGTCATCTCCTGAATTTGTGCGAAAGGGGCGCTCTGCTACCAGGATGACTCATCGATCGCGTTTTTTCGTTTTTGCGGCTGATGCGATCGCCCCGATCGCTGGCCGGGATGCGATCGAGGTGAGGGGCGAGGCTGCGCTGGGGAGCGTTATCGATCGCGCGGAGCGGGGGCAGGTTATTTCGATTGAGGTTCTGGATGCGTCGGAGTGGTTGCCGTTACCGCTATTGCTTGAGGCTAAATTTGGCGTAACAGCCGGTCATAGTCGGTATGCGAACCAATCCAGAACCAGATGACGGTATCACCATCGATTTGGCCGACGGTGCGATAGTTCTGGCTGATGCGAGCGGAGTAGATCGGTAAGGTTGGGTGAACTTTCTTGAAGCGTAGGCTGGGATAGCTCGGGTCTTTCTGGAACTGTCGTTAGGCAGCGCGAGCTTGCTGTTGGACTTGTTTGGGGAGGTTTGCGAACAGTCTGCGAAATTCGCGGGTGGTGCGCGATTTCACAGGGTTTCGGGGTTGAGTTCTTGGGTTTCTCCGGCCTGGTGTTCGGCCATTGCGGTGGCGGCGAGTTGGGCGAGGAGGCCGGGGGACTGGGAGAAGGATTCGTCCCATTCGCGCTCGTCTTCAAGTTCTTCGAGCAGGATGGTGGCGATCGCGTCTTGTTCGTCTGGGGGGAGGGCTTGGAGTTTGGCGATCGCGAGGGTGAGGAGTTCGGTCATGGCGGTCTCGTCTGTTTTTTTCCAGTTTACGATCGCGCTTTGTCGGTCTCTAGCAAAGCTTGAAGCCAAGGATCGCCCCGATCGCCGGTCGGGATTCGATCGAGACGAGTGAAGAGACTGCACCGGGAATCATTATCGATTACACGGAGCAGGGGCAGATTGTTTCGATCGAGATTCTGGAGGTGTCAGAGCGGTTGCCGTTGCCATTATTGCTCGAATCAATCGGGAGTTCGATCGTTTTTGGGAAGGTTTGAGACTCGGTGCAGCTCCTTTGAGATTTAGGTGCGATCGCCCCGATCGCCGGTCGGGATGCGATCGAGGTGAGGGGCGAGATTGCGCTGGGGATCGTCATCGATCGCATGGAGCGGGGGCAGATTGTTTCGAGCAAGATTCTGGATGCGGGTGAGCGGCAATGCAAGATAGAGGATACGTTGCACGCTGATGTTGGATTGATGAATACCGAACTCTCTGCCGAAGATACGCATGCGAAATGCAATCATCAACTCACGGAGTCTGTTGTGATTGACCCCTCGACGACAACGAGTCACTAATTAGCTGCCGCATGGCGGAAGCTAGGCTCGCTGCCATCAGTGGCGGTACTGCGTTTCCGATCTGCCGCGCAATTTCGATTTTGGTTCCCTCAAAATGAAAGGAATCAGGAAATGACTGTAACCTTGCGGCTTCACGATGAGTAATCGGTCTATGCTGGCTCGGGTGAAGGTAGCGACCCTTCTCCGGCTTGTAAAACTCAGTACGGATCGTAAACGCGGGCTTGTCCCACCACAGGCGACCAAACAAGTCTGTACTCCCGCTTTTCTTACGAAGCCAACATTTTGGTGTCAGCTCTGGAGCGTTTCGCTGTAAGTCAAAGCGATTCATACCCTCCTCTGGGACAGCTCTATATCTTGCCTTACTCAATTCTGTAGGATTCCGACCAAATTGAAGATTGTAAGGAGGATCAACATCTCGAATCTGAGTACCAATTGGCTCGTCAAGATCTCCAATTGCATCACGCACTGTTCGCCACGGCCTGAAATCCTCCGTAAGCTCATCTTCAGGAAGAAGAGACATTTGATTTTTACTAGGATCGTAGTGAGTCTTTGGCGGAGGAAAACAGATGTGTGGGTCTGACCAGCGAGAGCCGATTATGAACGCTCTAGAGCGGCGCTGAGGTACGCCATAGTCTGCTGCAAGAAGTTTGAAGGATATCGTTCGGAATCCCAGCTTTCCTGAAGTCTTGATTATTGCTTTGTGCTCAGGAGAGCCTAATAGTTGTGGGACATTTTCCATCAGGAAGTAAGAGGCTCCGGCTCGGCGAACAACTTCAAGATAGGGTTGCCAAAGAGATTTTCGCTCATCCTTCTCTCGCTTTTTATTGAGCAGACTGAACCCCTGACAAGGTGGGCCACCGAGTACGATATCGGCTTGTGGAATTTCACTCTTTTTGAGGAGGCTGACAATGTCCCCGACAACACAGTGTTCTCCAAAATTCCGGTTGTAGGTTTTGGCAGCGTAAATATTGCAATCGTTAGCCCACACCGATTGGAACTCATTCCCAAACTCCTTGAAGAAGCCAAGACTCATGCCACCAGCGCCTGAGAACAGGTCGATTATTCTGTACATCAGAACCTCATAATAGCGGTTTTACTTTTCGTGCGATACACACGGGATCACGATTTCACGAGGCTTCTAGCCTATGTAGGTGTTGCTCATGATTCCTGAAATCGCTATAGCAAAGGCTACACAGAAAATAATTGGGTCAAGTACTCCCCGCCTGCAGTGAGACAGGAGACCATGATATCCTGATTTGGGATATCGAGATCTTTGCGTATAGCATCTCGATATGAATTCAAGTCACGAAGAACCATATCGCGAGATGCTTCGGAAGCTCAAGACTGCACGCGTTCAGTCGGGGTTGACTCAGATAGAAGTTGCCAAAGCTCTAGGCAAGCATCAATCCTACGTCTCGAAGTGTGAATCGGGAGAGCGACGCGTTGATCCTCTTGAGCTGCTTGAATTTCTTGCACTTTACGAGATGCCCCTGGAGGCTGTTCTTCCAGTTACCGGTGAGGGAGCCGAAGCGAGGCATAGGACAGATGTGCCGAATACTTCTTCAAGTGAGCATCTGCGACGCATTGAATCCGCTGTACGAGATATTCGGGAAGCTATAGAACAAGGGGTAGATGCAAATGACATGATTATCGCTCGCTCGCTCAGGCAGATCCAGAAGTCCATCAGAAGCTTCGCCGAAGAGTTCTTTGTTAATGACTCGGGAGAAATAATTTCTGGGCGGGAGCGAATTCGTCGCTTTCTCGTCGCAAATGTTGGTGAGATTGTAGAGGGAGAGACGCTCGCAGTCGTGGGGGCTATAGGCGAGTGGGCAAGACGAGTGAGAGAACTCCGACATGAGTGCGGTGGTATGCAAATCTCTACTGGGATGGACAGCGCTGATTTGCGCTCAAGCCAGTATCGGCTTGAAAATCTCAAGGTGAAACCAGAGTGGCAGAGAACCAAGGCCAAGGTTTTTAGTGAAGTTCTCAAAAGAGATGGTTATCGTTGCACTTCCTGCGGTTGGAGTCCTAAAGATGGTGTGTCTCAAGGGCGACGCTTCTTGGAAGTGAATCACAAAGTCCAGGTTAAGGATGGGGGACGGCCAGTGGCTGAGAACCTAGAGACTCTGTGCAACAAGTGCCACGATGCCCTAGAAGTCTGATGATTGATTTGAGGCGATTGTTTCCATCGGTAAGATAGGCTGACTTATTTAACTTCGCGGTAGTAATGCAGGCTAATGGGATTTCTGGTTTTGGGCGCTTAACAGACAAAGGTTTCAGCCATTCAGCGCCATTACGCTGCATCACTACCAACTTCGCTTGTGATAAAAAAAGGACACCCTGAAATGAGGGTGTCCAAGAGATTAAGTTGAGCTAGATGTAGGACTCAATCGCGCGTAGACACGCAAGCGATTACTCAACCCCCTCAATCCGATTCTCAACCTCCTCATACAACTCCTGCAAACGCTCGATATTCTCATCGCTCGTCTCCCAGTAGCCGCGACCGTTCACCTCCAGCATCGTCGTCACCATCCGGCGGAACGAATTCGGGTTCAGATCCATCAGACGCTTCGCCATCTCCTCATCCTTGATGAACGTCTCGTTCGCGTCCTCGTAGACCCAGTTGTCCACCGCATCCGCCGTCGCCGACCAGCCCATCGTGTTCACCAGACGCTTCGATAGCTCGCGCACGCCCTCGTAACCGTGGGACAACATGCCCTCGTACCACTTCGGGTTCAGCAGCTTCGTCCGCGAATCGAGACGCACCGTTTCCGATAGCGTCCGCACCTGAGCGTTGGCCGTGGTGGTGTCCGCGATAAACGACGACGGTTTTTTGCCGTCATCGCGCAGGTTCGAGATCACCTTGGTGGGGTCAGAGTCGAAATAGTGCGACACGTCCGTCAGGCTGATTTCCGACGAATCCAGGTTTTGGAACGTCACGTCCGCCGTCTTCAGCGACGACTTGAACACGTCCTGCGACTGGTTCATCTCGCCGGGATTGTCCGCCGAGAAGGCGAAAGATTTGCGCGACAGATACATGTCTTGCAGCTCCTTCTCCTCTTCCCAGGAGCTGTTTTCCACCGCCAGGTTGACGTTGGCGGCGTAGGAGCCCGATGCGTTCGAGAAGACGCGGGTTGCGGCCTGACGCAGATCCACGCCCAGCTCTTCCGCTTGTTCCATCGCGTGCTTGCGAATGAAGTTCATCTCGATCGGCTCGTCCGCTTCCGCCGCCATCTTCACGGCTTTGTCCAGCAGCGCCATTTGGTTGATAAACAGATCGCGGAAGACACCGGAGCAGTTGACCACTACGTCGATACGCGGGCGACCCAGCTCTTCCAGGGGAATCAACACCAGCTTGTTGACGCGACCCAGGGCATCGGGAACCGGCTTCGCACCGATCATCCACATGATTTGCGCCAGCGACTCGCCGTAGGTCTTGATGTTGTCGGTTCCCCAGAGGACGCAGGCGATCGTCTCGGGGTACTCGCCGCCGTTGTCGAGCTTCTGACGATCGATCAGGCGATCGACGACGATTTTCGCCGACTGCACTGCCGCTGCGGTGGGAATCGCCTGCGGGTCGAGGGCGTGCAGGTTTTTACCCGTGGGCAGCACGTCGGGGTTACGAATCGGGTCGCCGCCGGGGCCGGGGAGCACGTATTCGCCGTCCAGCGCCTTCATCAGCGAGCTGAGTTCGTTGTCGGCACAGACTTGGGTCAGGCAGAACTCTAGGTACTCGATCAGTTTGTCGAGCTGCTCTTTGTCGACGCGGTGGAAACCGGCCTCTTTCAGCGCTTCAAACCAGGGCTCGTCTTTGATGATGCGTTGCAGCCAGCCGCCGATATTGTTCAGACGGACGCGACCGTCTTCGCCGACTTTCTCTTGCACCATCGCCGCAACACAGGCGCGGGTGGCTTCAACGATTTTCTGGTTGAGTTCCACATCCGCCAGGACGCCACGATCGTTGTTCGTGTAGATGTCCTGGATATTGCGATCGAGGCTTTGCGCCAACAGGCTGGGCAGACCGACGATTTCTTCCTCTTCGCGATCGATACTGGCAATGTTCACCAGGGTCGCGATCGCTTCCTCAGCGGTCGGAGGCATCCCGATCACGTGCAGGCCGCAAGGCAGCAGGCGCGATTCGATTTCCATCAGCTGCTTGTAGACCAGACCGACGATCGTGTCGCGCTCGTCTTGGCTCAGCTCTTTCGCATCCGCCTCGGGCAGGTCGATATCTTTATCGAGGTTGCAGATGCGAGCTTTGTCGACGATCGTATTGACGATCTGGATGCCGCGACCGCCATCTTTCAGCGACTGATACGAACCGACCAGTTCGCCCAGCTCTTGTAGACCTTTATAGAGACCGGCGTTTTCTGCGGGCGGCGTCAGGTACGAGATCGTTTCGGCGTAACCGCGACGCTTGGCGATCGTCGCCTCGCTCGGGTTGTTGGCCGCGTAGTAGTAGAGGTTCGGAATGCTGCCGATCAGGCTGTCGGGGTAGCACGCGCCGGACATACCCATTTGCTTACCGGGCATAAATTCCAGCGAACCGTGGGTACCGAAGTGGAGAACGGCATCGGCTTGCCAGATGTGCTCCAGGAAGGTGTAGTAAGCCGCGAAACCGTGGTGCGGGCTCGCCGATCGGCTGAACAGCAGGCGCATCGGGTCACCTTCGTAACCGAAGGTGGGCTGCACGCCGATAAAGATGTTGCCGTATTCCTTACCGAACACCAGCAGGTTTTTGCCGTCAGTGTTGAGTTCGCCGGGAGCGGAACCCCAGTTTTCTTCCAGGCGCTCCGAGTACGGCGTCAGTTTTTCGTACTCCTTCACCGTCATGCGGTAGGCCACGTTTAGCTCGGGGCCAGCGTATTTCGCCGAGGCATCGGTAATCACCGATTCGAGCAGCTCGCGCGGCGTTTCCGGGATATCACCCACGGTGTAGCCGTCTTTCTTCAGACCTTTCAGCGCTTCGTGGATGCTGCCGAACACGTCGAGGTAAGCCGCCGTACCGACGTTACCTTTGTCGGGCGGGAAGCTGAAGATCGTGATCGCCAGTTTCTTGGTGGCGCGCTTTTTCTTCCGCAGGCTCGCCCACTTGAAGATGCGCTTGGTAATCGCTTCGACGCGGTCTTGCATCGCGTGGGCTTTACCGGTGTTGCCATCGCGGCCGGAGAGGACGATCGGCTCGATCGCGCCGTCCAGCTCGGGAATCGCGATTTGCAGCGCCACTTGGATCGGGTGCAGACCCAGGTCGCTCTCTTCCCACTCTTCAGTGGTTTGGAACACCAGCGGCAGCGCCACCATGTAGGGGCGGTTGAGGCGCTTGAGCGAGTCGATCGCTTTCGGGTGATCCTGACGTGCGGGGCCGCCAACCAGCGCGAAACCGGTGAGCGAAACGACAGCGTCCACCAGCGGACGGTTGCTCGGCGAGTCAGAGTCGCCCTGCTCCCAGAAGAGGGTATTGACGGGAATCGAGAAGTCGAGACCGCCAGAGAACACCGGAATCACGCGCGCGCCGAGGGATTCCAGCTCTTGAACGATCGCCACGTAGTGAGCGTCATCGCCGGTGACGAGGTGCGTCCGTTGCAGCACCAGGCCGATCGTGACCGGATTTTCTTTGTACCGCGGCTCGATGTCCGGGCGGCTCTGATACCAGTTCAGGTACTCTTTCACGTCCTCGAACATGGCAGGAGCCAGGGGGTGCCAAATACCAACGTCCGGATAGACCACCGGCTCGGAGTAATCGACGTTCTCGCCCAGGCCGTCTTCGGGGTAGACGTACTTGTCGGCCAGCATCAGCAGGAAGTTTTCCAGGTTGTCCGACGAACCGCCGAGCCAGTACTGGAAGCTGAGCATAAAGTTGCGCGCGTCCTGTGCCTTGTCCATCGGCATGTACTTCAGGACTTTCGGCAGCGTGCGCAGCAGCTTCAGCATGCCGTCTTGGAACGAGGAACCGGAGTTCTCTTTGCGCTTGCGCATAAACTGCGCGATCGCGCTCTTGCTCTGACCGAGCTGCGCCATCGAGAAGCTGCCCATTTTGTTGAGGCGCATCACCTCGGGCATCGAGGGGAAGACCACCGCAGCGTCGAGGTTGTCGCGTACCGGAGTGACTGCTGCAACGACCTTCTCGGCCAGCTCTTCAATAAAGATCAGCGAGGCAATGAAGATATTCGCTTCCGCAACGTCACGCTTGAAATCTTCGTAGTTCTGTTCGCCGCGCAGCTCCTCGATTAGGTAGCCGCTAATCTCGATCGCGACGTGGGGATTCGTGTCGTTGATGGCGCGAACCGCCGAGGAAAGGGCGCTCTGATACTGCGACTCCAGCACGACGTAGACAATTTTTAATAGCTTGCGGCCGTTGAGATCGTCCGGCTTGATGTGTCGAACGGCTGGATTCACTTGAGTGAACATACGAGCTTGCTCCTTACCTTCAGCGTTTCTGCTATGACGGATCGGACTTACGTGTCGGATGAACCCACGCACTGCCACGATCGTGAAAGCGTATGAAGATCTTGTACCAAAAAACGTCGATCCGGGCGGTTGAGGCCCCGACGGGTGCAACATTTTGACAAAAAATTCGACGGCTGCGGTTACAAAACGTAATCCACAATTGTGACTTGTCTGCTGGCCTCGCGGTAGGCTAGCGCGACGTTTGGCGTCTGTTTTTGGAATTGGACTTAAACGAACATCGGCCCGTTCTGTGCGGAGCTGTTCGAGCGGCAGTGCCAGAGACTCGTGCTAACGGTGGCCTAATTTTAGACCGGCGATCGCGACGCTCGGATGTGGGCTTGTTTGAGGCAGGCACGGTGGCGCTGTCGCGAGCGAGCGGCAGTACCCTACGATCGAGCCCGTTCGGCGCGACGCCTGACTCGCATGCCTCTCCCTTGCAGCTACCCCGGAGCCTTCGTTACCTATGGCGACCTATTTTGAAATTCACCCGGAAAACCCCCAGACGCGGCGAATGAAAGAGATCGGAGATGCTCTCGCTGACGGAGCCGTGATGCTTTATCCCACCGATACGGTTTACGCCATCGGCTGCGCGATCGACAACAAGGCTGCTGTGCAGCGCGTCCGCCAAATCAAGCAGCTCGCGAACGACAAGCCGCTGACCTTTCTCTGTCAGTCGGTGTCGAATATTTCCGAGTACGCTCGCGTCTCCGATGCGGCTTATCGCATCATTCGCCGCCTGATTCCGGGGCCTTATACGTTCCTGCTTCCGGCGACGAAGCTCGTGCCGAAACTGGTGATGTCGCCGAAGCGCAAAACCACCGGCATTCGCGTACCCGATCGCATTGCCTGCCAGTCGCTACTGGCGCAGCTCGATCGCCCGATCGCTTCGACTTCCGCGCACCTGCTCGACGAGGAGGGTCTGAGTCTCGATGCAGAAGACGGAGCCTGGGTCGATAAAGCCAAGCTGTTCGATCGTCTCGCGGGCGTTGTCGATGTCATTGTCGATGACAGCCTCGAGGACGGGGTGCGCGCCTCGACCATTATCGACCTGACCGATGACGAACCGGCGATCGTCCGGGAAGGGGCGGGCATCGACGAGGCGCTGAACTGGGTCTGAAATCGCTGCTCGATATGCCACTCGACTGTGCCACTCGGGCGACCGGCAAAAAATTGCCGCGCCAGTTTGCCAACTGGATGACGGTTTCGGCAACACGGCGATCGCGCGGCATGCGGTGGAAAACCCTTGTCCCGTAATGCTTTGGCCTATTCTACGTGCCGTTTTACCTGGCATCCGGACAAGTGCCGCTTCGGCCTCCGGACAATCGGCGTCAAAACGGTTTGGATAGTGGCAAGGATGCGAGAGTTTGGCCTTGGCGGGCGAAATACATTGAAAACGTGGAAAGCGAGGAACGCCAAAGCCCAGAACACATCGGGCTTTCACGAGTTCTTCCCGCTCCTAGCTAATGTCCGTGCGCTACCCCGAGAAACAACCATGAACGCCAAACTCGACACCGCCCTCGCTCAAACCGCTCAAACCGCTCAAACGACCCAAACGGCCCAAAACGCACGCACCAGCGCCAGCACGCCCTACAACAGCATCTCCGTCGGGTCGGCTACGGCACACGATGAAGAAGCGATCGACACGGATACGAACTTCGATCGCGCCATCCTCGAAGAGCTACAGACGGCCCTCGAAACCAAGCCCACCAACCGCAGCACCATCCGCGTCGCCGAGCGCATTGCCCGCGAAGTCGAGCGCATCTGCACCAAGAGCGATCGCATCCAAAACTCCGGCAAGGTCGGCATGTGGCAGCTTGCCCTGGCGCGCCACCGCATCCAAAAAATTGACGCCTACTACGAGCTGGGTTCTCGCCGGGGTCGCGTCGAGCTGCACAGCAACCTGAGCATGATGGTCTACCGCCACATCGCGCCGAGCCACGCGAAGCTTGGCTTCCAGGGTCGCTACAGCCACATTGAAGACTTCCTGCAAGGCTTTTACATTGAAGTGCTGCGCGCCTTCCGCCGCGAGCACGACGTTGCGCCAGACTACACGCCGAAAACCCGCGTGGAGCTGGCAGAGTACATGGCCTTTTCGGAGCAGTACGCCAAGCGCCGCATCTCGCTGCCGGGTCGTAAAGGCCAGCAGCTCGTGATTCTCCGCGCCCAGGGCTATGCCAAGGGTCAACCGCCGGAAATGTCTCTGGATGTGGAAATGGCGATCGACTCGGCTAAATCCGAAGCGGACGAAAGCCACAACCGCAGTTCTGCCGCCCGCCAAGTGCGCGAGCATATGGTCTCGGAAAGCATCGATCCGTCGGAGTCTGTTATCCGCGATCGCGTCGTCCAAGAACTCGTCGACTACCTGCAAGAGCAAGGACAAGAGGACTGCATCGACTATCTGACGCTGAAGCTCCAAGACCTTCCGGCTTACGAAATCGACGAAATCCTCAGCCTGACGGCGCGACAACGCGACTACTTGCAGCAGCGCTTCAAGTACCACGTCGAGAAATTCTCTCGCACCGGCAACTGGGAGCTAGTTCACCAGTGGCTCGGCGCGGATCTCGACCAAAGCCTGGGCATGCCGCCCGCTCAGTGGGATGCGTTCTACGCCGACCTCGACGGCAAGCAGCGCCTGCTGGTGACGCTCAAGCAAGAAAAAGCCAGCGACGAAGAAATCGCGGCGGCACTGAAATGCACGCCGAAGCAAGTCCAGAAGCGCTGGACGAAGCTGCTCGATCGCGCCTGGGCGGCGCGCAACGCCTAGGGAGGCGAGATGATTGCGAATTTAGGAGCAGGGCGATCGCGCTCGATCGACCGACGGTTACGCCCGCCTCGCTCGCGCCTTCCGCTTCCGGCAGACGATCCGCCGACACGCAAACTCCCCGGCTGCGCTTGCAGTTCCGGGGAGTTTTTTTACAACCATTTGCAGGTAAGCACGTTCCGCCAGTTCTTCTTCTTGCGGCGGGGCTTGACGCTCGTCGCTAGGCGTCTTCCTCAGCGAGCTGGATTCTCTGAGAGTTTGCGCGATCGCTAATCGGGCACGCGATCGAAATAGCGCTCCAGACATTCGTTCAAGCCCACTAGCTCGACCTCGGAGCTGACACGCACCTGCTCGTCGCGCACCGAGAGCAGCACCTTCGCAGCAAACGGCGTCGGCCAAATATTGGGATTGCAGAACAGTTCTAGAAACATCTCGCCCACGTACTGGTACTCCAGCGGACGCTCCGGTTGGGGCCGCCGCTCGCGATCGACGGCCCGAATCGCCACGGCCTTGAGGCGCGCGTTCAGATCGCGCAGTGCCGACTGGATCTCGCGGACAGTGTCGGGAGAGAGCGCTAGGGTCAGCGACCCAGCGGGCAGGTCGAGCTGAAGCGGATAGGTCGCCAGAGCGGTAGAAGTCGAGGGCACGATCGCAAATCTCCAAGCGGTATATCAGGCGGCGCGAGCCGAAACCTGCGGTGCTTCGCTCCGGGTCTCGCGGGTGGCTAACAGTGTTGCACGCAGCTTTTCGACCGAGCCTCGAGGTTTGGCAAACAACACAGATTTTTATATAAAGATCGCCAAACCTCGCCTCACGCAAAGAAACCCGTAAAGAAAATCATCGAAGCATTCCGATCCCTTTGCAAAGCCAGCGCAGTAGTAACCAGATATCGCGTTGTTTTGAAGCAAAAATGTTACAACCTTTTGCATAACTTACGCTTCGTTGGCTCAGCGCTTGTTTATTCACGAGCCTTCATCCGATAATGGCCCTCAGATGTCGCTGGCTGCGATCACGCGATCGACGCGCACGTTACGTCGGACGCAGATGTCATTTATCCCCACCCCGATCGTTTTCCCAACGGCGTCGAGCCATCCGTCAGGCACCCGGAAAAGCAACCACTTACGCAAACTCGTATAGCTGCGATACATGACTCCTGCAAAGATCCTCGTTGTTGACGACGATGCCTCCGTCCGTAATCTTATCGATCGCTTTCTGAGCAAAAAAGACGAATACGTCGTCGAAGCTGCGAAAGACGGCGAAACCGCCCTCGAGTGCTTCGAGCGTCTCAATCCCGATCTGGTGATCCTCGACGTCAACCTGCCGGACACCACCGGGTTTCAGCTCTGCCAGCAAATGCAGGAACAAACCGGCGTCTACGTGATGATGCTCACCAGCCGCACCGACGAAGAAGATGTAGTGCGCGGCTTCGAGAAAGGTGCAGACGACTATTTAACGAAACCCTTTAGCCTCGTAGAGCTGGGCGCGCGCGTCGGTGCGGCGCTCAAGCGCCAGCGCACCGCAGCCCCGGCCCAGTCCTCCGGCCTGACCTTCGGCAAGCTTGTCATCGATCCCGACAGCCGCCGCGTCACTCTCGACGGCGAGACGATCTCCCTGACGGCCCTCGAGTTCGATCTGCTCTTCTTCCTGGCCAGTCACCCCGGCAGAGTCTGGCGGCGGGCAGAGCTGCTGCAAGAGGTCTGGGACTACGATTATGTCGGCGACCAGCGCGTGGTGGACGTCCATATCGGCCAGATTCGCCGCAAGATCGAAGCGACACTCGGTAAGCTCTCGATGATCCAAACCGTGCGCGGCGTCGGCTACAAGTTCGAGGCGATGCCGCCGGAGGAGCAGAAAAAAACGGAGAGCAATGGCAAGTAGCCCAGAGCTGTCGCGCGGCTCGGGCCTGCCGCTGCACCTCCATACAACGCTGTGCGTGCGCGACCTCGATCGAGCGCGCGATTTTTATAGTGGGCTGCTCGGTTTGGCCGAGATCGCCGATCGCCCGCTGTCGTTTCCCGGCCTCTGGTACGACCTGGGCGCAAACGCGCAGCTTCATCTAATCCTCGATCCGGCTTTTAAAGGCGCGATCGCCAACTCGGATAAGTGGGGACGCGCGCCCCATCTCGCGCTGCACGTCCCCGAACTCGATTCCATTCGCCAGCGGCTCGACGAGCGCGATATCGCCTACCAAAGCAGCGCTTCCGGGCGCCCGGCAGTTTTCCTGCGCGACCCGGACGGCAACACGATCGAGCTTTGCGCGGTGCGCCCGCCCGCGCCGCAGCCAACACCGCAAAGAACAGACGGACTATTCGTGGTCTTTGAAGGCGTGGAGGGCAGCGGCAAAACGACGCAGATCGATCGCCTCGAAGTATGGCTTCGCGAGAACCAGGCCGCGCCCGTCGTCCGCACCCGCGAACCGGGCGGAACGGAGCTGGGGACGCAAATTCGGGCGCTGCTACTGGATGCGAAAACCCGCGAGCCGATCGCCGATCGCGCCGAGCTGCTGCTATTTGCCGCCGATCGCGCCCAGCACGTCGAGAGCTTCATCCGTCCGCAGCTCGAGGCCGGGGCGATCGTCCTCTGCGATCGGTTCACGGCTTCGACGATCGCCTATCAGGGTTACGCGCGCGGCCTCGATCTCGCTACGATTTCGCAGCTCAACGCGATCGCCACGGCAGGACTTGCGCCAGATCTGACGGTCTGGCTCGATCTCGATCCGGCGGTGGGTTTGGAGCGCGCCCGCGATCGCGGCGAGGTCAATCGGCTCGATCGCGAAAGTTTGGCGTTTCACCAGCGCGTCTACCAGGGCTATAGCGCCGTCGCTGCGGGGATCGAGCGGGACGGTCGGCTCTGTCGGATCGATGCTAGTGCGGACGTGGAAACGGTGGCGGCGACGGTGCGATCGGCGATCGGCGCGGCGATCGAGGCGCGATCGGCACGTTCGGAGATCGGCGTCAGCTGAACCCGCCTGAGGCCAAACGCTACAGAATCTCGAGCATTTCGTCATTGCTAAAGCGCACTTTCGGCAACGAGGCGTAGCGATCGCTCGGGTCGCGGTAGCCCGCCGGACACAGCACGACTGCGGTGTAGCCTTTTTCGGTCAGGCTGAGGATGCGATCGTATTCCGCCGGGACGAAGCCTTCCATCGGGCAGGTGTCGATGCCCAGGTGGGCGGCGCTGCCCATAAACTGGCCGAGGGCGATGTACGCCTGGAGTTTCGCCCAGCTCTGTAGTTCGTCTTGGGATTTGCCGCTGAGGAAGCCGCGTACCATTTTCTCGAACGGTTCGAGGCTGGCACGATCGGTGTTGCGGACTTCGGCCATGCGGTTTAGGTAAGCGTCAACGTAGGCACTGTCGACTTCGGTTTTGATGGCGAAGACGACGAGGTGCGAGGCGTCGATGACTTGGGTTTGGCCGAAGGAGTGTTCGGGGAGTTGGGCGCGCAGTTCGGCGGATTCGACGATGAAGAATTTCCAGGGCTGGAGGCCGAGGGAGGAGGGGGTGAGGACGAGGCTGCTGGCGAGTGCTTGCCAGTCGGCGTCGGGGATTTTGCGATCGGGGTCGAATTTTTTGGTGGCGTAGCGCCATTTCAGGCGATCGAGCAGGTCGGTGGCGGTGGTGAAGTTTGGCATGGTGTGGGCGGCGGGTTCGAGAAGAGACGACTGTGAATCAGTGTACTTTTCGTTTCGGGGACTCACGCCTTGGAGGTACAGCAAGGGGGTTAGCGCGATCGCGACGGGGCAGAGCGACTGGTATCGGTTAGCCTGAAAGCAGAATCCGATCTAGCTATGAAGATTCAATGGACGCGGCACGCTGAGGAGCGCCAGCGGCAGTGGCAGCAACGCTTGGGAATTACGGCGGACGATGTTGAATCGGTTTTGACCGATCCCGAGGAAGTCGTGCCCGAGGGCGATGTGTTGGTCGCGCAGTCACGTTACGGAGATGGCTTGCTGCGGGTCGTTTTCGCAGAAGTCGGGAGCGCGACTCGAATTATTACGCTCTACTGGACGAATCAAGTCAAACGCTACTGGCAGGGAGAGACGCGATGAATGTGAAGTATGACGCTGAGGCGGATGTGTTGATGTTCGTCCTGAAGGATGGGTTGCCGGTGAATGCGATCGCGGAGCCGGGCGGGGTCATCGTGAGCTACGGCGAGGATGAGGAGCCGCTTTGTGTGGAGTTTTTGAATGCGTCACAGCGGGAGTTGATCGACCCGAGTGTGGCGGTGTTGACGGTGCAGAAGGTGCAGGCGGGTTCGTAAGGGACGATCGTGCTAGCGTTTGAGGACAGGTCTCGGAGTCGCTCGATCTATGTCGCAACCGGAAGCCGACCGCGTGTCAGAAACCGGGTTCCTGGGAGCAATCGAAGTAGGTTGAGAGTCACTGAGAGAAACCCGGTTTCTGTGGCACGGCGATGAAAGAATTCCTCGGAAAAAGCATCATCTCAATCGGTAAAAAGCTGCTGCGAGGTGTTCGCAAAGTGTCGCCGCAAACGTGGGCTGTGCTGCAATTCGGCATGGGAATGGCTTTCGATCGGCTAAGGCAGGGAAAACGCGCGAACAATTTGGAAAGGGCGATTGCAGCTTACCAACGAACTCTGGAGATCCATACTTACAACGCCTCTCCTAAAAAATGGGCAGCGACGCAAAATAGATTGGCAGATGCTTACTGTGAAAGAATCCGAGGGCAGCGAGCCGACAACCTCGAAACAGCGATCTCAACCTACGAACAGGCGCTGAAAGTCTATGCCTGCGACGCTTTTCCCGAAAAGTGGGCGATGACGCAAAACAACCTGG
>CALCCD010000099.1 GCA_937899645.1 uncultured cyanobacterium | reverse complement strand
GATCGCCCAGTTCCTCTCGCATCTCTAACGATTGGCGATAGAGGCGCTCGGCTGCGTCCCAGTTCCCTCGATTTCGCTCGATATCACCCAACTGCCCCCAGCCGCGAGCCATGTCAGCACGGTCTTCCAATTCTGTTGAAACTTCAAGGTATTGACGAATAAACCGTTCTGCTTCGTCCCAGTTGCCCAAATCTCTCTGCACCGGCCCTAACCAACCCAGGCTAAAAGCTTCATGAAACTTTTCGGACTGACGCTGACTGATTTCCAGCGCCTCAGCGAAACAGTCTCGCGCCGCTCTCAGCTCGCCCTGATAGTAGTGAGTCACTCCCATCTGCTCTAGGAGATCTCTCCGCTCCGTTGGGTCGAGCAGCACACGCTTAGCAAACGCATGGTTCGGATACTCCTCCGAAAACGCCAAAAACAGCGCATCTAGCCGACCCAGCGTATCCGCCCATTCCACCACTCGCCCACAAACGACTCGCATCCCCCGCTGCGGCTCCGCAATATTCGCCAGCGACTCGCCCGCCGCCTCCTGCACGAACGCCTGTAGCGACGCGTACTCCCCAAAGGTCTGCGCCAGCGCCCGACAAAATTCCCCCTTGGTCGTTTCGTTCCAGGTCGGCCTTGCCAGCAGCCGCTGCAACAGATCTGCCCGCGTTTCGCGCTCCGCCTTCGTTTCGTTCTGCGTATAGCCTTTTAGCTCCTCCAGCTCCGATCGCACCTGCCCGACGCGATCCTTCGGCGACACGAAGATAAACAGCCCCGACTGCCACGCCCAAAAGTCCGGCGTGAACCTCGCCAGCCGCTCCATCGACCCGCGTGGCAAAATCAAAATCAACGGATGCGGCACGCTCTCAGAGAACGCATCGCGCACGAAATTTAGATCTTTTAGCAACGGCTGCAAGCCGCCCTGAATCTTAATGCTGCGCTCCAAGCCGCCCACCACCAACACCATCCGCTTGGCCGGGTCGCGATCGAAGCCCGCCACCGCCTCCACCAGCGCATCGCGCAAAAAGCGCAGACCTGGATCGCCCAGCCACAGACCGAGCAACTGCGCGTCATCACACCCCGGCGCGTCGCGCAGCAGCGTCCACAGCGCCTCCGCGTCCTGCTGAAACTCCACCTCCGCCAGCCCTAGCGTAAAGCCCTCTGCAAAATCGATAAACGTTTGCAGCTCCGCCAGCGGCTCTTGGTTGAGTCGCGCGAACTTTTCTACTTCATCGGGATCGGGCTCAGCCTTCCACAATCTTCCGGGCTTCGTCGCGGGCATCATCTAAAAGCTCCTGAAACGCGGGGCTCGCCATCACCGCCGGGTTGGGGTAGTTCCAGCGATCTTCGCCGTTGTATTCCAGCACCGACGTATTAAACAGCATAAGCTGCCCGATTTCGTCGCGGCCGACATCCTTATCTCGGCAGACCTCTACCAGGCGTTCGTAGTGACCTTCGCGCACCGCCCGCTCGAACATAAACTGCTGCTGCTTAAAGGCATACAGCACCTCGTCCGCCCCGACCTTTTCAACTCGCCGCGTCCCGGCTGTTTGACAGGCCAGCCGCGCCATCTGCATCATTTGCCGAACGTGACCGCCGCTGTAGCGCGCCAGCTCCAGGATGCGCTCGCGATCGTCGAAGACCGCCTCGATATCGATGCGCGACTCGAGTAGCTTTGCCAGCTTTGCAACAGCGTCGTCGTTATATTTCAAATCCAGGCTGTCACGATCGAGCGCGTATACATTCGGCATCGACATCAGATTCGGATACTCGAACGTATTCCCCAGCCCCTTGGGGGAACACAGCACCGAAATCGGCACGGTAAAGACCATCGTGCAGTGCAGCTCTCGCAACTGCTGGGCATAGTCGAAAAACAGGTGGTCGCCAACGTTAGGCGGCACGCGATCGAGATTATCGAAAATCAACAAAAAGCCCTTAAATTCCGGCTTTAGCGCCCGCAGCTTCTCAAAGGCGTCGTCGAGCAGCAAATTGGTATCTCCCTTCAGCCGCGAAATCTCCCGCTGGAGCTTGTGGCGGATCGTTTTCTTCTGCTTTTCACTGCCCTTAATCTGCGCCTGAAGCTTGACCAAAAGCTTCGCCAAAAACGACGCACCACCGCCCAAGCTGGCCTCGGCCTGGACGCTAACGGAGTTTTCGACCGTCTCTTCACTCTCTTCTGTAACTTCCTTAAACCAATTCTCAAAGTTACGAAGCAAACTAGCCTCGAACGTCAGCCCGAGCTGCCGCATCCGAAACTCGATTTGCTTGATAACGACCAGATAGATATCGGTGTACTGAACGTCATTGATATCCGTCTCCTCGTTGACCTCCAGGTAAATCACCTCGAAGGTCTCCTGCCAGCGGCTTTGCAGGCGTTTAAGCTCGGTGCTTTTTCCAGACCCCCGGTGGCCGGTAAATAAAATCGTCTCGAACTGCCCCGCCTCGAGGAAATCGAGCTGCGTACTCACGCCCTCGGCAGCTTCACCCTTGCGGAGCTTGTCGAGCGAGACATAGTAGCGATTGAAGTCCTCCCCTTCCAAGGGAACCACATTGCAGATTCGGTATGCCTCTTTAATTGTCGTTGCGCGGTTGGGAGACAGCGAGGTCATAGCAGTTCTCAGACCTATCTAACGATGCCAGCATACTCATGCATAGAAGAATACCGCGCCCCAACAGTTGAGAACCGCGAACCTAACCCTGACTTTCCTTCCGGCGCTGCTCTTCCTCACGCGCCTCACGCCAACCCTGACGCAACCGCGCAAAATTCGTCTTGAACTCCTCAATCCCCAGCGGCGAACCTTCATCGCCCACATCCCAAGACGCCGACAGCGCCCCATACGTCAAACCGACCACCCCGAGACCGAAGCAGCCCATACTCACCAGCAGCACCGCCACACTCGGCAGCGGGAACCAGTCCTTCGTAATCGTGAAATAACTGCCGATCAGCACCAGGATTCCCAGGATGCTCGGCGTACCGCTAAACGCGCCCATCCGCGCCAACATGCGACGGTTCACTTCATCTGGGATTTTGTCGCGCTGCTGCTTACCGCCCGACGGCACGGCAGACGGACGCTTGCGCGCCGGTTTCATATCGATACTCTTCGCCGTCAGGCGCTTGCGCGACGGCCCCGACTTGTCAGCCTTGTCAGACTTCGCAGACGACTTCTTCGGTTCGGCGCTCTCTTTCGCAGCCTTTGCCGCCTTGCGCTTACTGGACTTTTTGTTCGGCTCGAAAGGCAGTGAAGCGCGAGGGGAGTCAGGCATGGCGCGGAGAAAAGTGCATGGAACGAGAGCGTACAAACTTCACGGACAACGGTTCGGAAACTAGCCGCGAATACCCAGCTTGGTGATGATTTCGCGGTACTTGGCTTCGTCTTTATTGCGGATGTAGCCCAGCAGGTTTTTGCGGTGACCGAGCATCTTCATCAGACCGCGCTGCGAGGCATAGTCTTTCTTGTTGGCTTGCAGGTGCAGGCTCAAGCGCGAGATGCGATCGGACAACATGGCGACTTGCACTTCCGCAGACCCGGTGTCGGTTTCGTGGGTCTGGTATTCAGTGATGATTTCTTGCTTGCGCTCTTGGGTGAGGCTCATATCGTCTCGACTGTGGGAAAAAACTCAGCGGTCTATGAATATATCACAGCGCTATTGGCGTACCGACACTTGGCGATCGCCACATGACTGCTCGGCGCGCTCGAACGTTCTCGAGCTTAGCGCTTGCCCTGCTTGGTCTGCTTTCCGGGCATGGCCAGCTCGCGACGCTCGTTTTCCTGACGACGCCGATCGCGCCAGCCGGAAACGGTCAGGTAGGCGACGCCGATCGTGGCCAGCGCCAGCAACATAAAGGCCGTGGCCGATAGGAGCTTAAAAACGAGAGTCTGATCTTCCATAAGCGGGCGCGTGGCTAGATTGCGTTTGTTAAAAGGATTTCGATAAACAATAGTCTAGTGAGATTTTGGGCGGGGTGTCGGCTCATCGCTGTCGTTTTCCCCTGCTCGTCACAGCCCGCCAGCGCCTGCCAACCCGCGATCCCCTCGAAAATAACTGCCATGACTGCACCCGCTCCCGACCGCTTTCAAACCACGATCGGTATCGACCTCGGCGGCACGTCGATCGGGCTGGGCTGCTTCGATCGCGACGGCCACTGCACCGCTTCAGCATCCGTTCCGACGCCCCAGCCCGCCACGCCCGAGGCGGTCACGGGGGCGATCGCGGCGGCGATTGAAGATATCGACCCCGACCGACAGTGCGGCGCGATCGGGGTCGGGACGCCGGGGCCAGTAGATGCCACGGAGCGGGTGGCGCTGGTGGCGATTAATCTGGCGGGCTGGCAGGACGTGCCGCTAGCGGCAAATATCGAGGCGCGCTGCGGCCGCCCCGTGGTGCTGGGCAACGACGCCAACTGCGCGGGGCTGGGCGAGGCGTGGCTGGGGGCGGCGCGCTGGGCAAAGAATTCGATCGTGCTGACGCTAGGCACGGGCGTCGGCGGCGCGATCGTCCTGGGCGGGCAGTTGTTCTCGGGGCATCGCGGCGCGGCGGGAGAGCTGGGCTTGATTTCGATCGATCCCGACGGCCCCGAGTGCAACAGCGGCAATCGGGGCTCGTTGGAGCAGTTTTGCTCGGTGCAGGCGATCCGGCGCGACTGCGGTTGTGAGCCCCTGGAGCTGGCCGAACGTGCCGAGGCAGGCGATGCGGAGGCGATCGCCTACTGGGAACGCTACGGGCGTTATCTGGGCATCGGCATCGCGAACCTGCTCTATGTATTGACACCGGAGATCGTCGTGCTGGGCGGTGGCATTAGTGCGGGGATCGACCTATTTCTGCCGAGCGCGATGGCGGAAATCGACGCGCGGGTGCTGCCGACTTCGCGGGTGGGACTGACGGTGCGGTGCGCCGAGCTGGGGAATCGCGCTGGAGCGATCGGCGCGGCGCGGCTGGCGTGGCAGCGGTTTGGGGCAGTGGAGTAATGCGGGTGCAGCCCGATCGAGTCTGCGTCGATCGGCAAGCTTTGGGAAAAAACGCAACTATCGTCTGCGGATCGCGTCACATACACTTGGAAGCAGTAAGGGAGGTTTAAGGATTTCCACGTAATGTTGCACCGCCGCCCGCACCAAGCCCAAGTCTGGCCGTCACTCGGCTGGCGACTCGCGAAAGGCCGAGATTCTCGTGGGGCGATCGCGGCGGCGGTGGCGAGCGCGTTGTGCGTTCCGTCGGGCGCTCTCGCTCAGATCGTCCCCGCCGACGATGGAACCGGCACGATCGTCGGGCCAGAGACGGGCGCGAATCTCACGACGATTACGGGCGGGCAGGTGTCCGGCGGAAACCTGTTCCACAGTTTTGAAGAATTTGGCGTTGCGGCGGGCGAGGCGGCAGTCTTTGCGACGACGCCCGCGATCGAGAACGTTCTGGGACGCGCGATCGGCGGCAGTCCTTCATTTATCGACGGCACGATCGGCGTTATTGGCAGTCAGGCCGACTTATATCTCATCAACCCCGCCGGAGTCGTCTTTGGCAGCAGCGCCAGCCTCAACGTTCCCGGCGACTTCACCGTCACTAGCGCCGACGCGATCGGTTTTGGTGATGCGTGGTGGAGCGCCACGAGCGGTGTCGCTAACTGGAACGCGCTGACGGGTGACCCGAGCGGCTTTGCGTTCCGACCGATCGAACCGGGAACGATCGTCAACGCGGGCTCGCTGGCGGTAAGCCCCGGCCATAGCTTCAGCGCGATCGGCGGCACGATCGCCAGTACCGGAACGATCGCCGCGCCCGCCGGAACCGTTACCGCCCTGGCCGTCCCCGGCGAAAGCCTGGTTCGCCTGAGCATTCCAGGCAACGTTCTCAGTCTCGATGTCGCGCCGATCGTCTCACCCGCCACGGATCTGCCCCTGGCGGCATCGCTGCCCGAGCTACTGACCGGCAATGTGTCTCTCCAGCAAGCCAGTCAGCTTTCGGTAAATGCAGATGGGTCGGTGTCGCTATCGAGCACGCCGGAGGTGGGTATCGCGATCGAGCCCGGTACGGTGCTGCTGTCGGGCGCAATCGACGTGGCAAACGAGATCTCGCCCGATCTGGGCACGGCGCAACAGGCGACAATCCTCGGGGACAGCATTGCCGTGATGGACGCGACGATCGACGCTTCCGGCGTTGCAGGCGGCGGCACGGTGCTGGTCGGCGGCGAGTTTCAGGGCAATGGTGTGCTGCCCAATGCCGACGTGCTGTACGTCAACTCTGGGTCGCAGGTGCTGTCCGACGCGATCGGCAGCGGCGACGGCGGCACGGCAATCCTCTGGGCAGATGGCGTCACGATCGCCAACGGCACGATCTCAGCGCGCGGCGAAAACGGCGGCTTCGTGGAAGTCTCGGGCAAGCAGACGCTGAGTTTCGACGGCGCGGTGGACGTGCGCGGCACAACGGGAGCAGACGGCACGGTGCTGTTCGACCCAGACGATCTGAGCGTCGGCGGCGGTGGCGATCCGGGCGGTGGCGATCCGGGTGGTGGTAGTTACGTCGGCGATCCGGGCGGCGGCGATCCGGGCGGCGGCGATCCGGGATACGGTGGAGATCCAGGTGGTAGTTACGATTCGGGAGACGGTGGCGACTCCAGTGCTAGTTACGGTGGCGATCCCGGATACGGCGGTGGCAACTCCGAGTCTGGTGGATATGGAGATCCCGGATACGGCGGTAGCGACCCCGGTGCTGGTGGATACGGCGATCCGGGATACGGCGGAAGTCCAGGTAGCGGCGGTGACGGTAGCGATACGAGTGGTGGTATACCGTCTGGCGGCGGCGCTGGATATGGCGATCCGGGGAGCGTTCCGCCTTCTGGGGATGGCGGCGATGGCAATCTGGGCGACGGCGATCCGGGCGGGGCTCCGCCGTCGGGTGAGGGCTATGGCAACAGCACCCCGATCGCGTCGGATTTTCTACCGGATGGATACGGTGGCAACACGAACCCACTGGAGAGCGAACCCGGAGTTCCCAACGATCCTGGTTTATCGGCTTACGGCAACGACCCGATCGCGTCGAACTTGCCCCCCGGAGGCGATAGCAGCGACCCAAATCTTCCAGGCGGTTACGGCGTTCCAGGTGTCCCGACTATCCCACCAGGTGGATACGGCGGCGACCCCAGCCAGACGGGAGGTTACGGCGATGGCGGCGGCGGCGACCCGAATCTGACGGGTGGCTACAGTCCTGGCGATCCGGACGACCCAAACTTGTCGCCGGGTGGATACGGTGGCGACCCAAGCCTGCCGGGGGGGGAAGGCGGCAACAGTGGGCCGATCGCCTTTGATTTCGACGATCCGACCGTACCGTTCGGCGATCGCGTTAGCGGCCTCGACACCACCGACCCCGACGCGATCGCGCAGCTCGAAAACAGCATCCGCGACCTGCCGCTCGAAGAGCGCCGCGACGCCCAGCAGCAGCTCGACGATCGCGTGGACGCACTGGAAGCGGAAGCGCAAACTGACCCGAATGCGGCAGTGGCGCGCTTTATTCGCAATCAGGATTCGGGCAACCAGCTCGAAATCGACAGCAGCCTCTCGGAAATCACCAACGAGCAGCTCGATCGCGTCTCGGGCAACGTCGTTTTCCTAGCCGAAGACAGCCTGACGGTCGATCGCCCGGTGGTACGCAGCGGCGCGATCGCGTTTGAAGCCGGGGAGTCGCTGACGGTGAACGCTCCCGTGGTGGCGTCGGGCCCTGCGGCGGATATCTTCCTCAGCGCCGGGGACGATATCGCCATCAACGCCAACATCACCAGCACGGGCAGCGGCGATATCACGATAATCGCCGACGATGCAGGCATCCCGGCGGACTCCGGGCGACGCAACTTCTCACCCACGGGCGTTTCGATTACCCAAGCGCCGGGGACGGTGATTAACGCCGGGAGCGGTGATGTCTCGATCGTGCTGGAAGGCAGCGCGGTCAACAGCATCACGCTGGGCAATGTCACCACCAGCGGCGCGATCTCGGTGAGTGCGAGCGGCGGCAACATCCGGCGGCTCGATAACACCAGCGTGATTCGCGCCAACACTGGCAGCTTTACCACCAGTGGCATTGGACAAATTGGGGAACCGAACAACCCGCTGACGGTCGATATCGCCCAGCTCACCAGCCAAGTCGCGCCCGACCTGCTGTTTATCAACGATCTCAACCGCAGCTCCCTCGCAGACAATGCGGGCCAATTTTCCCGCGACCTGCCTGACACCGAAGCCGACACCGACACCGACAGCGGCTCGGAGTTCGAGCTAGACGAAGGGTTTGACGATGAGTTCGATAGCGGTGACGACACTGCCGATGGCGACTCGGAGAGAGACGACAGCGATGGCGAAGACGGGGATTTCGACGAATTTAACGACCTCGATCCGATTCCCGACGGCGTGTTTGCCGACCTCGACTTAGAAGTTGCCGCCCTCGAGCAAGATCGCCTCCAGGAGTTCGGTCGCTTCCTGGGCCGCAACCTATCGGACACCACGATGTCGGCGGCAAGCGCCCGCGAAGCCCTCCAGGCCGTCGCCGAGCAAACTGGCAACCAGTCGGCGGCGATCTACGTGACGCTGCTGCCCGATCGTCTCGACTTGCTGGTGTTCTCCAGCAACGACGAGCCGATTCGCCAGAGCGTAGAGGTCGGGCGCGATGAAGTCATCGAGGCGGTGGCGGATTTGCGCTACGCGATCTCGAATCCGCGCGCGCGCCTGCGCGGCAGTCAGCGACACCTGGAAATCGGCCAGCAGTTCCACGACTGGCTGATCGCTCCGATCGCCGACGAACTCGCCGCCAACGAGATCGACACGCTGGTGTTCTCGATGCCCGCTGGTTTGCGCGGCCTGCCGGTGGCGGCGCTCTACAACGGCGATCGCTTCCTGGTCGAGGACTACAGCCTGGGCCTGATTCCGTCGCTGGCGCTGGTGGATATGCGCTACCGCCCGCTGGCCGATACGGAGGTGCTGGCAATGGGCGCGAGCGAATTTTCGTCCCTGGCTTCGCTGCCCGCCGTGCCGCTGGAGCTGGAGACGATCGCCAACTCGCTTTGGGACGGAACGACGCTGCTGAACGAGTCGTTCACGCGCGAGAATATCGTGCGATCGCGCGCGCGCAATCCCTACCCGATCTTGCACCTGGCGACCCACGGCGAGTTCGGTAGCGGCGAGAACGGCTCGTTTATCCAGCTCTGGGACGAGCAGCTCAAGCTCGACGAGATTCGCGAGCTGGGCTGGAACGATCCGCCGGTGGAGCTGCTGGTGTTGAGCGCCTGCCGGACGGCAGTGGGCGATGCGGAAGCCGAGCTGGGCTTTGCGGGATTCGCAGTGGCGGCAGGCGTCAAGTCTGCGCTGGCAAGCCTCTGGTACGTCAGCGATGTGGGAACGATGACGCTGATGGCGCAGTTCTACCACCATCTTTCGGAGGCGGACATCAAGGCCGAGGCGCTGCGGGAAGCGCAGATGGCGCTGATTCGCAACGACTACGAGCTGTTGGAGACGGGCGAGATTTATTTCCCGAGCCTCGATCGCAGTTTCCCGCTTCCGGAAGGCGCGCGCGCCAGCGAAATCCGCAACCTCAGCCACCCGTACTACTGGTCGGCGTTCACGATGATCGGTAGTCCCTGGTAAGCCAACACGTGAGAAGTCCGATTTCCGAACGAAGCAAGACTGTTTTGCTCTCGGAGTCAGGTGAGAAATCGGACTTCTGGCTCGATCGCCGATCGCGTCAGCCATTCCCATATACGAGCAGTCGAGCGTCGTCGCTGACTCGATTCGCTAGCGCCGCCGCTCGAGGCGCACCATAAAAAAGCCGTCCATGCCCGATCGGTGCGGCCAGAGCTTCAGGCGATCGCCCGTATTGTCGCTAAGGAAGGCGCGGGCGGGGTTGCCCTCGGGCGGTGCGACCGTCGTCCAGTCGGGGTGGCGATCGAGAAATGCCCGCACGACGCTCTCGTTCTCCGGCTCGTGGATCGAGCAGGTGGCGTAGACCAGCACACCCTCGGGCTTGAGCCAAGTTGCCGCCGCGTCCAGCAGCTCGCCCTGGAGCGTCGCGAGTTCCTTTGCATTGGCCTCGGTCTGTCGCCAGCGCAAGTCCGCGCGCCGGTGCAGCGTTCCGAGCCCCGAGCAGGGCGCATCGACCAGAACCCGATCGCACTTCCCGACGAACTGCGGCTGCTCCCGACTGTCTCCACCGAGGGCGTTAATCGAGTCGAGCTTGAGGCGCGCGGCGTTGCTGGCAACTTTCTTGAGGCGCGACGCCGTGCGATCGCAGGCCCAGATCGCGCCGCGATCGTCCATCAGCTCGGCAGCGTGGGTCGTCTTGCCGCCCGGAGCCGCACAGGCATCAACGACGAACTCACCCGGCTGCGGATCGAGCAGATAGGTCACGAGCTGAGCGCTGCCGTCCTGCACCGTCCACAGCCCTTCGCCGTAGCTGGGCAGCTTGACGATTTGCCCCGCGCCCGAGAGGAGCCGAATCCCGTCCGGCAGCCCGGCGATCGGCTCGGCGTCGATGCCGCCCTCGGCAAACTGAGCCAGAATGTCCTCGCGAGTCGTGCGGCGGCGGTTGACGCGCAGGTGGATCTGCGGCGCGCGATCGAAGGTTTGGCAAAGCTGCTCGGCCTCGTCCCAGCCCAGTTGCTCGACCCAGTGGCGCACGATCCAGTCGGGAAAGCTGGCACGGGTTGCGAGGTGGGCGATCGGGTCGGTGATGTCCTCGAAGCAGGGCGCGGCGTCGCCGTAGGTGCGAACATACTGACGCAGGACGCCGTTGACGAAGCCGGACAGGCCGGACAGGCGGTTGGTTTTCGCCAGCTCGACGCTGGTATCGACAGCGGCAGAGGCGGGAATGCGATCGCTGTAGGCGAGCTGATAGAAGCCCAGATGTAGCAGAGCGCGCAGGTCGGGGGGCTGCCGAGCTGCGGGTTTGGTTGCCAGTCGGTCGATCGTCGCGTCGAGGCTGCGCTGTCGGCGGACGCAGCCGTAGACGAGTTCGGTGGCGAGGGCGCGATCGCGATCGTCCAGCTTGCTTTTCGCCAGGTGGCGATCGAGCGCCACGTCGGCGTAGGCGTCTTTTTTCAGGATTTCGCGTAGGGCGTCGAAGGCGAGTTGGCGCGGGTCGCTAACGGGCGGTTTGGTTGATTTCTGGCTGGCTGATTTCTGGCGGGTTAATTTCTGGCGGGTTAATTTCTGGCCCGACGGCTTTTTAGATCTCTTGGGCGACGATCCCGACATGGCAACAGCAACCGCAGAGGCCGCGAAACGAAGGCGATAAGCTTACCACTATCGGCAAACGCGATCCGCGCGGTAATTAAGGAAGGCTGGGGCGATGACGAGCGAGGAAGAATTCGGGACGGCGATCGAGGCGACACTGGCGCGCGGTCATCGCGTGGCGTCGGGACTGGGGGGCGATCGGCGTTTTCCCGACGGGACGCTGGCGCTCCAGTTTCCCCATTTCGCACCGCACTTCGCGAATCGCGGTGTCGATCTCTCGGGGTTCTATCGCGGCACGCTGAACCTGTCGATTTCGCCCTGGCGCTACACGGTGCGATCGCCGAAGGTCACGGTGCGCGATCTGCGCTGGTCGTCGGTGTCGCCGCCGGAAGACTTCTCGTTTTTCGACTGTCGCCTGACCGTCAAAAAGCATCGCGATCGCGTCGAACCTCAAACTGTCGCGGGGCTGATTTACTACCCCCATCCCGAAACGAAGCCCGAACATTTCCAGGCCGATGACATACTCGAAGTCCTCGCACCCCGAATTGACGGGCTGGACTACGGCGATCGGGTCGAGCTGGCCGTCCGCGATCGGCAAATGACCTTCGCAAAGCTCGACAGGCGACGCTGAGCGACCCTTAAATCGAAAAAACGGAGGGAGGGAGATTCGAACTCCCGGAAGCTTTCGCCTCATCCGATTTCAAGTCGGACGCAATCGACCACTCTGCCATCCCTCCAGGCGATCGCCATTCTAACCCACCGGCTTCGGGTCGCGCTTCGGTGCGAGATCAGCGCGCTTGCGCCCAGTACGATCGCATGTCGCGCGCCACCCGCCCAGATAGCAGCACGCAGCCCAGCGCGTTCGGGAACGCCATCGCGAAAAACATCATGTCGCTGAAGTCCACAACCGTCTGCAAGTCATCGCCGAAGCAGCCCAACAGCGTCACGATCAAGAACAGCACGCGATAGAGCTGGAGGTAGCGCGCCCCGCTCAGATACGACCAGCACTGCTCGCCGTAGTAGCTCCAGGCCAGCGCCGTTGAAAAAGCAAACAGGACGGTCGCGATCGCCAGCACCCCAGGAAACCAATCGACATGCTGACCGAACGCCGCAAGCGTAATCTCCACGCCCTCGAGTCCTAGCTCGTGCGACCCCGTCACCAAAATCACGAACGCCGTCAGGTTGCAGATAACGACGGTGTCGATCGCCGGTTCGAGCAGCGCCACAAAGCCCTCCTGCACCGGATGGCTCGTCCTCGCCGCCACGTGCGCCATCGCCGAGGAGCCCATCCCCGCTTCGTTGGAAAACGCCGCGCGCCGCAGCCCTTGCACCAGCACGCCGATCGCTCCACCCGAGATCGCCGCCGCCGGAGACACCACCCCCTGGGCGATCGCGCCGATCGCCGCCGGAATATCGCTCAGATGCTGCGACAGCACCCACAGCGTCGCCGCCAAATACAGCCCCGCCATCAGCGGCACGAGCTTCGAGGATACCGCCGCGATGCGCCGGATGCCGCCCAAAATCGTCAAAGCCAGCGCCCCCACCAGCAGCGGCGCGAATACCCAAATCGGCATCGGCCACAAGTCACGCACCGCCGCATACGCCTGGGTCGTCTGGAACATCGAGCCGCTGCCCAGCGCCGACGCCAAGCACAACAGCGCGAACGCTCCGCTCATCCAGCGCCCCGCGCGCGGCCAGCCCAAGTCAGCCAATCCATCGCGCAGGTAGTACATCGGCCCGCCGAGGATGCGCCCGCTCGGCAGAGCTTTTCGATAAGTTTGCGCCAGGGCACTCTCGACGAACTTGTGGCTCATGCCAAAGAATGCCGCCAGCGTCATCCAAAACACGGCCCCCGGCCCGCCGAGCTGGATCGCAACCGCCACGCCTGCAATATTTCCCAAACCCACCGTCGCCGCTAGCGCCATGGATAGCGCCTGAAACGACGTCACCTCTCCGGGTTTCGACGGCGTCCGGAACGAATCGAACAGCAGGCGCAGCCCGTGGCGCACGCCCCAAATATTGATAAAGCCAAGGCGCAGAGTCAGCAGCAGCGACCCCAGGCTCAGCCAGAGGATAACGAGCGGAACCCGAAAGACCTCCGCAAAAAACAGCGCGTCGAGCCGCGTGACGAGGTCGGTCAACCCCCGATTGAAAATCGAGACGATCGAGTCCGGCGCGATCGCTTCTACTGTCCCAAGGACGACAACCAGACCGAACGTTCCCAATATCCAGCTCCACGAGTGTTTTGCGCGCTCTACTACGGCGATCGGGGGCTTGAAAGAAGGCATATGCTGAACGGCCAGACAGAAGACGAGAGGCGCGCTCGATCGGACGAGACCCTCTCAGTGAGTTCACTTCTGTTTACGCCAGTTGCGATCGCAATCCGGCTCCTTCACCGTTACCCCTTCAGAAAAGATACGCAATTCCCAGACAACTCGGAACGGGACTTTCACGGAGAACGCCGTTTAACGAGGCCCGCAGCATGGCGTCGCGAGCCCCAGAGAGCGCTTGACGCGGCCCGCAATAATCCCTCCTAAATTCGCCCATAACCCAATGCCAACCCAGCTTCCAGCCTTGCGACAACACTCGACTCCAGCCCCGCCGCCCCCACGAGCAAAACACGCGCCACGGGGTAGAATTTGGGCGGAATTGCCGATCGCAGCAGCAGAGCAACCCGCGTCGCGCCGCCCGGACAGCCCGACGATCGCGCGCATCCCCGAGAACTTTGAGGACAGACCCCTGGCTACCACCGTTATCATCATCCGTCACGGACAGAGCACCTACAATCTCGCAGGCCGCATCCAGGGGCAGTGCGACAAATCCGTACTCACCGATCGCGGCATCGCCGACGCGCGCAAAGTCGGCGCAGCGATGACGGGCGTCAACTTCGACGCCATCTATTGCAGCCCGCTCCAGCGCGCCCACCAGACCGCCGGAGAAATCTGCGCCACCCTCGGCACGGGCATCAAACCCCAGCCCCTCGACCTCATTAAAGAGATCGACTTGCCGCAGTGGGAAGAGATGAAGCGTGATGAGGTCATCGAGCAGTATCCCGACGCGTACCGCGCCTGGAAAGACAGCCCGGCAACCTTCGCGATGACCGGGACGGACGGCAGCGAGCGCTTTCCAGTGCTCGACCTGTTCGATCGCGCCAAACAGTTCTGGGCGCAGACCCTGCCAAAGCACCACGGCAAGACGATCGCGATCGTCGCCCACAACGGCATCAACCGCTGCCTGCTCGCCACCGCCCTCAAAATCGCCCCCCGCTTCTACCAGTCGATCCAGCAGTCCAACTGCTGCATCAACGTCCTCCAATTCTCCGGCGGCCTGAGCGACACCGTCCAGCTCGAATCGCTCAACCAGCTCGCGCACCTC
Organism: uncultured cyanobacterium; assembly: GCA_937899645.1. Taxonomy (GTDB): domain Bacteria; phylum Cyanobacteriota; class Cyanobacteriia; order Cyanobacteriales; family Geitlerinemataceae; genus RDYZ01. The sequence continues at coordinate 923 of CALCCD010000099.1, read as the reverse complement.
GACAATCCCATCCCCACCTACCGCAAGCCCCACGCGGGCCCGCGAATCTTCCTGGTGCGCCACGGCGAAACCCAGTGGAACCGAGAGTCGCGCTTCCAAGGCCAAATCGACATCCCGCTCAACGACAACGGCAAAGCCCAAGGCCGCAAAGCCGCCGAGTTCTTGAAAGATGTGACGCTAGATTTCGCCGTCAGCAGCCCCCTATCGCGCCCGAAGGAAACCGCTCAATTCATCCTCGAAAGCCACCCCGGCATCGAGCTGACCTATAAAGGCGAGCTGAAAGAAATCGGCCACGGCCTCTGGGAAGGCAAGCTCGAAGAAGAAATCAAAGCCGAGTACGCCGACCTGCTCGCCGATTGGAAGGTCAAGCCCGAGACCGTTCAGATGCCCGAGGGCGAAAATCTTCAGGACGTGTGGGATCGCGTCAAAGTCGATTGGGACGCGATCGTTGCCGAATACGCTAAGGGCGACACGCCGCGATCGGGCATTGTCGTCGCCCACGACGCAGTGAACAAAGCCATCCTCTGCGGGCTGTTCGACCTTCCGCCGGAGTTCTTCTGGAACTTCAAGCAAGGCAACGGCGCGGTCAGCATCATCGACTACCCCGACGGCGCGGACGGCCTGCCGGTGTTGCAATCGATGAATATCACGAGCCACCTGTCCGGCGGCGTCTTCGACAAAACGGCGGCGGGCGCGCTCTAGAGCGTGTCCTCGATTAGCACCAAAAGCCTTCGATCGCTCGGCGCGAGGGAAGATTTCGCGCAGCGCTCTGCCCTCAGAAAGCGTTTCAAAAGTCTTCTTAAAGCCTCGTGGCGTATAGGATCGCAGCGATTTTGGTCAAAATCGCTGCGATCCTTGCCAGTCAACAGGCTGATTGACTGACAAAAATGAAACCTTGACGTAGCAGGCGTTCCAGCCAGTTG
>CALCCD010000098.1 GCA_937899645.1 uncultured cyanobacterium | reverse complement strand
GCCGGAATGACCGTTGAGGGTTCGCAGTTCCTCTCCGCTGGCCGCGTCCCACAGCTTCACCGTGTTGTCCTCGGAGGCGGAAACGACTCTCTGCCCGTCCGCGCTGAAATTCGCGCTCCAAACCCAGCCGGAATGACCGTTGAGGGTTCGCAGTTCTGGGCACATCTTGCTCATAACCGCGTGCAGGCCATACGCCGAGCGGGCGTGTATCTCCGGTGGCGGAAGCGCTTGCTTTTCCAGTAGCCAAAAGTCCGTGAGGGTCTGCGCCGCCCGGAGCGCGAGCGTCAGCGCCTGCAAGTGCCGCCGCACGTCCTGAAGCCGCAGCGCCAGCCGAGTATTGCGATCCGCCTCCGCCTGCACTCGCACCGCCCTCGCCTCCGCCTTCGCTGCCGCCACCATTTGCTCGGCTTTGGCTTGAATCCGCGCCATCCGCGCTTCCTGGCTCGCTGTCAAAAAGTCGTAATCCGCGTCGTCCAGCCGCTTCCCCTGCGCCCACTCCCGCGCCGCCGCCAACTCCCGATCCGTCAACAAATCCGCCTCACCCTGTGACTTCCCCCAAGCCGCCAACTTCACCCGATAAAACTCAGGCCGGATCTTCGCCGCCTCCTTCGCCGCCCACCCGAGATTAAACACCTCCCGATACACCCGGTTATACACCCGCACCCTCCCCCCATCCCGCACCGCCACCCCCGACAACAACAGCGCCATCTCATCCGCATTCCCCTCCACATCGATCCCCCGCACCGCACCCACCGACGCCACATCCTCCCCCCACACCTGCCGATACAGCCCCAACAGCCGCACCGCCCGATCGCTCTGCAAAATCTTCCCCGCAATATGCCGCAAATGGATCGGCTCGTCATTCGTCTCCCACCCCTCCACGATCCGCGACATCACCAACTCCGACACCGCCACGTCCGGGTTCTCCGCCACCAGCCGACACACCTTCTGCGTCAAAAACGGCTGCCCCCCCGTCCAGCCCAAAATCTCCCGCAACCCCGCCACCGGGTCGGCCAGCCCCGCCAACCCCGGCGTCAGCTTCGGCTCCGCCCGATCGAAATCCAGCCCACCCAACCGAATCGCCTTGCCGATATTAAAAGGCGTCCGGCTCATGTCCTGGATCAGCTCCGCCGGAGACGCTACCCCAAGCAGGCAAAACGTCAGCCGCTTGTAATCCTCATTCACCGATCGCGCGTTGTAACACGAGCGAATAAACGCAAACAGATCGTCCGCAGGGAACTCCAGCCCCAACACCGAATCGATCTCATCGATAAAAATCGTCAGCGGCTGCGACGGCTGTTGTGTCGCCAGCGCAGGCAACACGATCGACTCGATCAGCTCGCTCAACCGATTCATCGGCGACAGAAAATCCATCTCCGACCACCACGATCGCCACTGCCTCCCCTCCCGCAGCTTCAGCCCCTTCATTAAGCTGTGCGCCAGGTTCTTGTACCAAACCGCCTCCTCCACCTGACTTTGCAGCTTCGACAGATCGAGATACACGCACAGCCCGCCCGCCGCTTCCAATCGCGCCTGTGTCCGCACCGCAAGGCTCGACTTGCCCATCTGCCGCGAATTCAACACATAACAAAACTCGCCCGCCAGCAACGCCGCCAGCAGCTCCGCATCCGCATCCCGCTCCACATACGTCGGATCGTCCGGATACAGGCTCCCGCCCTGATAGCGAAATTGCAGCGGTGCGGTCATGTCAAACCCCAACGAACAAAACGGGTAGGGTGTGTTGCGGTCTCGATCGAGGGGGCAAAATGCGATCGATTCTGACAAACCGCAACGCACCGCAGCCATTGACCGATGGTGCGTTGCGGTCGCGCAGCCTTAACGCCATTTGGGAATATTTGCCGTCACCGCAACACACCCTACCATTCCCAATTTACGCCAAATCTCGAAAATGCTGCCGGTACAGATCGCAGCGCGGCACGATGCACCGATCGCCATCCTTTACCAGTCCAAACCGCACCAGCGCCGCCGCCGTATCTCGTTCGACTTTCCCCCGCTCCACCGTAAACGGCTCGACAGACTTCGCCACTCGACGCATCGCCGCCAAATGTCCGCTCTTGCGTAGCAGCCTCTCTAGCTCGTTCAGATGCGAGCTGAACTTCCCCTCAACCTTACGCGACTCAGCCTGCAGATCGTCCAGCGTCCGTCGCCCGTCCAGCCGCAAAAACTTCAGCCCGATTTGCAACAGCTCCGGGTGGCCGTCCAGCATCTCGTACAGCCGATCGAGATCCACCCGCGCCGCCAGCCCGAACTGCGTCACCAGCTCCGATACCTGCACTCGATCGAACGCCGGAAGCTCGATCGGCTCGCCCACATTAAACGGCGAATGGTGACTCTCAGAAATCTTCAGAAACTCGTACGGCTCCGTCGAATGGGCGAGAATCAGCCGCCACTTCTGCCACTCCGGCTCGCGCCGCGCCGTTTCGTACCACGATCGCAACAGCTTGAAAAACTCCAACACGATCGGCTGACGATCGAACAGCGCATCGACATTATCCAGCGCCAACACCAGCGGCTCGTCGAGATTTTCGAGGATCGCCGCCTCGATGTAGTCCGAACAGCTCGTATTGCTGCCCAGCTCGTCATCCCAATACTCGTCCAGCGGCTCCTTAATTCGTAGCTTGCGCGCAATCCGCTTGCAGAACCAGCGCAAAAACTTGTCCAGCGACTCCAGACTCGGCAGCTCCACGCGACAGAGATCCAGCGTCACCACCTTGTAACCCTCGCCCTCCGCGAACTGCCGTAGCTGCAAGATCAGCTCCGTTTTCCCGAAGCGATGCGGCGCTTTGATCCGCACCAACGATCCGGGTCGTACCAGCTCATCTCTGCAAGTTCGCTCGATCGAACGGCGAGAAATGTAGGGTGGCTCGATCGTTTCGGGCGACTCTTCCGGCGCTGGCTCAGCTTGCGTCGATCCCGAAGCGCCCGCTATCCCGCCCGCTTCAGTCCGAGGCGGGTTGTGATAGTGAATCGTCTGATTTTGTATCGTCACGCTGGCGCTGTCGTTCGCGTTGACGCCCTGTTGCTGGACTTGCTGCTTATTTTCCGTACGATTGTGGATATCGCGCCCCGCGTACTGACCTTGACCGCTCACGTTCGTCTCGTAATAATCACCGCCCTGCGTATAGACTGTCCTACCCGCTGCCGGTGTGCCATCAGGCGAAGCCACCGGGGAAGCACCCCCAGCCCGCGCGAACTCGTGGTGGGAATTCTTCACACAAAACGCCGCATGCAAGGCGTCGATCGTCCCATCCGAATCCAGCCGATTCAGCAGGTTAAACGTCGTTGTTTCCAGATCCGCTCGCCCCGCAATCCCCTCCAGATTCTCGCCCAGCGCATCACTCACGAAAATTTGCAGCCGACTGTACGAGCGATACACGTCCTGCAACGCCTCGCGAAACCGCCGCATGCGATCTTTATCCCAGCCCATGAAGTCCGTTAACCCGCTAGCCTACTGCCACCAGGTTAGCGAGTTTCGAGCGTATCGCCTGCCGGGCGGTCTAAACCTGTGCCCGAGCGACTGAGAGCGCTGCGTCACTCGCCCGCCAGCTCCACCGACGAGGCCGTAGGAGCTTCCGCCATCATGATGCGATCGACCTCCGATAGCGTCTCCTCTGGATCTTGCTCCGAAACGCCTTTGATATAGTTCAGCTCGATCTCCTCGAGGATTTCCACCATCGCCTGCTCCAGCTCGGCGCGTACTCGCTCGTCGCGCAGCTCGTCGCGCAATGCCTCCTTGAAATTTTCCGAAAACGTCTCGAACAGCACGCGCCCGTCCTCGTCCTGATACGCATCGGCCAATCCCTGACAGGTGGCCTGGGCGAGCGTGGTGGCAAACCCGGCGATCGCCTCCGACGGCATCCCCTGCATCCCCGGAATATTGGCGACGCTGCGATAGAGTCCCGATTCCTGCACTGTGCCCTCCAGGTTGTGCTTCAGCAGGCTCGTGATATCGGGCTCCAAGCGCGGCAGGATGCGAACCAAAGCGAGCTGGAGCGCCAGGTCGATCGTCCGATCGACTTTGTCCGCCGCGCCGATCCGCACGTAGTTGTCCTGGGGCGCGATAAAGGCGTCGATCGGCTTGCCCGCGCGGATATCTTCCTTGGTGCGATCGACGATTTGCAGCAGCGCGAACGACGACACGCGATTCGCGAGTTGGGCGGCGGGGGCGTGGGTAATTTGCGCTACCGCGCGGCGGAAATCAACGAGGTTAGCCTGCTGCAAGCGCGCTAGAGTCGGCACGATCCGCAGCCAACGGTATACCGGGCAGATCAGCAGCAGATCGTACCAGCGGCGCAGCAGCGCATCGAAGAAATTCAGCTCCTCGCGGGTACGCGTGATGTGGATGGCGCGCAGCAAAATATCGACCGCGAAGATCCACATAAAGCTGATGTCGATTCGCCAGAAGTAGTCGAGAAAGTCGCCGTTAGGCTGGATCTCGCGCGTGAAGTTCGCGGCCAGCAGCGGTCGGAGCTGCGCGTCGAACCAGGCAAGCGCCGCCTCGGGCGTCTCTTGCTCTAGATAGTTCGCCGTCCAGAAAGTCTGCCACGCCTCGCGACTTGACTGTAGATACAGCCGATCGCGCAGCCGTCGATCGAGCTTGCCGTGTTCCTGCATCCGATCGGAAATCGCGAACGGGTTCTCCAGCACGAGCTGTTCGCTTTGGGCGCGCAAATTTTCCAGGCGCTGCTCGATCGCAGGGTCGCGTAGGTTTTCGCCGCGATCGAGGGCGTCTCTGAGGCGATCGACGCTCGCCAGATAGCGCAGCGTCGTCGGGTGCGCCGAGATGCTGCGAATCGGGTCGTAAAACGAGACGAGCTGTGGAACGCGATCGAGGTAGGTCGCGCGCCAGTGGATATACGTCGTGTTGAACACCACCAGCACGAAGTTAAGCGCCGCCAGCAGCGCGATCGCCCGATCCCAGCCCCTGACCAGCGCGCCAACGTAGCCGAGTTTCGGACGCAGGCGGGCGCGGAGAACTTCAGTGCGGTCGGGGAGCGATCGGTGGGTCACGGGTAGCAGTTCTGGATTGGTCTACCCTCCAACGTAAGGATTTTGCGTGCGATCGACCCCTGTCGCCGGTTGGATTTTCCGCGCGACCGCCTCTCTGGCTCTGGGTAGAGAACCAATGAGCCCTGAGCCTGTCGAAGGGCGGGTTTGGATAGTTGCGACAGAGTCCAGAACTTTTTGTCGCTACGCCGACACCTGCTTTTTCTTCTTCTTAGATTTGCGATCGGCCTCTTTCGCCTTGCCCTTCGCGCGCTTCTCGGCCTCCTTCTTGTCCTTCTCGGCTTTCTTCAGCGCCGCCTTCTGATTGTTCCGCTCCTCTTCTTTCTTCTCCAGATAGTACTGATAGTCGCCGTTGTAAACCTTCAGCTCGCCGTCGATCAGCTCGACGATCTTGTTCGCCGTCCGCGAGATAAAGAAGCGATCGTGCGACACGATCAGCACCGTGCCGTCGTAGCCGCGCAGCGCCTCCTCGAGCATCTCCTTCGCCGGAATATCCAAGTGGTTCGTCGGCTCGTCCAGCATCAGCAGGTTCGCCGGTTGCAGCAGCATCTTCGCCAGCGCCAGTCGCGCCTTCTCGCCTCCGCTCAGCGCCGACACCGGCTTCATTGCCTGCTCGCCACTAAACAAGAACCGACCCAACAGCGTGCGGACTTCCTCGTTCTTCCAGTCCGGCACTTCCCGGTGGATCGTCTCCAACACCGTCAGCGTCAAGTCGAGCGCTTCGGCCTGGTTCTGCTCGAAGTAGCTGGGCAGGACGCTGTGTTCGCCCATCTTGACCGTGCCTTCGTCCGGCGCTTCTTTCCCGGCGATCAGGCGCAGCAGCGTCGATTTACCTGCGCCGTTGGGGCCGAGGAAGGCGATGCGATCGCCCCGCTCCACCTCCAGCTTCGCGCCTAGGAAGAGCAGCTTCTCACCGTAGGAGTGGGTCATATCCTCGACGGTGATAATTTCGCGGCCACTGCGCGGCGCGGGCTGAAACTGGAACTGCAGCGTTTTGACGCGGGCGGTCGGCGCGTCGATGCGTTCGACTTTCTCGAGCTGGCGCTCGCGGCTTTTCGCTTGGGTGCTACGCGTGGCGCTGGCACGGAAGCGATCGACGAATTCCTGCTGTTTCTTGATGTCTTTTTGCTGGCGATCGTAGGCCGACTGCTGCGACGCGATATTTTCTTCTTTCTGTTCTAAATACTGGGTATAGTTGCCGAGATACGTGGTCGAAACGCCGCGCTCGGTCTCGACGACTTGGGTGCAGAGCAAATCGAGAAATTGGCGATCGTGAGAAATAATCACCATCGGCGTTTTCATGCCCTTCAGGTAGCCCTCCAGCCACTCGATGCTCTCCATATCGAGGTGGTTGGTCGGCTCGTCGAGCAGCAGGATATCCGGATCTTGCAGCAAGATTTTTGCAAAGCCGATCCGCATCTGCCAGCCGCCGCTGAAGTCGCCCACCTTGCGATCGGCGTCCTCCGGCGTAAAGCCCACATCCGGCAGCACCTTATCGATCTGCGCCTCGAGGTTATAGCCGTCGAGCGACTCGAACTGGCGCTGTAGCCGATCGAGGTCGTTAATTAGCTTATCGAGATCGTGGGGATCGGCGTTCTCCATCTCGTAGGTGAGCGCGTCGATCGCGTGCTGGACGCGGTTGGCCTCCTCGAACACCGTCCACAGCTCTTCGCGCACCGTCCGCGACGGATCGACCTCGAACTCCTGGTTGAGGTAGGCGATGTTCAGACTTGGCGGTCGGACGACTTCGCCCGTCGTCGGTTCGAGCTGCCCCGCCGCAATCTTCATCTGCGTGGATTTACCCGCGCCGTTCGCCCCCACGAGCCCGATGCGATCGCCTGCCTTCACTTCCCAGGTGACATTTCGCAGGACTTCGTTACCGGGGTAAATTTTGCGGATGCGTTCGAGTCGCAGCATAGGAAAGTCGCTCGTGGGTAGCTCGTGGGTAGCTCGTGAAGAAACGGTCGCGAGACCGATACAAAAGTTAACTACAGTCTACTCCCTCGAGTTCGGCAGCTCGAATCGCTGCGGACGCCGAATTCGTCGGCAAGTGCAGACTGATTTCAAGGGAGGAGACTCAGTTGCAGGCGAGACACCCGCACGACGTTAAAGCGCCGACAGTAAAGGCCGGAGTGTAGGCGTCCTCGCCTGCTTTCGGTGTCGAGGCCGAGTCGCCCTAGCGATCCTCAAACGGCACGTAGGCGCGATCGTGGTGTCCGGCATAAATTTGAGTCGGGCGGAAGATACGATTTTCGCCGATTTGCTCCTTCCAGTGGGCGAGCCAGCCCGCCACGCGCGAAATCGCAAACAGCGGCGTAAACAAGTCAGTGGGAATGCCCAGCTTGCGGTACACCAAGCCCGAGTAAAAATCGACGTTGGGGTAGATGCCCTTGCTGCCGAGGCGGGCCGTCACGGCCTGCTCCATCTTCAGCGCAATATCGTAAAACTCATCGTGACCGAACTTCTCGAACAGTTGCTCGGCCAGGTTTTGCAGGATCGTCGCGCGTGGGTCTTTAATTTTGTAGACGCGGTGGCCAAAGCCCATGATCTTTTTCTTATTCTTGACGCAGTCTTCGACGTAAGACTCGACGTTATCGACCGAGCCGATTTCCTCGAGCATCTCGATCACCGACTCGTTCGCACCGCCGTGGAGCGGCCCGCCGAGAGTCCCCACCGCTGAGGCGATGACGGCGTAGGGGTCGGTGAGCGTCGAAGACGTGACCATCGCCGAGAAGGTCGAAGCGTTCATCGAATGTTCGGCGTGCAGCGTCAGGCAAACATCGAATACGTGGGCAGCCAGCGGGTCGGGGATGCGCTCGCTGAGCATGTAGAGAAAGTTCGCCGCGTAGTCGAGATCGTCGCGGGGCTGCACCGGGTCGTTTCCTTTACGGATGAGCTGGAACGCCGCCACCATCGTCGGGATTTTGGCGAGCAGACGAACGACAGCGTTGCGAATATAGGTAGGGTCGTCGAGGGCGCGACGCGAGTAGAACAGACCCAGTGCAGCGGCGGAAGCTTGCAGCGCGTCCATCGGGTGTCCGCTTTCGGGAAAACACTTCATCATGTCCCGAATGCGGTATTTGATGCGGCGGTGGTAGCGAATATCGCGCTCGAAGGCGTTGAGTTCGTCGCGGGTGGGCAGCTCGCCCCAGATTAGGAGATATGCGGTTTCGAGGAAGCTGGTGTGCTCGGCCAATGTGAAGATTGGGTAGCCGCGATACTCCAGCAGACCCTTACGGCCATCGATGTAGCTGACTCTCGATCGCGCGGCGGGAACCCCTTCGAGTCCGGGCTTGTAAAGCAACTCCTCTGACATAGTTCTCAACCAGCGCAGAACGCTTATATCGATAATACTCAGGCTAACTTACCAGAATCCTCAGTACTTGTGAGGTTCTGTTGTTAGCGCTTCATGGCGGGGCTGAGGTCGGTGTGTACTGCAGACTTTCGCGGCGATCGAGGCGAGATCGAACCTCAGTTTTTCCGCCGTCGGCGATCGATTAAAAACGTCGGCGAGAGGTCGGCTAAATCCGGGCCGAAACTCGATCTGCGCCGCAAGCGCGATCGAACACTGTCAAAAATTTGCAAAGTGCCGGGAACCCATTTGCGGTCGAGCGCGACTGTGTCTATCGAGAGATTTCTAGGGACATCAGTTCAATCGCGAACTGGCCTTCGCTCTCAACCCCACGTCAAAGATCCGTGCAAAGAATCGAAAAATAGAGGCAAAAAGAGAGCGTGGATCTCTAGAGCAACTGGGTAACCTAAAGATCGAAGCCCAAAAACAAGAGCGCTCGGTTCGTTTCCGACTCGGATGTCCGGCTCGATCGCGGGCTCGAAAGAACGCAACTGAGCCCCATATGAGCCTCATGCATCTGCGACGATCTGCGGTTCTGTAATGTTTGACGCTCTGCGTGTATTTAACGATTGTCACCGTTTTTCCCGATAGGCTAAGACTGAAGTATTCAGATTTGGGGTAGGCTGGCGCTCCACCCGTTTGACTTCGCACCCGCCGTACCTTTCGCTCTTCCACCGTTTGCATTTGCCCGGAACCGATGAAGCCGTTCAAATCTTTCGCTCGTCTCAAACGTCAAGTTCGCGATCTCGCCCAGCGGCTCTGCGCGGCGATCGCGTCTTTCGTCCGGCGCTCTATCGTGCAGCGCTTCAACCCCAACCAGCGTCGGGGTAGATCGCGCAAGGTCGCCGGTTTCGTGCTGCCGACAGCGGTAATGCTGCTGCTGGTGATGTCCTTGGTGGTCGGCGGGATCTTGATCCGTACCTTCAACCGCACTAAGCAGGCGACCGAAACGCGCCAGAGAACGGAGATCTTCAACGACGCGACGCCAGCAGTCGATCGGGCCAAAGCCAAGCTGGAGTATATGTTTACGGTTGACCCGCGCGTTCCGGCGGGCGTTCCATCCGAGGACTTGCTCCGCAGCATCATGCTCGACAGCTCCGACGTGGAAGTACCCGATGGCGAAGAAGCCCCGCCGGATAACGTCTATACGTTCCCCGATGAAGAGCGTCTGAGCATTGGCGGCACGAACGTCAACGCTTGGGCGTTTGCGGTAGACGACAACGGTGACGGTGAGTTTGACGACGCGGACGGTGACGGTCGTCCCGATACGATCGTTGCCTACTCGGTGATTTGGAATACCCCTTCGGATATTGACGAGCTGGCCGATCAGAGCGACAACGCTGTCTCTGCGCGGGCTAATAACTTTGAAGTGCGCCAGGGCCCGCTGTCTGGCGATGCAACGTCGGGCTGCGAGCCGTCCGATAGCGACCTCAACGCCCGTATCGAAGCGGGCTGGCTACGCGACCCGGTCAGTACCTCGATCCTGCGGAAAAACTTCCAGATCAGCGCGATCGCCATTCCCGACAGCGACCTCGGCACGATCGCCACCCTCGAACTCCAGCAGGAGCGCGAAGCCGATCGGGGCAACAAATGGGGCGCGTGGTTCCGCAACGACCTAGAGATCTTCCCCGGCCCGGAATTTCGCTGGAACGGCGCGATGCACACTGAGGGCAACCTGGTTATCGGCCACAATGCCCGCGTCGATCGCTTCCAAGGCTACCTCGTGAGCGGGCCGGGATCGTGCCTGTACAAAGCGGGCCCCGGTACGTCCGAGACGACCATTAACGTCCTAACAGACGACGCCAACAATAGCGAGTCGGGCAACACGTTTCGCGGCCAAATGATCATCGGACGCGCATCTAACGACGTTCAAACGGGTGGCGGCTACTTCCACATCTGGGAAGATCAAAGCACGGCCAAAACCCACCTCACCGCCGAGGGAGACGTGACGATTACGCCCGACAACGACTCCGTTCAGGCGCTCGCGGCAGTTAGCGATCTGCTGCTCGATCCGGTGTTGTTGTTCACCCAAGACCGAACGGAGAACCGCTCGGCGGAAGCCGCGCGCGATGCGGCTTGGGAAACCTCAGAATTTGTAGATAAGGGCCGCATCGTCAACCGCTCTTCGCGGCGTCCGTACATCGACGACTTCTATCGCGCCGACGATCGCTACGGCCCCAATCCGGGCTATGCCGGACGCAGCAGCCTGTTGCTCAGCGCCCTCGGCGTGAAGACTGGCGAGCCGATCGACGCCAGCCGACCCGAGCTGACGCAAAACATAGCGCCGGACGGCTCCGACCCGCTCGACCTCGGCTTTGACGGTTACTGGGAGCGGCGTGCGTGGCGCGAAGGCATGCGGACGATCGTCGGACAGCGCTTGGAGCTCGGCGGCGATCCGTTCTCTAACGTGACCGACTTGAGCACGATCGACCCAACCAAGCTCACGCCCAACCAGCCCCACCAGTCGCTCCAGCGTCGCTCCCTGCGCGATCCCCTCGCCGCCGTCCAGGCCACGGCGATTTACCACTCGGACGACGGGGACAATGAAAGCAGCGGCGCTGGAGCGACGCCCCACGCTGCGATCGTCTCCACCGTCCACCCCGGTACCAGCGAAACCCTCAAACGCAGCTCGACCTTTGAAGCGCCCCGCGAGCCGATCCCGATGAAGGGGGCGCTCTCGGCTTGGTTCGGTGGCCAGTTTGGCGATGCGGGCGACGAGATTCTCTTCGACTTCCTGGCGGGACGCGGCACCAACGGCTGGGAGGTGAATCTCAAAGAAGATTTCTTCGGCGCGCCAGCAGTCACCAGCGCCCTGACGCGTTTGGCAAACTTCGCAGGCGATCCCGATGGCGCTTTCCCCGCCAAGCAGGACAACTTCCAGCACCCATACCCGGCGATCGCCCAGTGGGGCGACTTTTCCAACCTGCGACGGACGCTGACGAACGACATCGGCAGCTTTGCCGACAGTTCCAACAAGCACACCGCCGCGATCGCCCTTGGAGCCCTCGCCAACCAAGTCGCCTTCCTCGACGGCATCGACTACGAGGCCAGCGCGACGCTGCTCGACAGCCTCGACGAGTCGCTCCAGGCCCTCGACAACCGCATTTGCGATTTGGACAACTACTCTTCAGTCGCGGGTAGCATCGTTGCCGACAAACTGGCAAACGACGGCGTCTGTCCGGCGGAAAATAACGGCCTGCGTGACGGCGAGGTCATCTACTACCCCAACGAAGACCTCAACCACAACGGCGCGATCGATGAAGGCGAAGACTTCGACGGGAACGGCGTGCTGCTGCCTGCCGTGCCGACGATGGTGATTTACGCGCCGACGACCGAGGCGACGTACACCGCGATCGCGCGGGTTCCGCCCTCCCCCGAAGCCTACATCTCGGGCCTCGAGGCGCGCATTGACGAAACGGGCCTGAGCGCGGCGGACAAAGCCTCGCGCCAAACTGTCCTACAGTTCGGTCGCTTCGTCCTCGAGAAAGAGCAGGTCGAGCGCGATCGCCACTTCGGCTTCCGCTCGTCGCGCTTTGGCCTCGACAATCTGGCCACGACGATCGATACGGCAGCGCCCACTGCGATTGGCCAGTATCAGTACTTTGTGAAATACCTTTTCGACGAAGATTACAACGGCGACCTGCAGCTCAACAGCGATACGGCAGGGCCGAACAATGACGTCGATGCTGTCGAGATCGGTCAGACCGCTCCGAACGGTACGGTTGCCCGGGTCGGTAGCCTCGAGGTGGAGGACTGGGATGCCGATGGCGTCCTCGATCTTGGTGAAGACTTCGATCGCGATGGCCTCCAGGATTTATTCTTCTCGGAAGACCTTGATGGCGATGGCAACCTCAACGACATTACGTTCGACGACGAAAATGGCGATCCCGTCTTCATTTCCGAAGATTTCGATGGCGATGGCGCGCTTGATATTTTTGATGATGCCGACGATGGCGGTAATCGCAACTTCAACGCCGACGAACTCTACCGCTTCACGCCGCTCTCGGAAGACCTCGACGGCAGCGGGACTCAGTCAACAAACGTCGATGGCACTACACTCGTCAACCCCGCCACCAACGTGTTGGGCTGGGACGTTAGCGGTAACGGCAACATAGTCGATAATCAAAACCTGAACGAAGACTTTAACGGCAACGGTCAGCTCGACATCTTCCGCCATCGCGGTGCAATTTATCGTCGCGGCACGATTCTGGGTGTGGGCTGCGACTTCAGCTCGACCTCCGGTAACGACTACTTCGGCTTCGGCGCGCCAACCGATGCCGAGTCCGAAGCGCGCTTTATTCGCCTCGCGAGCAGCCTCTGCTCCACCGATGCGAAGTACCCGTCGCTCTACTATCTCTTCCCGAAAGACGAGCACGGCTACATCACGTCCACGGTCGATCTCGACGGCAGCGGCGCGTTTGAAGCCGCTGTCGATACTCAGCTTCCCTACGCGTTAACCGAAGACCTGAACCGCAACGGTCGCCTCGACCCCGGCGAGGACGGCTACGATCTGCGCGCTCCGGCGACGAAACTGGGCGTTCGCGAGAACGGCGTGCTCGACGGCGAGCCGATCGCCTACCTGAGCAACGCCAACTTCGATGCGTCTGCGGTGGCCGCATCCGATCCCGACACCTATGTCGCCAGCGTCAACACTGCAACCTACGAAGCGGTCGATCTCGCCGCTCTCGAGCAGGTTGCCCTCAAGCCCCAAGCGCTCGGCACCTGGTCGCTGCCCTACGTGCCAGTGGGCGCAAATCCTCCGACCGAGTGCTCCAACGAGGCCAGTGCCGATCGCCCGAACACCAACTGCAACAAGTACAGCCTGATCTACGCCAACCTGGCTGGAGCCGAGGCCGGGGATAGCGGCTACTATCGCGTTGCCTTTAAAGACAGCGCCTTCTTCGACGGTCGCGAGCAGTTCGTCACCCGCGCGCTCAACCTCGATATGGAGATGCTGACCGGCAAGGCAGCAAACCTGGTCAACGACACGATCGCAGGCAACACCTGGATAACGGGCGGCGACAGCGACCCCGACGTTAACAAAGAAGGCGGCATCGTCTTTGCCTTCCGCGAAGACGCCGTTCGCGAAGACGGAGTCGCGCGTCCTGCTGGTGGCGTCTGCACCAAATTCAGCGACGACGGCTGTAGCGACGAGAATGCCCTGATCCCTCAGGATCCGGCAGTCGATCCCGACAACGGCATCAGCGCCAAGGCCGTGAACTTTATCCCCGACCCGGCGCGTCGCCCCCACGGGTTCCGCGTCATTAACGGTCGGGACATCTCGCGCGATAAACAGGGCGGCTTCACCGAATATGGCCTGACCTTTATCTCCGATAACCCAACTTACATATCGGGCAACTTCAACTGTCACAAGACGCCCGGAGACGACAGTTGCGACAACCCGATCGAGGAATTTAACTACACCCTGTCCGATAAGGAAGATTGGGGCCCGACCGACTTCTACGACCTGCGGTCGAATGTTGACGACCAAGACGCGCGGTTTGCCGATCCGGAAGAAGATAGCTGGCGCTACAGCGAGTTCCTCGTCGATGCGATCACGATCCTGTCGGATAACTTCTGCGACGGCAGCATCGAAGACACCTTTGTCGGCCTGCCCAGCGGCATTCTCGCCACGGGCCTTACAGAACTCGAGCGCAGCAATAACGGCACGATCCAGCAAGTCTACGGCTGCCTGAATTCGGGCGTCAACGCGACGTCCTTCGCCAACCAAGGCATACCGATCGACAAATCCGTCGTAGTCCCGAGCGGCAGCGTCACGATCGCGAATGCCCTCTGGAGCCGCGAAGTTCCCAGCGATCCGGCCTCGCCAGTTCGCATCTCGCCGAACGGGCAGCCCACCTTCATCGGCCTCGGCATCAGCGAGTACGACGGCAACTACGAGACGATCGCCAACCGCAGCGAGCGCGCCTACAAAGAGGTGACGATGACGCCTTCGACGGATACCCAAACCGTGAATGCCGTAATGATCTCGGGCTTGGTGCCGTCGCGTCAGTTCCAAAGCTACGGCGGACTGCACAACTTCCCGCGCTTCTTGGAATTCCGTCGCAACAAGCCGATTTCTATCTCCGGTTCGTTCTTGAATCTGAAATTCAGCAATCAGGCGACGGGGCCCTACGACCAGGACGCTTGGGAAATCGCAGACGTACCGGCTGAAAGCGGCCAGCAGCCCTTTAACTTCGCGCCGCTGCGGACATGGGGTTACGACGTGGCGCTTCAGCTAACGCGTCCGGGGCCGGTGTCATCGCGACTCGTGACCGTCGGCGGCGCGCGCAGCGAGTTCTATCGCGAACTTCCGGCCAGCGACCCGTACGTCCTCAACCTGCGCTGTGCGTCCGCGCCCAGCATCGGTGGCAACCCGATCGACCCCCGCATTGATGCCGACGAGTGCTCCTAGGTTGTCCGCCTTCCCCGCGCTCTCCCGTGAGTTTCCCTGCCGCCTCGCCTTCGCCCTCTGCTATACGTAACACCGTGAAATCTCTGCTGCTCTTGACTCTCGATCGCGCGCGCCGCCGTTCTCCCACGAGCGGGATCACCCTAATCGAAGGGCTGGTCGCCATCTTGATTACCTCGGCGGTCACGGTGGCGATTACGCCGCCGATCTTCCTTTCTGCCGCCACGCGCGTTCAAAACCGCCGCGCCGAGCAGGCCACTCAGCTGGCCAACGGTCAAATCGACCAGGTGCGCGTCTTGATGGAACAGGGCGTTCAGAGTGGCAACGCTGGCGAGGGCGGCAACCTCGACCAGCTCCCAGAAAACGCGGGCAATGGCGGTCTGGAAAGCGTGCCCGCTCCGTCGTCCGTTTTCGGCCTGATGCAGTCGACGAACTTCTCATGTAGCACCTACGACGACGGCGGAGCGCCACAAGTCCCGGCGGCCCAGGCGCTGCCCGTCGACATCAACGGCGACTGCGAGCTCGATTTTTACGTGCAGTCGTTCCGCGTTAACGAGCAGCTCTCGACAGTCGATGCGGCCAGCGGCGAAGAGCCCGTGCCGATTGTCTTCGGCATGGGGGTAAGGGTTTACTACCGCAATGCGGAAATCGAAGGTGGCGAGCTGAGCATCGAACCGGCTTCGCTGACGCTGACCAACGGTACGGGGCAACAAACGAAGTTTCCCCTGGCCGTGATGTACACCAGCCTCGCCCAGGGCGACCTCGAAACATCGCTACCGCTGTATCGCTGCTATCTCGGAGGAAGTGAATGCGAATGAGACGACATCCATTGGTACGTCCATTAGGCCGATCGCTGCGATCGCTGCGGCCAAAAACGCTCCTCGGACTGGCAGCGGCAATCGCCCGCCAGCGAAATATCAAACGCGATCGCGGCTTTACGCTCACCGAAGTCCTCGTCGCCGCCCTAATCGGGGCGCTGATCGTCTCGGGCCTGCTCGGCGTGATGGTCGAGCTGCTGACCACCGACGCGCGCGAAACGGCCCGCAACGAAACGCAGCGGGAGATGCAGTTGGCGCTCGACTACATCAGCACCGACCTGCGCGAAGCGGTTTACGTTTACGACGGTGACTGTATAGCTGACGTGGCGGCGACACAAGGCGTCAATGCGGCAGCCGTGACAGACACCTGCTCGGACATGTTCGGCAATGGCTACGTTCCCGTCCCTGCGAACAGCACGCCGGTTCTGGCCTTCTGGAAGCTCGACGACCTGCCGGATGCCGTCAAGCAGCAATGTGCCACCAACTCGAGCCTGATTATCGGCGATTCCCAAGCGCCCTGCCTGTCCGGGCGCGCCTACACGCTGGTGGTCTACTACCTGACGCGCAACGAGGACAACGACCCCACCTGGTCGGGCAAAGGTCGCATCCAGCGCTACGAGCTGCCGCGCTACGACAACAGCGGCAACCCTGTGGCGGGCTACGTCAATCCGCAGAATACGGGCTTCGAGTCCTGGCCGATCGGCGACGACGGTACGGCTCCGTCGGGCTCGCCGTCGAGTACGGGCATCGTGACGTTGGTCGATTTCGTCGACGATCGGCCCATGAACCAAATCGACGAACTGGAAGGCGATGCCAGCATAGAATGTCCGTTCCAGTACGCGCCGACACCAGCCGATGCGACGCTGTCGAACTATGGTTTCGACGACGTACGGAATTTCTATGCCTGTGTGCGGGTCTCGGATTCGCTGCTAGATACGGCCTCCGTCACGGACGAGTCGTCTGCTTTCAACCAGAAGGTGATTTTGTTCGTGCGGGGCAATGCCGTCGGCAAGCCGGGGATCGACACGGTCAACGAAGGCTTTATGCCCGCGATCGCCACCCAGGTGCTCAACCGTGGCGTCGCTAACAAGATCCCGAGAAGTCAGTAGCATCGAGACGAGACACCTACGCCTGGAGAGAGACGAGATGCGCGAGCTAAATTTCAGACGGTACGCGGTGGCGAAGCTGGTGGCGAAGGCACGCGAGACATCGATCGCCGGAAAAGCCCAACGCGGCTTCACCATTGTCGAGGTGCTGGTCGTGATGGTAATGGTGGGCATCTTGGCTGCGATCGCGGGGCCGGGATGGCTCTCGTTCGTCAACAACCAGCGGCTGCGTCAGAGCGGCGATCGTGCCCTGGTTGCCGCGCGCGAAGCCCAGTCCGAATCTCGCAAGCGCGCCTCGGTTTGGGTCGCCAGCTTTCGAGAATTTGACGGACAAGTGCAGTGGGCCGTGCACCCGGAAGGCAGCACCACGCCCATTTGGCAGGAAATTCTCAACGGAGAATCCGATCGCGTCCAAATCGATACAGCTAACAGCACTTTGAGCAGTGATTGCGCGACGGGTGACTACTGCGTGAAGTTCTCCGATCGCGGCACTCTAGACGAAGACTGGTTTAACGATCAGTCCCCGGCAGACGAGCTGGTCGGTCGCGTCACGTTTGCCAGCAGCGATTCGGCGTCACCAAACTCGAAGCGTTGCCTAGTCATCACGACGATTCTGGGGACGATGCAGGTGACACGCGGCGATAACTGCACGTCCTAGGCGAGATCGCGGCAAGGCGCGATCGGCAGCAGCTCGGCCTGCGTCCGACGGGCGAGGCGGCGCGTTCGTACGAGTCGCGCTATTGTGATTTTCAGCACTCTCCGGCATTTCCCGCGCGCCCCATGTTCGACCGACGCTTTCTCGCACTTATTCTCTCCGGCCTGCTGCCGATCGTCGGCTGCGCCGCGAATGATGGCGCAAGCGAGTCCGGCGTTGACAGCGACCCCAGCACGCTAAAAATTCTCTCCTGGCAAGCGCCCACGATCCTCAACCCCCACCTCACCGTCGGCTTTAAGGACTGGGAAGCGAGCCGCATCACCCTCGAGCCGCTGGCGACTTTTAACAAAGACGGCGAACTCGTACCGGTGCTGGCGGCGGAGATTCCCAGCCAGGAAAACAGAGGCGTAGCGGCGGACGGCCTGTCCGTGACCTGGAACCTCAAGCCCGATCTGCTCTGGTCGGATGGCGAGCCGTTTACCGCCGAGGACGTGGCCTTTACCTACGCGCTGATCGCGAACGCTGAAACGGGCACGACCAATGCGGGCGCGTACGAAACGGTCGATCGCGTCGAGGCGATCGACGACACAACGGTCAAAGTAACGTTCAAAGCACCGACTCCGGCCTGGTCGCTGCCCTTCGTCGGGGCGGTGGGGTCGGTGCTACCCGAACACGTGTTTGCAGACTATAACGGCGCAAACCTGCGCGAAGCGGCGGCGAACCTGATGCCGATCGGCACCGGGCCGTACCGCGTGGTGGACTTTAAGCCGGGAGATGTGGTGGTCTACGAGCCCAACCCGCACTATCGCGAGGCGGAGTCGCTGAACTTCGATCGCGTCGAAATTAAGGGCGGCGGTGATGCGACTTCGGCAGCGCGGGCAGTGCTGCAAACTGGCGACGCGGATTTGGCCGACAACCTCCAGGTGGAGCCGCAGGTGCTGGCGCAGCTCGAGGAGGGCGGCAAAGGCACGGTACTCGCCAGCTTCGGGCCGCTGCTGGAGCGGCTGGAATTTAACTACACCGATCCGGATGCAGCCAACGCCGACGGCATCGTTTCGACGCTGGAGTTCCCCCACCCATTTTTGACCGAAGCGCCCGTTCGCGAAGCGATTTCGCTGGCGGTCGATCGCGAGACGATCGCCACCCAGCTCTACGGCAAGGCGGGAGAAGCCAGCGGGCACTTTTTGCTCGAACCAGCGCAGTACAAGTCCCCCGATGCGGAGTTTGCCTTCGATCCCGAGCAGGCGATCGCCGTCCTCGAGGAAGCGGGCTGGACGGACACCAACGGTAACGGCACGCGCGACAAGGGCGGCGTCGAGCTAAAGCTGGTGTTCCAAACCTCGGTAACGCCGGTGCGGCAAAAGACCCAGGAGATTATCAAGCAGACCCTCGAGGCGATCGGTATCGGCGTCGAGCTACGCAGCATCGATGCCAGCGTGCTGTTCTCCGGCGACGCCAGCAACACCGACACGCTCCAGCGCTTTACGGCAGACGTGCAGATGTACACGACCGGCAACTCCAACCCCGATCCGGCGGACTACATGAAAACCTACACCTGCGGCGAGCTGTCGCAGCCGGAGACGAGCTGGAGCGGCCAGAACTTCTCGCGGTTCTGCGATCCGGCCTACGACGCGCTCTGGGATGCGGCCAGCACCGAACTCGACCCCGAAAAGCGGGCGGCGCTGTTCGTACAAATGAACGATCTGCTAGTGTCGCAGTTTGCCGTCGTGCCGCTGGTACACCGGGCGGACGCGATTGGGGTAAGCAACGGGCTGGCAGGGCTCGACCCAACGCCCTGGGATCGGATGACCTGGAATATCGCCGAGTGGCGCAAAACTGATGGTGCAGCAGAGTAAAGTCAGCGGCCGTCGCTCGTATTGAGGCGATCGAGGTCGGCGATCGTGCTGAAGCCTTTCGCCAGACGCCAGGACGTGCGCCAGTAGCCCGGATCGCAGGGCAGCGGCGGCGCGTGGCACTCCTGCAAAACTCGCTCGATACTGACAAAGGCAGCGGGCAGGTTTCCCGCTGGGATCTCTGGAAAAGCGTGGTGGACACCGTGGTACGGCAGGCCGCTCATCAGCCAGTTAACCGGCAGTGTCGTCGTCAGGTTGCGCGTGGCGTAGAGCTGTCGCAACACTGGTGTTATACAGCTGCCGTCGGGAAAAATGTCGCCGGAGCCATGCCAGAGACCGTAGTGTTCGATATGTTCGCGGCACTGCATTATCGCGCCGACGACCCGCTCGAACACCAGCCAAAACAGCGCATAGCGGACGATCGAGCCGCTGGCGATTGCCCAGCCCAGCCCGATCGCCTGAAAGATCGCGATTCCGGCAACATCACTCGCCAACTGCGATCGCAGCCGAGACTGCACGTGAAGCTGGCGCAGACCGTGGCGAAATATTTTGGCAATCAGCCCGATCGCCCCGCAGCCAAGCACATCGATCCACCACTGGTGGCGCACGTACCACTGGGCTAGCAGACCGGCGCGATCGTACTCCGCCTGCGTCCACTCCGTACGCTCGGGATCGTCGAGGTTGCGACCGTTCCAGCTATGGTGCAGCCGGTGCAGCACCGAGTACGTCCCCACCGGCCAAAAGCTCGGCCAGGAGATAGCCCGCGCGATCGCCTCATCGAAGCGCGCCCAGCCCGTCAGCGTATGGTGCGCTGCTTCGTGGGTGCAGGTCAGCCAAAAGGCGTAAAAGATTGCCGCAATCGCGCTCCAGATAGCGAACCCGCCCCCCAGCGGCTGCCTCCAAGCGATCGCGACACTGCCCCAGGCGATCGCGCCTAGCACAACAACCCGCACCAGCCCCGGCCAGGGCGAGCGCACCCCGAAATCGGCCACCGCCGCCCGCAGCGCTCGCACGAGCTGAGCGGAGTCAGTCGGTTGCGAAGCATGGCGTTCGGTTGTAGTCATATCGACTGGCCTCCGATCCTCCTCAAGCGCTAAGCGTGCAAAAACTGCACCAGCGCCTGAAGCTTGTCCCAAGCCGCACCGCTCGCGAGTATATCCTTGGCGCGATCGACTCCGGCCTTCAGGTCGTCCGACGGCACAACTCCGGCCACCTGCAACGCCAGACCGGCATTCAGCGCCACCGCTTCCTGCTGCGCCAGCGTACCCTTACCTTGCAGCACCGCCATCATAATCTCGGAATTCTCTTCCAGCTCGCCGCCGCGCAGCGCGCTCAGCGGAGCCGAAGTCAGTCCCAATTCGCGCGGGTCGATCGCCACGCGCGTCACCTTGCCGTTTTCCAGCACCGCCATATCCGTCAGATCGCCCAGCCCCGCCTCGTCGAGCTTCTCGCGACCGTGCAGCACGATCGCCCGATCGGCCTCCAGCAAATTCAGCGCCTCACACACCGTCTCGATCAGCGCCGCATCATAGACCCCCATCACCTGCCCCGTCGGACGCAGTGGGTTGACCAGGGGGCCGAGCAAATTAAACACCGTCCGCACCTTCAGCGTCTTGCGGATCGGCACGACCGACTTCATGGCCGGATGCCATCCCGGCGCGAACAAAAACGTAATCCCCACTTCGCACAGCGCCGCCTCAACCTTTTCCGGCGCGGCCTGCAAATTAACGCCCAGCCCTTCCAGCACGTCCGCCGAGCCGACCTTACTCGAAGCCGATCGATTACCGTGCTTGGCCACCGCAACGCCCGCCGCCGCCGCGACGAACGCCACCGATGTCGAGATATTAAATGTCGATGCGCCATCGCCGCCCGTACCGCAGGTGTCAATGCGCGTGGCGGGCAACTCCAAATCGGTAGTCGGCTGCGACAGGTCTTGCAGCACCCGTGCCATACCCGCCAGCTCTTCGGCGGTGACGCCTTTGGCTTGCAGCGCCGCCAGAATCGCGCCGGAAAGGATCGGGTCGATCGCGTTGTCGAGCCAGCCGCGCATCAATTGGCTCGCCTGCGGGCGATCGAGCGACTCGCGATCGAGCAACTGTTGCAGAACGCGAGGCCAAAGGGTCGAATCAGTGGGGGTCGCAGCTTGGGTCACGTCTAAAATGCCAGGGTCGCAGTTCGTCGCTAGCTATCTTAGAAGACTTCTGAAAAAGTATAAATACTTCCTAGCTGTTCCCAGGGAAGCCTGACTAGTTCGGCTCTCGTTGAAAAGACGGCGATATGTCTTTGCTAGCTTTGCATTAAACCAGTTTGCCCTTCGGTCGGCACGTAACCATAACGCGCTAGGGCATCTCCCAACGACTCGAGGAGTAAGTTGCGATCTTTAGGGTCTATAAATCGAACCCATCCCCCGACTTTACCATCGTAGATGTGCGCCCCATGAATTTGCGATTTCGGATCGTAATGACTGAAATCCTGCAATTGCGCGGCCCTTTCTTGATTGCGCTTGATGCTGGTTATTTCAACAATTTCCCGCCTGGTGGCTCTGTCTATATTAATCCCAAAGAATCCAGACAACTGCTGAAATATGTAGTCATAGTCCGAAAAAAACAGCTCGTAACGCATCAAAAGGACTCTGTCAGACGCAAGAGCGAGACCTCTGTAACTATCCAGCGCCTCTATTTTCGACAATGCGTTTTCAAGAGTTATCTCTAGCTCCTCTCTCGTTATCTTCTCGTGGCCTTGAATCCGCATGGGAGAGTCTTTTGAGCGATCGGCTTCGTCTAACTTCCCCCATTTAAACGGTTGCCCATTTCTGCTACGCATCGCTCTCGCCATAGACACCGTTACATCTCTGAAGTCCCGGTAAGTAACAACGATCTTGGCATCAGCCTCTTCAGTAAACTTATGGGTTTTAGTAACCGCTGCGTCAGGGAACAAGGCGCAAATCACTTGATAGATCAGGGTGCTTCCCGAACGCGGAACTCCAGCAGCGATTATTCGAGCGCCTTTCTCATTCTCCTCAAGGCTACCTGGTTGTCTTTGCGGCATCTCACTCTCCGAATACTACATAGAGCGTCGCAATGAAGTAACCACCCAGGCAATTATAGTAGAACTTAACAAAGTCGTAGAAAGTGTGGAACGACATAAACCGCTGACGCATCACCGTAGCAACCATGCGGCGGGCGGATGCCCACTATTGTATGCATACCTCTAGCCTATCCTCCAGATCGTATAAAGAGCGACGGAGAAAGTATTTCACCAGCGATCGCGCACGTTCGCAACAAGTTCTTCGCGGCCATGGCTTTTGCGAATAAGACTCTCCAGTTGCCATGAAGTACTCTCTGGCAACTGGAGAATGGAGAAAGATCCGCTGCGGATATTGTCAAGCTGGGCGCACACGGCCAAAATATCGACATTGACAATCTTGGCGCTAGCCGGAGCTTACGGCTTGAGCAGATTCTTGATTAAGTTGTCCTTCACCATCAATTGGTGCATGACTTTCAGCAAGTATTCCTGCGCCTCTGGCTGACTGAGGTGACGCACTTCCTCGCGCCAAACCTGCATCTTGAACTCCTGCTCGAGGGTGAGTTGGTTGGAAAATTCCATAGCTTATTCCTCAGATTGCTCGTGGAGAAACGAACGTGCGAAAGCAGACTGCCTTAGTGCTATCCTCCAGCCCGAGACGCTTTGAGACGCCAGACGATTGAGGACATCAGCAATATGCTGACTCTGCGACACCTGCAATAAAACAAAGCTATCCGGAACGATAGAAATATTTTGTAACAAACTTATCTTTTGTCCCGAAATCTCTCCACGACCGGCGATTTGGCAACTGTTTCACGGTGGAGAACCGTCGGATTTTGATGGCGTCAATTCCTTTGTTTCAGGCGATTTTACGGTTTGGTGAGAAACCCGTTCGGCTTGCTTTCGCTAGGTTGATAAGCGTTTGGAATAGGGGCGTGATGACTTTTTTATCAATGCCAGTCGATCGCCTCCCGATCGCGACTTACCACCGATCGCCA
Organism: uncultured cyanobacterium; assembly: GCA_937899645.1. Taxonomy (GTDB): domain Bacteria; phylum Cyanobacteriota; class Cyanobacteriia; order Cyanobacteriales; family Geitlerinemataceae; genus RDYZ01. The sequence goes on along the minus strand of CALCCD010000098.1, from coordinate 2,728 downwards.
ATGGATCTGTCACCTTCAATTCACCAGGGATTCAGCTGCTTTTATTCTTGACGAGGTTAGAAGTGCTGTCTCTCAAGTGTTGTCTCTCACTTTATCGTTTGCTCTGCGAAAGCTATGACTTGACACTGACGGCAGATCGTAAATTCCTGCGATTGCCGAGCGTTGCATCGAGATGCGAACTCCGCCGCCTCGTGCGCGATCGCCCCGGCACGAAAATCGCCCGAGTCTGGACTGCAGCGCCGCTTCCGATCTAGCGAAATTTGAGGCGAGAGATTCGTTACAATCTTGTCCTGGTGGCGGCGCACGGCGACCGCATCCTGTCCGTGCCGAGTTATTTCCGGATCGAGCGAGCATGTCCAACCCTTCCCCCTCCAGTTCCCGCATTGCCGAAATCCTGCGCGCCGGACAGCCCGACGAAACCGTGGCGGTTTGTGGGTGGGTACGCACGAAACGCGAACTGAAGAAATTTGCCTTCGTCGAAATCAACGACGGCTCCTCGATGGCGAACCTGCAAGTCGTCCTCGATCCCGAGCTGCCCAGTTACACCGACCTGCTCAAGCAAATCCAGACCGGCGCGTCGGTGGAGATCGTCGGTCAGCTCGTCGAGTCACCGGCGAAGGGTCAGCGTCTGGAGATGAAGGCCAGCAACGTTACGGTCGTCGGCGAGTCCGATGGCGAGACCTATCCGCTCCAGAAAAAGCGCCACTCGTTTGAGTTCCTGCGGACGATCGCCCACCTGCGATCGCGCACCAACACCCTCGGCGCGGTCTTCCGCGTCCGCAACGCCGCCTCCAATGCCATCCACGAGTTCTTCCAAGAGCGCGGCTTTATGTGGGTACATACGCCGATCCTGACAGCGAGCGACTGCGAAGGGGCGGGCGAGATGCTGGGCGTGACGAGCCTCGATCTGGCAAATTTGCCGAAGACCGACAAGGGCGCGATCGACTACGGCCAGGACTTTTTCGGTAAGCCTGCCTACCTGACGGTCAGCGGCCAGCTCGAAGCGGAGGTGATGGCGATGGCCTTCAGCAACGTCTACACTTTCGGGCCGACATTCCGCGCCGAGAACTCAAATACATCGCGCCATCTGGCGGAGTTTTGGATGGTGGAACCGGAGATGGCGTTCTGCGATCTGGTGGGCGATATGGATCTGGCCGAGGCGTTCCTGAAGTACATCTTCTCGGCGGTGCTCGAACAGTGTCCCGAAGATATGGAGTTCTTCAATAAGCGTATTGACGACACGGTGCTCGATCGCGCCCGCAATATTATCGACAGCGGCTTCGAGCGGGTGACGTACACCAAGGCGATCGAGATTCTCGAAAAAGCCGATCGCAAGTTCGAGTACCCCGTCGAGTGGGGCACGGACTTGCAGTCGGAGCACGAGCGTTATCTCGCCGAGGAGTTCTTCAAGAAGCCGACGGTGGTCTACGACTACCCGATCGGTATCAAGGCGTTCTACATGCGCGCCAACGACGACGGCAAGACGGTCGCCGCGATGGACGTGCTCGCTCCAGGAATTGGCGAAATCATCGGCGGTTCGCAGCGCGAAGAGCGCCTCGACGACCTGACGAAGCGCATCGAGGCGCAGGGGCTAGATGTGGCGGACTACTGGTGGTATCTGGATTTGCGTCGCTACGGTTCGGTTCCCCATGCGGGCTTCGGGCTCGGGTTCGAGCGGCTGGTGCAGTTCCTGACGGGCATGGGCAATATTCGCGACGTGATTCCGTTCCCGCGCGCGCCGCTGAGCATCGATTTTTAGAGTACTCCACGGAAATAAATGTCCAGTATTCAGGGTTCGAGCACTGAGCTTGTCGAAGTGCGTCACACCCAGGCTTCGACAAGCTCAGTCTTCATTGGCGGCTTCTGGACAAATATATTTGTGGAGTGCTCTTAGCGGCGTTATCTCGCTTTCGGAAAACGCAGTATCTCGAGAAGCCCGACTTCTGGAAGGTTGGATAATTTTGGGAGACTTTCCAGGCAGACCCAGCCAAAAGAAAACCCCAAGGCCGCGATGGGTCTCGGGGTTTGAATGTCAGGGTGCATCTACCGTTTCTTTCTTCCGGGGAGCTTCCGGCGGCTCCGGAGGATTTTGGGCATTTATTAAGGACGCACCCAGCTCCGAGTCTGCATTGGGGTCGAGCACGAGCGGAATGCGAATCTCGAACTGGGTGCCGCCGCCCGCTGCGGTCTGGCAGGTTAGCTCGCCTTGATGCCGTTCGCAGACGATCTGATAGCTGATGGATAGACCTAAGCCCGTCCCCTTGCCTACGGGCTTCGTCGTGAAGAACGGATCGAATATTTGCGATCGCACCTCGTCGGGAATACCGGGGCCGTTGTCGGCGATCTCGATTTCAATGCCCAAACGGCCGTCGGTAAATGCAAACGATCGCGTTGCGACGCGAATTTCCGGAGTGGGCTGACGATTCGACGTGCGCTGTTCTTCCAGCGCCCCGATCGCGTTATCGAGGATATTCATAAACACTTGATTGAGCTGCGCGGCATGGCACTCTACCGGTTCGGTGAGTTCGTACTGCTTTACCAGGGCGATCTCGCGGAGATCGTGGTTCGCCTTGAGCTTGCTGCCGAGAATCGTCAGTGTATTGTCGAGCCCTTCGTGGATGTCCACGGCCTTGATCTGCGCCTCGTCGAGGCGCGAGAAATTCCGCAGCGACCCAGCAATTCTCAATTTGGGGATTAAGTGGTGTCGTCAAAAGGCTGGAGTTCGAGA
>CALCCD010000097.1 GCA_937899645.1 uncultured cyanobacterium | reverse complement strand
GGGCTTGCTTCTGACACTCCATGAATCGCCCCCTTTTTAGATGCGTTTACCCTGGATAACGAATGGGTAACGCATACCCATGAAGTAATAACGACCGCCGCTAATTTTGATAAGCAGTTGGTAGATGCAGAAACCGGGCAGCGAGGATTTCTGCTGACAGATTCTCCGACATATTTAGAGCCTTACTATACAGGTCGCGAAGGGGCAAAGAGAAGACTAGACCGGCTTGAATCTTTAACCCGTGACAACGAAGCTCAACAGCAACGGCTAGGAGAGATTCGGGGTTTGATGCAACAAAAATTTGCGGAGTTGCAGGAGACGATCGACCTAACAACAAGCGGACGAAAAGATCGGGCTCTCGCCCTCGTAAAGACTGACGAGGGTAAGCAGCTAATGGATGATATGCGTCCCATTCTTTACGACTTCACCGAGGAGGAGTCCCGTCTTTTAAAAGAGCGGCAGGAAAAATATAAAGCGACAACATTCAGGGCACAGACTTGGTCTGTTTTGGCATTCATTATCGTTATCGTCGTGCTTTTTCTTGGTTTCATCGTAATCAATAACAAGGTCGTTATTCCCCTTGCCGATCTATCCAAACTTGCACTCAGTATTGGGCAAGGGAAGAAAGTTGAGTTCCCGAAGGATTCAGAAATTGAGGAGATCGACCGTCTCATCCGATCGTTTGAATATATGGCGGGAGAGGTTGAGTCTCGATCTATAGAGTTACTGGCCCAGCAAGAACAACTACAAATACGTGTTGACAGACAGACGCTCGAACTAATCCAAAGCGAGAAAATGTCTTCCCTCGGGCAACTGGTTGCAGGTGTTGCCCACGAGATCAATAATCCGGTTAACTTTATTCACGGCAATATCACTCTACTGACTGAAAACACTCAAGGATTACTCGATCTAATCGATCTTTATCAAGCGACATATACGGCTGCATCCGTTGATATCGAAGAGAAAATTGAGGATATCGATCTCGACTTTATAAAAGAGGATGCTATTAAAATCCTGAGTTCAATAACAGTTGGAACACAACGAATTCGTCAGATCGTAAGCTCTCTGCGAAACTTTTCTCGTCTGGATGAGTCCGATTATAAAGAGGCGGATATCCACGAAGGGCTCGACAGCACGCTGTCGATTTTAGAGCACCGTATCAAGCCGGCCTCAGAAATATCCAAAATTAAGATCGAGAAAAACTACGGCGATTTGCCCCTTGTTCAGTGCTATCCAGGGCAATTGAATCAGGTGTTTATGAACATCCTAGCCAATGCCCTAGATGCTCTAGAAGAGAGCGATCTCGATCGCTCTTTAGAAGAGATCGAACAGAACCCGAGCATTATCAAAATTCAAACGCAGCAGGTTGAAGACGATCGAGTGATGATTTGTATTGAGGACAACGGGCCGGGGATTCCAGAGGAAATTCGCCATCAGGTCTTTGACCCGTTCTTTACGACAAAACCCGCGGGTAAGGGAACCGGGATCGGGATGTCCATTAGCTATAAAATTATTACCGAGAAGCATAACGGTACTCTTCGCTGCCAGTCCTCTGCTTCGGAAGGAACCCGATTTGTAATCGAGATTCCACTCAATTTGGAGTTGGCTTCTGGAAAGTAGCTCGCCTTCAAGTTGCAGAAAGATGTGGAAAGTCTTTGGGAGGAGGCGGACGGTTCGCCGATTATTTACCTGGTAGAGATGCAGTGTAATGGCAAAAGATGCCAGTGATAGAGGGACGCCAACGCAAAGCTCCCCATGCACTGCCCAAATTGCCAATCGAATCGCACTATCAAGTACGGGCGAATCCACAACGGCAAGCAACGCTACCGATGCAACGACTGCGGACGGCAATTTGTCGAAAACTCAAGCTATCAGTTCGTCTCACACGAGACTCGCGAATTGATAGACCGGCTGCTGCTCGAACGGCTCTCCCTGGCTGGAATCGCCCGCGCAGCCCAGGTCTCGCTCCGCTGGCTACAGGATTACGTCAACCAGAAGCTGGAGGAGGAGCCGAGTGACTTAGAGTACTCCACGGAAATAAACACCCAACGGCCAGGATTCGAGCACTGAGCTTGTCGAAGTGCGTCACACCCAGGCTTCGACAAGCTCAGCCTTCGTTGGTGACTTCTGGACAAATATATTTGTGGAGTACTCTTAGCCGTCTCGTCAAAAAAAGGCCAGATGACGGTGGAGATGGACGAGCTGTGGTCGTTTGTGGGCAGCAAGGACAGCAAACAGTGGGTCTGGCTGGCGCTCGACCGTAAAACTCGCGAGGTCGTGGGATTTGCCCTCGGAGACCGGAGCCAGGAGACGGCGAGGCAGTTGTGGGAGTCGTTACCAGGAGTGTATCGCCAGTGCGCGGTTTGCTACGCCGACAACTGGGAGGCATATGGCTGCGTTTTGCCGAAGACCCGACATCGAGCTGTGGGCAAAGAGAGCGGCCAGACCAGCCATATCGAGCGTTTGAACAACACGCTGCGCCAGCGGATGTCGCGTTTAGTCAGAAAGGCGCTGCCATTCTCGAAGAAGCTCGCAAACCATCTCGGGGCGCTGCGCTACTTCCTGCGTCACTACAATCAGTCCCTGGCTGTTTGACCATTACACTGCATCTCTACCCAGACGCGAACACGTGCCACTACAGACCCCAAGGCGTCTGCGGAGCCAAATCCCAGTCGATATTGCCCCAGTTCACGCCGCCCGACGCACCGCCCCAATAGACATTGAGGAAACCGGCTTCCATCTCAAACTGGATGCCGTCCTCGATCGCATAGGGATTGCGGTAGACGCGCCCGCCCCGCTCGTCTTCGAGCACGCCACTCTCCAGCTCATCGGGTACAAACCGCGAGTGAACGTCATCCTGCCAGGTGATGCCCACCGCACCTTGCCGCTGCGAAAAGATGCAGGGCATCGCGATCGCTCCCAATTCAACGTCGTACGGGATGAACTCGCAGTAGGCGTATGTGGCATCCGCGCGCGCCGGTTCTGAGACGGCGAAACTGGCACAGGACAGCGCGAGAACGCTCAGGCAGGTCTTCAACACAATTCAATTCCCCGCATAAAATTGCAGCCTTTTGCCCAAAGCATAGCCTGAAAATTTCGGAGCGTTCGCCGTCCGAATACAGCTCTCACAACGGTCAGCTCAATCGCTTTCTCCAAAGCTCGTATAGTGGCTCGCACCGTTCTTCCGTCGCCGGGTCTTCGGGATCGATAAACAGCTCCAAATCTTGAATCGCATCCAACGCCCGATCGCGCATCAGCTCACCAAAATCCGCCGCGATCGCGTCCAGCTCGCCCGTTTCGTGGTCGTAGCGCACGATCGGCCACTCCCCGCCCGACGCGCTTCGCGTATCAAATCCCGCCACATCCGCAAGACCCTCCTGGTGCCCGAACACCAAAATTCCCCGAGGCAGGCCGCGATACATAAAGTATTCCTCCGCGCCTAGCGGCTCGTCGCTCTCCGCCTGGAAGCAAAAGATTGTCAGATTGTTGCGAAGTTCGGCGATCGAAAAAATCTTCCAATAGCAGAAGTTCTCCGCGCCGTCCCACTGTTGCAGGCAGTGGCGATAGGACGGCGGCAGTGGAGCGCCCAGTTCGCGCTCGATCGCATCGAGTTCGGCGACGCTGGCGGCGCGATCGCTTACCTCGATTTCAAACGCATCGCGGCAAAAGTCGGCGAGCCAGTCTGCGAGCGGAAGATGGCTGTCACGAGTTGGCATGGCTGAAGGTGGAGAATTCTGGGGAATTAAAAAAGACCGCGAAAAGTACATACTGAAAGCCGTTGGCATTGATGTAATGCCGCACCCAGCAGAAGTCAGTCGCACGTACGAACCAATGGTTGTTTCCCTGCATGAGTTTTCGGAGTTGGCGATGCTGAGCGATCGCGATCGCGACTGGCTCGCCACCACGGGCGATCGTACCCGCCTCGCCGTGGGTGAGTCGAATATCCGCGAAGGGACATGCTTCGATCGCCTCGATTTACTACTGAGCGGCGAACTTGAAGTTACGATCTCCAAGTCGGGCGGTGCTGCGGAAAGCGTCGGTCGTGTATCGCCCGGTCAACTAGTCGGGGAGATCTCGTTCGTTACGGACTTGCTGCCGATCGCGACCCTGACCGCCACACAGCCAACCGAGATCCTGAGCCTCGATCGTCAGACCCTCGCGCGCAAACTCAGCAGCGACGCCGAGTTCGCCGCGCGGTTCTACATGCTCGTCTGCCGCACCCTAGCGCAGCGCGTCCGGCAAAACACCGAACTGATTGCCACCAGCGAACTCATCCCCGTTCCACCACTGCGAAAGGTGCTGCTGATGTTTGCCATTTTTGAGGATGGCGACCTGGGCTGGATGCTGTCCCACGGGCGGCAGCAGAAGCTCGCGCCGAATAGCGTTCTAATTGCTGAAGGGCAGGCCACGGACATGCTGTATATCTCGATCGACGGGGTGCTGTCGGTGTCGGTACAGATTCCAGGACAGGCGGAGCCGAAGGTTGTGGCGTCGCTGGAAAGTGGGGAGTTTCTCGGGGAGATTTCGTTTGTGGAGAGCGGGCTGGCGTCAGCGACGGTGAGCTGCGTGGAGCCGAGTCTGGTGTTCGCGTTGCCGCGTCCCGCGCTAGTAGAGCATATCGAGGCCGATCGCGGGTTCGCAGCGCGATTTTACAACGCGATTGCGATCGTGATGGCCGATCGCCTCCAGGATCGCTTGCTTCAGCGCGGCTACGGGTTGGTGGCCTATGGCGATACGGAGTCGCTGGATGACGATATCGAGTATGCGGACGAGCTGGATATGGAGACGCTGGAGAAAACCGCGATCGCCGGGTCGCGTTTCGACTGGTTTCTCAAGCAGGCAAAAAGCGCTCGCTAAGCGTCGGCGGGAACATCATCGGCGGTCATTTGGCGGCGCATCAGATCGGCGAACAGGCCGGGTTGGTGGGCGAGTTCGTCGAAGCTCCCCGCTTGGACGACTTGTCCGGCTTCGAGGACGTAGATGCGATCGGCATGGCGGATCGTACTCAGGCGGTGAGCGATGACGATGCGCGTTGCCCGCAACTGCTCGAGGCTTTGCATCACCATCGCCTGAGTCTGGTTATCGAGAGCGCTGGTGGCTTCGTCGAAAATCAGCAGGTTGGGTTTTGAGACGAGGGCGCGGGAAATTAGCAGGCGCTGGCGCTGGCCGCCGGAAAGGTTCGAGCCGCCTTCTGAGATGACGGTGTGCATTCCCATCGGCATCGCTTGGATGTCGGCATCGAATCCGGCCATGCGCGTCGCGTCCCAGGCTTCGTCGATCGTGGCGAGCTGACCGCCGATGATGTTGTCGAACACCGAGGCACTCTGGATGCGACCGTTTTGCAGGACGACACCGAGCTGTCGGCGGACGGCAGCGATATCGAGGCGGCTGAGATCTTGACCGTCGAGGTAGATCGCGCCTTCTTCTGGAGTCTCGAAGCCGAGGAGGAGCCGCACGATCGTCGATTTACCGCTGCCTGAAGGGCCGACGAGGCCGATGAACTTTCCTGGTTTAGCGGCGATCGTCACCTCATGGAGGGTTAGCGGACCGTCATCGCGGTAGCGGAAGTTGACGCGATCGAGCTTGACTTCGCCATAGAGGCGACCGGGATCGGTGCGATCGAGGCTGACTTCTGGCATCGCGGCCAAAATCGGCTGGGCGCGCTCCCAGAGGATCGCGATATCGAGGACATCGATGATGGTGACGCTGAGGTCGCTGATGCCGGTGATGAAGATTCCGAAGGCGGCGTTGAAGCCGAGGAACTTCCCGGCAGTGAGGGGCAGCTCGCCCTCGGCGATCGCGTCGCGGACGATGAGACTGGTCATCAAAAAGATCGCGATCGAGCTGGCCAGAGGCAGTGCTTCATTGAAGGTATTGACGGCATCTTCGAGCTGCTGCGTACTGATTAGAAGGCGCAACTTTTCGGTGTAGGACTTGCTCCAGTGAGCGAAGGCTCGCTCCTCCGCACCGGAGACGCGCAGCTTCGAGACACCGCTAATAAGCTGCACCATTAAGCCCGACAGCCGGCCTTCTATTTCCTGGATCGGTCGCAATTTTTTGCGGGTAAGCGAGCCGGAAAGTGCTGTGACGAGCAGCGTCAGGAGACCGATGCCCAGCGCAATACCCGCCAGCTTGAGGCTGTAGAACGCCATGACGCCGAGGTTGGCGATCGCGAACATGCCTGAAAACAGCGTGCGAACCACCGAGCCGCCGAGCCGCTGGCGAATCCGATCGATCGCCGAAATCCGCGTCAGCATGTCGCCAGACGAATAGCGCCGAAAGAAGCGCAGCGGCAGCTTCATCAGCCGATCCCAGAGTCCCGCCTGACTGGTGGAGTCGAAAATTGTCTGGAGCCGCAGGGTCACGAGCGCCTGCACGAGCTGGAACACCGCTCCGGCTAGGGTCGCGACCAGTAGCCCCGCTCCCACTTGCAGCACCATCTCGCGGTTGGCGCTCGGTATCGACTGGTCCATCAAGATTTGCGTCGCCGGGGCGGTGAGCATCCCCACCAGTGTCGCCAAAATTGTGGTGCAAACCAGAAGGGCGATGTTGCGCTGCTGGTCGCGTAGGGCGAAGCGGAGAATGCCAAGGGCGTCGATCGCGCGATCGGGCAGGGGACGATAGAAGCTGAACGCTTCGGGGGAGAGCTGTGAGGCGATATCGGCGGTGACGGGGGTGCGGCGCTGGTCGGCGGGGCTGTAGAGTTCGTAGCGATCGCCTGGGGTCGGTAGTAGCGCTACGGGGGAGCCGCTCTCTTCCAGATAGCCCAGCAGGGGGCCGCAGTAGCGCCGCCACCAGTTGCTATCGAGCAACACCCGGCGCGTCCGCATCCGCGAGGCACGGGCGATCGCGTCGAGTGGCTTTTTGCTCCGCCTGGGATCTTCCGAGCTGGCGGGGGGGCGAATCTCGATACCCGCCGCGCGACCGACCGCGCCTGCTGCCACGAGCAGCGCTTCACCTTCCTGGAAGCGTTCCTGGCTCTGGGGATTGAGGACGCCCGCCAAGCGACCGAGGGCGTTGGCGGTCAGGTCGCGATCCTGGCGCTGCCGGTTCTGGAATTGCTGGCGTTCGGCTGCGGTTTTTCGGGTTTGCCAGCGATCGAAGGCTTGCCAAAATTGCGCGTAGAACTGCGAGAGCGTTTCGGGGACGTTCGCGAGATTGTCGAGGGAAGCGTCGAGGTCAGCGCGATCGCCGATCGCTTCGCCTTCGCGTTCCAGCACTGCCGCAAGCCGATCGCACCATTCCCCAACGCCCGTTGCGTCCTCTGGCGATAGCGCATCGATCGTCAGCGGCTCTAGCTCGGCAGTCGCGATCGCGACTGCAATTAGCTCGTTGCCATTCCCGCTCGGAGGCAAGCCCACCATGACAGCGGGCGGCGTCAGGGAAAATAAATATTGCCGCGCACCGGGGATCGCGCCCGCTTGCGCTACGGCGAACACTGACACTTCGCCCGATCGCAGTCGCCATGCCGCGTTCGGGGCGTCGAGCGATTGGGTTTGGTTGCTGAGCAATGTTGGCACGAGGGCGGATTCGCGGGTTGGACGTTTCTGAAGATATCCTGCAACCTCGACTTCGGGTCGGCGTCTTTCCGGGATTTGCTAGGATTCGCCTGATATTAAACACCGGACATTCGCTGCATTCACCTTGAGCCTCGAGATTGCCACGATAAACGACGCCGAACGCAGATCGTAACTAAACGTTCAGCGCTTTGATTTCAAAATATCAGCTTCAGGCAAGAGTGCTAGACTTCGACATCAGAAGAAGCAAACTCATCTTTCTCAAACTCCATATATAGGATTGTTCTGTCTTGAGCTGATGCATTTACTGCGAAGTGATTTAGAGAACCATCAAAAATAGCGGCACTTCCATTCGTGTGTGAGAAAAATTCGCGATCGACATTTAAGTAAGAGAAGTTCGGCTCCTCTGGGGCATCCAGCGTAAGGTGCAGCTGTAACAATCCTTCTGAAAGAAGTTCGGGATGCTGATGAACGGGGATTAAGCTGTTTGCTTTTAGTGTCACCAAGGCACAAACTTTAATTCCCTTCAGATTCTGAAACAGTTCGGCAGTTTTGGGCATGCTCTCCATTGCATAACTGACAAACTGGTCGAGTATAATGAGTCCGTACTGAATCCAGTCAGTATTTTCCCCTTCTTCCCCCCAGCCTTTCAGCCATCCATACTCCTGACCTTCTTGAATGCTTTGCATGATTTCAGAATAAACAGTACCGTGATCTTTCTCGTAGCGATCGATATTCATCAGTGGAGCATGTAAGGCTTTAAATTCATCTCTGATGATTTTCCAGGAACTAGCTATTTCCTGTAGTCTGGGAAATTTTTTTAGATCGTAGAAAGCAATTCTGTTGCTCAGTCTTTTAGAAGAAATGCACGATCGCTGAACTTGAATGAGGTAAGGTTGCAGATGACGCTGCATGAATTTTGTCATCGCCATATTGCGATATTCAATCGAGAACATGGCGCGATTACCTTCTGGGAAAAGGCGAATTGATTCAGATAAGAGCAGCAAACCTCGACTCAGAGGCTGCAATTTAGGATCGACGAAGAATTTAGTATATCGAATCGCATCAGGCGCAATTTGATGGTTGATAATCCAGCCAATAACTTCATTGGCTTTCCGGAGTCCGAGGCTGCTAATTGGCTCGATCGTCGATTCCTCAGTAAATGGATTATTTCTTCCATAGAGCGAATCGGCCTTGACCTTAGCAACTATCGCTTTACGCTCGTCGGGGGTTAGTTCGATCCAGGGGAAAATTTCATAGTCTTGGGGTAGGTATCTCGTCAGACGATCGATGCGATCTGTAAAGTGTGGAGGAGCAGCATTTAAGACCTTAGATTTGTCTGCGTGGCAGGCAATGCTTGCATTCTCGATTACCCAGTTTTCACTCCGCAGCAACTGTGCAAGTGGGCGAGTCATAAAGTTAGATCGATAGCTCAGGTAAACGACAGGACAACCCCGTTCCTTTAGCGCCGTCTCCATACGCTGTAGCAAGTTTCTGCCGATACCCCGCCGACGATAGCCCGGATCGACAAACAGCGAGTGAATCCAACCGCTAGCAGGCCGCTTTTTGCCCTCGATCGATCGTACTTCAGCGAAAATAAGGCCGATAGGACTGGCGTTAGCATCTTCCGCCGCTCCTATTACAACGATCGTACTGTCATCAGCTACTACTCGGTTTAGCTGAGGAAGAAGATTTGGGAATATAGACACACCGTAGGCTTCGATTCTCGCGCGCTCAGTTAATAAAAAATAGTGAAGACTATCCATAAAATCAACAATTTGTGAATGTCAAATATAGTCTAAAAATTAACGCATCGACCATATTTGATTCTGCTGACTACGGCTGAAAACAACTAAGTCACTCAAGTCAATCGTCGAAGGCATATCGTGAAAGTGCCAACTCCCAAGCCTGAGACCTGTCGTAACTCTCAAACCGTAAAGCCTCATTTATCTGTTGGGGCTACTTAGGCTGGGGTTCACCTGGCGTTCAACACCCGACATTTACTATATCTATCTTGAGCCTCGAAATTGCCACGATAAACGATGCCGACAGCGCGATCGCCTACGCTCCATTCACCTTTCCGATGTTTCGATCGCGGCTGCAAGCACTCGGCAGCGACCCGGCGACGATCGCCCTCGGCGCAACTGTAGACGGCGAACCCGTCGGTCTCAGCCTGTTCAAAACGATTTCTGAAACTGCTCCCGAGGCCGAAACACAACCCGACGAACCCGCACGGCTCAAAGGCGCGTGGCTATCGTCGCTGTTCGTCAAGCCCGAGTATCGCAATCGCAAAATTGGTCGCGCTCTGCTCGATGCCACCGAAACGCTGCTGCGCGATCGGGGCTGCCCTAAGCTGAGTTTGCGCTACCTCTCTAGCCTCAAGACCTTTGCGTTCGAGCGTCTGTTGGTGGGAGAGGAGTGGGAGAAAGAGCAGGTCGGGACAGCTTGCTACGCACCCAAGCAGAAAGTGCTGGCGGCGCGATCGCCTCACTTTCTCGACTATATGGATCGTATGGCTCAGCAGCTCCCGGACGACTGCGAGATTTTCCCCTGGGCGGAACTGACGGCGGCAGAGCGAGCCCAGCTCGAAGCTAAAATTGCAACAAACGAGCTGTACCAGAAGTTCACGCCTTTTATTGACGAGCATATCTTCGAGCCGCTCAACAGCTTTGGGCTACGCCAGCTTGACCGATCCGGCGGGCGAGAAAATGAGCAAGATCGCGGGCAAGTTATCGGCTGGATGGTTAACCATCGTATGAATCCGAAGGTGATTCGCTTCAGTCAGCTATTCGTCGATCCGGAATTCCAGCCCCTCAGTCGGGGGTTACTGATACTAGCGCGGGCGATCGAACTGCTCCCAGACGACCAGGTCGGATCGTTTAACTTCGAGCCGACGAACGACAAGATGTCCAAGTTCGTCCAGCGTCGGCTCCAGCCCTATATCGCCGAGGTGCGCCGGAGTTTTGTAGCGACAAAGCATCTGTAAGCGTGGCTATACTGACGTGTAAGGGCGCTAAGGTTTCTTCCATACATTAGGCTAATCCCATGTCTCAAACTAACCTGCAAAAGTTCTACCAAGTTTTTCGCGCCGACCTATCGCTGCAAAAACAGCTTGACGGCATAACCGATGAGGATGTGTATGCAGAGAAAGCGGTGGAGATTGGCCGCGATCGCGGCTTCGACTTCACGACGGCAGATGTAAAAGCTGCCCTAGCGGAACCCGGAGCATTTTTGGAGGGAAGTGTCGCGGAAGAACTGAATGATTACGAGCTAGAGGCTCTTGCGGGTGGATTTCTATTCAGATGCTTTACGCATGACGTAAAATAGTGACCACGTCGTTCTTAGAGTACTCCACGGAAATAAACACCCAACGGCCAGGATTCGAGCACTGAGCTTGTCGAAGTGCGTCACACCCAGGCTTCGACAAGCTCAGCCTTCATCGGTGACTTCTGGACAAATATATTTGTGGAGTACTCTTAGCGATGGTGTCTGATGTCCCAGTAAAGCTTTGATTCTCTAGTAAAGCGGCGTAAGCCGTGAGTTAGCGAGTTGTGCGATCGCGCACTAATTGTTGTCAAAACACCAAGTAATTCTTAGAGCAATGTCTAAACAAAACCTTCAAGCATTTTACAAAGTTTTTCGCACCGACCTATCGCTGCAAAAACAGCTTGACGGTATAGCCGATGAGTATATGTATGCAGAGAAAGCGGTGGAGATTGGCCGCGATCGCGGCTTCGAGTTCACTGCGGCGGATGTGAAAGCTGCCCTAGCAGAACCCGAAGCATTTCTGGAGGGAAGTATCGCCGCGGAGCTAGGCGATTACGAGCTAGAGGCTATTGCGGGTGGAACGCTCACGAAATGCTCATCCGACAATCTGGGCAGTGGTGCAGGGTAACCAGAATTGCTCGCGCTTCATGAGTCTCACCCCGGCGTTCGACCGTAAAAAATGCCTAAATACGCCTGGATTCGCCAACAAAGCGGCGCGGACTGTGGCGCGGCGAGCCTGGCGATCGTCACCAAGCACCACGGACGCACGTTCAAGATTAGCCGCCTACGCGAAGTTCTCGGCACGGGCAAAGGTGGCACGACCCTCCTGCAACTGAAAGAAGGCGCGCAAAAACTCGGCTTCTGGGCGCAGGTGTTCCAGGTCAAGCCCGAAAAGCTCGACGAGTTGATGGCGAAAGCGCCGCTGCCCGCGATCCTGTACTGGCGCGGGTATCATTTCGTGGCGCTGTTCGCGCGGGAGGGCGATCGTTACGTCGTCTCCGATCCCGGCATGGGCGTGCGTCGCCTGTCCCGCCAGGAGCTGCTCGACGGCTGGCAGGGCGGCATTATGCTCCTGCTGACGCCGCAGCCGTTTTTGTTCTACGGGCAACAGGCCGATGCGGTGAACCCCTGGCGCAGCGCGTGGCAGCGGGTCGCGCCCCAACGCTGGGCGGTGGCGGGGATTTTGGCGCTGGGATTCGTGGCGGGGCTGCTGGGGTTGGCGGCTCCGCTGTTTTTGCAGGTGTCGATCGATCGCTTAACTTCCGGCGATTTCACGACGGATGGCCTGACGATTTCGAGCGAGAATCTCGCAGTGCTGGCGCTGGCCTTCGCCGGGATGCAAGGGCTGCGCGGCGTGGCGGTCTGGGCGCAGCGCTGGCTGGCAACGCGATTTGCCGATCGCCTGCAAACCGGACTCAAGCTCGACTTCGGCCAGCAGGTACTGCACCTCTCGCTGGCCTACTACGAAGCGCGCTATTCCTCGATTACCAGCGGCGTCCTGCGCGATATCGGCGCGATCGCCAATACGTTTAACCAAATCGTCGTCACGCTTCCCGGCCAAACTTGGGCGGGGCTGGCGGGGCTGGCCTGCCTCGGGATTTACAGCCCCTGGCTGCTGGGGGTGGCGATCGCCCTCGGGGCACTCACTGGCCTGGTGACGGCGATGCTCCACCCGAAAATCCGCCAGCAAAGCTACCAGCGTGCCTCGTTGGCAGGCAAGAATCTATTTCTGTTATCAGAGACTTTTCGCAATGCTCTGACGCTGAAAACCTTGGGCGCAGCGTCGCACCTGGAAGCCGAGCTGGGCGATCGGCTAGAACGTGAGGCCGCGCTGCAAAGCCAAAACGAACGCTGGGCGAACCTAAATCAAAGCCTCTCGGAAGGGCTGTCCGGCCTGACGAGTGTGGTGCTGGTGGCGGTGGCGGGTTGGCTGTACCTGCGCGGGCAGCTCAGTCTCGGGCAACTGGCGGCAACCTACGGCGTCGGTCTGCTGGTGCAGGAGAGCGTCACGGGCTGGGTGGCATTCTGGCTGAACTTCACGCAGGTGCAGACGGCGGCGCAGTTGCTCGACGAGCTGTTCGAGTCACGCCCGGAAAATCTTGGCGATGCGGACAAGCAAGAGCGGGCGATCGCCCCGGATGCCGCCGTCCGCTTCGAGAATCTGGCCTTCGCCTATTCCGGCAGTCCGCCGCTGTTTGCCGACCTGTCGGTGACTGTTCCCGGCGGCAAAATCGTGGCGATTATCGGTTCGTCCGGCTGCGGTAAAAGCACCCTCGCGAAGCTGCTGACGCGGATGTACGACGCGACCGAGGGCACGATCGCGATCGGCGACACCCCGGCCACGGACTTCCCGCTAGATTGTCTGCGTCGTCAAACCGTCCTCGTGCCGCAGAAGGCCGAGTTCCTGACGCGATCGGTCGCCGACAATCTGCGCCTCGCCAAGGCTGACGCAACCCTCAAAGAAATGCAAAACGCCTGCGAACTTGCCGACGCCCACGACTTTATCGCCACCTTCACGGAAGGTTACGACAAAACCCTCGGCCCCTTTAGCGCCAACCTCTCAAGCGGACAGAAGCAGCGGATCGCGCTAGCGCGGGCTCTGCTGCTGGAGCCGCCGATTTTGATCCTCGATGAGGCGACGGCCAACCTCGATCCACCGACGGAGAAGCGCGTTATGGATCGGGTGTTGGCAAGCCGTCGGGGTCGGACGACGATTCTAATCAGTCACCGTCCGAACACGATCGAGCGGGCGGAGTGGATCGTTTGGCTGGAGGCGGGTGAGGTGAAGTTTAGCGGCGCGATTTCGGAATTTCGCCAGCAGCCGGGGGCGCAGTTGGGCTTCTTGAATCCCTGAGTCGGGCTCGGGTGCGTCCGGTATATTGGCCTTGCGGCCAGATGTTTGAATTTCGAGGTTTTTTCCGATGGCGTTCGAGTCGGCGGTAGCGCTTGTCCCTGACGATACGAACGGAGACCCTGATGTTTTCGTTTACGATCGCCAAACGAACACGATCGAGCGCGTCTCGGTCAGCAGCACGGGTGCACAAGGCAGCGGCGGTTTTGGCATTGGAGCGACAGCTCCTTCGATCTCGAGCGATGGGCGGTTTGTGGCGTTTCAGGCAGACTTCGATAATCTCGTCACTGGAGATGGGAACGGGCTGAGCGATGTATTTGTCTACGATCGCGACAGCGACACGATCGAGCGCGTCTCGATCTCGTCCAGCTCGGCGGCACGACCATCACCTTCGAGAACTACGCCACCGACACCTACCAGTTTTTCCTCACCGCCGAGCCCCTTGCGGATGTCACCATCTCGCTGACCGCCGACGCCGACCTCACTGTCGATCCGACCTCGATCGTCTTTACGCCCGACAACTTCGCCACCGCCCAAACCGTCACCGTCACCGGCCAGTCCGACGGCACGAGCGCCGATCGCACTCTCAACATCGCCCACACCGTCAACAGCCTCGACACCAACTACGAAATCCTCCCCGTTGCCCCCGTCTCCGTGAGGCTCAACGACACCGATAACCATATCGAAACCACCACCCAAACCCGCTTCTTGCCTCGCGTCCTCAGCGAAGCCACCGACATCATCACAGCTTCCAACGATGGCTCGGCGCTGTTCGGTAAGGCGGGCAAAGACGTGCTGCTCGGCGGCAACGGCTTCGATGCGCTCTACGGTCAGGACGGCAACGATTATCTCAACGGCGGCGGCGGCAACGACTACCTCAACGGCAATGTGGGCGACGACCTGCTCGACGGTGGAGACGGTTTCGATATTCTCTATGGCAGCAACGGAAACGACGTATTGAACGGCGACGGGGGCGGCGATCTGCTCTTTGGTGGTGACGGCGAGGACGAGCTGTTCGGCGGTGGTGGCGACGATACGCTGACGGGTGGCGCGAATGCGGACGTGTTTGTTCTGGGGCGCGATCGCGGGGTCGATATCCTGACGGACTTCAAGGCCGGACTCGATCGCATCAACCTCATTGACGGCCTCCAATTCGCTGACCTGACGATCGAGCAGGGCGAAACGACGATCGCCAGCCGCATCATCGAGACGGCCACGGGTAACGTCCTGGCAACCCTGACGACAACGCCGTTTAACACGATCGTCGACAGCAATTTCTTTTAGGGCATGTGTGTCATGCTAGCTGTAGTGTCGTTTCGGCTTGGCCTTCGATACCATCGCCAATTCGTTGTGAGCTGACCGATCGAGCAATGACGGCTATCACGCTTAACTTAGAGCCCATCACACAGCTGACCCACGAGCAGTTTTACGAGCTGTGTCTAGTCAATCAAGACGTGGCGATGGAGCGCAGCCCCCAAGGAGAGCTGATTATCATGTCCCCAGTGGGCGGCGGCAGCGGATACCAGGAAGCTCGACTAATTGCTAAGCTTTACAACTGGCATGAAGAAACGGGATTGGGCGTCGTTTTCAGCTCGTCCACCGTGTTTAAACTGCCCAACGGGGGCGATCGCTCTCCCGATGCAGCTTGGGTGAGTCAAGCAAGCTGGG
The DNA here is from genome assembly GCA_937899645.1 of uncultured cyanobacterium. GTDB lineage: Bacteria > Cyanobacteriota > Cyanobacteriia > Cyanobacteriales > Geitlerinemataceae > RDYZ01. The sequence continues at coordinate 5,120 of CALCCD010000097.1, read as the reverse complement.
ACGCGCTGACCCCAGAGCAGCAAGAGAAGTTCCCACCCCTGTGTCCGGAGTTTGTCATCGAGCTGAGATCCAAAAGCGATCGGCTCGTTCCTCTCCAGCAAAAGATGCAGGAGTATTTGGGCAGCGGCTTGAAATTAGGCTGGCTCGTCAACCCACAAGATCGAACGGTAGAGATTTACCGGGCTGGGCGAGATGTAGAAACGCTGGAGCTTTCAACAACTGTCTCCGGCGAGGACGTTCTGCCGGGATTTGAGCTAGAGCTGAAGGCGTAGGCCAACAGAAACTCGGTTTCTTGCCAGCGCCGATCAGCCAGAATCCTGCAACATCTTGGCATAGATGCCGCCACTGTTCCACAGCTCGTCATGAGTTCCGCGCTGAGCGACTCTGCCGCGATCGAACACCAGTATCTCGTCGCAGTCGCGGATCGTGCTGAGGCGGTGGGCGACAATGATGCAGGTGCAGCCGCGCCGCCGCAGGTTGCGATCGATGAGCCGCTCGGTCTCTGCGTCCAGAGCGCTCGTCGCCTCGTCCATCACCAAGATGCTCGGGTCGCCGACCAGTGCGCGGGCAATTTCCAAGCGCTGCCGCTGACCGCCGCTCAGGTTCATGCCGCCTTCGAGTAGTTCGCCTTGCAGTCCGCCGGGGATCGATCGCACCACCTCCCAAATTTCCGCATCCTGACAGGCTCGCATGAGCTGCGCGTCGGAGATCGTCGCGTCCCACAGCGTCAGGTTGTCCTTCACGGTTCCCTCGAATAGCAAGATGTCCTGCTCCACATAGGCGAGGGAGTTACAGACGAGCGCGCGAGGCAAGTCGGCGATCGGGCGATCGTCGAAGTGAATTTGCCCCTCCCACGGTTGATAGAGCGCCGTCACCAACCGCCCGACGGTGGATTTTCCCGAGCCGCTGCGACCGACGAGGGCGATGCGTTGTCCCGGCTCCACCGTGAAGTTCAGCTCGCGGATTAGCGGCTCGGCGACTTTGGAGTAGCCGAAGCTAACGTTCTCGAAGCGGAGGCGACCTTGAAGGCGGTAGGCGGTGGTGTTTTCGGTAGTGTTTTCGGTGGAGTGTCCGGTGGAGTTATCAGAAGCGGGGCGATCGAGCCGTTCGTCGATCGGGTTGTCGAGCACGTCATCGAGGCGGGTGATGTCGCCTTCGAGTTCCTGTAAGCGCCCGCCGAACTCCACCAGTGTTGTAATCGGCTCCTGGAAGCGTTGAACTAACAGCTGAAATGCCACCAGCATCCCGATGCTGATGTTGCCATCCATCACCCGCAAGCCACCCACCACCAACACCGCGATCGTGGTCAGCGACGAAAGCAGCGTCGGCAACACCGTCAGGGTTTGGTTGCTGACTTCGAGGCTCTGGTAGGTGTTGAGCGATTTGGTGTAGTAGCCCGCCCAGCGCGCGAAAAAGTCCGATTCCAGCGCCGAAGCTTTCAGAGTCTCGATACTCTGAATTGCCGCAATGCTGAAGCCAATCGTCTTGCCCTGGTCTTGAGAGAGGCGCAGATAGGCATCCTTACGCTGGCGCGACACCCACTGTAAAGCCGCAATGCTGAACACCGCTGACGCCACCACCACCAGTGTCAGCACCCAGTCGTAGGCAAGCATCACCGCGCCGTAGCAGACCACCACGATCGCGTTGATAGTATTGGTCGCGAAGGCCCCGGAAAGGGTGTCGGCAATGCGATCGTTGAGCTTGAGGCGATTGCTGATTTCCCCGGCGAAACGCTGGGCGTAGAAGCGCGACGGTAGGCGCAGAATGTGCCAGAGGAACTGGCTCGACATTTTCAGCGAGAGCTGGATCTTGAGGCGTTTTTGGGTCGAGAGCTGAAAGTAGTTCAGCAGGGTTTGCAACACCAGAACGCCACCCATCGCCACCAGCAGTGGACGCAACCAGTCTTCGCGCTGTTCGATGAGGATGTTATCGACAAAAATCTGGCTGAACACCGGAATGGCGACGCCGAGAATCGCCAGAAAAAAGCCCGCCAGCAGGCAGTACAGCACCGTCCCAGTCGAGCCGTTCAGGCGGCGCAGCAGCGCCAGGGTCAGGCTGGATTTGCGTCCGCCGCGCTGGAAGTTTTCTCCCGGCTCGAAGAGGAGCGCGATGCCGGTGTAGGCGCGATCGAATTCATCGTCGGTGACGGTGCGCGGCCCGGCGGCGGGGTCGTTGAGGTAGACCCGATCGCGCCCGAAACCTTCTACCACCAGGAAGTGATTGAAGTTCCAAAAGACGATAAATGGAGGCTTGATGTCCTTGAGCTGGTCGATTTTCTTCTTGAAGCCCTTGCCTTGGAGACCGTACGATCGCGCCGCTTTGAGGATGTTCGGGGCTTTGCTGCCGCCGCGCGAGACGCCACAGGCCACCCGCAGCTCCGGCAGTGGCACGATGCGCCGGTGGTAGCCGAGAACGATGCCCAGCGCCGCCGCGCCGCATTCGACTGCCTCCATTTGCAGCACCGTCGGCGTGCGGACGCGCCGTTGAGGTCGGGGGGGCGGCGGCTCAGGGGGCGGCTCGGGGGACGGCTCAGGGGATGGCTCGCCTTGGTTTTGCCCCAGAAGCCAGCGCTTGAGTTTCTGCCAAGTTTCTGACCACAGACCTGTCGAACTGCCCATCAATACACCCCCGTCCACTCGCGCAGGATCGGCAGGACGAACGTAATCGGAGCGCGTTCCTCGACTTCGACGCGAGCGGTGAATGTCGTTCCCGACGTCAGCTCCAGTGCGGGGCCTGCCGATGACGACCACTCCCAGCCGGAGATGGTGCGATCGCTGGGCTGGAGCTGGCCGATCACCTCGATCGCGCCCGACGCCACCGCCTCAGCGGGGTCTTGCCCGAGTCCGGGTTGTGGTGCGGTCAGGTTCGCCGCAACCTCCGCGTTACCCACCGTCAGCGCCACCCCCTCTCGCGTTACCGGCAACTCTGAGACGCGCTCCACTTCGCCGATAATGCCGCCAAAGCGCTCGCGCTGCACCGTGTCTGGCGTCACTTGGATCGGCATGGTCGGCTCGATACGCTTGCCATCGGCCACCGCGAAGTAGCCGATCGCCACTAGGCTCGCATCGGTGGTGTCGTACTGCAAGCGCCCGAGCTGCGACCCGGCCTGAAGCACCTGGCCGTCGGCGATGCGCTGCTCGATCAGGCAACCGCTGGCGGGGCTGCGAATCAGGCTGTTTTTAGTAATGTCGCGCTCGAGCTGTTCGATGTCGCGCGCGATCGCCTGGGTTTCTTTGGTGTCGGTGGTGGCGCGATCGGTGCTTTCTTGCAGTAGGCGATCGCGCTCGGCATCCAGAGCGGCAAGCTGCGCTTCGAGTTCCCCGGCGCTGTCGAGGCCGGTTTGGTACTGCTGCCTGATTTCAGTCTCGCGAGCGTCGAGTTGGGCGAGCTGCGCTTCGAGTTCGGAGAGCGTTTGGCGCATCGAGATGAATTCCTGCTCGGCTTGCAGCACCGCATCCGCCGCGATCGCACCCGCCTCCTGAATTTCCTGACGCCGCTCGAAGCGCTCTTGCAGATCGACCACCAGTCGATCGGTATCGCGCAGGCGTTGTCGTAGGTCGCGGCGTTCGTCGTCCAGGGCGGCGAGCTGCGCCTGTTGGAGTTCGGGCGTTTGCGATCGCGCCGTTCGGAGCTGCTGATTCAGGCTGCGGCGCTGGGCGTCTATTTCGGTTAGGTTGGAGGCCACGCGCTGGCTCAGTGCCTCGTCGCGCTGCTGGTTTTGTTCGGAGACCTGTCGGAGCTGCTGCCGCGCGATCGACAGTTGATTTCGCAGCTCCACCGGATCGAGCGTCGCCAGAATATCGCCTGCTTCGACGCACGTACCGCGATCGACTTCCCAGTTTTGCAGTTGCCCCGCGATCGGCGACTGCACCGGCACGACCTGGCTGGGCTGAATGAAAATCCCGCGTCCTTCGACGGTTACAGGAATCCGCGCCACGACGCTCCAAATTGCTCCAGATGCCACCAGCGCCCCCAACGACAGCAGAAACAGCCAGCTCATACTCCCCGTCGCGTACATGAGCTGGTCGAGCTGTTCGGGGCTGGAGAGGCGCTCGAGCGCCTCTTTGCGGAAAATTCCTCGGTTAAACATGTCGCGTGGACGAACGTTTCGCAAGTCGGGAGGTCGCGGAGGTTTCCCAAACCGCTGAGGTCTGGAGACTGCTACTTGTAAGATAGACCCCATTGCTCGCTGTCAGTCTCCCTCATGTTTCGCGCCTCCCGCCTGCTGTCTGTTTTATTCTGCTGTCTCGCCACCTTTGCCCTCTGGCTGGCCCTGGCGATCTCGCCCGTTCAAGCCGCACCGCTCACCGCTGCCGATATCGATCGGCTCGACGGCGTTTCGCGCGGGGCGACGGCGGCGGGCGGACGCGGTGACTTCGAGCTAGCCGAGCGGGGCTGGACGCAGATCATCAATGAGATGCCGACCAATGCCGCCGCCTGGAGCAATCGCGGCAACATTCGCATCGGCATGAACCAGCTCGACGAGGCGATCGAGGACTACACCCGCTCGATCGAGCTGGCTCCAGACATCACCGATCCGTACATCAATCGCGGCGCGGCCTACGAAGCGATCGGCGAATGGGACGCGGCGATCGCCGACTACAACCGCGCCCTGGAAATCGACGATCGCGACCCGGCGATCTACAACAATCGCGGCAACGCTAAAGCCCGCCAGGGCGACTGGGACGCGGCACTCGTCGATTACCAAAGCGCCATGCTGCTCGCGCCGAAGTTTTCCCTAGCGCGGCTGAACGTGGCCTTCGCGAAATACGAACTCGGCCAAGACAAGCAGGGCATCCGCGAGCTAAGTAGCCTCGTGCGGAAATATCCCAGCTTCGCCGACGCGCGGGCGGCGCTGACGGCGGCGTACTGGCAGAACGGCCAGCCCGGACAGGCGGAGAGCAACTGGGTGGCGGTCAACGGATTAGACCAGCGCTACCAGGACATCGACTGGGTGGAGAACGTGCGCCACTGGCCGCCGCGTTTGGTGGCGGGGCTACGATCGTTCCTGAAGCTCGAAGCGCCGGACTCGTAGCGGTTGGCTGTGTCGGTTCACCGTGCCGGATCTCAGAGGACTTCTGAATAAGTAGTTTTACTTAGGTCGGTCGCCTCAAAAGCAG
>CALCCD010000096.1 GCA_937899645.1 uncultured cyanobacterium | reverse complement strand
GGCGGTTTTCCGTACGCAGCTTCTCTCTTACCCTAGCTCAATTCACCAACGCCCGCCAAGGCTGTGGCCGATCAGCTCGGTGGTGGTGGGGTCTGCACCCAGCTCGATGAGTCGTGCGGCGATCGTCTGTCCGAGTTCGGCGGTGTTGGTGGCAGCGGTGCTGTACTGCAACAGGCTCAGCACATCGCCCTCTGGAGCTGCGCCCTCTTGCCAATCCACGATGATAATGTTCGCGCTCGGCTCGATCGCCCGCAGTGCCGCGGCTTTGCTCTGAATCCAGGCTTCGGGCTGGAAGCCGTTGCTGCTATTGCCCCCGGTGTTTTGAAATCCGTGCGTGATGACGAAGGTTTTCTGGCTGCTGTCAAACGCGCGGTTCGGGTCGATTTGCGTATCGCCAAATGGATTGAAGTTAATTTCAAACATCGTAATGCCGAGTTCTCTGCGGTGGCCTGCACGTGGGGGGCTTTAAAAATTTACTGCCCATTGCCCTATTCGGGCTACGGCGGCCCCGATCGCCCCTTGCGCGAGATCGGCTTTAGCGGGTCGATCTCGCTCTCTACCACCACCGATCGCGATGCAAGCACGTGCAGCGCGATCGGGTTTGGAAGCTTCAGCGAGAACAAAGAGGCCGTTCTACAGTTGTCCGCAGTGGAACCGCCGCCTGCGCCAAAATCAAACCCGACTCGGCCATCGCGAAATGGTTTGCCTCGTAAATCTCGGGCGAATACCGCGATCGCGAAGCCCTCGATGTTAAATCCAATGTCAAAGGGTCGGCGGACAAGGACTGAGGCGCGATCGCGGGAAAACTCGATTGCAACATCGAGTCGGGCACACTCCGCATGCCCTGGCGCATCGATACGGTCAGCCGACTGCCGCGACCTCGATCTTGCGGGCGACACTGCTCGATGGCGATGCTATCTCCATCGGCTAACCCGGCGGGAACTTCGGCGAGTGCCGAGTCGATCTGAATATCCGGACTGAGTAGCTCGACAACACCGCTCGCCTGGAAGCCCAGATCGGAGGTGGCCGTAATATCGCTGCGCGGCGTCAGCCGCTCGCGAAACGTTAAGCCCAAGATACCGGTGGCATCGATCGTCACTTGGCCGCCGTTGCCGGTCTGGGCATTGGCCGTAATGTCGCTGTTCTCTAGCCCCACCACCGTATCGGCCACGATCGAGATATTGCCGCCCGTCGCGACACCAGTGGCATTGCCAGAAATGCGTGCGCCGCGCCGGAGCTGAAGATCGGCAGCATTAATGGCGATATTGCCCTCCGTCGCCGCCGCAGTTTCGGCCTCGATCGTGCCGCCGGTATCGAGCAGAAGGCGATCGACCTGGATCGATAAATTTCCAGCCTGTTCGCCTTCACCAATACTGCTGGCCACGGCGTTGGTGAATTGAGCTAGGGTAAGAGAGAAGCTGCGTACGGAAAACCGCCT
>CALCCD010000095.1 GCA_937899645.1 uncultured cyanobacterium | reverse complement strand
CCCTCTCCGTTCTCCCTAAACCCTGCCTTAATCACCTTTCCCCTTCCCGTGTTAAAAAAATCCCTATTCCCTGGCCGCCGCTCTGTTCTGCCTGCCCCCCCCCCGCCCAGCGGTGGAAATACTGTACACCCGACGATCGCGCTCGTACCACCCGCGAAAACAAAAGAAATCCCCGCTCCTCAGTTGAGAGAAACGGGGATTTCACAAGAGCCGGAGATCTGCTCGGAAGTCGATGCGGCGCGAGACGCTGCCTCCGAATTCAGCCCGAACTCAGCCCGAGCTCAGATCGGACTCAGATCGCTAGCTGACACCGAAGAAGACAACGATACCCAGCACCGCCGCGAAGATCGTCAGTGCGTAGAACTGCGCGCGCCCGGTCTCGAAGTACTTCAAGCTCTCGCCGCTCAGCAGCGTCGCCAAACCGGTCAGGTTCACCGCGCCATCGACGATGCGGTAATCGACTTCCATGACCTGGCGTGCCAGACGGCGGCTGCCTTTAACGAACAGCGCGTCATAGATTTCGTCGAAATACCACTTGTTCAGCGACAGGTTGTACAGCGGCTCGATCTTCTTCGCGATCGCGCTCGGGTCGATTTTGCGCTGGAGGTACATCAACACGGCGAGGCTGATGCCGATCAGGCCAACGCCCACCGAGCTACCGGCCATAATGCCGAACTCGACGATATCGAACTCTTCGGCCATTTCCGCCAGGGTCGGCACCACTTCGCCCGGCGCGTGAACGAAAGCTTCAAAGTAGTTGGCAAATGGCATACCCAAGAAGCCAATCAGCGCCGAGGGAATCGCCAGCAACACCAGCGGCAGAACCATCGTCGTCGGGGACTCGTGGGGTTCGCTGTCGTGGTGGTCGTCGTGGCCCTCGTCTTCGCCCTCCGAAGTGGCGTCCAGCTCGCGCACGTCCATCGCGCCGGGGCCGAAGTTCGGTAGCGTCGCTAGCTTCAGCTGCTTTCGCATTGCCATGTCGCCGCCACGAAACTCGCCTTCAAAGGTCGAGAAATACATGCGGAACATATAGAAGGCCGTGATACCCGCCGTCAGCCAGCCGATCGCCCACAGCGCCGGATTGGCATGGAAGGCCGAGCTGAGGATCTCATCCTTCGACCAGAAGCCTGCAAATGGCGGCACGCCGCAAATTGCTAGCGTCCCAATGCCGAAAGTCGCCGCCGTTACCGGCATGTATTTCCGTAGGCCGCCCATCAAGCGCATGTCCTGCGCCAAAACCGGATCGTGACCGACCACCGCTTCCATGCCGTGAATCACCGAGCCGGAGCCCAGGAACAGCATTGCTTTGAAGTAAGCGTGGGTCATCAGGTGGAACATGCCCGCACTGTAAGCGCCGACGCCCATGGCCATCACCATGTAGCCCAGCTGCGACATGGTCGAATAGGCCAGACCTTTCTTGATGTCGTTTTGCGTGATGGCGATGCTCGCACCGAGGAAGGCGGTAATCGCGCCCGTCCAGGCGATCGTATCCATCACCGTCGGCAGATGCTCGAACACCGGGAACATGCGCGCGATTAGAAACACGCCCGCCGCGACCATCGTTGCCGCGTGAATCAGCGCCGAAATTGGCGTGGGGCCTTCCATCGCGTCCGGAAGCCAGACGTGGAGCGGGAACTGCGCCGACTTCGCCACCGGGCCGAGGAAAACCAGGATGCCGAACAGCGTCGCGAGGCCCGCACTGATGCTGCCATTGGCGATCGACTCGGACAGGCGCTCGCCAATCTCCGTAAACTCGAAGCTGCCCGTCGCCCAAAACAGGCCGAGCATCCCGAGCAAGAAGCCGAAGTCACCGACGCGGTTGGTGACAAACGCCTTTTGGCAGGCCGCCGCCGCCGCCGCGCGATCGAACCAGAAGCCGATTAGCAGGTACGAACACATCCCCACCAGCTCCCAGAAGATGTAAATCTGGACGAGGTTGGGGCTGATCACCAGGCCGAGCATCGAGGCGCTGAACAGGCTCAGGTACGAGTAGAAGCGCACGTAGCCCGGATCGTGGGACATGTAGCCGTCGGTGTAAATCATCACCAACAGCGCCACGGTCGTGACGATCGACAGCATCACCGAGACGATCGGGTCGATAACGAAGCCCATCGTCAGGTGAAAGTCACCAGCGGTCGCCCAGTCGAAGCTGTAGCGGTAGGGAGCGTGACCCTGGATTTGGCTGGCGAGCAGCGCAAACGAGTAGGTCATGGCAATGCCGATCGAGCTGATGATGACGACGGCGTTCGCTTGTCGCAGGCGGTTGGTGACTTCGTTGTAGGAAATCAGTCCGAGCCCAACGATCGTCGCGCCCAATAGTGGCAGCACTGGAATCAACCAGGCGTATTGGTATATGGCTTCCATCGGGGTTGTACTGTGTTTGTTGCTTCTCGCGGCGGGATGCGTCGAGTTATGTCTTCTCGCAGCGTAATGCGCTGAGCATTTCTGCTCGCAGCAAGGCGCGAGATCGGTTTTATTCTTACATACCTTAGATTCGCGACTGGCGAAGGTTCAGAAAGTACGAACGCAAAAAAATCCCCGAGATCGCGAGAAGAATACTCTTCGGCGATCGCCGGGGACGAAATGTCAGGGTGCATCTACCGCTCCTATCTACAGGCGGGGCGGGGGCAACCCGGACAGTTTTCGATATCGAGCCATTTGCACGAAGCGGGCGCAGCGGAAGCTGGCGGGACGCTAGCGCTACAATCGCGTGAATTTGCAGCTCCCGTAATCTTTCGTCGCGGCGTCGTCCCGGCGGCTCTGGATTGTGGAGTGGCAGCAATGACGAAGAGCACAACGGCTGACGCTCAGTTGACGCTCAGTGCTCGAACCCCGAACAGTCAGCGTTTATTTCCGCAGAGACCTCTAAATCACGGCCAGGTTTTGATGATGCGGTTGCGAGCCGGAGCGCCGAGGCGAGTATCGGGGCTGGTGTCGGGACTGACCTGGGGCGCGATCGCTCCTGGGATCGTCTCGGCCTTGCCCCAGCGCTGCTCGAGAGTTCGCAGAAGCGTATCTTGCTGCTCGCGAAACTTCAGGGTGCGGTCTTCACCGTCATTAAAGATGGCGAACCAGACCAGGCCGCGATCGCGCGTCGGAAATACCCCGGCCAGGGTGCTGGTATCCCAAAGCGTCCCGGTCTTCACCGCCGCGCCCGTCGGCATATTGCGCTCGTCCATCGTGCCGCCGTCGGTGCCGAACACCGGCAGCACGTCAGCCAGGTTCAGGCCGTAGGCCCACAGGTGGCGCTGGATCGCCGCTAGGATTGCCGCCGCTGCGCGCGGTGAGATTTGGTTGCCCCGATCGAGCCCGGAACCGTCGGCGAGCTGGACTTCCGTGGCCGGAACGCGCGCGAGCTGGGCGACGCGGGCGGCGATGCCCTCCGGCGTCCCGACGCGATCGGCGAGGGTCTGGGCCAGGACGTTATCACTGTGGACGTTCATGTGTTTGAGCAGGCCGATCGCGCTCAGCGAGCTGTGAATCACGACGGGCTCGGGGTCGCCTTGACGGTTGCTTTTGCTGCGGCGGCGCGGCGATCGCACGGGAATGCTCGGGCGCGACGTTCCTTTGGACATGCGGGTGTAGGCCGACTCGATCTCCGGCGTCCAGTTTTTCGGCGACCAGGTGCGCCGCAGCATCGTTGCGACCTTGTCGGCGTCGTCTTCGCCCTCGAGAGTCACGTCGCCTTGCACGACGATCGACCCGGCGATGCGTTGAATCCCGGCGCGCTCGAGGGCATTGCCCAACTCGATCGCCTCTTCGTAGACGAAGAACGGGTCGCGATCGCCCGACACGACCAACTCACCGACCAGCGTGCCATCTTCGTCCACCTCGCCCCGCACCGATACCGTCGTCTCGATCGCCCAGTCTGGCGAGAGCGAATCCAGCACCGCCAGCGTCGTCGCCAGCTTGGTAATCGACGCCGCCCGTCGCGGTTCGAGACCCTGGTGCGAGCTCAGCGCCGTGATATTCGCCTGGAGCCAAATGCCCTGGTTGCCGCGCGCCACGCCCTGGCCTTCTAGCGATTGCAGGTAGGCGTAGATCGTCACGTTGGCGTCGAGGTCAGTTTGCGGCACGACCATGCCCCAGGCATCGGGCGGCGGCACGGGGCTACGTAGCGCGGCGGGATCGACGCCCGCTTCCTCCAGCCACAGCGAGAGCAAACCAGAACTGATTAATTCGAGCACGATCGCGCCTCGAGAAGTCGAATGAAAGGTCGAGTAAAAGCAGGGGCGAGAGCGCGGCACAGGCTGAGATTCGGTGCCAGATTTGGGAGGCTCAGTGCCAGATCCAGGGGGAGATTTTGGCGCGCCGCTGCAGGTGTGAACCAAGGGTAAACCATCGGCGAAACGACCTGGGGTAACCCTCAAAGAAAAGGCGCGATCGCCGCGCGATCTGCCCGCGATCGCGGCGGGGATCGCCACAACTTTCACACCGGTTTTCCGGCTCGATCGCTTGCCGTTGCGTCACTTCAGGGTTTTATTTTTCCTGTCAAGTCGTCTGGTAGAATTCTGGGAGACTTTCAACGTTGATGAGAAATGGCAGTGGAAAGGGCACGAGTTGCAGTAGATGTGATGGGCGGAGATCATGCCCCCGACGAAGTTTTAGCGGGCGCAGTCCAAGCACAAGCCGAGCTCGATGCTGATGTCATCCTCGTTGGCGAGGCCGAGGCCATTGAAGCGTCTCTTGAAAAGCAGGGACTCAAAACCGACGCGCGAATCGTCCCCTCAGAAGGCGCGGTGGACATGCACGACAGCGCGCTGACCGGCCTGAAGCGCAAACCGAAAGCCTCGATCAACGTGGCGATGAGCCTCGTTAAATCCGGCCAAGCCGACGCGGTCTATTCCGCCGGGCACTCCGGCGCGTCGATGGCTGCTGCACTGCTCGGCCTCGGACGCCTGCCCGGCATCGAGCGTCCGGCGATCGGGGCCATTATGCCGTCGGCCAAGCCCGATCGGCCGCTGCTGATGCTCGACGTCGGCGCGATCGTCGATTGCCGCCCGCGCTACCTAGAGCAGTTTGCCCGCATCGGCACGATCTACAGTAAGTACGCCCTAGGTGTCGATTCGCCCCGCGTCGGTCTGCTCAGCATCGGTGAAGAGTCGAGTAAAGGTAACGACCTGACGCTGAAGACCCACCAGCTTCTCAAGGACAACCCCGAAATCCCCTTCGCAGGCAACGTCGAAGGCCGCGACGTACTTTCCGGTGACTTCGATGTGGTGGTCTGCGATGGTTTCGTCGGCAATATTTTGCTGAAGTTTGCCGAAGCGGTCGGTGACGTAATGCTCCAGCTTTGCCAGGAAGAGATCCTCAACGATCTCGATGACGGCATCAAGGCGGCGCTCGCGCCGCGCTTCAAGCGCTTCAAGCAGCGCATCGACTACGTCGAACACGGCGGCGCGCTGCTGCTCGGCGTTAACGGCATCTGCGCGATCGGCCACGGAACCTCAAAAGCGCCGACGATTTACAACGGCATTCGCCTCTCGAAAGAGGCCGTCGAGCGCGACACGATCGCCCGCCTGCGCGAATCCGAACTCGTCCCCCAGTCCTAACCCCCACATTTGCTCCGGTTCCGCGCCCGCTTCGAGCGGCGGCTGGAGGTTTGCGTCGCCCGTCTGCTGTTCCTCGTTGGTGTTTTCGATTTTATGGCGACTCCCGGTATAGCGCTCGTGGGTTGCGGTTCTGCCGCCCCCGATGTCGTGCTCGATAACGATACGCTCGGCCAGTTAGTCGAGACCTCCGACGAATGGATCGCCTCGCGCACGGGCATCCGCCGTCGCCACGTCGCGCCGCCCGCCCAGTCGCTGGTGGAGCTGGCGACTGAGGCGAGCAACCGGGCGATCGAGATGGCCGGTATCGATCCGGAGCAAATCGACCTGGTGGTACTGGCAACCTCTACCGCTGACGACCTGTTCGGCAGCGCCGCCTCGATTCAAAGCGCGGTCGGCGCAAAGCAGGCGGTGGCCTTCGATCTGACGGCGGCCTGCTCGGGCTTTTTGTTCGGACTGGTAACAGTCTCGCAATATCTTCAGACCGGCACGTTTGAGAACGCGCTGTTGGTCGGTGCGGACTTGATGTCGCGCTGGGTGGACTGGGACGATCGCCGTACCTGCGTGCTGTTCGGCGATGGTGCGGGCGCGGTGGTGGTCAAGGCCAGCGACACCTCGCCGGGACTGCTGGGCTTCGATATGCACAGCAACGGCGATCGCAATAGCTGCCTGACGCTGCGCTACGAACCGAACGATCGCCCGCTGGTCGGAGGCGTTACCGCCAGTCGCGGCGGCTACGGTTTCCTGCATATGGCGGGTAAGGATGTCTACAAGTTCGCGGTGACGCGCGTGCCGGAGACGATCGAGAAGTCGCTGTTTCGCGCGGGCATGACTGCCGACGATCTGGACTGGCTGCTGCTGCACCAAGCCAACCAGCGCATCGTCGATGCCGTTGCCAAGCGGCTGAAGATTCCGAGCGAGCGCACGCTGGTGAACCTGAACGAGTACGGCAACACCTCGGCAGCGTCGATTCCGCTGGCGCTCGACGAGGCCGTGCGATCGGGGCAAGTCCAGGCGGGACAGACGATCGCGGCCTCCGGCTTCGGCGCGGGCTTGTCCTGGGGCTCGGCAATTTTCCGCTGGGGCGCTTAGGGCCACCAAACCGACGGTTGCCGCAGACCGGGAATTGACGCAATCAACGAAAAATCACGAATAGGCAGGAGACGAGCGAGCGAATCATGACGAAGACGATTTGGGTTTTCCCCGGACAGGGGTCGCAGGCGCAAAATATGGGAGCCGACCTGGCGGAAACGCCCGAGGGCAAGGCGCTATTTACCAAGGCCGACGCTATCCTCGGCTGGTCGGTGCTCGATCGCATCAAAGGCGACGAAGCCGAACTCTCGAAAACCATCTACACCCAGCCCTGCCTTTACACCGTCGAGTGCATTCTGGCCGACTGCCTGAAAGCCAGCGGCGCAACGCCGGACTTCGTTGCCGGACACAGCCTGGGCGAGTACGTGGCGCTCTATGCCGCCGGAGCGCTGAACTTCGAGTCTGGCCTGAAGCTCGTCAAACGGCGCGGCGAGCTGATGCAGTCCGCTGAGGGCGGTCAGATGATGGCGTTAATGAAGTTCGATCGCGACGAACTCGAAGCCGCGATCGCCGCCACTGACGGCGTCGTCCTCGCCAACGACAACAGTCCGCTCCAGGCCGTGATTTCCGGGACGCCGAAGGCCGTAGACGCGATCGCAGAACAAGTCAAAAGCCGCCGTGCCGTCAAGCTCAATGTCTCCGGTGCGTTCCACTCGCCTCTGATGGAACCGGCCTCGCGCGAGTTCGGCGAAGTCCTCGGCGCGATCGAGCTGAGCGATGCCAGCATCCCCGTGATGTCCAACGTCGATCCGAGCCCGGAAACCGCCGCTGTTGCTCTTAAGGATCGCTTGCTGAAACAGATGACGGGCTCGGTGCGCTGGCGCGAGATTTCCCTGAGCCTGCCGGAGCTCGGCGTCGGGCACGTCGTCGAAGTCGGCCCAGGCAAAGTACTGACCGGCCTGATTTCGCGCACCGTGAAAGAACTCGACCTGGACAACGTTCAAAGCCTGCCCGACCTCGAAGCAGCGGCGGCGAGTTCGGGCAATTAACGCGACGGAGACGCACACACGCGACAGAGCCCTATGACCCTGGCGACCACCCCCACGCGCGATCGCGAGCCGTGCAGCAGCTTCGCGCTCTATCACCTGCTGAAGTGGCCGGTCGTCAACCCACTGCTGCGACTGTACTTTCGCGGTCGCGTCTACGGCGCGCACAACGTCCCCAAGCGTGGGGCGTTCGTCGCCGTCAGTAATCACGCCAGCAACGCCGACCCACCGCTGCTCTCCTGCGCGATCGGGCGTCCGGTAGCCTTTATGGCCAAAGAAGAGCTGTTCCGCACGCCAGTGTTCCGCGAGGCGATTCAGCTTTACGGCGCGTACCCCGTCCGCCGGGCAAAAGCTGACCGACAGGCGATCGAGACGGCGCTGGCGATGCTCGATCGCGGCTGGGGAACCGGCGTCTTTCTGTCCGGAACGCGCACGTCCGACGGTCGTATCGGCAATCCCAAGACGGGCGCAGCTCTGCTCGCGGCCAGAGCCAACGTCCCGCTCGTGCCGGTTAGTCTCTGGGGCACGCAGCACATCCTGCGCGGCGGCTTGCCGCGTCCGGCGGCGATTACGATCCGCATCGGTCAGCCGATCGCGCCGCCCGAATCAACCAGCCGCCCCGACCTCCAACGCGCGACAGCGCTGTGTGCCGAGCGCATTACAGAGCTACACCAGATCGGTCGCTAGTGCAGCGTCAAGACTAAAGCTTAGGAGAAAGGGTATGGTGAGAGGCATGGAATGTAGCCGAGCCTCATGCCGAAA
>CALCCD010000094.1 GCA_937899645.1 uncultured cyanobacterium | reverse complement strand
CAACTGGCTGGAACGCCTGCTACGTCAAGGTTTCATTTTTGTCAGTCAATCAGGGCCGTAACACCCAAGATATCGACTTCATCTTTTCCCGTAAAGACCTCGATCGTCTCCCCGAACTCACCCTCACTGACGAAAGCTGCGACTTCGCCCGTGGCAACCTCCAATCCCTACAAATCGATGGCCGCCTAACCGGCAACAAACTCTTCAAACGAGTCCTCACCCAACACAAAATACGCCGCACCTTCGGCAACATCGAAATCGACTGCGCCACCGTCGAAGGACTCATCCTGCTCAAACTCTACGCCCTCCCCTCGCTCTACCGCCAAGGCCAGATGGGACGCGCCAGCATCTACGAAGGCGACATCACTCAACTGCTGCTGAGCTATGACGTGAGCCCCAAACCTCTGCTCGAAGAACTTGCCCAACACCTGCTCGCTAGCGACCTCGAAGAAGTGACCGATATCTTGGCAGAGGTTCAGGCACGAGTCGCACGCATGAAACGCCGATTGCAGCAGAACTAGAGTCACCTCAGCATGATGGATACCCAGCCAGACCTGAGCCAGCTCGTCAAAACCCTCCTCCAAGAACACGCCGACTACCGCAACAGCGCAAATAGCCCCTACCGCTCCCAAACCCTCTTCGACGATCGCCACCAGCGCCATAGCCTCATCGACTGCGGCTGGTCGGGCGCGCGCTACCCCCATACGACCCCCCTCCACCTCGAAATCCTCGAGAACCGAATCTGGATTCACCGCGACGACACCGACCCCGGCATCTCCGCCGAACTCTGCGATCGGGGCGTACCCAAACCACAAATCGTCCTCGGCTTCCGACCTCCCGCCCTGCGCCAACACACCGACTTCGGCACTCCCGAAATGGCATCACACGAAGCCCAGCCAATCTCGCGCTGACGACACCGCCTAGAATTGTACTGACAGTGCAGCCCGGTGAATCCCATGGTCAACGTCGTCCACGCCAGCTCCCTAACGCTCGGTGAAGTCCAACAACAGTTTCAGCTTGACGAACGACTCGAAACCGACCTGAGCCAATTTTTGGAGCTTCAACCGCTGACCGAAGCCCAGACCGCTCGTATGACGGGGATTCAGCAAAATTGGAAGCGCTATTACCGCAACGGTAAAGTCACCGAAGGAGCCGTCAAAATCTTGTCGGTGTCGCCCCTGCTGACCGAAGCGGGCTACCTCGCCAATCCAGAACTGCGGCTATCCCTAGAAGAACAGGTAAACGAGATCGAAATCGAAGATGGCGATCGCGTCATTCGCGGGCGGATGGACATGCTCGTCTGTCGCGACTTGGGCGATCGCGCGCCGCTCTGCGTCCTGGTTATCGAAGCCAAAAACAGCGCCGTAAACGCCATGGAAGGCTTGCCGCAGCTCTTGGTTTACATGCAGTCTTTCTTGGAACATCAAGAATTCGTGTGGGGCTTGGTCACCAACGGCAGCGACTACGTGTTCGTACGGCTCGAACGCGAATTGTTTCGTCTGTTTCGTGGCTTGAGCCTGCTCTTTCCAGAGGATGGACAACACTTGCTTCAAGCCTTGATGGCACTTGGGGCGGCATAGCTTGTTGTTCGTTCCGCCAGAGCAATCGTCTCCGACGGAATTCCCCGTACCTCAAGCAAGCACTCATCGTCGCCGGTCTGCGAGACGTCAAACTCTTCAACAGCGACATGCGACTCTGGCTTCCAGACATCGGCCACTTCGTCTATCCCGATGCCACGGCCGTTCGTGGCGAACTGGAATACTACAACGATCGCAAAACTGCGATCGCGAACCCCTGCCTCATCGTCGAAGTGCTGTCAGACTCCACCGAAGCCTACGACCGAGGCGAAAAATTCCGCCGGTATCAATCCATCCCCTCATTTACGGAATATCTCCTGTTCGACCAAAAGCAATGTTGCGTCGAACAGTACGTGCGACGAACCGAACTGGAATGGATGTATCGATGCGCGCGTGGAGAGGAGTCTCGCTTGCAACTCGAGTGTTTGGAAGTGGAGCTGGAGCTGGGCGATATTTATGAAGAAGTAGAATTCGCTCGTGCAACGACAATTTCAGCTAGACGAACAGACTGATGTATCGGTGCGATACCAACGCCTGCATCCGCTTGCTCAGTCCCCTCTTGCCTTCTCTCTTGCGTAATACTAAGCCTGGAAAGTAAAACTACAGATGGGTGACCTAGATTACCAGCCAAGCTTCAGTCCTAGATTTACTATCTGTAGCCAGACTTTGAGTAATTGGTATAAGTCCTGTATGGAAGAGGGATAGGTCGTTGCCGTCATCGGTCTAAATCCTCGCTGTGGCTACCCAAACCCCTTCGATCGCCCGTAAGCCACCGTCCGAAACGTCACCTCATCCCCCACCGAATCGTACAGCGCATAACTTGCCTGTCCCGGCTCGTGCCCTACCGAACCCACCCCCACAACACGACGCGGCGTCTTCCCCTGCTCCTTCGGTTCCTGCACTTCATCTAACGTCGTCACCGTCGATCGCAACTTCTCCGGCGTCACCCAACACTCAAACGTCCGCCCCGATCGCCCGCAAAACAACGCATTCGCATCTGCGCGAATCAGCCGATCGCAGAGCTGAATCGCAGGCGTCTCCGGCGTCAGCTCGTCCGCATAGCCCATTGTGCTGCCGTGAATTAACAAACAGCCCGACTCGAAAAAGCCAAAGTGGCACGATCGCATCCACGCCACCGACTCCCGCGACACCGACTTCCACAGCGCCTCCGCGCCCTCGACGCCGTGCTTGGCGACTAGCTCCGGCGCGTCCGGCAACCCGCTCAGCCCGTGCAAACAAAAGCACTGCTCCTCCCACCAGCCGATACAGACCTGGGGATTGAGTTCGCCAGGTTTGGGCGCTCGCAGTCGCTTAATCGTCGCTTCGTTATCCCCCTGGAGCCCCACCGAGTCGCCGATAACGAATAGCTCATCAACTTTCTCGCGCTGCCGCTTGATATCCTCCAGTACCGCCTCATAGGCCGGTAAATTTCCCTCGATCCCGCTCAAAATCGCCCAACGCATTGGTCTGTCTCCTTCAATCCGCCAAATTCGGCGGGCGCACTGCCGTGACGCCCCTACCGCGTTCTCTCTATTGCGCCAATTTTGTCAGCGCTGGCACACGTGGTCCGGATCGTCCGCGCGCTCGGCAAACTCCATGCCCCGCGCCAAGCGCCACGCGAAAATCGGCGGTAGACCCTTGTCGATAATCGCCTCACAGGTCAGCTTGTAGTCATAGGGCACTTCCCGCAGCTCGACCTGCATGGTGTCGGTGTCGTAAATAACGTAGGTAGCATTCGGGCGACCGTGGCGCGGTTCGCCCACCGAACCGGCGTTGATAATCTTCTTGACCGGCGTTTCGAGCTGCGTCGCTCGCTCGCCCTTGCCCGGTTCCTTTACACGCACCGCCAGCGTCGCCTCCTCCAGATTCCGCACGTAGGGCACGTGAGTGTGGCCGCAAAACAGCACGTCGGCATCGACAGACATGACCCGCTCCAACGCCGCAAACCCATCCATACTCGGCAGCAGATATTCGTGCTCGCTGTTGGGGCTACCGTGAACGAAGCAGAGATTGTCCTTTTTTAATGTCATCGGCAGCGTCGCCAAATACTCGCGCACCTCCGGGTGAATCACCTCGTTCGTCCACTCGTGTGCCAGTCGCCCACGCTGCTCGGCGAGCTGCGACGGGTAGCTGCACTCGCAAGCGTTCAGACCCTCGACAATATCTTCATCCCAGCAGCCCTGGCTGGTGGGGATATCCAGCGATCGAATCATCTCGACGACGGCGTTGGGGTGAGGGCCGTAGCCGACCAGGTCGCCGAGGCAGTAGATTTCGTCGGCTTTACAGTCATCGATATCGGACAGCACGGCATTTAGCGCTTCGTAGTTGCCGTGAATGCAAGAAATAACGGCGAGTTTCATGACTGGGCGATCTCCTCTAGTTCGTTTGCGAGCATGGCCTTGTACTGTTCTTGGTAGCTAGCGATCGCGCTGTCCGGCAAACAGCTCCCCAGCAAGGTGTCGGCGATGGTTTTCTTGTCCAGATTCCAGCCCGTCACCTCGATGCCGCTGAAGCGATCGGGGCGACCGTTCAGCCAGCGGGAAATCGGCAGCTCGGTGTATTCGATGCCCGACAGACCGGCGGCAAAGTCCACGTAAAAGGCTTTCCCGTCCGGTAGCTCGAAGATGCCCTTCATGCGTTGCACCTTGCCGTAGGCGTCGCCCGTCAGCTCGATCGAGATTTCGTCGAGGCTGGGCGCATCGAACACCCGACCCGACAGCACCGTGCGCCAGACTTCCGGCATCTCCTCGGATTTTGGCGGCGCGACCTCGCTACCGGCTACCACCTCGTCCGCCCACTCGTGCCATTCTGAACTTTGTGGGGAATTTTCCAATCCCGGCGGCAGGACGGCCACGCGACGGCAGGGCAACGTCGACAGCGGCGGCGCGGTCACGTCGATATGAAAGCCCAGCTCCAGAAAGACCAAGGCGCGATCGGGCAGGTTCGACAGTACCTCGGGCGTTTTCTCTTCGGGGAAGACCTGCACCGACGGATAGCAGTAGCCGATCCGCGCCAGGTCTACCGACTCCTCGCCCATGCCTGGACAGCAGTAGAATGCGGTCAGATTTTTGCTCGCGAGAAATTGGCGAATCCAGGTGGTTTTGCCACTGCCGGGCGGCCCTGCCACTGCAATTATCGTCGTGGGATTCATTGAACCCGGCCTCCAAGGCCACAAAAAAAGAGAACGATTACCATTCTCAAAATGATAACCATTCTCGGCGAATAAGTATGTTCCGTCAGTCGGGCGCTTTCTAGCGGCTTCCTCTGCCGGACTCGGACGAACCGACAAGCGTGCCGGGTTCGGGGCGATCGCGCTGGGCCTCGTTCGCGTTCGCCGCTAACGTCGGCTCGAGCCGCTCCAACGGATAAGGGTGCGTTCCCCAAAAGCCCGTCATCAGGTGCAGCATCAATCGACGTATGGGCGACACGGCAATGCCAACTCGCAGCACCAGCCGCCGCGCCACCAGCATCGGCAGCCAGCGATTGGAAAACGTGCGGTTGAGGATATCGGTGAACATCAGCATCACCCAATTCTCGAGGCGACGGCGGCGACCGTAACGCCGCAATACCCGGACATCTCCTAAATCCTGCTGCTTCTGCGCGGCGGTGGATAGCACCTTCGCCAGCGCTGCGGCGTCCCGAAGGCCGAGATTCAGACCCTGCCCGCCGACGGGGTGGCAGTGGTGGGCAGCATCCGCCAGCAGCGCCAGTCGAGACTGGTAGTACTTGCGGCTGTGCATCAGGCTGGCGGGGAACACCAGCGGCTCGCCCAACAAAGTCAGCGAGCCGTAGCCATCGCCGTAGCGCTTTTGCATCTCGGCCATAAACTCCTCGCGAGGAAGTGCGACCAGCGCCTTTGCTTCCTCGTGAGGTGCCACCCAGACGATCTGGCAGCGGTTATCCGGCAGCGGCAAGACGGCGAAGGGGCCATCTGGCCAGAAGCGTTCGTGGGCGATGTTCTGGTGAGACGCTTCCGGAGACACGAAAGCCGTGATGCAGGACTGCCAGTAGTTCCAGCCGTCGGTCTCGATCCCGGCCTGCTGCCGGATGCGAGATCTGGCTCCGTCGGCGGCGACGACCAGCGGGGCGCTCAGTCGTAGCTGCCCCCGCTGGGTTTCGACGATCGCCTCTGCCGCAAACTTGCCGTAGGTGATGTCCTGGACGCGAGCGCCGTAATAGCAGGTGATGTGCGCGTCGAGCGAGGCCCGATGGCGCAGCGCCGCTTGCAGGACGTTGTGCTCCGCGCAGTAGTACACGGCGGGCTCGCCGATGTCTTCCGGCACGAACGCGATCTTGTGCGCGTAGTCCGCATCCGATAGCAGCACTTGGGGGAAGTGGCAGATCCCCGGAGCAATCTGCTCCCAAACTCCGACCGATCGAAACACTTTGGCCGAAAGTGGCGAGAGAGCATAAGCGCGAGGGCGATCGTCCACCCGATCTTCCGGCTGAGCCTCAATGACCGCTACGCGCAGCCCGGATTCCCGCAGCCCACAGGCCAGGGTCAAACCGGGGATGCCACCGCCAACGATAATCAAATCGTAGGTGAATTCACTCATGAAGAACGAACTAGACTGTTTGTTCGGAAACGGCAGCTCGGGCGGGTGCTCCAGGGGTGGCGGCGCGCTCTGCTTTAAACATGCCGAAGCGGCACAGTCCTGCGCCGAAGGCCAGACGCATCAGTGCAAAGGTCGGCACTTCACGCAGCGACTTGATAAAGCCAACGAAGCCAAACTTGATGATGCCTTGCGGGCGGACGAGGCCCTGCCAGATGGAATCCAGCCAGGCGGGGAGGGTTTCCTGCGTCCAATCCGTGGTTGTCACGCGACCGTTGACGAGGCCGGTTGCTTCGAGCTGCTCCGAGAAACCTTCGATGCTGGAGAACGACGGGTGAGCCCACTGGTCGAGCAGTTGGCGCATCACCGGACGCTCCCACCAGTTCAGAGGCTTGCGGCGATCGTCGCGCTGGTTCCAGTCGGCGACGACCAGCGTGCCACCGGTCTTGAGGACGCGCAGCATCTCTTGGCCGTAGCGGGCTTTGTCGGGCATGTGTGGGCCAGCCTCGATCGACCAGACCACATCGAAGCTCTCATCGGCGAACGTCAGGTTCAGAGCATCGTTCACTTGGAACTTGGCGTCGATATCGGCGGGCGTCAGTTCTTGAGCGCGCTTCACCTGCTGCGGGCTGATGGTGATGCCCGTCACGTCGAAGCCGTAGTCGCGTGCCAGGATGCGGCTGCTGCCGCCAATGCCACAACCGACGTCTAGAATTTTCGTCCCGCGCGGCAGCTTGTCCAAGCCGCCCCATTTGACCATTTCATGGACGAAGTCGTGCTTGGATTGGATGAAGTTTTTCCGGCGCGGCGGAGAGCCATAGTGGCCGAGGTGGATGTGCTCGCCCCAGTAGAACTCGAGGATGCCGTCCATCGTCCAGTCGTCGTAGGACTGGGCGACCGAGTCGCCAGATTTGTACGTACGAGGCGTGAGCAGGTAGACCACCAGTCCGACGACTAGCAGAAGAAGGGCAATACTCAGACCCCAAAGCAAAGGATTCACCAGATTTACAGTTGATTTCGTAGGTTGAAACAAAGTTGACGAGCGATCGCAGCCCGGTCGTCGGCGTCTAAAGGTGCATTTCAAAGTGAACCAATGTCCACGTTGCACGTCTGCCGATATGTCGAAACAGCAACGCGTTTGCCGTAGGCGAAACCCCGACAGTCGCATTGCATTCCACACTACCTCCCAGAACAGGGCAAGCGCGCCATCGGGCTCTACGCTGCCTTGCGATCGAACCCCTGCTGGCGTCTCTAGGTCAGATTCGTCCTAGCGGCTGCACCGTTGGCAGTAGAAATCGGGAAGGGCGATCGCTGAGTTTTGCAACCGGTCGATATCTCGATCGGCCTATCCCCTCAACAGCGCTTGGAGCGCTCTGAGTGGAGTGCAAAACGGACACTTCTTAATATAACTTTATCATCACCATCTCTGGCGCTTGGTATTGGCGCTCCTTGTCTGTCGGGCAAGCTCACGCGCAACTTACGCCCAAGAGAGCGAGCTGTGTGTGAGCCGATCCGGTGCAGCCGTGATTTAGAGGGCTGACTTTTGTTCGATCGCCGCTTGCATTTGCTCTTGCAGGGTGTCGAGTGTCATCGCGCCCAAATCTCCTCCGTGACGCGATCGCACGCTGAGGTTTTGCTCTTCAACCTCATGCTTGCCCACCACTGCGGTCAACGGGATCTTCTGCAACTCCGACGTGCGGATCTGCTTACCGAGACGATCGCCGCTGGCATCAACCTCGACCCGGAAGCCCTGCGCCTTGAGTTTTTTCGCTACTTCCTGCGCGTAGGGGCGCTGGTCGTCGCTCACCGGCAGCAGGCGAAGCTGTACGGGTGCGAGCCACAGGGGGAAGTTGCCCGCGAAGTTCTCCACCAGGATGCCGAAAAAGCGCTCCAGCGAGCCGAAGATGGCGCGGTGAATCATGATCGGGCGCTGGCGCGAACCGTCTGCCGCGACGTAGTTCATATCGAACCGTTCCGGCAGGTTGAAGTCCACCTGGATGGTCGAACACTGCCAGAGACGCCCGATCGCGTCCTTAATCTTGATATCGATTTTGGGGCCGTAGAACGCGCCGCCCCCTTCATCGGTGACGTAGTCCCAACCCTTGGTATCCAGCGCTTCGATTAATGCATCGGTGGCAAGATCCCAAATCTCGTCGGTTCCCACCGATTTCGCCGGACGAGTCGAGAGGTTGACTTCATACTCCGTGAAGCCAAAGTCCGAGAGGATGTTCTCTGTCAGGTCGAGTACGGCGAGGATTTCCTGTGCCACCTGGTCGGGGAGACAGAAGACGTGGGCGTCATCCTGGGTAAAGCCGCGCACGCGCATCAGTCCGTGCAGCACGCCCGATCGCTCGTAGCGGTACACCGTGCCCAGCTCTGCCCACCGCAGCGGCAGCTCGCGATACGAGTGCAGCGTATTTTGGTAAGTCAGCACGTGGAACGGGCAGTTCATCGGCTTGAGCTGGTACTCTTGCGCCTCAACTTCGATCGGCTCGAACATGTTCTCGCGATAGAAGTCCACGTGACCGGAGGTCTTCCATAGGTCTACGTTGGCAACGTGCGGCGTGTAGAGCAGGTCGTAGCCCGATTCGAGATGCGCCGCCCGCCAGTAATCCTCGATCGCCAGCCGCATCCGCGCACCCTTCGGATGCCAGAACACCAGACCGCCGCCCGCATCTTCCTGAATGCTAAATAGCTCCAACTCTTTGCCCAGCTTGCGGTGATCGCGGCGCTTGGCCTCTTCTTTCAGCGCCAGATAGGCTTTGAGCTGTTCGGGCGTTTCCCAGGCCGTGCCGTAGATCCGCTGGAGCTGCGGCTTGCTCTCGTCACCGCGCCAGTAGGCTCCCGCCACGCTTTCCAAGGCAAAGGCTTTCGGGTGGATATCGCCGGTAGAGTTCAGGTGCGGCCCCGCGCAGAGATCCCACCACACTTCGCTAGGCGGCACCGCAACTGGTTCGATCAGAGAAGGCTCGGCTTCGGGGTGAGAAGTAAACCCAGCATCCGGCGAGCCGAGAAAATAGCGGGTGATTTCTTCGCCTTCGGGGATGCCGTCCAGGATCTCTTTCTTGTAGGGCTCTTGGAGCGCTTCGATCTCGGCCCGAATGCTGTCGCGATCGACCACTTCTCGGATAACGGGCAGCTTGGCACGGATCAGCCGCTGCATCTCCTTCTTGATTTTCTTCAGATCGTCCGGGGTGAAGGGCGTCTCGCGATCGAAGTCGTAGTAAAACCCAGTCTCCGTCCAGGGGCCGATCGTCACTTTCGTCTCTGGAAAGAGAAACTGCACCGCCATCGCCAAAATATGGGCGCAGGTGTGACGAGTCCGGAGTAGTTTTTGCGGATCGCTCCGATCGAGCAAATCTTTCTGGGGAGCCTGGGTTGAAGCGGTCATATCCTCTCTATTCGTAGAATGATTATCATTCCCGAAATTATAGTCGAACGGTACTGCTCGGCCATGCGCTTACCTGAAGGTCGATGGGCGCGTCGGGAACTTCCAAACGCACAGAAGAGATGCTAGTACCAAATCCGGACTAACTCGGGTCGGTATGCCCGCGAGCCCCGAGCTTGTTGTTGGCGTCGCCTCTGCGCAACGGATAGGGCGGTTCCCTGCGTCATGCAATCGAGCTTCGCTAGTTGGATTTGGTATGGGAAGCGCCACGGACTGCCTGCGCCTTGCCTGCCTTGAGGGAAAACGCGACAAAAACGCCGAGGGCGGGAGCTGCGAACCAGCTCCCGCCCTGCTTGAAGAAGAGACGATATTGATTGAAGAATAAAAGAGGCCGATTCGATGGCGATCGGCCTCTTTTGGGAAACCTCGTTCCCACCTCTGTCGGTTTTCGAGATTCCCTGCGCTGTGCCCAGCTGACTAACGGGGTCTGGCTTAGTAGCGCTTTTTCTTTTTGCTTTTCTTGCCCTGCACGGCTTTGAAGCGCGGGTTGGACTTGCAAATTACGTAGGTGCGCCCCTTGCGGCGAACGACTTGGCAATCCGGGTGACGCTTCTTTGCGCTTCTTAAGGAGCTTAATACTTTCACGATCGACTAAAAAATGACAACGCCCACCATTATCATATATTTCCAGCCGCTGTCAAAATCTGTGGTGTGAGACGGCTGGAAACGCTCAAGGGTCGGGGGTTTGGCGGCCTGTGGACTCACTATCGCGAGCGTCGGGAGGGAGCGCTGCACCTTGTGCGGGTTCGGCTGTGGTTCGGCTACGGAGCGCCGCTACGGGGCGACGCCGAGTCGGAGGGCGGCTGAGGAAATGGCCCCGCCCAAACAGTAAAATGACAATCATTCTCAAAGTGATAGTCGAACAGCGCGAGAAAAGATGAGCAGTTGGCGAGCAGCCTCCTCGGGCGGAATGGTCGATAAGGTTGATATTGCGATCGTGGGGGCAGGCCCCCAGGCGCTGACGCTGGTGACGCACCTGCTCCAAAAGAAGAAGGCGATGCGCGATCGCTTTGTCGTCCTCGACCCGGCGGGCGATTGGCTCCAGCAATGGCAGCACCAGTTCGCGGCCTACAGCATTCCGCACCTGCGATCGCCAGCGGTACACCACCCCGACCCGAACCCCTATGCCCTCCGATCGTTTGCCGAGTCGCGATCGCCGGAGCTGTTTCCGCCCTACGACCTGCCGGGGACGCAGCTTTTTCAGGACTTTTGCCAGGAAGTGATTCGGCGCTGGGACTTGCGCGATCGGGTGATGCCCGCCAAGGTCGAGCGGATCGAGGCAGTCTATCCGGATAAATGGCAGCGGTTTCGCTTGGGGCTTTCCGACGGTCGGGAGCTGATGGCGAATCGGGTGGTGTTGGCGATCGCGGGCGGTCAGCCGAACTGTCCCGCCTGGGCGCGTGCGATCGCGTCGGACTGTCCCGGCGAGCGCCTGCTCCACTCCGATCGGGTCGATTTGCGCAGTCTGCCAAACCTCGCAGGCGAAACGGTGTTGGTGGTCGGCAGCGGCCTGACGAGCGGGCATTTGGCGCTGGGCGCGATCGAGCGCGGCGCCAAGGTCATCATGATGGCGCGGCGCTCGTTCTACGAAAAGCTGTTCGATGCCGATGCGGGCTGGCTCGGCCCCAAGTACCTCAAGGGCTTTCACGCCGAGCCGGACTGGGACGCGCGCTGGCAGATGATTCGCGAGGCACGCAACGGCGGTTCGCTGACGCCCGCCGTGATGACGAAGTTGCGGCGGCTGGAGTGGGAAGGCAAGCTGTCGTTTTACGAGCAGTGCGAGGTGGCGTCGGCGACCTGGAAGGAGAATGCGTGGTCTGTGGCCTGCAACCTGTCGGGCGCGCACGACTGCATCGCCCACCAGCCGATCGACCGCATTTGGCTGGCGACGGGGACGACGCTGGATATCGATCGCTGGTCGCTGTTGGACGACATCCGCGCCGAGTATCCCGTGCCGACGATCGATGGGTTGCCGGTGTTGGACGATCGGCTGCGCTGGCCGGGGTGCAACCTGTTCGTGATGGGCGGGGCGGCGGCGTTGCAGTTGGGGCCGGTAGCGCGGAATTTGTATGGTGGGAAGCTGGCGAGCCAGCGGATCGTTCCGGCGTTGATTGAGAACGCGCGGCGTGTCGCGAGCCCTTAGATCTCGCTAGGCTGGTGTTTGACGGCTGAAGTTTTAATTTGAACCCGAATTTGAACCCGAATTTGAACCCGATCGGGAAAGGGCTCCGTGATACTCCCTAAAAACAGGCACAGCCTGGTGGAACAGATCGTTTTATCGTTTTATCGAAGAGATATCCCTGACTGTGAAACCTGACTGTGAAAGAGTACACGAACCCCAAAATAGCGACGGCTTTTTCGGCTGGTGACAATCGGCAATCAGTCCGCAGAGAGTGTGAACTAAGCAGTTCACTGAACTACGATGGCGCGAATGCTCGCCTCTTGAGTATGCGTTTGCCCTGCCGATAGGCCCTGCGGTAGCTCTGAGCGCGACCTCAGTTCAGTCGCGATCGGGCCCGAACCTGGCTCGTTGAATTGGCCAATTAAATTCCCGTGGCACAATAAACGAAACTCGAGTCATCGCCGCTCGTTATCCAGACCGCGACCCAAGCCGTCTCCAAATCCTCGTTGCCGTGCTCAATCTCTTCAGACAAATGTTCGAGATGCTCCAGCTCTGGTGGGCGGAATTTACGCTGCAAACCAGGCTGCTGGCGGGCGCGACAATCGTCGTGTCGATCGTCATGAGCGGCGTCACGTTCTGGGCGGTTAACAGCATTCAGGAAAACGCGCAGGTCAACGACACGCGCTTCGGGCGCGATCTGGGGCTGCTGCTAGCGGCCAACGTCACCCAGACAATCGCGGACGGCGATCGCGAAGAGCTGGCCCGCTTCACCAGCCAGTTTTACGGCAGCACCTCCAGCGTTCGCTACATCATCTACGCCGACAGCGAAGGCGAAATTTTCTTCGGCATTCCTTATTCGGAGCAGACCGTTAAAGATTCGCTGACTATCAAGCGGCGCATTCAACTTCCCCAAGACCTACTGCAAAGCAGCCTGCCCTTCGTTCGCCAGCACGAGTCCCCCGGCGGTCAAGTTACCGACGTGTTCGTGCCGATCCACGACGGCGATCGCAACCTCGGCGTGATGGCAATGGGCATCAATCCCAACCCGACGGTGGTCACCTCCTCGAATCTGACGCGGGACGTAACCACGGCGGTGTTCGTTTCGATTTGGGCGCTGGTGATCCTCGGAGCGGTGTTTAACGCGCTGACGATTACTCGACCGCTCAAGGAGCTGCTGCTGGGCGTTAAAAATATCGCCACGGGTAACTTCAAGCAGCGTATCGACCTGCCCTTTGGTGGCGAGCTGGGCGAGCTGATCGGCAGCTTTAACGATATGGCCGACCAGCTCGAACGCTACGAAGAGCAAAATATCGAAGAGCTGACCGCCGAGAAAGCCAAGCTGGAAACGCTAGTCGTTAAGATTGCCGACGGGGCGTTGCTGCTCGATCGCGAGCTAAATATCGTCCTGGCGAATCCGACGGCGCAGCGGATTTTCGGCTGGGATCTGCACGCGGACTATCTGGGCAAAAACGCGATCGACCTGTTTCCCACCGCCGTCCAGGCCGAGCTAACCCGTCCGCTCTACAAAATCGCGCGGGGCCACCGCGAAGGCGGCGAGTTTCGCGTCGTCACTGCCGAGCCGGTGCGCCGCACGATTCGGCTGCTGGTCTCGACGGTGCTCGACCCCTCCGGCCAAAATCTCAAGGGCATCGCCATTACGGTTCAGGACATCACCCGCGAGGTGGAGCTAAACGAGGCGAAAAGTCAGTTTATTAGCAACATCTCCCACGAGCTGCGGACGCCGCTGTTCAACATCAAATCGTTTATCGAGACGCTCTACGAGTATGGCGACGAGCTAGCCCCGGACGAGCGCCACGATTTTCTCGAGACGGCCAACAACGAGACCGATCGCCTAACGCGCTTGGTGAACGACGTGCTCGACCTCTCGCGCCTCGAGTCCTGCCGCATTTACCATCTGGAGCCGATCGATATTTCCCAGCCGATCGAGCAGACCCTGCGGACGTACCAGCTCAACGCGAGAGATAAAGGCATCGAACTCGCATCGGATATCGATCCGGAACTCCCCCTGGCGATCGCCCACTACGACCTGCTGCTACAAGTCTTCGCCAATCTGGTCGGCAACTCGCTGAAATTCACCAAAGCCGGTGGCCGCGTCCAAATTCGCGCTTACCGCCTCGAACCCAAGGCGGAGCATCCAGAACAGGCAAACGCGATGCCCGACCACGTTCGTATCGAGATTGCCGACACCGGCATTGGCATCGACGCTGAAGATCGCGAGGCGATTTTCGATCGCTTCTTCCGCGTCGAGAACCGCGTCCACACCCTCGAGGGGACCGGTCTGGGATTGTCGATCGTCCGCAATATCATCGACAAACACCACAGCAGCATCCACCTAATCAGCGAAGTCGGCGTCGGCACCACCTTCTGGTTCGATCTGGACGTAGCCCAGAGCTACGACGCACTTTCGGTACTCGATCCCGAGCGCAGCGCCGTCCCCGTCGAGTCCCCGATCGCTTCGCAGACGGGTTAGGTGTAACGCACCGCGCCCACCGAACTTTCGTCCCGTCTCAACCGCTACGGAGGAATGTGGAACTTGTTTGGCAAACGACCTAGCCGCCGCCCCCGCACCGAAGGGCACTATCCCTGCCCGCACTGCCATCGCGGCGAGCTGTATCGCCTTGAATTGATGGAGGCTTATGGCTGTCCGGCCTGCGGTAACCTGGTCGAACTCGACCTCAAATCGCAGATCGCCCGATCGCTCAGCAGCGCGCCGCCCGCCTCGTTTCGCTGGAGCAACAACCGCTGGCTGCCCACCTACCGCCGCGATTTTCGCCTGACGGCTCTTGCCGCGATCGGCCTCATTGCCTTTACCGTGCTGCCCACCGCGATCGCGGCGCTAGCGGTCTATATCTTCCCGCCGCTACCCGGCTCCGATGGCGCGTGGGTTCCGACAGTCTGGGTCATCTCCGTCGGCGCGGCGCACTGCATCTCCGCACTGTGGCTGTTGGCGGAGTGTTACCAGTGGCCGTGGCGATCGGCGGGGTCGTAAGCTCGATCGCGCTACGCCAAATCGGCAAACACGGCGCGAACCTCCGGGTGGACGATCTTGCCGTCGCGAATATTAACGCCTTCCGATAAAGCTCGATCGCATTCCAGCGCCGCCACCCCACGATCGGCCAGACGCAGCACGTAGGGCAACGTACTGTTATTCAGCGCCTGCGTCGCCGTATACGGTACGGCCCCCGGCATATTCGGCACGCCATAGTGAACCACACCAGCCTCCGTATAAGTCGGAGCCGTATGCGAAGTCGGACGCAGCGTCTCCACACAGCCGCCCTGATCCACCGCCACGTCAACGATGACCGCTCCGGGCTGCATCTTCTCCACCAGGCCGCGCGACACCAACACCGGCGGACGCCGCCCCAACACCAGCACCGCCCCCACCAGCAAATCCGCATCCGGCACGGCAGACTCGATCGCCGCCGCCGAGCTGTAGCGCGTCTCGATCCGCGAGCCGAATAGCCGCTCCAGGCACGTCAGCCGATCGACATTCACGTCGAACACCTGCACTCGCGCCCCCAGCCCGACCGCGATCCGCACCGCCTCCGTCCCGACAACACCACCACCCAATACCACCACCCGACCGGGGCGCACGCCAGGGACACCACCGAGCAGCACACCGCTACCGCCCTGGGTCTTTTCGAGAAAGTGCGCGCCGAACTGCACCGATAGCCGACCGGCGATCGCGCTCATCGGAGCCAGTAGCGGCAGGCGACCGTCGGCGCTGCGAACTGTCTCGTAGGCGATCGCCGTAATCCCCGATTGCAACACCGCTTCGGTCAGCTCGCGGCTCGCGGCAAAGTGGAAATACGTAAAGACGAGCTGGCCTCTCAGATAGCCGTACTCATGCGGCAGCGGCTCTTTTACTTTCACCACCAGCTCGCGATTCCAGACCTCGGCGGCATCGGCAACAAGGGTGGCTCCGGCGGCTTCGTAGTCGCGATCGGCCAGCCCCGAGCCGACACCTGCGCCAATTTCGACAAAAACTCGGTGGCCGCGATCGCTCAGTGCCCGCACGCTCGCCGGAGTCAGGCCGACGCGAAACTCTCGATCTTTGGTTTCCTTGGGAACGCCGATTTCCACAGATTTCGCCTCGATTGACCTGGATTTTGCAGGTGACTCGATCTTACGGCAGATGTTGAGGCATAGTGTTGCCGGAGAGATCGTTTGAGTCTTGCTACTCAGCTGGCTCGAAGCGCAAAAGCTGGCCGTTATCTTCGTCGGTGAGGACGTAGAGCAAGCCGTCCGGCCCCTGGCGCACGTCGCGCACTCGCTGCCCGATCGCGATCGTCTCTTCGCTGACGATGTCACCGGCATCATCAACCTCGAAGCGCCGCACATCCCCGGACACCAGCCCGCCCGCGAAGAGATTGCCCCGCCAGCCGGGGAAACGATCGCCCCGATACACGGCCAGCCCCGACGGCGCGATCGAGGGCGTCCAGATCGCTTGAGGGTCGATCGCGCCGGGAATCGAAGTCTCGGGAGAAATCAGCCCGCCGGAGTATTCGCGGCTGTGGGTCGCGATCGGCCAGCCGTAGTTTGCGCCCGCTTCGAGCCGGTTGACCTCGTCGCCACCGCGCGCGCCGTGTTCGCTCGCCCAGATGCGGCCGGTTTCCGGGTCGATCGCCAGCCCCTGGATGTTGCGGTGGCCGTAGCTCCAGACTTCGGGCGCGGCGTTCGGGTCGTTGGCCAAAGGGTTATCGGCGGGAATCGAGCCGTCATCGTTGATGCGGATGACTTTGCCGAGGTGGCTGGCGGTGTTTTGCGCCTGCTGGCGGATAAATTCGCCGTCCAGCTCGATCGGAGGGTTACCACCGTCGCCGATCGCCGCGAGCAGTGTCCCGTCCGGGAGCCATGTCAGCCGCGCGCCGAAGTGTTGGGCGCGGGGTTTGTCTTGGGAAACTTGGAATATGACTTCCCAATTACTGAGGCGATCGCCGTCGAAGGTGGCGCGGGCGATCTGGGTGCGGTTGGCGTCGATCGTGCCGTCGGAGTAGGTGAAGTAGACGAGATTGTTTTCGGCGAAGTCGGGGTGGAGGGCGATATCGAGCAGGCCACCCTGGCCTTGGGCGAAGATTTCGGGAACGCCGGGGATGGGGTCGGGTTGTAGTTCGCCGTCGCGGACGAGGCGCAGGCGGCCGGGGCGCTCGGTGATGAGGATGTCGCCGTTTGGGAGCCAGGTCATGCTCCAGGGGTGTTCGAGGTTTTCGAAGACGGGGGCGATTGTATAGGTGGCTTGGGCAGTACTCGGTTCGGCGGTGGACTCGGCGATATCGCCGGATGTGCTGTCGGGGCGGTTTTCAATGGTGGCGCTCGATTGGGACGGTGACGTGCAGCTACAGAGAATTGTGGCCGCGAGTAAGACAGGGAGTGTTTGGCGCATTGAGGTCAAAGCCGGGGCTGAATTTGCGGACGGTTTCCCGAGGTGCGAGACCGCCGATTTCAAAACCTCGGAGGTCTGAGGGGGTCGCTGTATGACAGTCTAAAATTCTTACTAGGTCGGCCATCCTACACACCAAGACGCCCGACTCGATCGCGAAGCCCAACGTCTCCATCATGCCCGATCGCTCCGACCCCGCAACCGAAACCGCGATCGCCCTGCCCCACGGCATCAGCGTCGATCGCCAACAGCTCGTAGACCTCTGCGATCGGTGGAAAATCACCGAACTCCAGCTCTTCGGCTCGATCCTGCGCGATGACTTCCGCCCCGACAGCGACATCGACCTCCTCGTCACCTGGCACGACAGCCACCGCTGGAGCCTCTTCGACTTCGTAGATATGCACGATGACTTTGCCGCCCTCTTTCAGCGCCGCGTCGATCTCGTCAGCAAAGAAGCAATCGAAACGAGCGACAACTATCTACGTCGTGCCGCCATTTTGGACGGCGCTCAGCCGTTCTACCCGCAGCCATGAACGACCGCGATCGCCAGTCCCTCCTCGACATCATTAACTCCGCGAACCTCGCAACGGATTATCTGGCGGGTACAACTCGAGACGAATTCCTCACCGATCGCATCTTGCAAGACGCGATTGTTCGGCGCATTGAAGTGGCAGGCGAAGCCGCGCGACGACTCTCCGACGCAGCTCGTAATGAGTTGGATGATATCAACTGGCCGAAAGTGGTCGGGATGCGAAACATCATGATTCACCAGTACGATCGCGTGAACTTTCGTCTTGTCTGGGAAACTGCAACTGAAATGCTTCCCGAGTTAGCTCGCAAGCTAGAAACTTACCTGGAGGCATAGACCAACCCATGACCGTCCCTCGCACGCAACTCACCACCGACATCCTGATCGTCGGCGACGGAACCGGCGGCGCTGCCGCAGCCATCCAGGCCGCCCGACGCGGCGCGAACGTCACCCTCGTCACCGAACAGCCCTGGCTCGGCGGGATGCTCACCAGCGCCGGGGTCTGCGCGCCGGACGGTCACGAGCTGGAGTGCTGGCAGGCGGGCTTTTGGGGCGCATTTCTACGCGAGCTGGAGTCGCGCCAACCTGGCGGACTCGACAACGCCTGGGTCAGCTTTTTTACCTATAATCCCCGCCTCGGAGCCGAAATTTTTCGCGACTGGGCGGCGGCGCTGCCGACTCTGAACTGGATCGCGGGCGATCGCCCCAGAGCTGTCTTACGCGAAGGCGATTGCGTCGTCGGTGTGGACTTCGATCGTCATTCGATCCGCGCGACAATCACGATCGACGCCACCGAACTCGGCGACCTCTACGCCCTCGGCGATATCCCGTACCGCTGGGGGTGGGAGCTGCAAGACCAGTTCGACGAGCCGAGTGCGCCACCGGTGTTAAACGACGATCTCCGCCGCGAAGCCGTCCAGTCGCTGACCTGGGTGGCGATCCTGCGCGACTACGGCCAGGGCAAGCGCGCCCCGCAGGTGAAAACCGACACTGCGAGCTACACTCCGTCTCACTTCAAAGGCATGTGGAAGCAGCACGGCGGAATGAAATTTATGGACTACGGGCGGCTTCCGGGCGATCGCTTTATGCTCAACTGGCCGATCGCGGGGAACGACTACGCCACCGACCTCGATCGTCTCGTTGGAAGCGAAGCCGATCGCGCCGCCTGCCTCGCCGAAGCGAAAGCCCACACCCTGCACTGCGTTCGCTACATCCAAGAAAACCTCGACTCACGCTACGGTCTCGCCGACGATGTGTTCCCACAACCAGACGGCACGACGGGCGGGCTGGCGTTATATCCCTACTTCCGCGAGAGTCGCCGCCTAGTGGGGCTGCGGACGGTGTGTGAATCGGATATTTTGCCGGTGGCGGGCAGCGCGGAAAGTCGGCAGACTGCGCCGCTGCCGGTGTGGAACGATCGCGCTGAGTCGATCGCGATCGGTAACTACCCCAACGACCACCACTACGCGAACTTCACCCATCCGGTACAACCCAAATCGATACGTTGGGGCGGGCGCAACACCGGCACGCCGTTCGCGATGCCCTATCGCGCGCTGGTTCCCGAGGCGATCGATGGGCTTCTGGCTTGCGACAAGAATGCCTCGGTGTCGCATATCGCTAACGGCGCAACGCGGTTGCAGCCGGTGGTGTTAGGTCTAGGGCAGGCGGCGGGGATGGCCGCAGCGATGTGTGTCGATCGCGGATGCCAGCCGCGCGATCTCGATGTGAGATCGCTCCAGGAAGCGCTGGTATCCGACCCAGAGGCCCCTGCCGCCGTCGTGCCGCTGTTCGATCGTACGCCCCGCTCGCCTGACTGGGGAGAAGTGCAGCTCGCCTACTGCGACGGCCCAGAGACCTATCCCGCCAGTGGCTACACCGGTGGCGAGCTGCCGAACGCGACGGTGGCGACCGTCGCGGCGGCGTCGCAAATCCGGGGTAAATTCGAGCGGCGCGGCGAGAACGACTACATGCTAAAGGACGCGATCGGCACGCGCTGGCGGCTAGTGACGCTGACCCCGGCGATCGATCGTCAACTGCGCGAGATCCCGACGGGCGACTTCGCTGGACGCGGCTACTTCAATCGCGGCGGCGGCTGGATTCGGCTCGTGGCGATCGGCTGAGCCTCAAAATCATCCCGACACGCGCTCTGGAACCCGTAAGAAGGACTAACCTTCTTCAATTCTTTCCAGATGCAAAAATTCATCCTCCTGCTGGCTTTCGGTGGTGCCCTCGCCACCCTCCAGGTCGCGTCCGCCTCGGTCTCTGAGGAAGACATGAAAGTTTCGATGCTGTCGGCACAGACCGAGCAAGCTGGCGACGTTCGCCCGAATCGCGGTGGCGGTCGCCGTCGTGCTACTGCTGATATGCCGGTGGTGGGCGAGTCGCTCTTCGATGGCTCGGCGCTGTAGGCTCGCAGCCCAGAGACCTATCACCCAGAGACGGTATTTTCAGGACGTTCTTCGCTTCAGCGCCAGTGGCTTTCAAAAACTCGGTTTCTCAGATTCTCGCGGTTTCTTATGGAGCGCAGCGATCGGGAATCTGCCAGCCGCGTAGATCGAAAAGGTAGGCAAACGCCCCTTCTTCGATCGCCGAATCTAACTTCAACCCTTCTGGATCGAGCAGATCGAGGAGGGTTTGTTGTTCGCGATCGGAGGCGCGAGAAAACAGCAGCCAAACGCGATCGTCACTCGTAAATTCAGCCAGCTCCCGCACGAACGCGCAAATATCGTCCGACTCTAAATCGTTGCCTCCCTGCGGAGCCAGATACGCCACCCCGATCGCGTAGTCCTCCGGCACGAACTCGAACATCGGCGCGTAATACAAAAACTGATTGCGACCGGGCGGATAAACATAGAGCCGATCGCCCACTTCCCAGCCCGCACGCACCTGCGCCAAAACCGGGCGAATCTCCTCAATTTGACGCGGCTCGGCGATACGCCCCACCGTCTTCACCACCGGCCAGCCCACCAGCGCTCCGGCAAACAACAGCCCGAACGCCGCGCAGACGATCCGCCGCCACACCGCGCCGCGAAATATTCCGACCAGCGTTACGGCGACGCCCTCCGCGACGATCGCCAGCGCGAACGGCGCGAGGAACAGTACCAGCCGCTCGCGGAACGGGTAGGCGTGCAGATAGCTCGCTAGCAACGTCATCGCCACCGGCGCGAGTAGTAGCGCCAGCGTGCCTCTTCGACCGCCACGACCGAGCGCGATCGCACCCACCAAAAACGCCGCGATCGCCACGCCGTCCGTCCAGCCGAGGAACCCGAGAGGCCGATAGAAAAAACGCCCGATCGCGTCGAAAAACCAACCGATATCCAGCCAGTCATCCGGGTAGCGATCGCCCCAGGAGTCAGTCAACGCCTCGTTTTCCAGCGTGCTGCGAATCGTTAGGACGTACATCGCCCCGAAGCTCGCGACCCAGGCGAAGTACACCGCGAACCGCGATCGAATCCATCCCGCGATCGTCCTAAACGGATTCGCCGCCCCCCATGCCACGCGAATCCAGTGCCACAGCTCTACTCCGGCCATGACGAAAATGACAGGATGGCAAAACCACACCGCCAGCCCGCCCAGCAGCGCCAGCCAGGTTGCCTCGCTGCGTTCGAGTTTGGGCGATCGCAGTTCCGTCAACCACAGGAAAAACACCAGCGCGATCGCCACGTCGCTGGAATATTGCTTGACCTCGGTGGCGTAGTAGCTGGTGTAGCGCAGACAGGCGAACAGCCCCACCGCGATCGCGCCCGCCAGGGGACGGTTCAGCCGCCGCGCCAAAACGTACATCCCCACCAGCGAGGCTAACCCCGCCATCAGCGGGAACAGCCGCAAGCTGTACTCGCTGTTGCCCAGCAGCGCGATCGCACCCTTCTCGATCGCCAAAAAACCCGGCGGTGCGGCCTGATTGAAGTCCAGCGTCTGCCAGAGCAGCTCCGACCAGCCGCGATCGCGCAGGTTTAGCGCCAGCGCCGCCTCGTCGCCCCACAGGGATCGATTACTGGCGTACTGAACGAGGCGTTGCAGCGCCCCCAGCGCCACGAAGGCCAGCGCCAGAAAGTTCCAGCGTCGATCGCCAAGTCGCGGCGAACCGGAAGGCGACGCAAGGGACGAGCCAGAGCGAGAATCTGTCATCGGCGGACGGTGTAACGTAATGTAAATAGCAGCGCGATCGTTCCGGCGCAGTCAGCCGCAATCGTACCCGCCGCTCGTCCCGTCCGCACTCCCCGCCGCCGACCCTCTCAAAATTCATGGAAACCGCCGCCGTCCGTCTCGAAGCTGTTAGCAAAACCTTTGGCGATCGCCCGGTCGTGCGCGATTTATCGTTCTCGATCGCGCCGGGAGAGATGTTCGGCCTGCTCGGCCCCAACGGCGCGGGAAAATCGACGACGATCCGCATGTTGACGACCCTGACCAAGCCGAGCGGGGGCAGCATTGAGATCGCCGGTTTTGACACGATTCGCGACGCGGCCCAGGTGAAGCAGAGCATCGGCGTGGTGTTGCAGCAAACCAGCGTCGATATGGATTTGACGGTCTGGCAAAACATGGAATTTCACGCGCGGCTCCACCACTTGCCGAAGGCCGATCGCAAGCTCAAAATCGCCCAGTGGCTCGATTATGTGGCGTTGCTCGATCGCAAAGACGACTTGGTCAAAACGCTGTCGGGCGGGATGAAGCGCCGCCTACAGATCGCTCGCGCTCTGCTCCACGATCCGCAGATTCTTTTCCTGGACGAGCCGACCGTCGGTCTCGATCCGCAGACGCGCCGCCGTCTCTGGGAAATCGTCCTCGACCTCAACAAAAAGGGCATGACGATCTTGCTGACGACGCACTATATGGAGGAGGTGGAGTACCTTTGCGAGCGGATTTGCATCATGGACGCGGGCGAGGCGATCGAGGTCGGGACGTTGGATGATTTCCGCGATAAGTACGGTCGGGGGATTTCGATCGACCGTCGGGGCGAGACGATGGAGTCGAAGTTTTATCCGACGGTGGATGCGGCGATGGCGGCGATGGAGTCGGAGCGCGATCGGGCGGGGATGATGGTGCGAGAGGCGAATTTGGAAGATATTTTTGTCAAGTTGACCGGCCGCGACTTGAATTAGCGTAATTAATTCTAATACCTTATCAGAGCTAGGAAAAAGCTCGAATTAATGATGCGAGTTATCGATCTTTCCCACGACCAGGCAAGAGCGCACTTTCTACAAGGCAGTAGTTACTTCAATGGTGATATGCCGACATATATATGCTTTGACACCCTTCTTCAAGGTGTTGCGTCAGCACTACAGCTTGGAGATTATCGTAGCGTTCTTGCCTCTATTCCACCGGAACCTGGAAGTAGAAGTACGCGCGAGCGACGTGCCGATCCGGCAAGAATCGACGGTGTAAACTACAGCTTTGTCTCTAATAAAGATGGCAGGCTTGCCTGGAGACCTTTCGAGTTGATGCATCCTTTGATCTACGTTTCCTTGGTCAATACGATCTGCGAAGAAGACAATTGGTTTCAACTTCAAAATAGGGTTCAAAGCTTTGAAGGTGGCGCTGTTGAATGCTGTAGCTTTCCTATTGTCTCAACAAGCGAGGAGACAGACACGGCGGAACAGATCATAAGCTGGTGGAAAAGAGTTGAGCAAAACTCTTTATGCCAATCTTTTAACTTCTCACATCTTCTCCATACAGATGTCTCGGACTGCTACGGATCTCTATATACTCACAGCATTGCGTGGGCGACAGAGGGATTGGAAACAGCAAAACGGGAGCGAAATAATTATTCTCTTCTTGGAAATAAAATTGATAGACATATAAGCGCTGGCAGGTATGGTCAAACTAATGGGATATGCCAAGGCTCAGTTTTGATGGATTTCATAGCTGAGATTGTTTTGGGCTATGTAGACAGAAATGTGACCAATGAGTTAGGAGAGTGTACGGATTTCAGAATATTGCGTTACAGAGACGACTACAGAATCTTCACCAACAGCGATAGTCGCGCTGAAGAGATACTAAAAGTAGTCAGTGACAAGCTCAGAGAAGTCGGAATGAGACTTGGTGTTGCCAAGACTTTTGAGAGTATTAATGTTATTGAGGGCTCTATTAAACCAGACAAGATTGCTGGTATAAACTTACAAGACTTGGGCGAGACGAATGCAAAAACCGTACAGAAAAAACTCCTGAGACTTCACGCATTTGGGAGAAGTCATCCCAATAGTGGAGGACTACGTAGGTTGCTGTACGAGTTCTATAAAAGCCTATATGAATTCTACAAGAGCCTCTGTGATTTACTCACTTCTTCGGGATTCCTCGAATTTTTAGTCACTCTGCATGAAGTCAATCCCAACTTTTCTAGCCTTAGAGGACTTCTGAATAAGTAGTTTTACGTAGAGAAAAGGCGCTCCCAAGAAGAAG
>CALCCD010000093.1 GCA_937899645.1 uncultured cyanobacterium | reverse complement strand
CTTCTTGGGAGCGCCTTTTCTCTACGTAAAACTACTTATTCAGAAGTCCTCTCAGCGAGCGTCTTATTTATCCGCGAGCGTCTTACCTGTCGCATAACTCACTCGCAACAGCAACGAAACGAGCCTCATTACATCATAGCATTTCCCCATCACCATCTTCGCTTATTGCAATTTGCTCGCACTAATGTTACCTTGGCTACCAAGTGGCATCTTATCGAGAAACTTTCTCAAGATGAGCGAGGCCCGAATCCGAAATCTAAGGAGTCGAGCAAGTCGCTATCAGATTTGCGTTACCGCCGCAGCCAAGGCCTGTTCGTCTGCGTAGGTCGTCGGTAAGTCCGAATCGAGGCGCGACCTACAGCTACTCTCGCGTTTGACAGGTCGCTGACCTAGTTTTTGATAGTCCGAATCTACCTGGTTTAGGAAGTAAAAGCGAACGAGATGTTGCTGTTAAGTGCCGCGCCGGAGGTCGGTCATATCGCGGCTATGGTGAGTGAGCCGATCTAATACACGTTTCCGGGCAAACACCCGTCCGTCTTTTCAGAGCTGCGCTCGACGTTTCGCTCTTGTCAGAAGTGGGAGGAGTTGCAACTCGTTTATCGGTATGAGTCTTTTGACTATGCCGGTCGCAGCCCCTTTCATCCCCGCCATGAAGGCTAAGGCGTTAAACCTTCGCGATAAACGAGAACCTCATACCTTAGTCAGGCGATCGAGATTTTATTTATCTCGATCGCCTTTTCTTTTCCCGCTAAAAGAAATTTTCTCAGCCGAAGATATATCGAAGAGAGCTTATTTTTTGTCACTGACGACTTGCCTCTCTGGAGTAAATACAGACTGAACTTTGATAACCCAAGAGCCATACCTCAAGCGCCGAACTTCGATCGAGTAAAACTCTGAAAAAGCTACGCGCTTTCCTCGTCGCTATCTTTACCTAGCTGGCGAAGAAATTATCGATCGGCAAGCTTAGCGCGCTTCTGCCGCATCCAAAGATTGCTCAGCAGGCCATCAGACGGGCTGAATATAAACGCTAAACAGAAAAAGCAGAATGAAACGAGGACGATCGCAGCTCCAGAAGGCGAGTCTAAGTAATAGCTGAGGTACATACCAAGCACGCTAGAAAGAGCGCCGATAAATGACCCAAGCCACATCATTTGGTGGAGCTCTTTGACCAGTAAATAAGCTGTTGCCGCTGGTGACACCAATAGCGCCACGACCAAAAGTGCGCCAATTGTGGGCAAACAAACGACGATCGTTACGGTCATCGCCACAATAAGAGCTGCATTGTATAGGCGCACGGGTAAACCACTAGCTTGTGCCCCTTTTGGGTCGAAAGTGTAGAACAGAAGCTCTTTAAAGAATAAACGTGTCAGAGCAATACCGACGACCGTAATGGCAAGAGTCCACCAAATCTCTTTCATCGTCACTCCCAAAATATCGCCAAATAGGATATGAACTAGATCGAGGCGATCCGCCCCTGGAAGAACGCTGACCAACGTGACTCCAAGTGCAACGAACGAAGTCAAAATAAGGGCCATCGCCGTGTCGGTTTTTACGCGAGACCTCGACTCAATTAGGTAGAGCACTAAAGCGCTCAGCACTCCCGATACCAGAGCCCCGATCGACAAAGCCAATCCAAGCACGTAGGCGATGGGCAACCCGGCCATCACCGAGTGCGAAATGGCATGGGACAGCATACCCATTCGCTGCACGATCATGTAGCTTCCGACGATCGCGCACAGAACTCCCAGGAAAATACCTAATAGGAGTGCCCGTTGCATAAAAGCCAACGACAACGGTTCAATAATCCAATCCAGCATGAAGCGCGTTTATCTCCTTTGAAAATTAATTTAGATCGAGGTGAGGATTTCTAGGCAAAGACGCGGGCAAGCCCCCGACCGTAAGCTCGCTCTAGGTTGTCAGAGGTGATGACTTCTTGGCGGGAGCCTTGAGCGATGAGGCGTTTATTCAGAAGAAGCAGTCGATCGTAAACTGCTAGAGAATCACCCAGATCGTGGTTGATAACCATTAACGTTTTTCCTTCAGACCGGAGTTCTTGAAAGATGTCATAGATAATGTCCTCGGTTTTGCGATCGACTCCCGTGAACGGCTCGTCAAATATTAATAGTTCGGCTTCTTTTGCCAGTGCCCGTGCCAGAAAAACACGCTGCTGCTGTCCACCCGAAAGCTCGCCAATCGGACGGTTGCGCAAGTCGTATAGGCCGACCCGTTCGAGGGCTTCACGGGCTGAATATCGAGCCTGCTTACCGAACCCACGGAAAAGACCTGTTTGAACAGTCTGGGCCATCATCACGACATTCCAGACTCTCGCTGGATAGTCCCAGTCAATCAGAGAGCGCTGAGGAACATAGCTCGTTCTGAGTAGCTGATTCTTCAGAAACTTCTCCTTAAAACGAACGCTTCCTTGCGTGACCGGAATTAAGTTCAGCATTGCTTCGACCAGGGTACTTTTTCCTGCACCATTGGGGCCGATAATACCCACTAATTGCCCTAGGGGTATGGAAAAACTGATATTGTCGATCGCTCGATTCCCTCGATAATCGACCGATAAATTCCGAACTTCTAGCATTGATATCAACCTTATGACGAGAGCAGGACGTTATCTCAACTATCTCCACAGAGGCGGCAAGCTGGGTTGAGAAGAACCAAGCGCAAGCATATCCCAACCGGTAGCGGTGCAATGATAGAGAGCTAACTGAATGGATACCGGACGGGAAAACTGAAGCAATTTCAGTACATCGAGCAGGGCTATCAATTGGTTAACTGAAAGGCTGACATTAGCCAATCTGATATGTTCGCTCAGTGCTCGAGCGTTTGTCTGCGGAGATTTTTGGCTCGGTCTCGATGCAATTCAAACGCTTCTCCCGCATAGCTTCGGTGCATTGCAGCACAGAGCGCGCAGAACCGGTAAATGTTTGGCCCGCGATACTTTATTGGGGAAATACGCTGACCGCTGTCGAGCTGGCAAGCCAGCCGCATGTGCAAACGTGAGTATATGGTATAAATGCTAATTATTCGCATTAGCTTAAGGTGGCGGAGTCGTTTTTGTCTCCACCCCTTTTGGAATTACAGGCAAGTAGAAAATAAAATGCAACGAAAATTTATGAGAAAGCACGGAATCTTTGGGGTCGCAACCGCACTTGCGATCGGTCTTGCCAGTTGTTCCAGTCCAGCCCCAACCGATTCAGATGCTGCCTCGGATACCGCATCAGATGCGACGACCGAAACTGATGCAGCTGCGAGTGATGCAGCGGACGATTCTGATGATTCCAAAATTGATGTGGTCGCATCCTACAGCGTTATTTGCGACCTGACGTCTGAGATTGCGGCGGATGCGGTGGATTTGAACTGCCTTATCGCCCCCGATCGAGATCCCCACACATACGAAGCGACGCCCTCCGACCGCGAGGCCGTCGAGACGGCTGACCTAGTCCTCTATGCGGGACTCAATTTTGAACCTGCAATTATCGATATGGCGGCTGCATCTGATACAGAGGCTCCCAAGATTGCCCTGCACGATGAGTCGGTTCAGCAGCTGATTGAAGTAGAGGAAGAGGGTGAGCTGGAGCCCGACCCTCACGTTTGGCACGACGTTGAGAACGGCTTGGCGATGGTTGCCCTGATTCGGGACAACCTCGTTGCGGTCGATCCGGACAATGCCGATGCGTACACTGAAAATGCCGAGCAGCTGACGGCCGAGCTGGAAGCCTTGGATACTTGGATTCCGGAACAGATTGCTACCATTCCGGAGGCGCAGCGTCGTTTGGTCACCACCCACGATGCAATGTCGTACTACGCTGAAGCCTATGGTCTGATAGTCGAGGGTACGCTGCTGGGTGTTTCAACTGAGGAAGAACCCACTGCTGCTAAGGTTAACGAGTTGGCCACCTCCATCAATGAGAAGGGCATTCCGATCATCTTTGCCGAGCTGACGGCTGACGATCGCGTTCTGAAGACCGTTGCAGACGAGGCGGGGGTCTCCATCTCCGAGCAAGTCCTGCTGGCAGACGGTTTGGGCGCGGAAGGTACGCCTGGAGCGACTTACATTGGAATGTTGGTGTACAACACCTGCGCCATTGTGGACGGTCTGGGCGGAGAATGCTCGCCTGCTCCGTAGCGAAAGGACGCTAACGCGACGACGAGTCTAAGGGAATGCGCTGCCACACTCCTTTTCAAAAACTAGTGTGGCAAGTCGCATGCTGACAATAAGCGGCAGGCATTCATTCCCATAGATTCCCAAGCAGCCATATTTCCAAGCAGCGATATTCCCA
Organism: uncultured cyanobacterium; assembly: GCA_937899645.1. Taxonomy (GTDB): domain Bacteria; phylum Cyanobacteriota; class Cyanobacteriia; order Cyanobacteriales; family Geitlerinemataceae; genus RDYZ01. The sequence goes on along the minus strand of CALCCD010000093.1, from coordinate 19,756 downwards.
AGCGCCGATGTAACCGACGGCGCGTTCGGGAATATCGCTGTTTGTGTTTTCGTGCCTTAACAGATGAGGTGCGCAGCGGCAAATTGAGGTCGAATTTTCGCCTGATATTCGGGGTAGAGTGAGGGCAGCTAGACGACTCTTGCGTCGCGTCTTTCCGACTGTCATCACCTTGACTGCATCACCCACGGGCGATTCTATGCCCCCTGCTATTCCGACAGAGACTGCTCTCGATCGTCACTTCGAGTCCTATTGGGAAACTTACAGCGCTTGCTACCAGCGCGGGCGCGTTTGCGAAGAGGCCGAACGCTACCAAGAGGCTCTCGATCGCTATGATGCCGCGATCGAACTCGATCCGAGCCAGTTTGACGCCTGGTATCGCCGCGCCAGCGTGCTGGTTGAATTTGGCAAATATCGCCAAGCCGTCCAGAGTCTGGATGCGGCGCTGGAGCTGGATGGCGACTCTTACTGGGCCTGGTATGGGCGCGGCTGTATCCTCTGGGAATATCTCGGCGAACCGGAACCAGCGCTGGGGAGCTTCGAGCGGGCGATCGCATTGCACCCTGGCGACTACTGGGCCTGGTATCGGCGCGGCTATCTGCTCGCCGAAGAGTTCGAGCGTTTTGATGCGGCGATCGAATGTTTTGATGCGGCGCTCGACGCGCGCCCCGACGATTTTTGGGCCTGGTACCGACGCGGCAACGCCCAGCGTTACGCCCAACGCTACCGCGCCGCGATTCGTTCCTACGATCGCGCCCTCGCCTTGCGCCCCGACGACTACTGGGCGTGGCTGCGGCGCGGCGATTCGTTCGTGCGGGTGCATTACCTGCAAGACGCGATCCAGTGCTACGACCGGACGATCGAAATAGACGATGGCGGCTTCTGGGGCTGGTGCAAGCGCGCCGAGGTGCTGCGGCAGTGCGGTCAGTGGGCCCAGGCGATCGTCAGCTACGATCGCGCCGTCGAGATCGACCCCAACGACGCAACGCTCTGGTACAACCGCGCCTGTTGCTTTGCCCAGACGGGCAACACCAGCAGCGCCCTCGGCTCGCTCCAGCAAGCCTTCGTCATCGATCCGCAGACGACCCGCAGCGCTGTCGTCATCGATCGTGACCTCGAGTCTCTGAGCCAGACTCCGGACTTTGCGGTTTGGTTGGGTTCACTTGGTGCGGCTGGCGCGGGCGAGGCGAACGTGGCAGCTGAGGCGATCGACGCGTGATATCGTCAGGGTTCGGACGGCATCTCGCTCGCGGTACGCCGATGGAACGACATGCCGATCGCCCGGCCTTCCGAGCCCGCCCTATTTCAGGTAACTGACGTGTTCGTGCCCCCCGACTCGCTTGCCCTCGACTTCGATGGCGTGATCTGCAACGGTCTGGCGGAGTACTTCCAAACCGCCTGGAAGACCTACCGCCAGCACTGGGCCAACCCGATCGAGCGCCCCGAGTCCGATATCCGCGACGGCTTCTACGAGCTGCGTCCCGTCATCGAGACCGGCTGGGAGATGCCGGTGCTAGTGCGCGCGCTTCTGGCCGATACCGATCGCGAGGCCATCTTGACAGACTGGGTGAACGTGCGCGATCGCATCGTCGCCGAAGACAATATCGAGCCGCCCGCCCTGGCCGTAGCGCTCGATCGCCTGCGCGATCGCTGGATCGAAGACGACCTCGACGACTGGCTGGCCTTGCATACTTTCTATCCCGGCACGATCGAGCGGCTTAAAGCTTGGAACGAAGCCGGAATCGACTGGTGGATCGTCACGACCAAAGAAGGCCGCTTCGCCCAGCAGCTCCTCGCCGAGCGCGGTATCGAGATCGAACTGGGCGATCGCCTTTTCGGTAAAGAAGTGGGACGCCCGAAGTACCAAACCCTGCGCGAACTGCGCTACGAGCGCCGCATTAACCACCGCCTGCGGCGCATCTGGTTCGTCGAAGATCGCCTCAAAACTTTGCAAGCCGTCGATCGCGAGGCCGATCTAGGAGATATCGAGCTGTTTTTTGCAGACTGGGGCTATTCCACCCCGCACGAGCGCGGTGAGTCGGCCTTAGCGAGTAGCCGCATTCACCCGATCTCGATCTCGAAGTTTTGCGGCGCGCTGCGTGGTTGGCTGGCGTGACTCGGCGCTGTAGTTATTTTTACAATTCGTTAATACGAGAAAAGGTGCAATCCCGATCGCATCTATAATTTGCACTATATTAATGCTACGTCCGATATCGACTCGTTCTTCCTTCGCAGACTTCGATCGCCGCTGGCGTTTTCAGGGTTATGTTCTCCGGGCGAATTGACATCAGCAAAGTGGAGGTTGGGAAAATGTTTAAGTCAGTTTCTGTAGAGCGAATCTTCGCAAGTGCCTGGGAGAAGGGCTATATTTGCCAGGAAGATTGGGAAATTCTGCTGTCCAACTTAGCTGATGAAAACGCGCAGATTTTGGCCTCTCGACTGATGCACGCCATTCGACGCGGCCGCCTCAAAATCGTTGATTGAGTGGATAATCGAAAGCTTGACCGGGTGAATTTTCTTACTAAGCTTTGTGCTTTTCTTGAGAGTAAGTACTCTTACGTAAAAGCTTACTTCTCATAGAGATCTGACGATCGTTTTAAAAGGTCAGCGCCACGTCGCTGTCGGCTGTATTCCCCTCAATTTTTATCCCGGGAGCGGCTTCCGTATCAGCTCGATCGTCCACTGCGGCATTTGCCGTCACGCTGTTGAGATAGCTCGCCAGCGCCGCATCGATCGCCGCCATCCGTCGCGCCTGATCGTGGCGAATGCTCTCATAAGTATTTCCCAGTCCCGGCGCGTCCCAACGGTTGCGCTGCGGATGCCAAAACGACCACACTCGCGCTTCGAGAATTTGCTCGTCGGCATCGGAGAACCGCGATCGCATCTGAGCGAGGCGATCGATGTAGCCCATCGGGCTCAGCCCCGCCAGTGGCGACTGGTTGGCAAGATCCATGCCGTTTAGCAGCTCGCGCCGGGTCAGCGCAATTTCCCGCTGTTTGGCCCGATCGCGCAGCCGATCGTGAAATAGTCCGACGCGGGCGAACGCTGCGCGATCGGCGGACTCCGCCAGCCCCAGCGACGCCGAGATGTCGCGTTTGGCTGCCGCGCTCCGCGCCCGTCGAACCGACTCGGTCTGGGCGGGCGACAGATGTTGCCAGCTAAACGTCCCGAAGTTATTTGCGCCGTTGCCCGGATCGGTGTGCCAATAGTAAGCCGGGTTTTTACCGCCGTCCGGGCGTCGCGTCCCTTCCGCTGCGCCCAGCGCCACCGCCACCGGCGAAGCCGACCCCTGCGACCACCAGTCTTCGGGCAGGACGGCGATGGTGGGTGCGGTGGCGTCGGGTTGGTCGGCTTCGGGCGGCAGGGCGGCGATCGGTGGCGGCGTCAGGGGCGATCGCGGCTTAAATCGCGCCCCCAGGTCGGCCTCGGGACTCGCCGCTGCCGCGCCGCGATCGTCCCAGAGGATATCGATCGCGGCGTCGGCCTCAGCGCGCGCCGGGGTGACAAGCAGCCCCAAGATCGCCGCACAGCCACAGGCTGCCAGCAGACCGCGAAGTTGGTAGAGCGAGAACGATGTAAACATGTCAAACCTCACGGGGTTATCGCTTCAGGTTTTGTCGTTAGGTGCGTTTGGAAGATGTGGAAAGGAAGCTCTCCGGCTCGCTACTCCAGCTCGCCGTCGATCGCCAGGGCCAGAAACTCCGGCGACGGCGATACGTACACCCACTCAGCCTCACCCGCTGTCGCGGCCTGCCGCTGAGACAGTAGCGAAACGTGGAGGTTGCCGCCCGTCCGCCCGATCGGCTCGCCTGCTTCGACCGAACCGAGGGAGCGCTGCACCAGGCCGCAGGTTTTCATCAGATATGACGGCAGTCGCGGGCTCGAGAACAGCACGCATCCCGGCTCTCCGGGCAGCAGCGCATCGCCAACGATCGTCACGAAATTACCCTCAACCCAGCCGTCTACCGGTGCGAACACCTGTCCTCGATGATCGAGCGATACGTCGCCGAGGCTGCCCAACACCGAAGCCGTCCCGATCGTGTCGCCGATCTTCACGCCCCAAGACTGCTGGACTTTGACTTCGCGCAGTCGCGCGGTGTCGAGTCCGGACGCTCCGCCGCTGTGTGGAACGGCTTCTGCGCCTGGCTCGCTCGGATTGCCCGGGTTGCCCGGATCGGCAGCATCGTCCGGGGTAATGCTGGCCTGCTGAGTGGGGCGATCGTCGACGAGTTCGATGCCAACTCCCAACAGCGTGCCTTCCTCGTAGGAGACCACCACGCGACGTTCGTCAGCGGTTTGGTAGAGGTCGCGCTCGACGATCGCCCCGTGGCGGATCGATAGCTTCGGCAGCGAGCAGTAGGGCGCGCCGAGAGCCTGTGCCACCTCCGCTTTGGCCTGGCCGATTTTGGCAGGTAGCTCTGCCACCACCTCCGGCGCGAGCGTTGCATCGACCTGCACGACGCTGGCGCAGTCTAGGCCGTGGCGAACGGCGCGCGATCGCGGCTCCCAGTTAGAAAATCCCGCAAACCCCAGCAAACCGAGGCCGAGCGTGGCGACATAGAGCGCGGGGGTCGAGCGCTGCGGCTTGCGGCGACGGCGCGACGGACTCGTGCGATCCGGGCGGGCAGCGGGCTCGCGGTTCTCTGGGGTTATGTAGGGAGCGAGTTCGGCACGCACAGTGCGATCGATCCAGCCGCTCAGGCCACCCAACATCGTGACGGCAGCCGTAGGCGCTTGAGACGTCGGCTCGGGCGGCGGTGGAATCGTCGATCGCAGGCGTGGGTCAACGTAGGGTGGGGGAGCGACAGGGCGCGGGCCGGAGTCGGAGTACGCAGCGGGGCGCGGGTTGAGATACGCATCGGAGCGGGTCTCGGAGTAGGGCTCGGAATGAGGCTCGGCGTGGGAGTCGGGATACATCTCGGGATACGTTACGGAGTCGGGCTGAGAATGGGGCAGAACTGCGCGGGTTAAGGGATTGGGGCAGACGGCGCGAGAAGTAGCTGCGGCCTCGGGTGCATATTCAGGAGCGTATTGAGGGGCGTACTCAGAGGGCAGCGGGGCGGTTTCAGAGGTGGGCGTGCTGCGCCCGTAGTCTCGGGAGATATCGCCCCAAAAGATATCCGCCCCGATACTTTCAAAGTCTTTGCTGGGCTTGCGCAAGGGCGGCAGTTGCGAAATTCGCCGCGTGGTGGGCGAGTGGCGATCGCGAGTTGATCGAGTTGAAGAAGAGTCAGGCACGGTCAGTGCGGCCTAGGCCGGGGTTGAGTCCACAGGCAGACGGATCTCAAACTGCGTTTGCGTGGAAGTCGGCTGCATGGCGCTCGAGGCCGGAACGAAGTCACGGGAGCGAAGCCGAGACAGCAGGGCAGTCATCGACGACATTTCTGAATTTAGTACTAAAAAGAGGCGGCTGTCTTTTATTTCTGTACGTAAATCAATATTAGCATCGGTCGAGTGACTTCTGCTCGATCGGTGGGAAATAGGTGCGCGATCGCTTGGTTTTTTGTCCGGCGTGAGCCGTGAGCTCGGGGTCGGAAGGGGCGCGGGGGCGAGGGGGCGAGGGCGCATGGCGCGATCGCGACAAAAACGTTTGCTCCTCTGCCCCGCCCGACCTAAAGCTCTGTTTGGGGGAGTGTGGAGACGGTGGAGATATCTGCGTTCCTGAGAAAATCACCAAAAGACGGCGTGCCCTAGGCCGAGCGCCGTAGTGTCAGGTGCGAGCAAGTCGCTGCGCCTGCTTGTTGCGCCCCAGTATTTTTCTGCGCGGGTCTCGACGCGAAAAACCCCAAAGGTTTCGGGAACCTTCGGGGTCTTCTGCAAGAACTGGAAAAATCGCGCGATCGCAGCTGAATTTAGCTGGTAGCCGTTGCGGTCTCCGAGCGGGGCGGACGGCTGGCGGCGGCTTTTTCGGCAGCCGGGTCGATCTCGGTGACTTCGATATGATTGAGCAGCGTCGTTACGAACGCGAACAGCAGGAACGGCAACGACAGCACGACAATCAGGCCGATCGTCATAAAGGCGTATGTCTGGCGGGCGCTGCTCCAGAGCGCCAGACCCGACGCTAACGACAGGAAAATGACGATCAGCCAGACGATCACCTGCGCGTAAATATCGCCGAAGGTCAGCGTGCAATTGAGGCGGTATTTTTGAAGTTTTTCCATGATGTCGAGCGATTGGGGGGCGGGCGATCGCGCTTCTTGGAGAGACGAATCAGAGAGACGAATTAGAAATACCCGAAAGTATCTCAATGCCAGAACGGCTCGATATTTCACCAGCACCAAAACAGAGCCAGATCTGCCGAAAAGTGTAGAGAGTTCGACAGACTACAGAGATACCGAAATGCGCGAAGCTGTAAAACTAGACTAAATTGCCCAGTTCTCGATCCGCCGCTCTTTTCAATATTTCTACACCATTCGATCGAATGGCCTCACGCCATATTCCTATATATTCCCGCGACCGATTCTCTTGCCCTGCCTCAGAAGAGCCTGCGTGGCGAAACGCGATCGCCTTTAAGGATGTCGGCTGCCGTCGGGCATCGTCGCTCCGGTCAGATTCGCCCCGTCCAGGTTGGCTTGGTGCAGGTTGGCCTGGTAGAGGTTTGCCCCGGCCAGGTTGGCGCGGAACAGTGTCGCTTCGGTCAGGTTCGTCATGCCCAGGTTCGCGCCCGTGAGGTTCGCGCCCGTGAGGTTCGCGATCCGCAGGCTGGCCTCGCGTAGGTCTACCTGGGCCATATTGCCGAAGCGCATATCGCTCATGTAGAGATTCGCGCCGATCATATTCGCGCCGATCAGGCTGGCTTTGTAGAGGTTTGCGCCCATCAGGTTGGCGACGCAGAGGTTGGCGAGGCTGAGGTTGGCGCGGTAGAGGTTGGCTTTGCAGAGCGTCGCGCCGACGAACTTCGAGAGCGAGCAGATCGCAAAGCTCATATTCGCCTCGCGCATATCGGCTTCGCAGAGGTCGGCCATTGTCAGATCGACTTCGCGCATATCCGCGCGGATCAGCACGACGTTCGGCAGGCTGGCTTGCCTGAGGCTGGTGGTGTAGAGGCAGGCGTCGGTGAGATCGGCGCGATCGATGCGGGCGCGCTGCAACAAGGCCAGGGACAGGTCGGCTCCGGTCAGGTTGGCTTCGACGAGATCGGCCTGGACGAGGTTGCACTCCTTGAGCGTGGCTTGGCGCAGGTTTGCGGTGTACATGGCGCACTCGCGCATATCTGCGCCGTCGAGGTTGGCTTCCTCGAAGTTCGCCATGCAAAAGTCCACGTTAGAGAGGTTCGCGCCGCGCAAAAATCCCAGGCTTAGGTTAATCTCCCGGAGCTTTTGCTTGGAGAAGTCCGCGCCGCCGAGTTCGGGCAACCAGTCGGGGTTGTTCCGGCGGCGGGCATTCCAGTCGGGAATACTCTGCTCCGTCGGAAGGGATAGCTTGGGGATGGAGACAACCATATACGAGCCGGTAGATGACTCCCGATCGAAACTAGAGTCTGGCTCAATTGTACGCTGGCACGCCCTTTCGCAGGGCGCGAGACGCTGCTTCGGGCGCGGTACGGCGCGCTCGATTTCATGGGAACTTAATATTTGCACGATCGGCACAGCCTGAGTGCACGGCCTGAGGGCACGGCCTGAGGGTGAGTGTTTTCGTGCAGGTGGGATTGGCAGGATGCGATCTCGGACGTTTGCCGCCTTGCGAGCTGTTGACGCTCTGACGAGCTAGGAAGACGCGGCCCGATCGCTGACGCGTGGATCGAGCAACGTGTAAATCGTGTCGGCCAGGGCGTTGAAGAAGACGATCGCGACAGCGTAGAGAATCGCGATCGCCATCACCACTGGCGTATCGCTGCGGTAAATCGACTCGACGAGCAGCGAGCCGATGCCCGGAACGCGAAACACCTGCTCGGTGACGAGCGCGCCCGTCAGGACGCTGGGCAGGTCGATTGCCACGAGCGTAACGATCGGAATCAGGGCATTACGCAGCACGTGGCGCAACAGGACGCCGCGTTTGGAGAGGCCCTTGGCGATCGCGGTGCGGACGTAGGGCTGTTCGAGGCGATCGAGCACCGAAGCACGCACGAAACGCACCAGCAGCGCTGCCTGATAAAGCCCGAGAACGGCAATCGGCATGGCGGACTGACGGAGCTGGGCGATCGCGGAGTTAAAGTCCGTGACTCGCAGCGTGCTGTCATAAATAAACGGCAGCCAGTCGAGCCAGACGCTAAAGATGGCGATAAACAGCAGGCCCGTCAGGAACGGCGGCAGCGAGAACCACAGGAAGGCAAACGTGGTGGCGACGCGATCGAACAGTTGCCGGTGGAACAGCGCCGAGACCGTTCCCAGCGGAAAGGCGATCGCCACGCCCAGCAGATAGCCTGAGCCCACCACCCAAAGCGTCGTCGGCAGGCGATCGAGCAGCAGATCCAGCACCGGCGCGCGGCTGTTGAACGAGTAGCCGAGATCGCCGCGCAGCAGCGCCCCGACCCAGCGCAGATAGCGCACGTGGATCGGCGCGTCGAGGCCGAGCGATCGGCGGATATTTTCACGCACCTCAGCCGTGATCGCCGGGTTGGTGGCGAACTCGCCCATCGGGTCGCCGGGGGCCAGAGCGAGGATGGCGAAGACGATCGTGGCGATCGCGGCGAGGGTTGGAATGGCGATCGCCAAGCGGCGCAGAGCAGTTCCGAGCATACGGAGAAAGGCAGAGACGAAGCGGTCGGGTGGGAACGATCGGCGGGCACGTCCAGAGCCGTGTCACGGATTGGCGAACTTTGCGTGCGATCGCAGTTGATGAAACCCAGCGTTTTCGGTAGCGTAAACCGAAATAGAAGTCACAGTGAGAGATTTTCGACACCTCGGCGAGAGTTCGGCGCACAGCTGACGCCCTTGCTACCCTCTCCGGCTTTCCCGTCCGCACCTTAGCTGGCACTCTACTCCACCCCGATCGATCGCGAACCTTCGCAGCAGCGCACGGCACGGACGCAACTGTCCCGCACCCCCCGAAGGACTTATGGTTTTACCTACCGATCGCTCCGAAATCTTTTCCGGGCGCGTTACGCCGCTGCTCGATCGGGTCTACGGCGAGGCGATCGCCGCCAGTCTCTGCGAACGGCTCTACGCGATCGTCGAGCCGTATCTAGCCGCTTCCTTCGATGAAGATCTGGGCAAATGGAACCAGGAAAAGGCGCTGCTGATTACCTACGGCAACTCGCTCAACAGCAGTCAGGACGATCGCCCGCTGCAAACCCTCGATCGCTTCCTCGGCTCGTATCTACGCGATACGGTGTCCGGCGTTCATATTCTGCCGTTCTGCCCCTACAGCTCCGACGACGGCTTTGCGGTGATCGACTATCTAAAAATCGACCCCGAACTCGGCACTTGGGACGACGTGCGCCAGATCGGTCAAAGCTTTAACCTGATGGCCGATCTGGTGATCAACCACATTTCGAGTCAGCACGAGTGGTTCGAGCAGTTCAAGCGCGGTGAAAAACCGGGCTGCGATTATTTCATCGAGGTCGATCCCGAAACCACAGACGTTTCGCAGGTGGTGCGCCCGCGCAGCTCGCCGCTCCTAGCCCCGGTGGAGACCGCCAACGGCACGAAGTACGTGTGGGCGACCTTCAGCCACGACCAGATCGATCTCAACTTCGCCAACCCGGATGTCCTGGTCGAGATCGTCAAAGTCGTTCTGGCCTATATCGAAGCGGGCGCGAAATACATCCGCCTGGATGCGATCGGCTACCTCTGGAAGGAGATCGGCACGCCCTGTATCCACCTGCCCGAGACCCACGCGCTGATCAAAATCTTTCGGCAGATCGTCCAGATGGTCGATGCGTCCGTAGCGCTGATCACCGAGACCAACGTGCCCAACCGCGAGAACCTAAGCTACTTCGGCAATCGCAACGAGGCGCATATGATTTACAACTTCAGCCTGCCGCCGCTGTTGCTGAACGCGCTGCTCCAGGGCCGCTCCGACCACCTGCGGACGTGGATGATGAGCATGCCGCCTGCGCCGGTGGGCTGCGCCTATCTAAACTTCACCGCCTCCCACGACGGCATCGGCATGCGGCCGACCGAAGGGCTGCTTACTGAGGACGAGTACGACACGCTGCTCGACTTGATGAAAAAGTTCGGCGGACGCATCAGCATGCGCAGCCACGCCGACGGCTCGGAGAGCCCCTATGAAATCAATATTTCGCTGTTCGATGCTTTCAAAGGCACGGTTAAAGGCGAGGACGAGTGGCAGATTCAGCGCTTTATTTGCTCCCAGACGATCGCCATGTCCGTCGAGGGCATCCCGGCCTTCTACATCCACAGCCTGCTCGCCACGCCTAACTACGCCGAGGGCGTCAGCGAGACCGGCCACAACCGTACGATTAATCGCCGCCAGTGGGACTACGAAGCGCTGGAAGCGGCAATCTCCGACCCGACCTCGCCCCAGTCGATCGTCCTCAAAGAGCTATCGCGACTCATCCAGATTCGCCGCCGCCAGCCCGCCTTCCACCCCAACGCCACCCAGTACACCCTGCAATTGCGTCCGGTGCTGTTCGGATTCTGGCGGCAGAGCATGAACCGCGACCAGAGCATTTTCTCGATCCACAATCTCACGGACGTGCCCCAGGCGCTGCGCCTCTCGGATCTCAATCTCGTTTGTACGGACGACTGGTTTGACTTGATCGGCGGTACGAAAATGACAGGGCTCTACGAAGCTCTCGAGCTTGCGCCGTATCAGTCGATGTGGGTCTCGAATGCGTTTTTCTAGGCGCGACAAGCTGCCGTCAACACAGATATACAGCCCTTGTTTGCTCGGGCGCTCGACAACCGACTCCGAAAGGAACCGGGCACGAAGTTGATGGCGTTCGCTGGGTCTTCGTCTTGGCGGCCTGGCGAACTCGCGAGGGCGTGCGCGGGAGAATGCCTCGAGAACAGCGCGCTCGGTCTTCGCCAGAGACCTATGGGGAAATCGCTCGCGCTTCGGAGCGCAAGTTGCGCGATCGGCGTCGTGGTTGGCTGGATTGGGGCGATATTTCCGGAGCGAGTGAAAAGGTCTTGGGTAAGATTGTGAGGATTGTGATGCGCTAAACCCCGTCTGACTCGACTTTGCTTCCACTGCTATGACTTCAGGCCGCCTGCCCAAATGGCTCACTTCTGCCCAGGCCGCGATCGCGCTGTTCTTTGCGATCGCGCTGGTCGTGGGTGCGCTCCCGCCCTATTTTCAGGGCAAACTCCCGACCGACAGCACGATCCAGGAGGTGCAGCTCAAGACGCTTAAGTCGATCGTCCAGGATGGCCTGGAGATCGAAAACTGGAGCGTCGTCGATGCGAGCCAGCTCACCCTCGGCCCCTACGAGTGGCTGCAACAGGTCGTGCGCGCCGACCCCGAAACGCCCCACGCCGAACGCGAAGCGCTGCTGCTGATTCACCCGCAGAAGTCCGCCACCGGCACGTCGTCGCTGCCCCAAACAGAGTGGAGCGACATCGAAGGGCTGCTGGGCGGCCAGGGCGACTTGGAACTCGATAATTGGAATTGGATGGAGTTTCCGGTGCTCGACGCGGATGGCCAGGAGAGCGGCGGCACGGTCAACGCTCGCTTTTTCCGGACGTGGACGCCCGCGCAAACTTATGCGACAACGGCGTGGTACGCGTGGCCGAACGGCGGGCACTACTCCGGAGCGCGCTGGTTTCTGACCGATCTGGGCGCGCAGCTCTCCGGGACTCGCCAGCCTTGGGCTGCGGTGGCGGTTCTGGTGCCGATCGAGGTGCGTGGCGATATCGAAGGCGCGCGCGAGGTGGCGACCGATTTGGCCCAGGCGATCCATACGGCCCTGCGTCAGTCCGGGCTCGTCGAGGCGATTCCGTCTTCGCCGCAGTAAATCTAGTCGGTTTGTTTGTCTACGTTTACTTTCTACTTGTCCGCCTGTCCGCCGCCCGATCGGCGCAGCAACCACCGCATTCTTCCGACTTCTTTCGATCGAACCGATCGCCGAACCCTCAATGAACCTTTGGATAACTCGTCTGTCGAGAGCGCTGCTCGTTACCGGCGCGTGGTGGTGGGCTGCCGCTGCGATCGCGCCGCCCGCCCGCGCGCAGACGGATGGCAACGACGCAGTTCGCGCGCTCGCGGATGAAGTGTCGGTGCGCGATCGAGTCAACGACGCCCTGGAGATGCAGTACCGCGAGTTTTTCGACGCGCTGCGCGAGCGCACCGAAGCCCAGGAGCGTCGCGATCGCTTCGCCGCCTTTAGGCTGCCCGAGCCCGCGCCGCCCAGCCTCAGCGACCCCGCCGTCTGGCAGGCGTACCCCCTCGGCCCCGGCGACCAGATCAATATCGTCTTGCAGCCGCCGTTTCAGGAGCTTTCGACCCAGGCGACGATCGCCTTTGACGGGACGGTGTTCGTCGGGCTGCTCGGCCAGATTTCCCTGGCGGGCCTGACGATCGCCGAGAGCGCCGAGCTGCTGCGATCGCAGTTCAATGTCGTTCTGGTCGAGCCCGAGGTGCAGGTGATCCTGGCGAATCCGCGTCCGGCCCAGGTGACGATTAGCGGTGCGGTGCTGCGTCCGGGCTATTTTCCGATCGCGCCGAACTCCTTCGTCCATCAGGCGCTGCTGACCGCTGGAGGGGCGAGCGTCAACGCCGACTTACGCAATATTCAAGTCGAGCGCCGCCGCGCTGACGGAACGACGTTGCGCCAGTCGATCGACTTGTATACGCCGATCGCCGACGGGACGCCGCTGCCGGACGTGCGTCTGCGCGATGGCGACACGATCGTCGTACCCGAGCGCGATCTGCTGTTCGACAGTGACTACGATCGCGAGCTGCTGCGCCGTACGCCGCTAGTGACGGCCCAGGATACGCCGCTAGAAATTACGATCCTCGGCGAGGTGTTCCGACCGGGCTACTACGACTTCGCGTCGGGGATTCCGCCGCTGCTCGACCAGGCGATCGTTACGGCCCAGGGCGCGAAGAGTACCGCCGACCTGCGCTCGGTGCTGGTGCGCCGCCAGTTGCGCGACGGCTCGGTCATCGAGCGCGAGGTCGATCTGTACACGCCGCTGATCGAGGGCGCGACCGTGCCGGACTTCCCGCTGGAGAGCGGCGACGTGGTGATCGTGCCGGAACTCTCGATCGCCGATCTCGAGGAGTACGAGCGCGAGATCGTGGCCCTCTCGACGGTCTCGAACCCACAGATTACCGTGCGGCTGTTCTCGCGGGCGCGGGGAACGGCGGGGCCGGTGACGCTGCAAAACGGCAGTCGCCTCGCGGATCTGTTGGCGCAGGTGCCGCTGCAAGATTCGCGCCTGAATCGCGTGGCGCTGATTCGCTTCGACGAGACTCAGGGCGAGGCGGTGACGGAGTATTACGACGGCTGGGACGCGATTTTCGGCGACGAGAACGAGAACGTGCTGCTGCGCGATCGCGATGTGGTGGTGGTCGGTCGCAATACGATCGCGTCAGTTAGCTTCGCGCTCAACCGCTTTACGCAGCCGTTCCGCGATATTCTCGGCTTCCTGCTTTTCTTCGACCAGCTCAGCGACAGTGCCGACAACCTCTTCGGCCCGGACGGCGACAACAACAATAACAACAACCGCAACTAAGCCCGCTCAGGTCGAGTCGCTCCGTACGACGGGCCTGGAGCGCCAAACGCGATCGCCTTCTACCAGCGTATGGGCGCGCCAGTCGTCGCGAGTGTCGGGGAAATCACTGCGGAAGTGGCCGCCGCGACTTTCTTCTCGGAAGCGGGCGCTTTTCAAGATCAGCTCGCCGATATCGAGCAGGTTGCGCGTCTCGCCCCAGAGCGCGATTTGGCACGAGCAGAGAACGGTGTCGTCCGCCGGAAGCACCAGTAACTGCGGCTGCCCCGGCGTTAGCTCGGTCAGAATTTGCGTAACTTTCAGAGCTTGCCAGCGCGATCGCCACTGGCTAATCTCGGCGAGTGCGGCGTCGAGGCTGGCGGCTTCGCGGCAGATTCCGGCGCTTCTCCAGAGCAAGCGTGGCAGCTCGTCCCGTAGCTCCGCAAGCCACTGCCATTCAGACTCGGGAATTGCCGCCCAATCCAGATCGCAATCGCCCGGTTCGGTCGGTGGCGCGACCGATATCCCGTTGCCCTCTGTCTGGAAATGCACCTCCGCTAGCTTCGCGCCGAACACCAAGCACTCCAGCAGTGAGTTGCTGGCCAGCCGGTTTGCGCCGTGAACGCCGGTGCTGGCCGTCTCGCCGACAGCGTAGAGCCCCGCGATCGAAGTGCTGCCCGTCACGCCAGTTTGCACCCCGCCCATCCAATAGTGGGCGGCGGGAGAGACGGGGACGCGATCGATGAGGATGTCGATGCCCCACTTCTGGCACTTGCGGATGATATTCGGGAAGCGCGCCCGAACGCGATCGCGACCGATCGGCCCGAGGTCGAGCCAGACGCAAGCGGTGGCCGGGTCATCGACGCGATCGTTCAGGTAGCGGTAGATCGAGCGGCTGACCACATCGCGCGGGGCCAGCTCGCCCTTGGGGTGGTCGTCGAAAACAAAGCGATGTCCGGTGTCGTCGATTAGATGTGCGCCCTCGCCCCGCACGGCCTCGCTAATCAAAAAGCTGGGCGCGTCGGCTTTGGCCAGCGCCGTCGGATGAAACTGAAAGAACTCCAGATCGCGTAAGAGCGCCCCCGATCGCCAGGCCATTGCCACGCCGTCGCCGGTACTGACGCTGGGGTTCGTCGTCTTCGCGAATACCTGGCCGCCGCCGCCGGTTGCCAGCACCACCGCTCCGGCGCGCACCCACTGCACTCGGCCCGCGCGCGCGATCGCCGCGCCCTCGCACCGGCCGCCCGACCCGAGCCACAAATCGAGGACGAAAGCGTCGTCGAGGATCGAGATATTCTGGCGCTGCTGGACGCGATCGCTCAGGGTGCTGACCACCGCGCGCCCGGTGGTGTCGGCGGCGTGGAGAACGCGACGATGGGAGTGGGCGGCCTCCAGAGTCAGCGCCAGCCGATCGCCGCAACGATCGAACCCGACCCCGAGATCGACCAACGCCCGCACGCAGTCCGGCGCGGACTCTGCCAACACGCGCACGGCCTCCGGTTCGCATAGGCCCGCTCCCGCTGCGATCGTATCGGCCACGTGGAAGGCCGGGGCGTCGTCCGGATCGATCGCAGCGGCGATGCCCCCCTGAGCCCAGTCGCTGGCGGACTTCGGCAGACGGCTCTTCGTCACCAAGCCGACGCGCAGCCGCTCGGGCAAACGCAGCGCGGTGTAGAGTCCCGCCGCTCCCGAGCCGATAACCAAAATGTCGAAGCGATCGGGCAGGGGGGCGGAGTTCACAGGCGATTCAGACCGTCAGTCCGAGGGCGATGTCTGGGGCAGGTGTGTGGCAATGGAAACCGAGAGGAAGACCGGCAAAAATTATTCGTCGCGGGAGCGTCCCGACGGCCCCGAGAATTTAAGGATCTTTCAAATCGTACGAGAGGTTTAGTGTAACGCTCGGCTTCGGCCCGATCGGAGCCTTTACCAGCGTCCGCTCGCCGCCCGCCGCGAGCGGATTCTTCTGCGATCGTCCCCGAGCTTTCGCCCGTGAGGAGTCGCTGATGCATGGGATACACTGAGTAGCACAAGAAACCTCGCGCAGCCGTGCCCGATCGCCGTATCGCAGCACGTCCTCACTTCAACTTCTAATTGCCACCGCTCGGACGATAGCCACATGGGAACCTGGAAATTCTTGGTACAGCGCGAAGGAATACGGTCGTGGACGGTGCTTGAAGGCGAAACGATGGCCCTCCAACCCGGACGCTATCGAATTGCGGCGCGCGCGCCGCTGGCGAATACGCCGATCGCGGTCGAAATCGTCGTCACGCAGTCCGATGGCGAGCGGCGGACGTACCAGCGCGGTACGCGTACCAACGACGACGGCCTGCTGGCGGTAATTCCGTTTACGGATCTCGGCGATGGGGATTGGACGCTGACCTGTCAGGCGATCGGCGATCGGCTCGGGGAGGAGTCCGCCTCGATATCCTGGCAGGTGGTCGCGTCGGTGACAGACGGGACGGAAACGGCGGCAGTCTCTGGCGATCTGCCCGCCGAAAATCCCTCAGAGACTGTCGAGAGCGTCAGTGAAGAGCCGCCAGCGGAGCCAGTAGCAGAAGTGCTGGAAGCGGCGGAAGCACCTGAAGCGTCGATCGCGGAAAGTACGGTCGAAGAGCCGCTAGAGACAGCCTTGTCTAGCGTGCCCCGTGGAGAGGTAACGATAGGATCGGGCGGCGAAATCGAGCCAGGCCAGCTCGAGCCAGACCAGCTCGAGCCAGAAGTCCCCGGCCAGCTCGCCATTCCAGAAATCGAGGGCGTGGCGGACGTGCCTCTAGAGGCGATCGACGCTGCGAGCGTGTGGGGAGAGGAGAACGGCGAGATCGAGCCGGAAGTACCGGGACAACTGCCGCTACCGGATGTCGCGCCGGTGGCCCCCGAGGCCGCCTCCGCTGCGGAGGAAGCAGTTGGCGCAACGGATGATGCGGAGCCCGAGTCGGTGGCGATCGAGGCCGAGTCTGCCGGTGCGGAACCGATCGAAATCGAGCCGACCGGCGAGCTAGCTGAGGGCGAACTGACTGAGGGCGAGCTGGCTGAGGGCGAACTGACTGAGGGCGAGCTAGCTGAGAGCGAGCTGGCCGAGAACGAACTCGTCGAGGATGAATCCACTGAGGCCGAACCTGCAATCGAGCCTGCCGCAGTTGAGGTAGCGAACGAAGTTGAAGGAGATGCGGTTGAGGAATTTGAAGGGACGGGCGATGGGATCGATACTGCCGCGATCGCGGAAACCAGCGACGTCGAAGAGCCGGAACTCGCGATCGCCGACGCAATGATGCCAGACGCCGACGTGCCGGAAGTCGAAGCCATCGAAGCGCCACCAACCCTAACCCAGTACGACCCCGACACGCTGACCCTCCAGCTCGATCGCACCAGTTTCACGATCGAACCGGGCGGCACGCTGACCCTTTCCGGCTGCGTCAAGGCTGACGCGTCGATTTCGCCGGATACGCGCCTCGGGGGGCTGCACCTGCGTCTGCGCCTGCGCGAGCCCCAGTCGCTGCAAATACTGGTGGTCAAGCAATACCTGCTGCCGCCGACAGCGGGCGGGGAGCTACGCTTCGAGCGATCGCTGCCCCTGCCCCAAGCCGAGAATTCCAAGCTCGTTTTGGGCGAGCTGCTGCTGTGTGACACCGTGCCGAACACCGTCGCCAAGCAGTCGTTTACGATCGCCTCCGGACTCGAGTCGCTGCTCGAAAACCTCAACGATCGCCAACAGCGCGAGTCCGCCGTGTGGCAAAGCGATCGCTGGAGCGACGATCGACCGAGCGAGCCGAAGCCGACCGCGCCGCCGCTGCTGCCCGGCCCGCCGAAGCCGAAGCTCGACCTGCCCGGTTTCGTCGCCAGCGGCGATTCGGGCATCGATAAATCCCAGCTTTTGGCCCGCCTCGGCCTCGCGCCAGAAGGTGCTGACGATAATACGAACGAAACGCCCGACGACGCCCTCGAAGTGAGCGACGCGCCCGACGCCGCGCCCGACTTAGCCCTCGCGGCAGCAGAAGACGAGCTGGCCGCCCAGCGACGTGCCGCCACGGAAGGCGATCGCGCCCCCTTCGAGCCGCTGACGCCGCCGTCACACCACGACGATCGCTTCGTGTCCCGCCTCAATCAGTTCGCTCGCGATGACGAGCTGGCGGGCTGGCTCGACGGTGACGATCTCGACTTGGATAACCTGCCCGAAGATTTGGCCAGCGGCGATCTGGCCCCCCTCACCCGCACGAGCGAAGTGCCGATCGCCGACCCGAACGATGGCGAGCGCGACACCGCCCGCGAAATCGTGCTCGATCGCGCGGCGCGGCCCGCATTTCGTAATGACGCGACGCCGCCGAGCGCCCGCCCGGTACTCCCTGCCGACACCGAAATCCCCAGTCCCGACCTGCGCGTGCCGCCGGGACAGCTCACCGCCGGTCGCTCGATTCTCGTGCGCGCCCGCCTGCCGGAGCTAAACTCGCGCGTCTACGTCAAGCTGTGGATTTTCGATCGCCAGAACCAGGCGCTGCTCGACGGCCCGCGCTGGCTGACGGACTTTTTGCCACTCGACGACGGCACGGTGGAAGGCATGGTCAACCTCACGGTTCCCTACGGCGGGCTGGACGTGCAGTTCGAGGCGATCGCCGTGGAAGTCGAAACCGATCGCGAGAGCTATAAAGCCGCCGTGGAGCGCCGCATTATCCCCGCCGCGCCGCCGACGCTGCCCCTAGAAAATCGCGAAAATCGCTCGCTGCGTCCGTAGTCGCTTCGTCCGCCGCCCGCTTCGACGGCTTCGGTTGAAATACAGGACGCCTAATGCGTATCGATCACTGAAAGTACCGATATTTCGTCGATCTTTAGGGAATTACCATTTTTGTTGAAGCTTGAAAGCCTTACGCTGAGAGCACTCCACAAATATATTTGTCCAGAAGCCGTCAATGAAGGCTGAGCTTGTCGAAGCCTGGGTGTGACGCACTTCGACAAGCTCAGTGCTCGAATTCTGAATGCTGGGCATTTATTTCCGTGGAGTACTCTGAGAGGCTCTTTTCTAATACGCATCAGGCGTACAGGATTGAAATACAGGGTCAAACCCAATCGCGTCGGTCTCGAGCTGCATCCTCCCAGTCGCCGGTGTCGTTGGGCTCTCGTTCGCGAGATCGTGGCTCGCGGGGTTGAGGTTCGCGAGATCGGGACTCGCGGGATTCGGGCTCTCGAGGAGCGTCTCGCTTCGGCCCGCGCGGTACGCGGACTGGCGACTCGCGGCGCGGCTTCTTCCTGGCGGGTGGCGGCACGATGTCGTCGTTCGGCTCGACGATCGGCGCGATCTCTTCCAGTTCGTCGAGCCCGTCTGGCGCGAGGGGCAGGTCGAGCGCTCGCGGATCGCTACGCTGGGGCAGATCGATGGGAACGCGCCCGCCGTCGCGTCCGAGGTCGATCGGCGGCTCGGGTTCGGGCCGGATATCCTCGGGCTTGTTGGCATAGCTAAAGGAATAGACGCTGCCCTGGCGTTCGGCTTCGATCGGCTGCTGGGGTTGCTCGTAGCGCGAGGGCGGCGGCAGATCGAGTGATGGCGGTTCGAGTGGCAGTTCGAGCGGCGGTTCGGGCCGATCGCCGGGGTCGCCGGGAGTCCGGTCGCGGCGATCGCCCCCGGCGGAAGAATTCGGCTCGACGAACTCATCATCTTCCAGGGCTTCCCAAGGCTCGCGCGGCTCGTTGAGGTGGGGCGCATACTGGGACTCGCGGCGGGCACGATCGTCCCACTCTTCGTCTTCATCCCAGATTTCCTCAGGCTCGGCGCGGCGCTCGTCCGGGCGCGTTCGACGTGGTGGCTCCGGGTCGCGATCGGGGCGCTCCGGGCGACGATCTCGATTATTTGGCGGGCGACGTCGGGAACCGCCGATCGCCAGCATCAGCGACAGCACCCACATCACCAGTGCCCCCGTCGCCGCCGCGATAATCGCCCACAGCCCCAGAGGCAGGCTCGGACTCGCCAACCCAAAAAACACGACGACTGTTGGCGCTTGGTTCTGCACGACCGTCAGTGCGGCGATCGCGACGATCGCGAGAACGAGGCTGGATTTGATTCCGGACATGGGGCAAATCGCGACAGAGCAGCAGACTGGCGTTTAGCTGCGATCTCCGAGATCGCAGCAAAAAACCGCGCGAAAATTAAGAAAAATCAGCCCACGGGTATTATTATTGACAAAATTAATTTGGCCCCAAAAATAAACAAAGAT
>CALCCD010000092.1 GCA_937899645.1 uncultured cyanobacterium | reverse complement strand
GAAATGCTCTCACTGAGGGGCTTGCATGACTTACCTCCTTAAGCGACCAGTGCCCTGATTCTCCGGCTCTTCCACCCTCCTATTTTTATTCCCTGGGAAGATATCGGGGTATTGAGCAACCCGAGGCGTCGGAGATGTACGATCCGAGTCCGAGATTTCAAGCACCCTGAAATCATCATCGATCGGGTGCTTGCCGAAAAATTAGAATCTGCATCAGAAGGAAGCCTGAGATTGCAGGCATATTGAGTCGGGAAACTTTCAGAGAAAGTCCGGCTCGCCAGGTGGCAGCAGGAGATAGCGATCGGCCTCGAAGCTCGGACAGTTCGGCTCGCCAGCGTATTCGAGAATCGCGGACGGCCAAGTGTCGGCGACCGGCGGAACGTGTTGCCACAAGACCTCAAGCGCAAGCGTTTCGAGAGCTTGATTGCTTTGCCGAGCGCGGCGAGCAAATTGCACTCTAAATCGGGCGGCAGTTGCAGCGTGAGTTTCATCGTGTCGGGCGCGGAGCGGATACATCCCCAGTGTCGCCAATCTTCGCGACGGCGATAAGACGAGCGCAATCTGCGACAGCGCCCGCGCGAGCCGAAACGGTAAGCTGAAGAGCATTATTTTTTCGCCCCACCACAGCATGGCTACCGTCAACGACAACTATCTCAAACTCAAAGCAGGCTACCTGTTTCCTGAAATCGCTCGCCGCGTCCGCGCCTTTAGCGAAGCTAATCCCGACGCGCCAATCATTAAACTCGGCATCGGCGACGTGACCGAGCCGCTGCCCCAAGCCTGCCGCGATGCGATGGTAGCGGCCATTGACGACATGGGCGATCGCGGCTCGTTCAAAGGCTACGGCCCCGAGCAGGGCTACGCTTGGCTGCGCGAAGCGATCGCGGAGAACGACTTCAAAGCGCGCGGCTGCGATATCGACGCTTCGGAAATCTTCGTCAGCGACGGCGCGAAGTGCGATAGCGGCAACATCCTCGACATCTTCGGTCACGACAACACGATCGCCGTCACCGACCCGGTCTACCCGGTGTACGTAGACACCAATGTGATGGCAGGCAACACCGGCGAAGCGGACGAAGACGGCAAATACGGCGGCCTGACCTACATCCCGATCTCGGCAGACAACGACTTTACCGCCGCGATCCCTAAAGGCAAGGTTGACCTGATTTACCTCTGCTTCCCTAACAACCCCACCGGCGCGACGGCAACCAAAGCGCAGCTCCAAGCCTGGGTCGATTACGCCCGCGCCAATGGCTCGATACTTCTCTTCGATGCCGCCTACGAAGCCTTCATCACTGATGACAGCCTGCCCCACTCGATCTTCGAGCTGGACGGCGCGCGCGACTGCGCGATCGAGTTTCGCTCCTTCTCGAAAAATGCGGGCTTCACCGGTACGCGCTGCGCGTTCACCGTCGTGCCGAAAACCCTGAAGGGCAAAGCGGCGGACGGCTCGGACGTGGAAATCTGGAAGCTGTGGAACCGCCGCCAGTGCACCAAGTTCAACGGCGTTTCGTACATCGTCCAGCGCGGCGCGGAGGCGGTCTACTCGGACGCAGGCAAGGCGCAAATTAAAGAGCTGATCGCCTTTTACCTGGAGAACGCCTCGATTATTCGCGAGAAGCTGACGGCAGCGGAAATGGAGGTGTTCGGCGGCACGAACGCGCCGTACGTTTGGGTGAAAGCGCCCAGCGGCCTAACGAGCTGGGATTTCTTCGACAAGCTGCTCTACAACTGTAATGTCGTCGGGACGCCGGGTTCGGGCTTCGGCGCGGCGGGCGAAGGCTACTTCCGCATCTCGGCGTTTAACAGCCGCGACAACGTAGTCGAAGCGATGAAGCGCATCACCGAAAAGTTCTCGGCGTAGGACGATCGCGCTAGGGGCCGTCACGAACCGAGGGTGGGCGACAGCCCCTGGCGCTACTTGCGCGCGATCGCCCATCCCGCACAGGGTCGCGAACGGATGGCGCGCGCTAACCAGAAACTGCCGCCGTCTGGTTTAGCTCTTCGGCAAAGCTGGTGACGCGGTGGAAGTCGAACGGCCCCGCGATCGAGCCCCAAACGCGCTCGTCCGTTGCCGGGTCGTAGCCGCGATCGAGACTCGTGAAGCGCTCGGCAAAGACCTGAAACGTACTTTGTAGATAGGTCATCTTGCCGTTGCGCTCGACCATGCAGCCCTTGCCCTCCTCGACGGTTCCTTGGAAGCACTCGCCCGTCCAGGTGACGTGAAAATCGCAGCAGGGCAGCTTCGTCAGGCGATCGGCCCCGAGCGATCCGAGGCGCTCCGGCTCGCGCGATGCGCCGTAGAACTCTTCCTTGCCCTCGATCGCGTAGTTTTCGATCGTAATTTGCGACGCGCCATCGACCTCTGTGAACTTGAGGTTGAGAACGCGAGTGCGGTAGGGACTTTTGAGGTTATACTCATACGCTTGCTCGAGATATAGCGCCGTCCCGTCCAGCAGCCCCGCCGGAAGCGGACGCATGCAGGCACGAACGTGGGCGAAAATCGGCGGATTGTCGAAGGCTTGCTGCTGGTTGGTGAAGTCCGAGGCCATCCAGCGGGCCAGAGTGCCGAGATCGGTAGCGTGGGTCATGGCGAAGAGTCCCAGAGACGGTCGAGAGCGCGAATATCAGTCTATCGACGGCGCGATCGGAGCGTCAAGGTTGAGGATTCGATCGCAATCGCCAGCGATCCCGGCGCAGTTTGGAGCGCTCAGCCGTCGATTGCAGGGGGCTTTGCGTATTTCTAAGGTCGATTCGCAGCGACGCCGCTTGCTACGCTGCCGAATGTGAATTTACGACAGAATTGCGATCGCGAGCTGATGAAGACGACTGGTGTGACAGAGACGTTTCGCCGCTTCGGAACCGACCGACAACCGGGCGAGAAATCGTCGGCGGGCTTTACCGCAATCGAGGTGGCGGTCGTCGTGCTGATGGCGGGAATCCTGGGTGCGATCGCTGCCCCGGGCTGGATGCGTCTACGCGATCGGCAGATGGTTAACCGCGTCAATGCCGATCTGTATCTGGCGCTGCGCGAGGCGCAAGGCCAGGCGCTGAAAACCAGGCTCGACTGGCGCGCGAGTCTGCGCGAAACCGACGGGCGAATCGAGTGGTCGATCCACCGCGGCAACGCCGAGCCGATCGCTTGGCAAGGCACGAGCGCCCCGGTGACGATCGCCAGCGGCACGACCTTCCGTCAGCGCGGTGGATATTACTCTGTGGAGTTTGGCGATCGCGGCCAGATTAAGGGCCAGCTCGGGCGCGTGACGGTGACGGCCAAAAACACCCCGACGATTCAAAGCTGCACGATTACCTCGACGCTGCTGGGGACGATCCGACGTGGCAGGGGAGCAAATCGTCGTCGCGACGGTCATACCTGCTACTGACGCGACTTGCTGACGCAATTTGTCGAAAGCCTGACTTCTCTCGCGGCGAGCGATCGCGTGTAATTTCAGTTCGCGCTTAAGATCGAGAGACCGCGCACCCCATCTCGCCGTGACTCTATCCGACCCCGCCCGATCGCCCGTCACGCTCTACGATACGACCCTGCGCGATGGCGCGCAGTGCGAGGGCATCGCGCTCTCCCTGGACGATAAACTCCGCATCGCCCACCGCCTGGACGCCCTAGGAATCCCCTTTATCGAAGGCGGCTGGCCGGGAGCGAACCCGAAGGACGGCCAGTTTTTCGCGCGACTGCAGGACGAGCCGCTGCAAAATGCCCAGGTCGTGGCATTCTGCTCGACGCGCCGGGTCGGGCGATCGGCGGCGGACGAGCCGATGCTCGTGCCGATCCTGGAGGCCGAAACCAAGTGGGTGACGGTGTTCGGCAAGTCCTGGGATCTCCACGTCACCGAAGGCTTACAGACGACCCTCGATAAAAACCTGGAGACGATCGCCGACACCCTCACCTTTCTAAAAGGCGAACATCGCCGCGTCATCTACGACGCCGAGCACTGGTTCGACGGCTACAAGCGCAACGCCAGCTATGCAGTCGAAACGCTGCTGGCCGCGATCGAGTCCGGCGCGCAATACCTGACGCTCTGCGACACCAACGGCGGCACGCTGCCCCACGAGATCGCCGAAATCATCGCCGAAATGCGCTCCAAGCTCGCCCACCAGCTCGGTGACGATCGCGCCAGTTCCCTACAATTCGGCATCCACGCCCACAACGACTCCGACACCGCCGTCGCCAATACGATCTCCGCCGTCCGCGCGGGCGCGACGATGGTGCAGGGCACGATTGACGGCTATGGCGAGCGCTGCGGTAACGCCAACCTCTGCTCCGTCATTCCCAACCTTCAACTCAAGCTGGGCTACGACTGCCTGCCCGCAGATCGCCTGCCGCGCCTGACCGAAACCAGCCGCTTCGTCAGCGAAATCGCCAACCTGGCCCCGGACGATCGCGCCCCGTTCGTCGGGCGCTCGGCCTTCGCCCACAAAGGCGGCATCCACGTCAGCGCCGTCCGCCGCAACCCAATCACCTACGAGCACCTGCCCCCCGAGACGATCGGCAACCGTCGTCGCATCGTCATCTCCGATCAGTCCGGGACGAGCAACATTCTCGCGAAAGCCCAGACCTTCGGCCTAGAGCTGGACAAAACCGACCCCGCCTGTCGCGAAATCTTGCAGCGCATTAAGAATTTGGAAAACCAGGGCTATCAGTTCGAGGGGGCCGAAGCTAGCTTCGATCTGCTGATGCGCCAAGCCCTGGGACAACGTCCGCACTACTTCGACGTTCGCGGCTTCCAGGTTCATTGCACTCAGCATGGCGAGGCCACCAGCGACTCCCTGGCAACGGTGAAAATTACCGTCCGAGACCGCGATCGCGATCGTGACATCCTCGAAGCCGCCGAGGGCAACGGCCCCGTCTCCGCCCTCGACGCCGCCCTGCGACGCGCCCTGACAACCCTTTACCCCGAGATCGAGAAGTTCCACCTAACCGACTACAAAGTCCGCATCCTCGACGGCAACGCAGGCACGTCGGCGAAAACCCGCGTCCTCGTCGAATCCACCGACGGCTTCCAGCGCTGGACGACCGTGGGCGTTTCGGACAATATCATCGACGCTTCCTATCAGGCCGTTGCTGAAGCCCTCGAGTACGGTCTGCTGCTCTGCGACTCGAATTCCGCCGCACGTAACGATTGACAACGCGCCTGAAAAGTCCTGCTAGAATCACCATCATTCACAAGCTCCGGACCGATCGCGATCGAAATCGATCGATATCTGCCGAGCTTCGTGCGTTCGGGATCTCAGGGATAATTAACCTTTGCTTAAAGTAAGCCTGCGTAAGACTACTGCCTGAGCTAAACTCTCTGTCAAGGTATTCCATGAAGAGTGCCCGACCCTGGGAGCGACGCACGATCGCGGCTGTTTCCCGAATCTGGTTCCGGTATGAGGAGCACGAAAACTCACTATGACCTCTGATTTTAGCCGCCGTAAGTTCCTAATCTTGGGTTCTGCGGCATTTAGCACCAGCCTCCTGCTCAAAGCCTGTACCACCCCGGCGGGCGACGAAGATGCAGCAACCACCGACGATGCGGGCGCAGACGATGCCGCAGCGGGCGGTGGCGGTGGCGACACCATCAAAGTCGGCATCCTGCACTCGCGCAGCGGCACGATGGCGATCAGCGAAAATACCGTCGTCGATGCCGAGCTGCTGGCGATCGAAGAGATCAACGCCGCTGGCGGTGTCAACGGCAAAATGATTGAAGCGATCGAAGAAGACGGCGCGTCCGACTGGCCGACCTTCGCAGAGAAAGCCAAAAAACTGATCGAAGAAGACCAAGTGGCCGTTGTCTTCGGCTGCTGGACTTCGGCCAGCCGCAAGGCCGTGCTGCCCGTCTTCGAGGCCGCCGACCACATGCTCTGGTATCCGGTGCAGTACGAAGGCCAAGAGTGTTCGAAGAACATCTTCTACACCGGCGCTGCCCCCAACCAGCAAATCGAACCCGCCGTGGACTGGCTGCTGGAAAACAAAGGCGACCGGTTCTTCCTCGTTGGTTCGGACTACGTCTTCCCCCGCACCGCCAACCAAATCATCACCGAGCAGGTGAAAGCCAACGGCGGCGAAATCGTCGGCGAAGACTACCTGCCTCTCGGCGACACGGAAGTCACGCCGATTATTGCCAAGATCCAGCAGGAACTGCCCGACGGTGGCGTGATCTTCAACACCCTGAACGGCGACAGCAACGTGGCCTTCTTCAAGCAGCTCCAGGGCGCTGGCCTCGGCCCCGACAAGTACCCCGTGATGTCGGTGTCAGTGGCAGAAGAAGAAGTCCGCGTGATCACGCCGGAATACCTCACCGGCCACTATGCGGCCTGGAACTACTTCCAAACCGTCGAGTCGCCCGAGAACGAAAAATGGGTTTCGGACTTCAAGGCTAAATACGGCGACGATCGCGTCACCAACGACCCGATGGAAGCGGCCTACATCATGGTCTACCTCTGGAAGCAAGCCGCTGAGAAAGCAGGCGACGCCTACGATCTCGAAGCCGTTCGCGCAGCGGCCTACGGCGAAACCTTCGCCGCTCCCGGCGGTACGGTGACGATGAACCCGAACCACCACATCTCGAAAACCGTCCGCATCGGAGAAATCCGCGACGATGGCATGTTCGAGATCGTCTCGGCAACCGACGCACCGGTCGATCCGATCCCCTGGAACCAATACGTGCCGGAAACCAAGGGCTTTGCCTGCGACTGGTCCGATCCCGAGAAGGGCGGCAAGTACGAGGAAGCTTAGGTCGTCTGGAGATAGACCGAACATTGGGGCGAGGGACGATTGCGATTCGCGATCGTCTTTTCCCACACCAGCAAAAAAGCGGTATGACCAGTTCGTGCCGCTTTTTTGCTTTTTCGGCCTCCGTCTCGATCCACCAAACCTCAATCCGAAAAGCCGTGACCACCCCCACCCTGCGATCGCTCCAAAACGACACTGCCGCACTGCTGCTCTACCGCAATATTCTCGACACCGATATCGGCGATGCGCTACTGCTGCTGCTCGAGCGGCTCTACGATGCCGAGCTGCCCAGCCAGTGTCTGGTCGCCTATGCCGACTGGTTCGCGCTGCTGGCAAGCGTCGGCCAAAGCTGGCAGTCGTTCCTGGTCGAGGCGATCCTCTACGACGACAACCCGTTTACCGACATGGCGCAGAGGCTACCAGCAGACGCGCCGCTCGAAGCGATCGCGCCGGAACTGCGGGCGGCGGCCAGCCACGACCTGGAGATCTTGCAGCAGCTCTATCGCGGCACGACAGAGCTGGGAGCCTGGGTGCAGCAAGCCTGCCAGCTCGACGCGCCGCCCGTTGCGCCGTCGAGCGCGATCGCCCCGTGCCCGATCGCCTTCGAGACCGCGACCCGCTGGCCGGATCTGTTGCCCGAGCTAGTGAACTACCACCGCCGCCACGGCGCGGGCGTCTTCGCGCGCTACCGGGCTTTCCGCTGGCAGAGCGCAACCCTGTTCGGCATCCCCGATCCCGATCCCATTTCTCTCGATCGCCTGGTTGGCTACGATCGTCCGCACCGACTGCTAACCCAAAACACCGAGTTTTTGCTGGCGGGCGCACCGGCGCAAAATGTCCTGCTCTATGGCGCGCGCGGCTCGGGCAAGTCCTCGCTGGTCAAGGCGATCGCCACCGACTACTCCGCCAAGGGGTTGCGATCGATCGAGGTGGACAAGGCGCAGCTGCGCGACCTACCGCAGATCCTCGACGTGCTGCGCGATCGCCCGCAGAAGTTCGTAATTTTTGTCGATGACCTGTCCTTTGAGGAAGACGACGATGCTTTTAAAGCGCTCAAGGTCGTGCTGGAAGGCAGCAGCACTGCCCGCGCCAGCAATGTCGTGGTCTACGCCACCTCCAACCGCCGCCACCTGATTCGCGAATTCTTCGACGATCGCCCGCAACCCCGCGACGCCGACGAAATTCATAGCTGGGACACCGTGCAAGAGAAGCTGTCATTTAGCGATCGCTTCGGCCTAACGCTCACCTTCCAACCTGCCAATCAGGACGACTATCTAACGATCGTCCGCCACCTGGCCCGCGAAGTGGGGCTGACCCTGAGCGACGAAGATCTGAAATTCCGGGCGCTCCAGTGGGCGACGCAAAATAACGGGCGCTCGGGGCGGACGGCGCGGCAGTTTATCGAGTGGGCGCTCGCCGAGCAGCAGTGCGGCGTCCGTGCGGATTTCGGTGGCTAGCTCGCGCCGAGAGTATCAATCGGGCAGACAACGATCCTGCGAACCGGCGATCGAGATCACCCTCACGTGCGACTTTACTCGCAGTTGACGTCCGTAGATATCACCACAGTTGATGAAGGCGATCGCCGACAGCTTTTGTCAAATTTGAAACAATTTAGTCACGACATCAACAAACGATGTCGTCACGACATACCGATTAAATTGCTTTTAATACCGTGCCTACTTCTTTTCCGGCTGAGTCCATATTCGTTTCTGCCTGGGAGCGGGGCTTTATCCTGCGCTCGGACTTCGACGCCCTAAAAACCCAGGCGTTCGACGATGACACCCGCGCCTTGGCCTCGCGACTGATGTATGCGATCCGACGCGGCCATATTTCTCTGCTCGATCGTCAGCCCTAGATCTGCATTGCCAAACGTCTCTCGGCACGAGCGCAACGCGGGACGCTGGATAGGCCAGCGCGACGCGACCGTTGCGCGAATTTTTGCTGCGCGCATCGTGCGGGCGAAGCGCCAAATAGTTTCCGCAAATGACGCGATCGCGCGCGGCACTATCTCCGTGCATACCTGGAGACCGGCGATCGAAGTCACGCAATTGCGCGACCTGCTTTCCCGTTTTCCTGCGTAGTTGTCACGTGGGAGCGTAGAAACGATCGCGGATATCGCCGATGGCGATCGCCGACGGCCGTGCTGGATTTTGAAACAATTGATACAAGTTCGTCGCAAAAAATTGCCGAATCAAATCATGCTAACTATTGCTTCAAGTCCAGTGCTCGATTCTCCAGATTACGAAAATATTTTTGTTTCAGCTTGGAAGAATGGCTACATCTTGAAGGGAGACCTCGAGGCTTTACGAGGACGTGCTGGAACCGAGGAAGAGCAGGTAACGATCGCGCGTCTCCTATATGCCATCCGACGCGGCCATATCGCCCTGTACGACGATCCGAGCCAGCTGCCAAAATAGGCGAGAAAAGAACAAGCTCAGTCGGTCGGCCCGCGCGCGTCAAGCCGTGGCCAACCGAAGAGAATCGAGCCCGCGTTTTTTGTCTGGCGCGAGACTGCGAATCGAACTGGTACAACTCGCGTCGTCCGGCCACGATCGCGAGCTGAGAGATATTTCCCGTTCGGTAAATCCCGAAGAGTCTGGTTATGCCGTCGCGGGGGGCAGCTCTTCGAGGATCTGGAAGCGCACGTGGTTGATCGACAAATCGCCCAGTGACGCCACTTCTTTATCGATACGCTTGCCGTCTTTCATAATGCGCTCGAACTTCACGCCCTTGACGATCTCGACGTGATACCAGGCCAGCCCCATAAAGAATCGCATTGGGTACGGCCCGCGATCGTCGATATCATCCGGGTTCGACTCCATCGGGATCCAGCCGTAGCCGGGAACGTAAAATTCGATCCACACGTGGTTAAAGTCCGGCTGTAGCGGCATACGCTGCTGCTCGGCGCGATCGGGGCACTTATAGCGACCGACTGTCCGGCAGGGAATCCCGTTGAGCCGCAGCAGCGCCAGAAAGACACCGACATACTCACCGCACGAACCCATCCCGCGCCGCAACACTACATCCGGCGTATCAATCTGGGGCTTAATGCCGTATTCCAGGCGATCGTAAGTGTAATCGCGGATATTTAGGACTTTCCGCAGCAGGTTCGTCTCCGAGCCGATCGCAGCGTGGGCGGCGCGCTGCACGATATCGGCATCCATCGTCAGATTGTCGTTATCGACCAGATACAGATCGGTGTAGCCCTCGGGAATTTCGGCATCCGTTTCGGCATCGCTGGGACGGAAGTGATATTTGATGCCGCGCAGCTCCAGGGTGGCCTTCCAGCCAAACAGGTGAGTTTCGTACTCGTCGAGGCGATCGAACGGGAAAACGGCCATCATCTGCCCATCGATTTCGCGCAGCTCGAACGGCAGGCCGACGGGCTCGATACTGCGAACCTTCTGGCGCGGCGAGTCCATCGGTACGGCGATCTGCCACTCGATACCTTCTAGAACCACCGGATCGAGGGCGGCGAGCTCTTCCACGTAGGACATCTCCACCAGGTAGCCGTTGGAGAGGGTGTAGCGGCTTTCTGGGTTGTGGTAGACGTGCAGCGGGTGCAAAAACGTCGTGTCGCGGAACGTCAGCTGATAGGGGTTGGCGGCATTGGGGTCGTCGCGGATATAGGGTTCTTCGCGAGCGTAGGCGATATAAAGGATGTCGTCGTCGCCGTCCTGCGGAAAGAAGCACAAGCCGGTGGGCGTTGGGAAGGGCGTCAGCAGCTGGAACTCCACTTCGCCCGTTTCGCGATCGAGGCAGTACACCGTCTGCTCGATCGTATCCGACACCCACAGTTGCCCGTCGCGGACGAACAGGTTCTCCAGACCGACGCCGGGGGCGTTGTAGCGCGCCAGCTCCGCGCCGGTCTCGTTGTGGAGCGCGTAGATATAACCCGACTTTTGGCTGCAGACGTAAACCACCGACTGCCAGAGGGCAATGCCGCTGGCACCGTAGGGCAGCGATGCCAACAGCTTTGGCTCGAGGCGTCCCGGTTGAGCAAAGTCGCCGATCGCGCAGGAATAGATACTGTCGCTGCGGGTAAACCAGAGCCGATCGCCGGCCAGTGCGATGCCCGTAACGCCGATAAATTCTTCTGCGTGGTAGGGGTTGAGCGTGCGCGTATCGTCGGTGGCCGGATCGATCTCGACCAGGTAGCCGCGCGCGCTGTCGATCGCGAGGATTGCGTTGCGGGTCGCGTCGTAGGCGAGGCCGTGCAGGGCATAGACGCCGTAGGGGCGAACCGTACGGTGTAGCAAGCGATCGGACGTCATAAACAAGGCTCTTGGGGACGGTCGGCTCGCCGCAGCGAGCAAAGTGTTTAACAGCATACCGTCTGCGATCGGTCCAAATCTGATGGGAGTTAGCCGTATCTTTGGAGAATCTCTGGAGATTGCGCGGGCGTGTCGTGGTTCGATCGCCTGGGCTCGATCGCGCGCTTGCCGCTGCGTCGGGTCAGCCGGTGAGGCGATCGCGCCAGACGCCTCCGTACGCTGCCCGTCCCGATGGTTAATCCCGATTACCCGACGCTAACCTTGGAGCTTGATAAAGTTTCGCGACTGAATTCCACGACTCGCGAGACCGACCGGCACACTAAATATACGTGTACATCCGATCCATATCGGTGCGCGATCGCTCGTATCGGCCGCGCCGCTCGATCGCCAATTCCAGCACTTTTCAACACTTCTTCGATCGTTTTCCTATGTCTTACGAACTCGAACGGCGCGTCGCCATTGATGCGGTGTCGCTCGCGGCGCAACTTTGCGAGCGCGTCCGCAAGTCCATGCCCCAAGCGGTCGCAAAACAGGACAAAAGCCCGGTAACGATCGCGGACTACGGCTCCCAGGCGCTGATCTGTCGGGCGATCGCCTCGGCGTTCCCGGACGATCCGATCGTCGGCGAAGAAGATGCCAGCAGCCTGAGCGACGACAACGCCCTGCTCGCCCAGGCCACAGACTGCATTCGCGACTTTATCCCGGAGGCGACGCCGACCCGGACGCTCGACTGGATCGGTCTCGGCAATGGCGAGGTGGCCGATCGCTACTGGACGCTCGACCCGATCGACGGCACCAAGGGCTTCCTGCGCGACGACCAGTACGCGGTGGCGCTGGCGCTGGTGGAGAACGGCGAGATCGTGCTGGGCGTTCTCGGCTGTCCGGCCTATCCGCTGGGCGACGGCGAGAAGGGCGCGATGTTTGTGGCGATTCGCGGGCGCGGCGCGACGATGACGCCGTTCGGCTCCGACATGCCCCAGTCGCTGCGGGTGAGTTCGACGGCGCTGCGGTTTGTGGAGAGCGTCGAGTCGGGCCACGGCGACCAATCGCGCCAGTCGGCGGTGGCGCAGGCGGTGGGTATCACGGAGCCCTCGTTGCGGATGGACTCGCAGGCGAAGTATGCGGCGGTGGCGCGCGGGGAAGCGGCGTTGTACTTGCGCCTGCCGTCGCCGAAGACGCCGGACTATCGCGAGAAGATCTGGGATCACGCGGCGGGCGTGCTGGTGGTGAAAGAAGCGGGCGGCAAGGTGACGGATATGTTCGGTCAGCCGCTGGACTTTACGCAGGGGGCGAAGCTGGTGAATAACCAGGGCACGGTGGTGAGTAACGGCGAGATTCACGACACGGTAATCGAGGCGCTGGCGGGGCAGCCGGTTTAGGCGGGTCGCAATATCAGCGGCTGGGGCGGAGCGATCGCATTTCGATCGCCCCGCTTTTTCATCGGGTCGATCGCAGCGCCACCGTTCGCGAGAACTTCATCGAATCCTCACATAAGTGGCCGAAATTTAAAGATCTTCCAAGAATTTACGGATTTGGGTAGGTTCACTGATGTGCGCTTGCGGGTGTTCCAGTAGTGTTCGCGCATACAACTAAGCCACTTCCAGTCATGCCCGCAACGCTACTGCCTCGAGATTCCCGTTCCGATCTGTCTGCGCTGCGTCCCGCCGGTTTGGGGATGTTGGTGGTTATCGACTCGGGCGTGGAAGATATCGAGACGCTGGTGTCGGGGGTGTTGCCGGGGGCGCGGGTGGCGATTCTCGACTCAGAGCGCGACGGGGTAGCGCAGATTTCGGCGGCGCTGCGGGCGTTTGGCTCGGCGGTGCGGAGTTTGCACGTGGTCAGCCACGGTGCACCGGGGCGGGTGTTCGTGGGGAACCGGGCGCTGGATGCGGAGAGTCTGCCGGAGTATGCGAGCGAGCTGCGGGGCTGGCGGGAGTTTTTAGAAGACGATGCGGATATTTGCATCTACGGCTGTCGGGTTGCGGGGAGCGATTCTGCTTTAGAACAAAGGGCTGCGAAAGGGCTGCTCGCAGGGCTGAGCGCTGCAACGGGTGCGGCGATCGCGGCGTCTAGCAAGCGAGTGGGTGCGGCGAAGCGAGGCGGGAGCTGGAAACTGGACGTGCACCAGGGCGAGGTAAAAACAAAGCTCGCCTGGGAGATTTCGGCACTCGAATCATACGACGGTGTGTTCGCGCCACTAAATTCAGGGGATTATGCAGTGTTGAAAACGCTGTATGAAGATACGGATGGAGACAATTGGACTGTGTTCAGTGGCACGGCATGGGACGTTACCTCCGCGACTCCACCAGAGTCTTCGGTCGTCAATGGCTGGACGGGGGTGACGGTAGAAAACGATCGGGTCGTGGAGCTAAACCTGAACGACCGAAACCTATCTGGAACTCTCCCCACAGCTTTAGGCAATCTCTCCGAGCTTCGGGTTCTCAAAATGGATCTGAACAGCAGCCTATCTGGTGCGATTCCGGCATCATTAGGAAATCTTTCTCAGCTTAACAAGCTCGAATTGTATGAGACGAACCTCTCTGGCACAATCCCCAGTAGTCTAGGGAATCTTGCGAACCTTCGCATTCTGGCTCTGGATGATACAGGGATATCTGGGGCTATCCCTAGTGAGTTAGGCAACCTCTCTAACCTCGAAATTCTCAACCTAAACTACACTGACATACTGGGCTCTATCCCCATTGAATTGGGCAACCTTTCTAGCCTTAGACTTCTCCGCATATCCGACACCGATCTATCCGGGGCTATCCCCAGCGAGTTAGGCAACCTCTCTAGCCTTGAAGAACTCAGCTTAGATAACAACAATTTGTCGGGGTTCATCCCGCGCGAGCTTGGAGACCTCAGTAACCTCACGAATCTATCCCTCGGCTCTAATGCTTCTCTCCAGCTCGGAGTACCTCAGACTCTAAAGAGCTTCATTGAAGGCATCTCTTCCGGCATTACTCTTGCAGAACCAGAAGCCGATATCGAAGACTCGGATGGTACGGGTATCGCCTCAGGGGATACAAACTCTTCTGTAGAAGAGAGCACTGACTTTGGTGATGTAGGGGTTGCTGGTGACCAAATCAGCCAAACTTACACGATCCGCAATACAGGTGGTTATCCACTTTTCCTCGGAGATGATGCCGCGAGCCTCAGCGGGACACACGCAGGAGACTTTTCGATAACAGCTCAACCAGACACGATCGTGGCCGTCGGCGCGAGTACGAGCGTGACTGTTCAGTTCGACCCTAGTGCAACAGGTGTTCGCGAGGCGAGCATCTCAATCGCGACTGACGATGTCAATGCCACGACCGGGGATAACATTGCCGAAAGTCCCTACACCTTTGCGCTCCAAGGTACGGGTCTCGACAACATCGCCCCCGCAGCACCTTCCGCTCCCGATATGACGGACGGTACGGACAGCGGCACATCGGACGACGACGACCTCAC
>CALCCD010000091.1 GCA_937899645.1 uncultured cyanobacterium | reverse complement strand
AAGCTCAGCCTTCATTGGCGGCTTCTGGACAAATATATTTGTGGAGTGCTCTAAATCAAGTGATTTAGAAAGGGAATTCGATCGCAGTTCGAGATTAACCAACCGCAAGGAGCGAGCTTCCGTGTCGATATTTACGCTATTAGACTACCTAGTGGACCTGCGCTGGCTGACCGTTCTCTCTCCGATCGTCGCGGCTTTCGCCTGGGCGATACATATCTCAGAAGATTCAAACTACGACCCCTGGCGTTTCTAGGAAACGAAAGCTTCCGTAAAGTCCCCACCGGGCTCGATCGTCGATCGCCACCCCGAGCTTCGACCCCGCTCCCGGCTTATTCAAATGGCGTTTTGGCCGTCGATCGCATCGAGCCGCTGCAAATACTGTGGTGGCACGCGATCGGCCAGCCAGACGCCATTTTGCGATCGCCAAAACATAAACCCCGCCGCCACCATCGCCGCCGCATCCACCGCGAACACCACCGGACGCCCGTGACGGCTGCCCACCTTCACCGCCGTCTCGCGATCGGCCGACAGATGGACGTGGTGGCGCTTCCGCTTATCGAGCCCAGACTCGACGATCGATGCCACCGACCCCGCGCCCGTGCCGTGATAGAGCCGATCGGGCGGCACTTGCGGCTCGAGCTGCAAATCCACCGGGACGCTGTGCCCCTGGTTGGCGCGGATGCGGGTTTGGCTCGCATCGAAGGCGAAGCGCTGCTTGTCGCTCGTCGCCACCACCCGATCGAGTTCGGCGCGCTCGATCGCGAACTGGTTCGCCTTGCAGGCCGCCAGCAGCGCCTCGACCTCCACCCAGCCACCGGGCGCGAGCGCCAGCCCGATCGCGTCGGGCGTATGGCGCAGGTGCTTGCTCAGATATTTGCTAATCGTTTTCAAGCGTTTGGGGTTCATCGTTACTCTGGCGCGCAAACTCGCCGGATTGCAATTGGGTTACGATCCAATTGACGGCGCTATCATTCCGCCAGCCTGCGGAATTTTCCTCGTGATTGCCACCTCCGACCCGCGCTACATCACGATCGAGGCGTATCTCGCAGGAGAGCGCGAAAGCCCGATCCGCCACGAATATCGCAATGGCGAAGTCTACGCCATGTCCGGCGGCAGCGACGCGCACATTACGATTTCGGGCAATTTTCACGCGCTGATTTGGTCGCACCTACGCGGCTCGGGATGCCGGGTGTACATGGCCGATATGAAAGTTCGCATCGAGCGCAAAAACTGCTGCTACTACCCCGATGTGATGGTGACTTGCGACGATCGCGACAAGACGCCAGACGGCATCAAGCACTTTCCCAAGCTAGTAATCGAAGTTCTCTCGCCATCGACCCAAAGCTTCGATCGCGGTGTCAAGTTCACGGACTATTGCGCGATCGAGACCCTCGAAGAGTACGTGACGGTACGTCAAAATCGACGCGAAGTCGAGGTGTATCGTATCGGAGCAGAAGGAAATTGGTCGCGTCAGGGCTACTCCGGAGACGAGACGATCGAGCTGGTATCTCTGGGGCTGGCCTTGCCAATGAACGATGTCTACGAAGCGGTCATTTAGGTCGATCGTCAGGTTGTCGCATCGGTGCGCCGGGTCGAGTAGACCTCTTGCATGAATCGAAAGAGCCAGGATTCGAGCACTGAGCGGAGTCGTT
>CALCCD010000090.1 GCA_937899645.1 uncultured cyanobacterium | reverse complement strand
TGACAACACGGTGAAGCTGTGGCAAGTCGAAACGCTAGATCGGCTCATCGATCGCGCCTGCCGCCACCTCACCCCCTGGCTCAAAAACCCCAACGGCGGCGCAACCGACGACCAGCGCGCCGTCTGCGGCCTGCCGCCCCGCAGCTAGACGCCACTATTTGAGAATAGATCGCAAAACGAGTGCCCAACCAAAGCCGTATCGTAAAGTTTAATAAAGCTTCTCGGGCGCAGCTCGCAAAGTCGCGATCGCGCCAAAGCCGCTTTGCAGCTAGGCTCAGCGCCCGATCGCCCCACAAAAAACGATCGCACCCGCAGCGGCCCGCACAAACTTATTGCTAGTAATTATCAATTAACTGATGCTAGGCTCTAGCCGAGTTGCTCGATCGTCTTGGTTTTGCCTCCATCCCCAAGGCCCGAGCAGCTCCTCGCCTTTTCAACCAATCACTTAAAAAAATAGGACTCCCCGCTTATGGCAGGCACGACCGGAGAACGCCCCTTCGGTGATATCGTCACCGACCCACAGTTTTGGCTGCTGCATGTCATCAACTTCCCCGCCGTCTTTATCTCAGGCTGGCTGTTCGTCGCCACCGGCCTCGCCTACGACGCCTTCGGTACACCTCGGCCAAACGAGTACTACCGCGTTAACGGACAGGCCGCGATTCCGATCGTCACCGATCGCTTCGCCGCCAAGCTGCAAATCGATCGCTACGTCGAGCCAGAAGAACAAGGCGCAAAAGCACCTGCGATCGAGCCCGAAACTCAGGCCCAATCTCAAACCCAATCTCAAGCCGAACCCCGAACGTCCCCCGCACGGGAATAGCCCCCTCTTAAAAACAGCCCTTCTCGAAAACCAAACCTTCACAAAATCAATCCATCCACAACAGCAATGACAAGCAACCTCCAACGCTCCCCCGCCGAAACCCGAGCGAACTACCCCATCTACACCGTTCGCTGGCTGGCGATCCACTCCCTCGGCGTACCCACCGTCTGGTTCCTCGGCGCGCTGGCCTCCATGCAATTTATCGGTCGCAGCGACTGGACGCCTCTCCAGTTCCAGCTCAATGGCGGCGACGCCCGCGTCCTGCTCGTACTCGCGCCCCTCGCCTTTTCCGTCGCCTGGAACCTAATCAACTTCGGCAAGTCCACCTTCGCAGAAGTCAAAAGGATCGTCACCGGCACTGAAGCCTAAGAGTACTCCACGGAAATAAATGTCCAGCATTCAGGATTCGAGCACTGAGCTTGT
>CALCCD010000089.1 GCA_937899645.1 uncultured cyanobacterium | reverse complement strand
AGGCGGAGAACCTGGTGAGCCAACGCCTGTGGATGGCACGCCCGCTGATAGTACGCCCACTGATGCCGAACCGGGCGATAGCGAACCGATTGGTGGTACACCCGTCGAACCTGAGCCCGGTGATGAGACGCCTGCCGAGCCTGAAGACAGCACGCCGGGAGGTGGAGAATCTAGTGAACCGACACCTGTGGATGGCACGCCCGTCGATGCCGAACCAGGTGACAACACGCCCGAAGAAGGAGAAGCAGATCCTGCGATTGCGGCTTCAGCACCGGTCTCCTTGACGCCTGATTTTGAATTTCTCGATAATCCAATCGAGCTTGAGGGTGGTGGTTGGTTCTTTGGTGGCAAAAGCCCAGACTCAATTGATTTTCAGGCCACATACTCTAATCTGAGTGCTGCAGATACGACCAACACAGACCAGCTCTGGGAAGGTGGCGAACTCGGTCTTGCCCTGGATGGTGAGGGTGTGAAAGTCGGTGTTTGGGATGGTGGCAAAATTCGAGGTAGTCACCAGGAGCTGAGCGGCCGTGTGAGCTATGGAGAGGACGTACAAAGCAGCGCCCTCTATAGCTCCCATGCGACACACGTTGCTGGCACGATTATCGGAACGGGCGTTGATGGCGAAGCGCGCGGTATGGCTAGCGCAGCAAAAGTCATCAGCTATGACTACAACGGCGACATCACTAATGAGATTGAGGCAGAAGCTCAAGCTGGACTAACGCTTGCGAACCACTCACACGGCCAAGTTTCGGGCTGGATAGTCTCTAACTTTGACAAAGTTCAAAATTGGTCGATCGACATCCGAAATAAATTAGATTTGGGTGATTTTTATGTTTGGTATGGCGATCGCGCAACGTCTAGCGATGCCAGCCAAATGTTTGGATCCTACTCCTCACGGGCTCGCGATTTAGATCGAGTTCTCCATGAAAATCCCGAGCTGCTGAGTATTTGGGCTGCAGGTAACGATCGGGACGATGAATTTAACGCAATGCGGTACAAGCCGACAGGGTCTTGGTCCAGTCAAGTTCTTGACGGCCAAACTTCATACCTGACGTACCTCTCCCAACCAATTGATTCTGTTGAGTGGCACGGAGCCGGTTGGTATTACCTCTCGGCGACTGGGGCAGCTACATACGCACCAACGAAGGACGGAGGCGTGGATGGATATGGAACGCTGAGCAACGGTGGTCAGACGGCGAAAAATACACTGGTCGTCGGCGCGATCGAAGACATTACAAAAGATCCATTCGATGCGAGTGATGTTCAGACCACGACATTCTCCGGTTGGGGCAGCACTGATGACGGTCGATTAGGCATCGATCTCGTTGCTAACGGCCACTCCGTGTACTCTTCCGATAGTGGCTCTGACACTAATTACAGCTATAAGTCAGGAACCTCAATGGCTGCGCCCAACGCCACCGGGACGGCAGCTCTGCTCACACAGCATTATCGAGACACATATGGCGGCGCGAATCCGCTGAGCGCGACGCTAAAAGCCATCATGCTCCACACTGCTAAAGATGCAGGAGAAATCGGCCCGGATTATGTCTATGGCTGGGGCGTGCTGGATGGTGCGGCGGCAGCACAATATATCACGCAGGCCAAAGAGGAAGAGGTCGCTCGCACGATTGAGGCGGCTCACGATGGCACAGAGCAGAGCTATCAAGTAACGAGTGATGGTAGTCAGCCACTGAAAGCAACGATCGTTTGGACTGACCCTGCAGCCACGAGAGAAGACCAGTGGACGGATTCTTCGGCGAAGAAGTTAGTTAACGACCTTGATGTCTGGATTATCGATCCAAATGGTGATGTGCATCGTCCTTGGACGCTCGATCCGAACAACCCTGATGCGGCGGCAAAACGCGACAATCGCAACGAACTCGATAACGTCGAGCAGGTTCTCATTGACAACCCAGTTGCCGGTACTTACACCGTCTACGTTGGCAACACTGGGGCTTTGCAAGACGATCTGCAAAACTTCTCGTTGCTGCTTGGTGGCCTGGGAGAGGACGATCGAACTTCCACGATTATGGTGACGACGCTCGATGGAGAAGCGGCAGAGACAGAAGCCTGGGAAACTGCAGATCCCGCAACGTTTGTAATTAGCCGAAGCGGAGGTGACAACTCGCAAGCCGAGCAGGTTTACTACACCGTCTCCGGGACAGCTAAGAACGGAGAAGACTACGCACTCCTCTCTGGCATCGCTACGATTCCGGCAGGGCAAACTAGCACGCCAGTTACGATTAATCCGCTGAACGACACGCAGTACGAGGCGCTAGAGAACGTCGTCTTCCGCGTGCAAGAGCGCGACAGCTATCAGCTCGGTAGCACGGTGCAAGGGATCGCAACGATCGCCGATAACGACGAGAAGCCCGTCTTGACCTCGACCATTACGGTGGAAGTCGATGACGACATTGCAACCGAAGCAGCAGAAGGTGAAACGAAAGATCCCGCCGCGTTTATCATCCGCCGTAGCGGTGGCGATAACAGTCAGCCGGAAACGGTGCGTTACACCATCAACCTTAAAGATAAAGACGGCAACGTGTACCGTACGCAAACCGGCGTGGCGACTATTTCAGCTGGATACAGCGGCCTCCGCCTGCGCTACACCCCAGCCGATGACTCCACCTACGATGGCACGGAGACTATCGAGTTCGTGGTGACGAGCGACCCGAGCTACAAGCTTGGCGGAACGGTCTCGGGAACGGCAACACTGCTCGACAACGAGCTGCCACCGAAATCGACTCTGAACGTCACTGTAAAAGATGGTGCGGCAGCGGAAACAGCTTGGTACGAGTCACCCGATCCTGCTGTATTCGAGATTACGCGCAGTGATGGCGACAACAGCAAGGCCGAGACGGTCTACTACGCCGTGAGCGGCACGGCGAGCAATGGAGATGATTACGCCTACTTGTCTGGCACGCTCGTCATCCCAGCGGGTGAGGCGAGTGCAACGGTGTCAATTCAGCCGCAAAACGACTCGGTTTATGAGGGGGCGGAAAGTGTCACATTCAGCATTTCGAGCGATTCGAGCTATGAGCTAGGCAGCACGACTAGCGGCACCGCCACGATTCTCGACAATGACATTCGAGCGACTTCGACTATCACGGTTGAGGTGGACGATGATATTGCGACCGAAACAGCAGAAGGCGAAACGACAGATCCCGCCGCATTCATTATTCGCCGTAACGGCGGCGATAACAGCCAGCCGGAAACGGTGCGCTACACCATCAATCTGAAGGATCGAGATGGAAACGTGTACCGCACGCAAACGGGTGTTGCGACTATTTCAGCTGGATACAGCGGCCTCCGCTTGCGCTACACCCCAGCCGATGATTCGACCTATGACGGCACGGAAACGATCGAGTTCGTAGTGACGAGCGACCCGAGCTACAAGCTCGGCGGAACGATCTCGGGAACGGCGACGCTGCTCGACAACGAATTGCCGCCGAAATCGACGTTGAATGTCACGGTGAAGGACGGCACGGCAGCAGAAACGGCCTGGTATGAGTCACCCGATCCCGCTACGTTTGAGATTACGCGCAGCGGTGGAGACAACAGCAAAGCCGAGACGGTTTACTACACGGTCGGAGGCACAGCAGCAAACGGCGAAGACTATGCCTATTTGTCCGGCGTTGTGACGATTCCGGCAGGTGCGACGAGCACGACAGCGTCGATCGCGCCACAGGACGACTCGGTTTACGAAGGGGTGGAGAGCGTTACTTTCAAAGTGTCGAGCGATTCAAGCTATGAGCTGGGCAGCACGGCCAGCGGCACGGCGACGATCGTCGATAACGATGAGAAGCCAGTTTCAACAATTGTTGTTGAAGTTGAGGACGGAGAAGCTGCTGAAACAGTCGCTGGCGAAGAGGCTAACACCGCAAAATTCATCATCCGTCGCAGCGGTGGTGACAATAGCCAGTCGGAAGATGTGTTCTACAACATCGATCTGAAGGATAAAGACGGCAACGTTTATCGATCGCGCACTGGAGTCGTGACGATCCCAGCGGGCTACACCAGCGCTTGGCTGACATATACTCCAGCCGATGACTCCACCTATGACGGAACGGAAAGCATTGAGTTCTCAGTGACGAGCGACCCAAGCTACAAGCTGGGCGGAGTCGTCGCGGGAACGGCGGCGCTACTCGATAACGAACTGCCGCCGAAATCGACGCTGAACGTCATGGTGAAAGACGGAGCGGCATCAGAAACGGCGTGGTACGAATCGCCGGATCCGGCTGAGTTCGAGATTTCCCGTAGCGGTGGAGACAACAGCAAGGCTGAGACGGTGTACTACACGGTCAGCGGCACGGCATCTAACGGTGCAGATTATGTATATCTGTCTGGTGCGGTGACGATTCCGGCAGGTGAGGTCAGCACAAAGGTATCGATCCAGCCGCAGGACGACTCGGTTTACGAAGGCGCGGAAAGCGTTAACTTCAGCATTTCTAGTGACCCGAGCTACGAACTGGGAAGCAGTGTCCGTGGAACAGCCACGATCGCGGACAACGACGAAGAGCCA
This sequence comes from uncultured cyanobacterium, assembly GCA_937899645.1. Lineage (GTDB taxonomy): Bacteria > Cyanobacteriota > Cyanobacteriia > Cyanobacteriales > Geitlerinemataceae > RDYZ01. The sequence continues at coordinate 37,924 of CALCCD010000089.1, read as the reverse complement.
GTGTCAACCATTACCGTTGAGGTGGATGACGACACGGCTACCGAGACGGCAGAGGGTGAACCCACTGACCCGGCTGCATTCATCATCCGTCGCAACGGTGGTGATAACAGTCAGCCGGAAACGGTGCGCTACACCATCAATCTTAAAGATAAAGATGGCAATATCTACCGAACGCAGACTGGCGTGACAACTATTTCGGCTGGCTTTAGCGGAGTGCGTCTACGCTACACGCCGTTTGACGACTCGACCTACGACGGAACTGAGAGCATCGAATTCTCAGTCACGAGTGACCCGAATTACAAGCTGGGTGGAACGACTTCGGGAACGGCAACACTGCTTGACAACGAGATACCGAAGTCAGTCATCGGCGTGAGTATCGCTGACAGCTGGTCGAGCGAAAATAACGACAGCGCGCAGTTCCGTATTAGCCGAAGCGGTGGTGATAACAGCAAGGCAGAGGCGGTGTACTACACGCTGAAAGGTGTGGCTGAGAACGGAGTCGATTATCACTATCTATCAGGCATTGCAACAATCCCGGCAGGGGCAAGCAATATTTTGGTGACCGTCAATCCGATTGATGACTCCATCTATGAAGGTGCGGAAAGCATAGTTTTTGAAGTCTCCAGCCACAGTAGCTACACACTCAGCGACTCGACCCAGAGCGCTGCGATAATTCACGATAACGACCATCCAAAATCAGTTGCTTTCGGTATCAGCTGGGAAGGCGAATTATCTCAAATTGACCTTGAATCGGGTGAAGTTCGATCCTTAGGAAGCACTGGATTCACCAATCTCAATTCCTTGACGACCAGTAGTCAAAGTAAGCTACTCACCGCAGCCAACTTGGATTCACCTCGCGGTGAGATTATTGAGATCGATCCAACAACAGGCAATTCCAGTGTCTTGTATGATTTTGACAACGACTTTGGTGGAGTGAAGGCGAGTATTCGAGGAATGGCTTATGCCCCTGATGGAAGCTTGTATGTCATTCACAATGCAAGCGGAAATGGAACAATCGGTGCAGATGAGCTGTACCGAGTTAGCCCTACAACAGGAACAACACAGCGATTATTTGCGTTGGGAGCAGAAGACCTGCAGAGCCTGGCAATATCTCCAGATTCTGGGCTGCTTTACAGCTTTGATATGGGTACTGGATCATTGCTAGAGATCGATCCATCGACTGGTTCTGTGAAAGCGATTGGTGGTGCAGGCTCAACCAATATTCAGGGTCTTGCCTTTGACAACTCTGGCGTGTTGTATGCATCTGGAACTACTTCCTACGCTATTGACCTAAATACTGGTGAGTTGACTCCAGTGCCTGAGCTTGGTTACTTCCGTGGCTTAACGTTCGTGGACGAGAACCTTGTTATAGAGAAGGGAGCGGCTGCAGTTGTCTCAATTTCTGCAAGTATTTTGAGCGAAGAGTAAGGACTCCAAGACCGGCAGAGTGGCGTGCAGGAGCAGCGCTACGGACACAATCAGCAGCACTCGTTCGCCTTACCAGATAATAGAGCTGCGATCCTTCACAGCTCTCACCCATGATTGCCATCCCCCACTACATCGACCCTGACGAATACCTCATCATCGATCGCGATAGCTCTACCCGCCACGAGTACCACCACGGACTCGTCTACGCCATGGCAGGCGGAAGCGATACCCACTCACAAATCGGGATTAAACTACTTGGCCTTATTGACAACCACTTAGATGACACCCCCTGCCGTGTCTACAACGAAGTAAAAGTCACCCACAACGACGAATTCTTCTACTACCCCGACGCCTTCGTTACCTGCGATCCACGCGATCGGGAAGACCGCTATATCAAGCGCCACCCAAAACTCATCGCCGAAGTTCTTTCCAAAAGCACCGAGAAATTCGATCGCACTGACAAATTCACCAACTACCAAAAACTCGACAACCTCGAAGAATACGTCTTAATTGAACAAGACGCCCAGCGCGTCGAATGTCGTCGCCGCAATGCCGACAACATCTGGGAAACCACCGTCTACGAGACCGGCGATCGCGTCACCCTCACCAGCCTCAACCTCGAATTCGATATCGCCCGACTCTATCGCGGACTCGATTAACCCAAGATCCATCATGGACATCGATCGCCACTGGCTCTGCCCCAATATCCGCGACTACTGGACGATTCGCCCCAATAAACGCGGCGATCGCCACTATCTCTGCGCCAAGCACGACGATCGCCGCATCGCCCTGTGCCCCGATCGCGCCTTCGTGCTGCAACACTTCACCGGCAAATTCACCCTTGCCAAAGTGCAACAGCGCTACGAACGCAAGCGCAACGGCACTGACCCGCAGTTTGTCGCTAACTTCATCGACGAACTGATCGATCGGGGCGTCCTCGCCTTCGACCCGCACGACACGCTGCCCGATCGCCCGGTCGGGTCGCTGCGTGCCTGCGTCGAGTGGGACTTGCAGCCCGAAGGCTACTGGATTTTGAACAATCCGGTCGCAGGCAAGGCGATGGAAGTCGCGCCAGAGGATCGCGGCGCGATCGCAGATTTGGGGTGGTTTCCCGATCGCAAGCTGTGCGAAACCCACGGCCTCAGGCCGCAAAAGCTGGAAATGCTGCGGAAGTACCTCGGCGCTTGCGCCATGCTCGAGGGCGTCGAGCCGCCCGAACAAAAGCGCGGCAAGCTCAACCCGATGCAGCTCCTGTTTTTTACGGTGAAGCTGTGCGACCCCGACCCTTGGCTCTCGCGTCACGTCGGTAAGCTGCACTGGATTTGGACGCGATCGTTTTGGTATGGCTTTTTGGCGTGCCTGTCGCTGATGGGCGTCGTCGGGCTGACCCAGGCTCCGGCGCTGATTGAATATGGCGTAGAGCTGTGGGCGAGCCAGGGCGCGGGCTTGCTACTGAAATATATTGTCGCGGGTCTGGTGGTGCTGAGCATCCACGAACTTGGCCATGCGTTTACGCTGCGGCACTTCGGCAAGCCGGTGACGAATATGGGGCTGATGTTTATGTGTCTGTTCCCGGCGGCGTATACGGACAGCACGAATTCGTACGGGCTGTCGCGGCAGAAACGGATGCTGGTGGTGGCGGCGGGCGTGCTGACGCAGCTGGCGATCGCCGCGATCGCGCTCCTGGCCTGGAACTTCACGACCGCCGGTCACTGGCTGGCAGAGACGAGCTACCTGATGCTGACGGCATCGCTGGTGACGGTGCTACTCAATCTCAATCCGCTGGCGAAGTTCGATGGCTATCACCTCTTGGTGGCGGCGACGCGGATTAACGGGCTGCGCGGTCGGGCGATCGCGTTTTATCAGCGCAAGTTCAAGGGCGAGGCGGAAATCGAACCGCCGCATCACCGACCGATTTTGGCGGCTTATGCGCCGGTCAGCTTGGTATACATCGTCATTATCTTTGGCGTGCTGTTCGGAAATTTATTCCACTTTGCCCTGACGACACTGTCAGCGCCGGTGATGCTGCTTTTCCTGCTGTGGCTGACCTACTACACGCTTTGGGAGTCGCCCGCGTCCTAGCCCGTCTCCGTTTTTTCTGTCTCTCCCGTTCTACCCCCGTCGTTTTTTCAAGCTCATGACTGCATCACCCCAGCCCACCGATCGCCCCAGTTCTACTTCATCTAGCGTCTCGCCGCTCAAGGTCGTACCGCCGGGAGCGACACCGCCGACGGAGACGGCTATGGCTGCACCGGAGCGCGTGGTGTCGAAGCGCAAGGTTTTCTATGCGGCGCTGCTGACGATCGGGGTGTTGGGCTTTATTCCGCAGCCGACGAACGTGACGGGAAGGGCTGAGGTGGTGCTGCGCGACGATAACCGTCAAGCGGTGAAAATGCACGAGTCGGGGACGGTGACGCTGAGTGTAACGCCGCACCAAGCGGTGAAGCGTGGCGATATTGTCGCGATTATCGAGAATAACGACTTAATGACGGAGCTGCACGAGAGCCAGCAGCGACTGGCGGAAGCGCGGCAGGCCGTCGAAACGGCACAGCGACGTCTGTTCATCGCCCAGGCGGAACTCGATCGCAGCGGCGTGGACGAGCGCACGTCGGGAATGCTGGCACGTCGTCAGGATGCCAACCTCGATCGCATTGACGCGGGCATCGGCACGAGCGAGATCCAGCGCCTTGAGGCGGAAATCGACGGCACGCGATCGCGCGCCCAGCAGCAGCGCAACGAAGGCCAGCGCCTCGACAGCGAAATCGCGGAGCTGCAAGGACGACAGGAGACGCTACGCGGCCAGCTCGCACTCTTGCAGGAACAGTACGACGATGTTCTCGGGCGGGTGACGGATGCCGATTTTCAAGAGGCGCTCGATCGCGGCGCGCTGTCCCGCAACAGTCCGATCGTCACGTCGCTCAAAGAACGCCAGTATGACTTAGAAGCGCGGATTGCCGACACGGAGAACGAGATCGTCGCAATCGACGAGCAGATGTCCCAGCGTCGTACGTTGCAGGCCAGCGCCACGAGCGAAATCGATCGCGCCCGCGCTCAAGAGTCCGCGCTGCGATCGCAAATCAAGGGCGAAGTGAGCCGCACGGAGGAAACCGCAATCCGCGAGCGGGGCGCGTGGCAAAACAGTCTGGCGGGCTACGAGAGCGCCCTGGAGGCGGTGAACGTAGCGATCGAGGAAATCGAGACCCAGAGCGAAATCGCTAGATTCCACGAAGCGCGGATCGCGCAACTCGAAGAACGCCGCGACGGCCTGGAAATTAAGGCACGCATTGACGGCATCGTGATCACAGAAGACCTGGACCTGAAGAACGAGCAGTGGGCGGAGCAGGGCGAGACGCTATTCTCGATCGCGCCGTCGGAGATTTACGACATCGAAGTGCGCGTCGATCAGGGCGATATTGGGCTGTTCTCGGAGGGCGATCGCGCCACATTTGTGAACGATACGCCCGGTGTGGACTCGGTGTCGGGTCAGGTTAAGACGATCGAGCGAGTGCTGGACGACGAGACGACGGCGGGCGATGAGGCCAAGCAAGAAGTGACGGTCGAGCCGGATGAGTCGGCGAACAATCCGGCGCTGAGCCCGAACGCCAAGGGCTTCGTCCACATTCGCAGCCCGAAGAATCTAAATCTCTACCAGAAGATCGCGCTTCAGTTAGGCAAAGTTGTCAATGTGTCACGTTACATGCCGTGGGTGACGGGCAAGTAGCCGATCTTCACGCTCGTCCGGGGATTCTTTACAAAAGTCCGCCGCACGCAACGATCGCGACTCCGGGAACGGTAACGAAGCGTCGCGTTTCGCGAACCGATATCGCTTAAGGTCGCGTTATGGCCTGAGAAACCGGGTTTCTACGATTTGCGGTTGTAAGCCGCGATCGATCCACAGGAACCCGGTTTCTGTGTGCCCGAGAGTTTTGCCAATCAAACTAATTTAATCAGGAAGACCAGAAAAAAACTTAAAATCTCCAAAAATCAGGCTTGGAGGAAACCTCAAAACTCAGGTTTTGATTTAGAGCCTTCTAGATTTTTTTAAGCTGTATTTTGGCATGAGTTGCGCCGCGCATCGGTTGTCGGTGGCGATTGCGCTGCCCATAATCGAATCCATGCAGACGAAGCCCGCCTTCCCCATCGGTGCGGCCTCGTCTGCGGTATCGATCGCGACTGACAAGTATCAGCGTCGATCGCTGCCTGCTGACTTTCCAGAGGCTTACGCCCGTGAAACTCGCCGTCTACGGTAAAGGTGGAATCGGAAAATCCACCACAAGCTGCAACATCTCCGTCGCCCTCGCCAAACGCGGCAAAAAAGTGCTGCAAATCGGCTGCGACCCCAAGCACGACAGTACCTTTACGCTGACGGGCTTCCTGATTCCGACGATCATCGACACTCTGCAAGATAAAGGCTTCCACTACGAAGACATCTGGCCGGAGGACGTGATTTACGAAGGCTACGGCGGCGTGCGCTGCGTTGAGGCCGGTGGTCCGCCTGCCGGAGCTGGCTGCGGCGGCTACGTGGTCGGCGAGACCGTCAAGCTGCTGAAGGAACTCAACGCTTTCGATGAGTTCGACGTGATTCTATTCGACGTGCTGGGCGATGTCGTCTGCGGTGGGTTCGCCGCGCCGCTCAACTACGCCGACTACGGTCTGATCGTCACCGACAACGGCTTCGATGCCCTGTTCGCCGCCAATCGCATTGCTGCTTCGGTGAAGGAAAAAGCGCGCACCCACCCGCTGCGCCTCGCTGGCCTGATTGGCAACCGCACCTCGAAGCGCGACCTGATCGATAAATACGTCGAGACCGTGCCGATGCCGGTGCTGGAGATTCTGCCGCTAATCGAAGATATCCGCGTTTCGCGCGTTAAGGGCAAGACGCTGTTCGAGATGGCCGAGACCGACCCGTCGCTGAACTATGTCTGCGACTACTATCTGAATATTGCCGACCAGCTGCTGGCGCTGCCCGAAGGCGTCGTGCCAGAGAACGCGCCCGATCGCGAGCTGTTCGCATTGCTCTCGGACTTCTATCTCAATCCCGTCGAGCCGCCCGCTAACGCCGAAGAAAGCCTCGATCTGATGATGGTTTGAGCCCCCGAAGCTTAAGCTCCCTGAAGAATCCGGACAATCGGGGAAGTGCGGGCTAGTATCATGCATTAGAGGGCGCTATGACCCGTTTTTGCGTTTACTTGGCCGACCGAACAGGCGGTTTGCTCCCGTACGACCTTCGACTAAGAACTCCTGGATAGAGAACACATGGCTTTTTTTGACAGCTTCACGAGTGCCCTGAAAGAAACTTGGTTGGAGTACTACCAATCCAACCGCTCTTGGCTGAGCCTGCACATGCAAGTGGCCGCAGTCAATACGCCGGATGGGGGACGTCGCCCGCCTTCGTACTTCATCCTCGGGACGCTCAACGGGCTCGAACCGAAGCTCGCCCAGCTAATGCTGCCGTTTTCGCAGCTCAACCCCGACCCCGACACCTTAATCGAGGTTTTGGGTTTGAACTTCGACCCCGATATTGCGCTCGGCCTGGAACCGGCGGAAGTCGAGATCGATCCGATGGCAGCGGCGGCGGCAATGGCATCGATGCAACTCGAAGACGAACCGGCGATCGCGGCCGAGCCGGAGCCTGAAGAGGATCCGGAGACGGAAATCGAGGATGCATCGCTGCTCGCGGACGAAGCTGAAGACGAGCTGGAAGCACCGCTTGTCGAGGAGTCAGAAGAAGAGGACGACGACTTGAGCGGCCTCGGAGGCGACGAACTCGATGATGCGCTCGGAGAAGAAGACGCTGGGGAAGAGCTGGCCGCGATCGACGACGGCGATGACGACCTGAGCGGTCTGGGCGACGACCTGGGCGGCGACGATCTAGGCGGCGGCGACCTCGGTAGCTTAGGCGACGACAGCGAAGATCTCGGCGATTTCGGCAGCGACCTCAGCGCCGATGACGACCTCGGTCTTGGTGGTCTCGAAGAAGACAGCGCGCCTGCTGCGAGCGACGATCTCGGTGGTCTAGAAGGGCTGGGAGACGACGACCTCGGTGGCCTCGGCGACCTGGGCGGCGACGATGACGATCTGGCCGGACTCGGCGATCTGGGTAGCGACGACAGTGGCGACGATGCCCTGAGCGGCCTAGGCGACGACGAGGATCTCAGCGACGGCGACCTCGGTGGCCTCGGTGACCTCGGTGGCGACGACGATGACATCGACGACGATGCGTTTGGCGCGCTGATGGCCGATGACGACGACGAAGATCCCGAGATCTCGGGTCTGCTGTCTGACCTCGAGTAGTCGCAAAAGCCCACGTCCGGGCGGTTCGCGATCGTCAACCTTCTGCGAGCTGCCCGGAGCCGTTTACTCTAAAATCCGCCACCCAAACGCGACTTGCGGCCACATCGCGTTTCCTATCGATATCCCCATCTGAATTTCGACTGAATTCGACGACCGATCGCTCCGATCCCGCTTCGATTGTCAATCGACCTTTATTTTCGTAGGAGACTGTCTGATGACTGTTGCAACGCAACCGGATGCGCTGAATTTCGAGTGCGAAACCGGCAACTACCACACCTTTTGCCCGATTAGCTGCGTCGCGTGGCTTTACCAGAAAATCGAGGACAGCTTCTTTCTCGTCATCGGCACGAAGACCTGCGGCTACTTCCTTCAAAACGCGATGGGCGTGATGATCTTCGCCGAGCCGCGCTACGCAATGGCCGAGTTAGAAGAGGGCGATATCTCCGCCCAGCTCAACGATTACGAAGAACTCAAGCGCCTCTGCAACCAGGTGAAGCGCGATCGCAACCCCAGCGTTATCGTCTTTATCGGCACCTGCACTACCGAGATCGTCAAAATGGATCTCGAAGGGCTCGCGCCGAAGCTAGAATCCGAAATCAATATCCCGATCGTCGTCGCCCGTGCCAACGGCCTCGACTATGCCTTTACCCAAGGCGAAGACACGGTACTCGCAGCAATGGCGCAGCGCTGCCCGACCCGCGAAGAGCTGCCCGAGCCCGATATCGCACCCGCCGAGCCGAAGAAGTCAGCCAATCCGCTTCAGCGACTGATGAACTTCGCGCAGCCGAAAGACGGCGAGGTACAGGGCGACGCAGGCGAGGAAGAAACGCCGTATATCGATCATCCGCCGCTGGTGCTGTTCGGCTCCGTACCCGACCCGGTGGTGACGCAGCTCGACTTGGAGCTGAAGAAACAGGGCATCAAGGTCGAAGGCTGGCTGCCGATGAAGACATACACCGAGCTGCCCCCACTCGATCCCGGCGACTACGTCTGTGGAGTCAATCCGTTCCTGAGCCGCACGGCCACGACGCTGATGCGCCGCCGCAAGGCCAAGCTAATCGGCGCGCCGTTCCCGATCGGTCCCGACGGAACCCGCGCCTGGGTTGAGAAAATTTGCTCGGTGTTCGGCGTCGAGCCCAAAGGACTTGAGGAGCGCGAGCGCCAGGTGTGGGAAAACCTCGAGGACTACGTGTCGCTGCTGCGCGGCAAGTCGGTGTTCTTTATGGGCGACAACCTGCTGGAGATTTCGCTGGCGCGTTTCTTTATTCGCTGCGGGATGCGGGTCGATGAAATCGGCATTCCATATATGGACAAGCGCTACCAGCGTGCCGAGCTGGACCTCTTGACGACCACCTGCCGCGAGATGGACGTACCGCTGCCGACGATCGTCGAGAAGCCGGACAACTACAACCAGGTGCAGCGCATCAAGGAACTCGATCCCGATCTGGTAATCACCGGCATGGCGCATGCCAACCCCCTCGAAGCGCGAGGCATCACGACGAAGTGGTCGGTGGAGTTCACGTTCGCGCAGATTCACGGCTTTGCGAACGCGCGCGATGTGCTGGAGCTGGCAACGCGCCCGCTGCGCCGTAACCAGAGCCTCGATAAGTTGGGCTGGAGCAATCTGGTGCGGGAGGACGCTAACGCCGGAGTTTAGGGGCTGTTGTCGAGCTGACCGCTGTTTGAAAATCGGGTTTCTGCGAGTCGATCGCGCCTCAGTCGCGCCACAGCCGATCGCTCCGGAAGCTCGATTTTTTCTGCATTGCACCGTCACGAATGTCCGTTGCAATGCATCGGCGCTGTCCGTGGGAAATTATGAGCCGAGTGAAGGATACGCGTCGATAGCCGGAAGATCGCGCGGCAACGGCGCGGGCCCTTGAGGACGCGAGTTCGACGAAAATGGCTTTTTGAGGCTCGCGGAGGAGAGAATGCGGGTTTCAGGCGACGAAGGCATCCGGTCTAGCCGCCGTGGAACGAACACCAGTATGCAAACTGCAAACGGTAGCCGAGGGCCTCGAAGCCGAAGCGGAGTACGCTCCGCTCCGACAGTTCGACTGCAACCACGGTCAGGGCAGCCTGTTTTCGCACCCGCTGGACACCAAGGCCCCGACGAGTTTTCTGTGCGAGCAGATGCTTACGGCGGGGGCAGCGTCGCCCGCAGAATAACGCCGTAGGCGCAGTAGAGCCCCAGGCGGGCGGTGGCGGTGGCGCGATCGCCTTGGTGGTATGCCTCCCAGGGGCGGCTGTGGCGGTGGAGAGCCTCGAAATCAGTGGCGAGGCGCGCGGCCAGCTTGTCGCGCTCGCTGACTTTGGGAGGGCGGGCGGCATCCAGACGATCGCCCGCCCGAACGAGTGCCGCGATCGCAGTCCGCTCGGCACGCAGCCCGAGGCGCAAGCGACCGTCACCGTCCAGCCAGTCCGCCTCTAGCGAGAACCAGCCTTCGCGCTCAGCGGCAACGGCCCAGCTCGCACAGCGATCGAGCGCATAGTCGATCGGCCAACTCGCGGCGTTGGGTGGGGTCGCCTCGCCTGGGCCTCGGGCCAGAACGCCAGCCAGCCAGCGGGCCACGGCGCGATCGCGAATTGCGAGATCGAGCGCGCCGCCGGAACCGACCGAAATCGCTCCCAGCTCGCCGCCACCGATATCGGGACGCGGCCAAATCCGCTCGATCTGCGCCGCAATTTCTGTTGCGATTTCCGGCGCGTTAGACCGAACTTCGGGCGCGCAATTTGCCACCAGCCGCTGGGCGATCGCACTGCGATAGCCGATGCGGACGTCATCGCGATCGGGCGTTAGGGGGATCTGCGCGGGGGCGATCGCGACGTTTGTCGGTAAATTCGGCAAATCTAGAGCCGCGATCGCCCGAATCAGGCTCGATCGCACGCGCGCGCCAATGCTGGGTACACTGAGTTTCACCGTTCGCCGCCTAGTCTTCGATTCTCGATCGCCGAATATCTCGATCGCCGATCTCGCCTACTGTAAACCGCCGCGCCTGCGACCCAAACCGTTGACCCCGCCTGCTAGCTTCCACGCCAAACTCCACCGCGCGATCGCGGCCAACCGCAGCCGCCTCGTCGTCGGCCTCGATCCCAACCCGGAAATGATGCCCGGCGGCGACGAATCTGGAGCCGATCGCAGCTATCGCCTCGACGACTTGCGGGCGTGGCTGCGGCAGGCGATCGCCAAAACCTACGATCGCGTCTGCGCCTACAAGCCGACCCTCGGGTTTTATCTGGCGCTGGGAGCCGAGGGCATGACGCTCCTCGAAGAGGTTCTGGCCGAAATCGCCCAATGTCGCTTCGTCGCAGCGGCGGGCGAATGTTGCGTGCCGATCGTTCTCGACGCCAAACACGCCGACCTGAACACCGGGACAGCACTGGCGCGGCTGGCCTTCGAGCGCTGGCAGGTGGACGCGATTATCCTCCCGCCCTATATCGGCCAGGACGTTCTCGTGCCGTTCGCGGTGTATCCCGACAAAGCCGCCTTTGTCAACTGCCGCACCTCCAATCCCTCCGCCGCCGCGATTCAGGACTATCCGAGCCCGGATCGCCCGCTATACCAGCACGTCGCTCGCGAAGCGCGCCGCTGGGGCAGCCCCGATCGCCTCGCGCTGGAGGTGGGTACATCCGACCCCGAAGTCTTGGCAGCGGTGCGGGCGATCGCTCCCGAACGAGTCATCCTGGCACGCAGCATCTGGAGTGAAGGCAGCGATCTCGATGCACTGCTCGAGGCCGGTCAGGGTGGTGGTGGCCTGCTGCTACCCGTGCCTCAGGACTGGCTGCGCTGCGACGATCTCGACCTGCGCGTCGCGCGGCTGAATTTGCATGTAGACGCGATCGAGCGCATCGCCCGCAACCGCAGCAAGCGCGACACGACCGCCACCGCCTTAACACCGCCGCCGACACCCACACCCACACCGCCAAAAACACCGCGATCGTTCGACCCCGCCGTCCTCGACACCACCACCGCCGCCCAGCGCGACCTCATCCGCCAGCTCTACGATGCCGACTGCGTTCTCTTCGGCGACTTCATACAGGCGGCGGGCGACACCTTCCCGTATTACATCGACCTGCGGCAAATCATCTCCAACCCGCCGCTGTTCCAGGCCGTTCTCGACGCCTACGCCGACATCCTGCGGCGGCTGCGCTTCGATCGCATCGCCGGAATCCCCTACGGCTCGCTGCCCACCGCCACCGGCCTGTCGCTGATGCTCGAGCATCCGCTAATTTTCCCGCGTAAAGAAGTTAAAGCCCACGGCACGCGGCGGGCGATCGAGGGCGAGTTCCACCCCGGCGAGACGATCGCCGTCATCGACGACACGTTAATCACAGGCAAAAGCATTATCGAAGGCATCGCCAAGCTCGAGTCGGTCGGGCTGCGCGTCACCGATCTGGTCGTGCTCATCGAGCAGGGTTGCGACGTTCTCGGGCACGTCCGCCGCCACGGATATACGCCCCACGCCGTTCTGAGCCTGGCGCAAATCTCCCACGGGCTCTACGACATGGGCCGCATCGACGCCGCGCAATTTGAAGCGATGCAGTACCGCGAACGGGGGGCGATCGACTAGCCGCGATCGCCCCCGCGAGTCGCAATATTTCGCAACATTGGCAGCGCGCGGGACGACAGGGCAAACAGGCTAAGATAGCGGTATGGACCGAAATCCTCCGATCTCCTGCGTGGTTTGCGCCGCCGCGATCGGTCGAAAGCCCTGCCGAAACCGCACATCCCCGATCGACCTCCTCCCGATCCGCCTCGCATGAGCATTTCCCTCGTCAACGTCGCCAAATACTACACGGATCAGCCACACCAAGCCGAAGCGCTCCAGCGGCTCCAGGAGCAGATCGCCCAGGTGCGCCCCGACCTACTCGCTGACGGGTCGATGTTCCTGAAAATTTGGCGGCAGGAAGCATCGGCAACGCCCGCCGTAAAGGCAGCCGCGCAAAGTGCCAGCGGCAAGAGCCGCCGATCGAGCAAAGGTGCATCGAAGAAGTCCAGCCGTAAAAACTCGCGTAAGGCGGCGGCAAAATCTCCCACCCCAACGCCGCAACCCGCCAACAAAGTGGCCAAACCGGCATCGAAAGCACCACGCCCTGCGGCCAAACCCGCCACACCGGCCCCGACCAAGCAAAGCAGCGGCGTCCACCTCAACGTGCCGTTTCTGACGCAGCTCGACAACACCAACAATCCCCACGGCTCGTGCAACGTCACCTCCGTGGCGATGTGCATGGCCTTCTTCGGCCACCCGCAGAAATCCGGCGGCAAGCAGCTCGAAGACGAGCTGTACGAATACATGATTAACAACGGGCTGTCGCGCCACTCGCCCGACGACCTGCGTAAGGTGCTGATTCAGTACGGCTACAAAGACGACTTCCAGCCGGACGCCAAGTGGGCGGAAGTTAAGGCGTGGCTCGATAGCGGCAAACCCTGCATCACCCACGGCTGGTTTACCCAGTCCGGCCACATCATCGTCATCGTCGGCTACAACAATCGCGGCTGGATCGTCAACGACCCCTACGGCGAGTGGCATAAAGACGGCTACGACACCCAGACTAGCGGCGCGAACCTGGTCTACAGCTACGCGATGATGCGCGATGTTTGCGGACCGGACGGCGACCTGTGGATTCACTACGTGGACGGCAAGCCCGGACAAGCTGGTAAATCCAGTGGCGCTGGCGCAAAGGCATCTGGACGTGGCAAAGCTTCATCGCGTCCGGCGGCGAAGGCCAGCTCGAAAAAGCCTGCGACGCTGCCCGTCAGCCTGCAGGCACTCGTCGATAGCGGCCAGACACTGCCGTTCTCCCAGGTGGCGAAGGTGACGACGCTGGTCAAGCAAGTACAGCAGCGCTTGATCGACCTGAAGGTGCTGCGCGACAAGGCCGACGGCCTCTACGGACGCAAGACCGAAGGCGCGCTAGTCAAGTTCGCCCAGGCGTTTAACCTGCCGGGCGATCGCATCTCGCCGGAGTTCGCCCAGCAGCTGCTCTCCGATGAGGAAGTTCCGGGCATGGCGTCGGGCGCGAACGACTTTATCGACCACGAAACCGCCGCCGAGGTGATGGGCGCGAAACTCAGCGACGTGGACATGTACCTGCCGCCGCTGATCGACGGGCTGGCGGGCAAGGATATGCTCAACGCACCGACACTGATTGCGGCGCTGGCGACGATCTCGGTGGAGACCAACGGCTTTCAGCCGATCAGCGAGTGGGGCGGGCCGCAGTACTTCACCGAGATGTACGAAGGTCGCTCCGACCTGGGCAACACGCAACCGGGCGACGGCGCACGCTACCACGGTCGCGGCTTCGTGCAGATTACGGGGCGCGCTAACTACCGCCACTACGGCCAGAAGCTCGGCGTCGATCTCGAGGGCAATCCCGACCTGGCGCTCGATCCCGACGTGGCCTCGCGCGTGCTGGTGCAGTACTTCTGGGAGCGATCGGTGGACGAGCGCGCCCTGGAAGGCGACTGGAAAGGCGTCCGCCGCGCGGTCAACGGCGGCCTCAACGGCTGGGATCACTTCTGGCCGGTCGTTCAGAAAATGCAGGCCGTAATGTAGCGAGCGCACCCCGTCTGGTTACAACCTCGCCCCTTGCAAGCAATTCCGCTCGTTTGCCCATCAGTTTTTCCCATGAGCATTTCTCTCGTTAACGTCGCCAAATACTACCAAGGGCTCACCCAGCAGGACGAAGCCCTGGCCTACCTCGAGAGCGAGCTGCGCCGCACCAACCCCGAGCTGCTGGAGATGAACTCGGATTTTGCGACCATCTGGCGCAATCCCGGCGGGCAGACCGTCGCGTCGGCAGTGTCGAGTAAGCCGGGATTGCCGTCGCAGGTGAACTTGCCGGTTCCGTATCTGTCGCAACTCGACAACGTTTATAAACCGAAGGGCACGTCGAGCCTGACCAGTATGGCGATGTGTATGGCGTTCTTCGGGCGTCCGACGCTAAATCGCGGCCAGCAGCTCGAGGACGAGCTGTTCCAGTACTGCCAGCAAAATAATTTGATGCGTCAGTCGCCCCAGGATTTGGCCAAGCTGATGCGCGCTTACGGCTATGAAGACACGTTCGATCCGAAGGCGAGCTGGGGTGCGGTGAAAGAGTGGCTGGCGGCGGGTAATCCGGTGGTGACCCACGGCTGGTTTACGAAGTCGGGGCATATCGTCGTGATTTGCGGTTACACCAGCGACGGCTGGATCGTCAACGACCCGCGCGGCCAATGGTTCGAGTGGGGCTACGACACGGCGGTGAGCGGCGAAGGGCTGGAGTATTCCTGCGGCATGATGCAGCACGTCTGCGGCACGGATGGCGATCTGTGGATTCACTTCCTCTCGCGGTAGGCGATGGGGTGGCGGAGGTTTCGGGCCGCGATCGCGCGCTGGCGCGCTTGAGAGAGCGGCGGGCGATCGCGCTGGTTCGAGCCGACTCCGAGGAGCTGGCGCTGCGGCTGGCGCAAGTGACGATCGCGGCGGGACTAATGGCGATCGAGGTTGCCTGGTGCGGCGAAGCGTCGGCACGGGCGATCGCGTCGTTGCGCGAGACGTTTCCCCAGTGCGAGATCGGCGCGGGGACGATTCTCTCGGCTAGTGACGCGCGGGCGGCGATCGCGGCGGGGGCGCAGTTTTTGTTCTCGCCCTACACCGACGGGGCAACGCTCGAGGTGGCCGAGGCCGCGGACGTGCTGGCGATTCCCGGTGCGCTGACACCGACGGAGATCCACCGGGCGCGGAAGCTGGGCGCAACGGCAGTGAAAGTTTTCCCAATTGCGGCCGTGGGCGGCGTAGACTACCTGCGGGCGCTGCGCGCGCCGCTGCCCCGCGTACCGCTGATTCCGACTGGGGGCGTGACGATCGCCGATGCTTGCGACTACTTGAAGGCCGGGGCGATCGCCGTGGCGCTGTCGAGCGCGCTGTTTCCCGCCGAGCTGGTACGTCGTGGCGACTGGGACGCGATCGCGTCTCGCCTTCGCAAACTAACGGACGAGCTGGCGAAAATCGACATCGATCGATGACGCCGACGCCGCGATCGCGGCGGGAGCCCGTTCTGATACATTTAAAGTCGTTCGAGCGCCAGGAGCGCCGGTTATGGGTCACGTGATTGCCACCACGAATATGAAGGGCGGCGTTGGGAAAACGACGCTCACCGTAAACGTGGCGACGGCGCTGGCGAAGTACCACAACAAGCGCGTCCTCGTTGTCGATCTCGACCCGCAGATTAGCGCCACCCTGTCGCTGATGTCCCCAGCAGACTTCGCGCGACTGCGGCGCGACGGCAAGACGCTAAAATTTTTGCTCCAGCAAGAAATCACCGGTACGCCCGGCTCGCTGCAAGTGCGCGAAGCGATCCAAGCGTACGGTGGCTCGGTAAAAGGCCTCGATATTCTGCCGGGAGATATCGATCTCTACAACGATTTTCTCGTCTCGGAAGTTCTCTACCGCAAGGCGATCCGCAACCCCGAGCGCAACTTTGAAAAAGTCTGGGGCAAGTTCGAGCTGTCGCTAATGAAGGCGGTACTCGACCCGGTGCGATCGGACTACGACTTTATCCTGCTCGACTGCGCGCCCAGCTATAACCTGGTGACCCGCAGCAGCTTGACGATTAGCGACTACTACCTGATTCCCGCCAAAGCCGAGCCGCTGTCGTATATCGGCATGCAGCTCCTAGAGCGTCAGATTCGCAAGCTGGTGGAGAGTCACGGCATCGATCGCCAGCAGCAGACGCGCCTGCTGGGTATTGTCTTTACGATGTCGCGCAATATTTTCGCCGGTCGGCACTACAAGCGCGTCATGGACCGCATCCGCAAAGAATTCGGAACGGCCCAGATCTTTAAAGCGTCGATCCCGATGGACGTCAGCGTCGCCAAGGCCGTCGATAGCTTCCGACCGGCGGTGATTTCCGAGTCGAATTCGGCAGGCGCGAAAGCCTTCCGGGCTGTGACAAAGGAACTGCTCGATCGCCTGACGCCCCAGTCGGCGCGTCTGTCTGGCGAAAACAAAGGCCCCGTCAATCTAACCAAGCTCGACTGACCCCGCCGAAGCCACCAGGTGCGTCGCCGCACCTGCGAGAAGCGCCGCAGTCGGATCGGGCATAATGGCTGAGCGAGATATTCGCCGTTGAGTTCACCCCAGGGCGCGATGACTGCCGAATTTCCGAGTCCGAACGATATGCCGGGGTTGCCCGAAGAAAAAGCGCTCGATCGCGGCCCGGATAGCTCCTCCCCCGGCCTCGACCTCGATGTCGGTCTCGATACCGATCTAGACGCCGACCTAGACGCTGAGGGGGGCGCACCCGAACCGCTCGATCCAGACTTCGCGCCGGAAGATGGGGACGAAGCGGAATTCGACTTCGAGCCAGAGCTGGCCGACGTGGAAGTTCGCGATCGCGTTTATCTACGGGCCGCAGGCGATCGCGTTTTGGTCGTCTTACCGCCGCCGCTCGATCGCCTCGATATCGCCGACTTCACCTGGCAGGAAATCGGGCACCAGCTCAGCCAGCGCCTCAAAGGTGGCGAGCGCTTCTGGTCGCCGGATACGCGCGTGACGCTGGTGGTGGGCGATCGCCTACTCGACAACACCCAGCTCCAAGACCTGGAAGAAACCCTGGCCGACAGCGACCTGGCCCTGTCGCGGGTGCAGACGGGCCGCCGGGAAACCGCGATCGCAGCGGCCACGGCGGGCTACTCGGTCGAGCAGCGGGCACTGCGCGCATCGAGACCCGATCCGGCATTGGCGAGCAGCGCGGCCCCCGCCATCTCTACCTTGGCCGAACCGCTGTATTTGCGGACGACCGTGCGATCGGGCGTCGAGGTGCGCCATCCCGGCACGGCGATCGTCTTTGGCGACGTCAACCCTGGCGGCACGATCGTCGCCGATGGCGATATCGTCGTCTGGGGTAAGCTGCGCGGCCTCGTCCATGCGGGCGCAAAGGGCAACGTGCGGGCGATCGTCGCGGCGCTGCAAATGGAGCCGACCCAGATTCGCATCGCCGACACCGTCGCCCGCGTCTCGCCCCAAAACGTCGATCGCTTCCATCCCGAAGTCGCCTACGTCACCCGCCAGGGCATCCGCATCAGCCGCGCCGAAGACTTCTCCCGGCAGCGTTAGTGAATTGAGCTAGGGTGATTAAAGGCCATGCGTGGAGAACCGCCCCAGACTTCATCGGACTCATCACCAGCAACTTGCCCAGCATGTCGCAGCCGTCGAATCATCAAAAATTGGTTCAAGCGGCAACACAATCGGCAACATAAGCGACAGTACCGGTGTCATGACTGCGGTCGCCAGTTCATTTTGGACCATAGTCAATTCAAAATTTAAAGCAACGATGAGCGACAGCCTAGACTTGCGCCAACGAGTAGTGGAATTTGTCCGACAAGGTGGCTCGAAATCAGAAGCCGCATAACTCTTCAACGTGAGCCGGGGGCGCGTCTACGCCTGGCTAAAACTGCCCCCCGACAGTTGGCCGCTCGCAAGACCAGACCGAAGCAAGCTCATAAGCTCGATATGCAAGCTCTCAAAGAGACGATTGTCCGCACAGAAGGAGGGAAAGCTCTTCGCCCCACTGTTGTTTGAGAGCTCTTGCAACACCGCTCTCTTTGAAACATGGGTCGAGGATTATCTCTGCCCACAACTGACGGCCAAGAGCTTGGTGCTGATGGACGATGCGGCGTTTCACAAGTCGAGCGCGAGTCGGGCGGCCATTGAAGCGACTGGAGCGACGCTGTTGTTTGTCGCGCCATACTCACCCGACCTCAACCCGATTGAGAACACCTTTGGAGTCATGAAGCGTCACCGCTCACACCGCCCTCAGCTCTCTCTCGATGGCCTCGTTCGTGCGTTCTGTTAAATACTGAATTGACTATGTACTCACCACTGTAGTCAGACTGCAGCGATCGCGTCGCGCGAGGCGTCGCACCATACGAGAAGCCGCATTTCAGGCGCAGACCCAACCTCACCCATCCGCATCCAACTGAATACGTGGATCGACAAACTTCAACAACAGATCCGCCAGCAAATTCCCCACAATCAGCATCACTGCCCCCATCATCAAACTCGCCATCACCAGATACAGATCCTGCGCCCGCACCGCCTCCAGAATCAAACTACCCAACCCCGGCCAGTTAAAGAAAAACTCTGCAATAAACGCTCCGCTCAGCAGATTTGCAAACTCAAAACCCAACAGCGTGATCAACGGGTTCACTGCATTCCGCAGCGCGTGGACGTAAATCACGCGATTCTCCGGTAGGCCCTTCGCCCGCGCCGTCCGCACGTAGTCCTGGCGCAACACATCGAGGAGCTGGCCGCGCGTCAGACGCTGGAGCCCCGCAAAGCCTGTGACGCTCAGTGCTATCGACGGCAACAGCGCGTGCCAGAGAACATCCAAGATTTTGCCGAGACCCGACAGGTCGTTGTGAAACACGCTGGTCATATTGCCCACCGGTACCAGCGGCGAGAGATTCTGCGCCACGATCAGCAGCACCAGCGCCGTGATAAAGCTCGGGAAACCCTGGCCGGTGTAGCCGACTACTTGCAGTACGCGATCGACGATCGTGTTTTGCTTGACGGCACTGAGGACGCCTAACGGAATCGCGATCGTCCAGGTGACAACGAACGAAATCAGCGACAGCATTAGCGTCGCGGGCACGCGATCGAGCAGCAAAATCGACACGTCCTGCTCGTATTTAAAGCTGCGCCCGAAGTCGCCCTGGGTCAGGATACGCCCCAGCCAGCGCCAGTATTGCTCGAATGCAGACTTATCGAGGCCGAAGTTAACTCTTAGCGCTTCGAGGGTTTCGGGCGAGATCGTCGGGTCTTGCGCCAGTTGGTCGAGGTAGCTGCCCGGTGCGAGCTGGACGATCGCGAAACACAGCATCGATGCCAGAAGCAGTGCGATCGCGGCTTGGCCGCTGCGCTTGAGGACGAAGGCGACAATCTCGTTTTGGAGTGCGGCGGCGATCGGGTTCGGGCGAGACGGGGGGGCGGTCGTCATGGGGCGGTCGGCGCGGAGGAAGGTGGTGAATTGGAAATGGAAAAAAAGCGTGCGGTGCGGCTAGGAGGCGATCGGCTGCGGGACGTAGCCCTGCGGGATCGAGTCGATCAGCTTGCGGGTGTATTCGCGTTCGGGACGACGGTAGACGCGATCGGCGGGGCCGATTTCTTCGATGCGCCCCTGGTTCATGACCATGATGCGATCGCTCATAAATTTGACGACGCTCAGATCGTGGGAAATGAAAATATAGGTCAAGCCGAACTCTTCCTGAAGTTCCTTGAGCAGGTTTAGCACTTGCGCCTGCACCGAAACATCGAGCGCTGACACGGATTCGTCGCAGATGACGAACTTCGGCTCGAGCGCTAGGGCGCGGGCGATGCAGATGCGCTGCCGCTGCCCGCCGGAGAACTCGTGGGGGTAGCGGCTAATGGCGCTGGGGTCGAGGCCGACGCGAGTTAGCAAGGTGCGGACGCGATCGAGCCGCGCGGCCTTGCTCTCGCCGAAGTTGTGGATCTCCATCGGCTCCAGGATCGCCGCGCCGACGCTCAGGCGTGGATTGAGGGCGTTGCCAGGATCTTGGAAGATCGTCTGCATGTCGCGCCGCAGAAATCGTAAATCTTTAGCGGGGATATTGAGGATGTCGCGATCCTCGAAGCGCATCTGACCGCTTAGCGGGTCGATGAGGCGCATCAGCGTGCGCGCCAGCGTGCTTTTGCCGCAGCCGGACTCGCCCACCAGACCGAGGGTTTCGCCGGGAAAGACCTGGAACGATATATCGTTGACGGCCATCGTGTAGCGCCGCGCCCGCCCGAACAGACCGCGCTGCGGGTAGCCGACTTTCAGATTGCGGACATCGAGCAAGGGCGGCTGGCGCTGGAGGTAGGCAAGGCGCTGGGCGACTTCCACATCGGTGAGGGGCTTGTTGCTGGGGCGCGGCGGGGGCGAGAGGTCATCGGCAGCGCTCAAAAGAGTTCCCATGGGCTCGGAATCGGCGTCCAGGTCGAAATTATCGAGGTTAAAGCGATCGTCTTCGATCTCCTGGGACTGGCTGGCGATCGCGCTGAGGCGGTCGATCGCGGGATCGGTTTCGCCGATCTCGTCTGCATCGCTCGGCTCGTCATCAGACAATGCAGCAGAGGGCTCGACGGTCTCGATGGGCGGCTCGGACGCTGGGCGACCTTCAATTTTCTCGGGTGCTGTTTCTTCGGCTTCTGGGTCGTGACCGGCTTCGAGGATGCTGCGGATCCGTTCCAGGTCGCTGCGATCGCCCACTTCGCCTTCCCCGTCGATCGCCTGCGACTCGAAGTCCGGCGTCCGCTCGACGATTTGCATCGCGCCCGCTTCGTCCGTCGTCACTTCCATAAAATCCGCCACCGTCGGCAGAATCCGCATCCGCCGATCGAGCTGCGGGCGACAGGCGATTAGCCCCTTCGTATAGGGGTGCTGCGGGTTGGCAAAGATGCGATCGACCGTGCCCACCTCCACCAGCTCGCCGCGATACATCACGGCCACGACGTCCGCGACCTCGGCGATCACGCCCAAATCGTGGGACACGAACATCATCGACATCTGGTGGCGATCGCGCAGCTCTCGCAGCAGCGTCAAAATCGTCGCCTGCACCGTCACGTCCAGCGCCGTGGTCGGCTCGTCGGCGATCAGCAGCGTTGGGTTGCAGGAGATCGCCATCGCGATCGTTACGCGCTGAAGCTGCCCGCCGGAGAGTTGGTGCGGGTAGCGATCGAGCAAAGCCTGCTTGCGCTGGCCGACCAGCTTGAGGATGTCGCGCTTGTGAACCTCGCCACCCTGGGCTTCGATTTCGCGCTTGGCTTCGTCGCGTAGGGTGCCTTCATCGGCCAGCAGCTTAACTTCCTGGAGCCGCTCGATCGCCTGCTGCCGCGCGTCCTCGGGCGAAACGTTCTGGTGCTGGAGGATGGCCTCGCAAATCTGGTAACCGATGCTGTACACCGGATTGAGGGCGCTCATCGGTTCTTGAAACACCACGGCCATCTCGCCGCCGCGATAGCGCCGTAGCTGCTTGTCCGGGATCGCCAGCAGGTCGATCGGCGTGGCATCCGGCGTCGACTTCAGCAAAATTTCGCCCGAAGTGACGCGACCGGGCGACGGCACGAGCCCCATCACCGCTTGAGATGTGACCGACTTACCCGAGCCGGACTCGCCAACGATGCCGATCGTCTGGCCGCGCTCGACCTGGAAGCTCATCCCCGCCACAGCGCGGACGAGTTCGGTTTCGGTGGGAAATTCGACGGAAAGGTTGCGGATATCGAGAACAAAGTCGCGATCGCTCATCGGTGCAGAAGCCAGAAGGATTACGAGCAATTCTAACGGCTTGCCGCCGGGATAGGCGATGGGTCGGGCGTTCGAGCGCGAGGCGGGGGCACGCCCGATCCTGAAATAACGGTAAAAAATCCCATAAAAAAACGTGCCGCGATCTCGACGACACGCCAACCTCATGGGATTTACGGAAATAAAAAGCTGTTAAGCCTCTGCCGTACGGCAGTTCGGCGCGATCGCTCGCGCTCGAACGTCAGTTACGGTGTCTCTTTACTCAGCCGCACAGGGGTCAGCCGCGCAAGGATCTGCTGCACAGGGGTCAGCTGCACAAGGATCTGCTGCGCAGGGATCAGCTGCACAGGGATCAGCCGCGCAGGGGTCTGCTGCGCAAGGATCTGCATCCTTCGCTGCGCAAGGATCCTCTTTTGCCGCGCAGGGGTCAGCCGCACAGGGATCTTCTTCAGCCGCGCAGGGGTCAGCCGCGCAAGGATCGACTTCTGCCGGTGCGTCAGCCGGGGCTGCGGGGTCGGGTTGCGCTGCGCAAGGGTCGGCACAGCCAACGGCAAGACCGAGAGCCAGAACGGAAGCAGCAGCGAGCTTAGACAGGTAAGTAACTTTCATTCGAGAAACCTCAAACTAGTAAGTACAGGTATCGCGGAGGAGATCGTATGAACTGCTCTGCATGTTAACCGATTTGAAGAAGTGTGCGTTCGCACAAACGATAGCGATTTTTTATGAAGATAGCGAGCAACGCACTCTCTGGACAATCGACACGCTCTCCAATGGCTATTACGGAAAACGTTCCCCAACGGTTTGCGAGCCGCCAGGGAACGTCAGGGCTACGAGCCGATCGAACTCGCAGTTTTGCTCTCTATGTAACGCCGTTAGCTCGCGCCAAAGCCTTTGCTGGCCTGGGGTCTGAGTGTCTGGACTAGACTGAGCGAAAGGGGCTGAAAGCCGCGTCGGGTGAGGGCTGCTGCGAGCTTCGTTGGCGGCAGCCCCCTGCTGCCTATTTCGTTTCAGAGAACTCGGCATCGATCACGTCGTCGCCGTCATCGTCAGAAGCCGCTGTCGAAGCATCCGCGCCCGGTTCTCCGCCCGGAGCACCCGCCGCCGCCGCTTCGTCACCGCCCTGCTGGTACAGGTTGGTGGTCACGGCGTAGAGCGCTTGTTGCAGCTCTTCGGTTTTGGCGTCGATCGTGTCGTAGTCTTCGGCCGCGATCGCGTCTTTCAGCTCCTTGGACAAACCCTGGATTTTCTCCTTGTCGTCAGCGGGAACTTTGTCGCCCAGATCCTCGATCTGCTTCTCGGCTTGATACGCTAGCGTGTCCGCTTGGTTTTTCTTGTCGATGCGCTCGCGACGCTGTTGGTCTTCTTCCGCGTTGGCTTCCGCGTCGTTGACCATGCGGCTGACTTCGTCATCGGACAGCGTCGAAGCACCCGTGATGCTGATCGACTGCTCTTTGCCCGATCCTTTGTCTTTCGCCGTGACGTTGAGGATACCGTTGGCATCGATATCGAAGGTCACTTCGATTTGGGGTACGCCACGGGGAGCCGGGGGAATACCATCCAAACGGAAAGTTCCGAGGCTCTTGTTGTCGTTGGACATCTCGCGCTCGCCTTGGAGAACGTGGATTTCCACATTGGTTTGGCCGTCCACAGCGGTCGAGAAAGTTTCCGATTTCTTGGTCGGAATCGTCGTGTTGCGCACGATCAGCTTGGTCATGACGCCACCGAGGGTTTCAACACCCAGCGATAGCGGCGTGACGTCGAGGAGCAGAATGTCCTTGACTTCACCGGCCAGGACGCCACCTTGAATCGCCGCGCCGACAGCAACTACTTCGTCGGGGTTGACGCTTTGGTTGGGGTCTTTACCCAGAACTTTTTTGACGACTTCTTTGACCGCCGGGATGCGGGTCGAGCCGCCCACCAGCACGATTTCGTCGATGTCGCCTGCTTTGAGCTTGGCGTCTTTGAGTGAGTTTTCGACCGGGATGCGGCAGCGATCGATCAGGTCGGCGCAGATTTCCTCGAACTTGGCGCGGGTCAGCGTCATATCGACGTGCTTCGGCCCGTCTTGCGTTGCGGTGATAAACGGCAGGTTGATTTCCGCCTGAGTCACGCTCGACAGTTCGATTTTGGCTTTTTCCGCCGCTTCGGTCAGGCGCTGCAGGCTTTGCTTGTCTTGTCGCAGGTCGATGCCTTCTTTGCCTTTGAAGTCTGCGGCGATGTAGTCAACGATTTTCTTGTCGAAATCGTCGCCGCCCAGGTGGGTATCGCCCGAGGTGGACATCACCTCGAAAACGCCATCGCCCACTTCCAGGATCGACACGTCGAACGTACCGCCGCCCAAGTCAAAGACGAGAATCGTTTCGTTGCTTTTCTTATCGAGACCGTAGGCCAGCGATGCGGCAGTCGGCTCGTTGATGATCCGCAGAACTTCGAGACCGGCGATTTTGCCCGCATCCTTCGTGGCTTGGCGCTGGGAGTCGTTGAAATATGCCGGAACGGTGATCACCGCTTGGGTCACAGTTTCGCCCAAATATTTGCTAGCGTCTTCGGCTAGTTTGCGCAGCACTTGCGCGGAAATTTCTTCAGGGGCAAACTGCTTGCCAGCAGCGGGGCATTCGAGCTTGACGTTGCCGCCGACGTTGGTGACGGTGTACGGAACTTCGCTTTTCTCGTTGTTGACTTCGTCGAAGCGATTACCGATAAAGCGCTTGACGGAGTAAAAGGTGTTCTCGGGGTTCATCACCGCTTGGCGCTTGGCGATTTGGCCGACGAGGCGATCGCCGTTTTTCGCGTAAGCGACAACGGAGGGGGTGGTTCGGAAGCCTTCTGCGTTTGCAATGACGGTCGGTTTGCCCCCTTCCATCACTGCAACGCAAGAGTTCGTGGTTCCGAGGTCAATTCCAACTACTTTAGCCATGAAGGTATCCTTGGTTCTCGTGTTTCTCAGGGGTCTCGATGGGCTCGAATGGCGGCAGGACACCGCTTTCAACCTCGATCGACCGTCTTTGCGTTTCAGACTCGCACGGCGCGACTGTGCCTACATATATTGCGGCTCGCCCACCGTGGGATGAAGGTGGGTTTTCCGAACCGCACTTGGGACGGTGTTGCTGGTGCTCGACCGACCGATTTCGCGTGGTTCTATCCTACGAAAGGGCGATCGTGAGAGCCATTGGCGTAAACCGTACTGGCAGGGCGCGATCGCCGCGAGGGAGCCAGGCTGATTCGAGGGCTGCATGGCGGCTTGCAGGTCTAAATCGAAACCGCCGATCGCTGGCGTATGGCGACCGAGCGGGCGCTAGAAGCGCGACGGAATCGCGAAAACGACCGCAACATTCCGTCAAGGCATTGTTGAGAAGCATTGCGAACCCTTTAGCTCTCTAGCCGGTTGGGGTAATTTTCATAGTCAGTCCGACCGATCGCGGCGCACTCAGCCGGGACTGCCGGAGCGGCCTTGTTTAACAGCAAGAGCCGTCGAAACAACTGAGAGAGGTTTGAAAAAACATGATGCACTTTGCATTGACAACTCTGGCGACGGCTCCGTCCGTCGAGTGGAACATCAATGTCGGTATCACGATGGTCGTTTGCAACATCATCGCGATCGCCTTCGGTAAGGCCACGCTGCCTGACGTTTCGATGGGGCCGCAACTGCCCGCGCCGCAATTTTTTGGCGGTATGGGCGTGCCTGCGATGCTGGCGACCACCAGCTTCGGCCACGTCCTGGGGATCGGTGCGATTCTGGGGCTCGCAAGCGTCGGCGTCCTTTAGGCTTGTCGTCTCGCGATCGCGAGGCTCTGCCGTGATAATTCCTTCCGCGAAGATCGGGGCTGGCGGCTAGCCCGTCCTCGGTCTAGCGTTCTGTTCCTACTCTCAAGCAAGCGCGGGTCTCTCTGGGGCTCGCGTTTTTTCTTGCGGATCTGGGTTTAGACAGCGGCGTCTGCCTCATGGCTTTGCTGCGGCTTTCGCCAAAGAAGGCGCACGGCCACGCGCCGCGACGAGAGTTCGGGTTGGTGAATGTGCGTGGTTCTCGCGCGGTATTGCAGGGATTCGGCGAGACTCGACGCAGAGCGTCTGCCGGGGCATTGCGACGCAGAGCTTATGCCAAACCACCGTTCCGACGCAGAGCGTCGGAACGGTGGTTTGGTGGTGTTTGTCTAAGAGTACTCCACGGAAATAAACACCCAACGGCCAGGATTCGAGCACTGAGCTTGTCGAAGTGCGTCACACCCAGGCTTCGACAAGCTCAGCCTTCATTGGTGACTTCTGGATAAATATATTTGTGGAGTACTCTAATTCGAGGAGTTGGCCTCGGTAAGCTGGCGCTCTTTATCGAGGCGGCGCTTGCGGGCGTAGAGCTGAATCGTCACGGCCATCAGCACGACGAGCCCTGCCATGACCCACACCGTCGCGTCCGTCGGTAGGCTGGTTTTGAACACGGCCAGCATGACGATCGCCACTAGCAGAAGCGTCGGCAGCTCGTTCATTGCCCGGAGCTGCTTGCTGTTCCATTTGCAGGTTCCTGCTTCGAGCTGTTTTATCAGCCGCCCGCAGTAGTGGTGGTAGCCAATTAGCAGCGCCACAAACGTTAGCTTGACCTGAATCCACCAAGATTGCAGCACCTCCGGCTCGGTGCTCAGCAGCCCGATCGCCATCGCGATCGTCACGAACATCCCCGGCGTGGTGATGATGTTGTAGAGCCGCTTCTCCATAATCAGGTACTGATTTTTCAGGATCGTCTTCGCCGGTTCGGGCTCGAGTTCGGCTTCGACGTGGTAGATGAAGAGCCGCACGAGGTAGAACAATCCGGCAAACCAGACGACGATGCCGATGAGGTGAAAAGCTTTGTACCAGTAGTAGGCCATGAGTCGGGCGATAAATTCCGTCGGTGAGTTCTAGGAAGCGACGCGTTACACCAAAGCCGAGATCAACCCCCAGAAGAGATCGCTCTTAGCGAAAGCCGCACGATTGGCTGCGTCAACGCTTCGCGAGCGACTCCGCTCAACGCTCTTTGACCTTTCGGATGAATGTGGGGTGAGTGAAGCAGATTAGTGATCAGGCCGCAAAGGCAGGATGCCGTTTGACATCCCGCCTAGCTAGGATACAAAGCCCCGCCGATTCATGGGGGCGGAGTGTTGCGACAGGTTACAGCTCGTTACGCGAGGTTGCACGGCTCGCGCGATCGCGCCCGGCGATCGGCGGCTACGCCCAGCTCAGGTAGGGCAGCGCGCTGGCGGTGTCTTTGACGGATTCGGCGCGATCGACGAGCTGGCCGCAGCTATCCCAGAGGCCGTCACGGAAGCTTTGGCGCGCGCCTTCTGGCATGGTTACGGCGATCGTCAGCTCGCCGCAGGTGGCCTGGAGCGTGTCGAGATCGACGCTGACGGTGGCGGTCGGGTCGGCTTCGATCGCGGCTTGCAGTTTGGCGACATCCTTGGAGCTGGCGGTGACGCAGGGCACGCCGATCGCGACGCAGTTCCCGAAGAAAATCTCGGCGAAACTTTCACCGACGATCGCCTCGATGCCCCAGCGGGCGATCGCCTGAGGGGCGTGTTCTCGGCTCGAACCGCAGCCAAAGTTGGCGTTGACGGCTAGCACCTGCGCGCCTTGGTACTGCTCTAGATCGAACGGGTGCGCGCCGCCGAGCTGCTGGCGATCGTCGGCGAAAGCCTGTTCGCCAAGGCCGTCGAAGGTGACGCAGCGAAGAAAGCGGGCAGGAATAATGCGATCGGTGTCGATATCGTTGCCTTTAACGGGGATACCGCGACCGGCGATCTGATGGATTTGGCTCATAGCGGGGATACGGAGTAAAACGAGGCGCGGACGACAAACGTCCCGTATCGATCTGTTCGGCCTCCTGGCGCGATCGATGCGGAACGTTTGGCGGACTATCGAAAGTTAGCGGGCTGCGTGCAGACCTCAGGCCGAAAAAACTGAGGCAGAAAAAAGCTAGGTTGCGCTCGGTAGGGTCGGACGGCCGCGACCTTCGGCGGCGTCGCGGAACTCCTGCACCGCTTCGGAGTAGTCGATCGGCAGAACGGAGACGACGTTTTCGTGGGGGCGCGGAATGATCACCCAGGTCTCTAGGGTCGAGCCGTAGGTATTTTCAGCTGCGTCCATGCCAGCGGCCATTGCGGCTTTTACTTCCGAAACGTCACCGCGAATATTGACCGTGAAGCGGGCACTACCGGCACGGATAAAGCCCACGACGGTGATGCGACCGGCTTTTACCATTGCATCTGCCGCCGCCATCATGCCGGGGAATCCTTTGGTCTCGAGCGAGCCCACTGCCTGCTGTGTCACTGTCTATCTCCTGTAATGCGGCCTGCGAGTCACGTCTCGCGCGGTGGCCTTTGCTGCGATCGTGCCGAACAAAACTGGAACTTATATTACGCTAACGCGCTCCTTCTCTAGAGGCTGGCATCAATTAAATTTCTGGTATCCGTCGATCGGGGAAATCGCGGCCACGACAGTTGCGGCGGGCCGCAGAAGCTCGATTGGGCGATCGCGGCGGTGGCGATCGCCCAATCGAGCCCTTCGGTTACATACCGGACATCACGCGGAACGGCTCGCTCTCGGGCGTAAAGCCTAGCGGCAATACGGAGAGGACGTTCTCGGGAGGGTTGGGAATGGTGTAGTGCTGGCGGAGTACCGCGCCATGAGTGGTTTCAATGGCGTCGAGTCCGGCTTCCATCGCGCGCTTGACTTCGGAGACAGGGCCGCGAATCACGACCATAAATTCAGAGCGCTCGGCTTTGTCGAAAAAGACCAGGGTCACCCGACCGCCCTTGACCATCGCATCCGCAGCGGCGAGGGTTCCGGGAAACCCCAGCGCCTGAATGACCCCAACGGCGATCGCCATAACTGCTTCGACTCCGATAAAAAACGACTGGCTGGCGCGAGTGCGCGGAGACAATTGTACAGGGGGCGTGCTTGGATCGGGCGCGATCGCTAGCGCAGGTCGAGGCCGTTTTCGTCGATCGCGGTTTCGCCGTGGGCGTACCCCTGCCACGCCAGATCGAGCAGAGCGTTGAAGATGGCGACAGCGACGATCGCCGAGCCCTTGCGTCCGGCGCTGCGGATATGGGGGACGCGCGAATCGTTGAGGCGCTCTTTAAGGATGTCACCGCCCGCAAAGCCCGAGGGCGTGGCGATCACGAGGGCGGGGTTGATATCTTCCGACTCGATGGTTTCGACGAGGCTGGCGAGGGCGCTAGCGGACTGGCCGATGACGAAGATGGCTTCGGGGTAGCGGCGCGCCAGGGTCTCAACGCCCCAGGCGGCTTGGGACTTGCTGCGCTGGGGGCGCGTCAGAGCTTCGATGCCGCAGTAGACGGGATTAGAAAAAGTGCGCTGGAGCTTGGGCGCAATGCCCACCTGCACCATTGGAATATCGGTAACGATCGTCGTGCGGGCCGCGAGGGCAGCAGCGCCGGACTGGAGCGCCGCCTCGGAAAACTGCACCAGCGAGCCGTACTCGAGGTCGGCGGTTTCAAAGATCGCTTGGCGAACGATGTAGTACTCCGACGGCGATCGCCCGAGTTCGCCGAGTTCGCGATCGAGTTCGCCCAGCGCCAGAGCGTCTTCCGCATACCAGTCCATAGCTGTCGTTCGCTCCTAGTTCCAGGCGGGGGCTTCATACAGGCACGACGGTCGCGTCGCTGACTCAGCTTAACAGGTCGAAATTGGTCGGGGTGGTCGGGGCGCGGCGATCGGCCGAGACCGGCGGGCTACGCGGACACTTCGCCGTTAAAGACCGTGACGGCTTGACCGCAAAGTTTGACGCGATCGCCCACCAGCGAAACCTTTAGCTCGCCACCACGCGCCGACGCCTGGTAGGCCCAAAAGTCGTTTTTCTTCAGCTGGCCGGCCCAGTAGGTCGCGAGGCTACAGTGGGCCGAGCCGGTAACGGGGTCTTCGGGAATGCCCGCGTTCGGTGCGAAAAAGCGTGAAATAAAGTCGTAGCGATCGCCGACTTCGGCTCGGGCGGTGACGGTGACGCCGCGCAGGGGCAGACGCGAGAGCAGCGTTTGACTCGGCTCTAGGGTGCGTAAGGCTTCTGCCGAGTCGAGTTCGACCACGTAGTCGGCCCCGTCCGTCCCGACGAAGCGCGCGCGCGAGACTTCTAATCCTGCCAGCAAGCTCGACGGAACCGGATTGAGCGGGCGCACGGGTTGGGCCGGAAAGTCGAGTTCGATCCAGTCGCCGCGACGGCAGGCGAACAGCGGGCCGCTGTGGGTCTCGAATTCGATGGTGGTCTCCGGGGCGATCGCGCCGCTCTCCCATAGGACGTGGGCGGCGGCCAAAGTTGCGTGACCGCACAAATCGACCTCGACCGTCGGCGTGAACCAACGCAGCGAGACGCGCTTCTCGTCGATCGCGCGGGGAAACGCCGTCTCCGAGAGGTTCATCTCTGCCGCCATTTCCTGCATCCACTCGTCGTCGCGATCGTCGTCGAGCAGACATACGGCAGCCGGGTTGCCGCTAAACGGGCGGTTGCTGAAGGCATCAACCTGATAGATCGAAATCGCCATCCCAGTTCTGTCAACTCCTGTTTGAGATTGTTTGAAATTTGAGAAGGTTTGCCGTCCGTATTACAGACCGTTCGCAGACCCCGATCGCGCGATCGTTTTCGCTATGCTGAACACCCGAGCGCAACCGCGAAGGGCTCGAAAAGCGAGCGCCGCGACTCGGTGACTCTACCGCGCCCCCTGCGACAGCAACCCGCCAAGATCGACCTCCGGAGAGGGGCCGCTTCTCGGCGCAACCCCGCAATCGTCGCCGAGCCAACCCTCGCCAGAACCGCACGAGACCGACTGTTTCATCCTAACCGCCGCTTAACGTTATGAAACTGACCTGCGATCGTTCCGACCTGAGCAACAATCTATCGCTAGCGATCCATGCGGTTCCGTCCCGCCCGACCCATCCCGTGCTGGCCAACGTGCGCCTGACCGCCGACTCTGACGAGCAGCGCATCCGGCTGACGGCCTTCGATTTGAGCCTCGGGATTCGCACCAGCTTCCCCGCCGCGATCGATGAAGGCGGCGAGATCGCCATCCCCGCCAAGCTGCTTAACGACATCGTTTCGCGCTTGCCCGACGGGCCGATTTCACTGGCGAACGAGCCCGAAGCGACCCTGACGACCCTGGCCTGCCTGACCGGCAACTACGAGCTGCGCGGCATGAGTTCGGAAGAGTTCCCCGAGCTGCCCTCGATCGACGACGGCAAAACCGTCCAGATCGGCGTCGAGACCCTGCTCGAAGGGCTGCGCGGCACGCTGTTCTCGGCCAGCAACGATGAAACCAAACAGGTACTGACCGGCGTTCACCTGTCGATGGGCGAGGGTGGCCTGGAATTTGCCTCCACCGACGGACACCGTCTCGCGGTTGTCGAAACTCTCGATGACGATGCGGCCAGCAACGAAGCCCTCAAAGAGATTGCCGTGACGATCCCCGGCAACGCCCTGCGCGAGCTGGAGCGGACGATCGCCAAGCGCGACCCGGAAGAGTCGGTCACGCTGCACTTCGACGACAGCCAAGTGGTGTTCGAGATCGAAGACCACCGCGTCACCAGCCGCAAGCTCGACGGAACCTATCCGGCCTACCGCCAGCTCTTGCCCAAGGATTTCGCCACCGAGGTCAGCGTCGATCGCCGCGCCCTGCTCAGCACCCTCGAGCGCATCGCCGTGATCGCAGATCGAAAAAACAACATCGTCAAATTCAGCTTCGACGCCACCGCCCAGAACCTGGCGCTGACCGTCGATGCCGCCGATGTCGGCAGTGGCAAAGAGTCTCTAGGCGTGCAGCTCGTCGGCGACGGCCTGGCGATCGCCTTCAACGTCCGCTACGTCATGGAGTCGCTGCGCAACCTGACCACCAGCGAGGTGCAGCTCAAGCTCAATACGCCCACTTCGCCCGCAATCGTCATGCCGATCGGCGGCACGAAGATGACCCACCTGGTGATGCCGGTGCAGATTCGCGATTAGTGGCTCAGCTGCGCTCGAGGCGATGTCAGTCCGCGACCTTGAAGGGAAACTTCGAGGCATGCTTTTGGGGGCGGCTATCCCCCCGCGCCACCGCCCCGCGTGCCGTGAATCGGCATCTTAAAATGGGCGCAGAATCCTCCTGCGAGCCAGACCCATGAACTCTGCCGACCCCGTTGCCGGTACGCTGAAATTCTTCAAAAAAGCCGGGGCGGGCGTGCTGCTCGCCGTCGGCGCGCCGATCGTACTGTTGGCCGGATACGGTCTGCTCGATCCGAGTTCGACGGTGCGGCAGCTTTCGATCGTCATTATGGCGATTGGCCTGCCGCCGACGGGCATCGCGGGCTGGCTGGTCTGGAGCCTGATGCGGCAGAACAAACGCGACGCGATCGAGGCCGGTCTCGCCAGCCAGCAGAAGCTCCAGGCGACCTTGTTCCGGCTGCTAAAGCAAAACGACGGGCGCGTCTCGCTGCTGCAATTCGCAATGGAAGCCGACCTTCCCGGTGATACGGCCAAAGACTATCTCAAAAATCAGGCGAAAGTGTTCGAGGCGGACGTGGAAGTCAGCACCGGCGGCAATCCGATTTACTGTTTCGAGGTGCAGCCGGAGCTGTTCCAGCTCGAAGAGTCGATCGCGACGGATTGGGAATCGTAGAACTCAGCCCTGGAGACCGGTGCAAGAATCACAAGGTGCAGTGGAATACATTACGATCGGCGACCGTAGTTTGCGAGTGTGGCAATTTCCAGACGGCTCGCTGCGCCTCAGTCTGGCTGAAGTTGCGGGCTGCATCGGCACGTCTGAGACTCGGTTCCGACAATTCATTGCCGAGCGAGCCGACCAGCAGTCGATAGAGAGCGCCCACTCGCAGGATGGCGAAGAATTAGCTGCTACTCGTCTGGCGACTTTATTTTGGGTGAGCGAGGCTGCTTTAGGGAATTCCCAAGCCCGAGACCTCGTTGTTTCGACTGTCGAGCTTCCGATTAAAAGTCAACTTCAAGGTCGAGCGAAATCATCCCCACCGACATCGCTCGACGATGCGATCGACTACGTGCTTCAGAAAAACCACGAACTGTACGAGCGCTTGTCGTAACCGTGGCTCGCACGATTCGCTACCTGACCGCCGAGGAAATTCTGTTGCTGCATCGGCGTATTGTCGAGCGGACGGGCGGTGCATTGGGCCTACGCGATCGCGGTGCGCTAGAGTCGGCGGTCGCGCAGCCTCAGATGACATTTGACGGTCGAGAACTGTACGCGAACTTTCCAGAAAAAGCCGGGGCGCTCTGTCTTTCACTGGCGATCGGTCACCCGTTCGTCGATGGGAACAAGCGCGTTGCCCATGCTGCGGTGGAACTGTTTCTCGTACTGAACGATCGCGAGCTGTCGTGTTCGGTAGACGAGCAAGAACGGGTCATGTTGGCACTTGCGGCAGGGACTTTAAAGCGCGAGCAGTTGGCCGAGTGGCTAACCGCTCGCATACGCCCATTCGGAACAATGCGCGACTAACGGCACAGTCGTGCGTTCGGGGCGACTTTAAAACGCGGCTTTGAGGTGCAGGCAGGACTGTTTGAGCTCGAAGAGTCGATCGCGACCGACCGGGAAGCTTAACCCCAGATGTCGGCCAAATCGAGCGTGAATCCTAGCAAGACGCTTTCGCCAGAGATCGACGCGGGTTTCTGGCGAGTTTCGACTTCGCGATCGGGGCGATAGATTTCCACCGTCTGACGCTGCGGGTCGATCGCCCAGCCCAGCCGCGCGCCGTTCTCGATGTACTCACCCATCTTGGCTTGCAGCACCCTCAGCGAGTCCGACGCCGACCGCAGCTCGACGACAAAATCCGGGCAGACTGTCGCAAAAGTTTGGCTGCGCGGGTCGGTCAGCTTCGCCCAGCGATCGGCGCTGACCCAAGAGGCATCGGGCGAGAGAACCGCGCCGCTCGGCATCGTGAATCCTGTCGAGGAGTCGAATACTTTCCCCGGCTTGCCCGCACCGCGCCACCAGATGCCGAGCTGGAGGGAAATGTCCATGTTGCGCTCGCCAGTTTCCCAGCCGGTTGGTGGATTCACGAGTAATTCTCCCTTGGCGCTAAGCTCCAGACGCAAGTTTCGATTGTGTGCGGCCAATACTTTAAGCTGCTCCAGTGTTACCTGTAGTCGAAGCGCCATCGGCAGATTGAGCGAGAGAGTTTCGGGTGGTTTCTTCCGAACGTCTAGCACTATGTCTCCTCCCGCAAATTTCCCACAGCACTAAGCTGCAAGTCGCGAACTTTACCCAATTGTAAATTGCCCGCCGCGATAGGATGGGAGCGTGCTGTTTCACGCCGGTTTCGCCGCGCCTACCGCCCGTGGTCAAGATCGTCAGCCGCCAGCGTCTCATCCCACAGTCCGTCTACGATATCGGCGTCGAGCGCGACCATAATTTCCTGCTCGCAGACGGCAGCGTCGCCTCCAACTGCTTTAACAAATCCCACTCGATGGCCTATGGCTACGTCACCTATCAGACGGCGTACCTCAAGGCTAATTATCCCGTTGAGTACATGGCGGCACTGCTGACGGCGAACAGCGGCATCCAGGACAAGGTGCAGAAATATATCGCCACCTGTATGAATATGAATATTCAGGTGGAGTCGCCGGATATCAACCGATCGTCGCTGGACTTTACGCCGGTGGACGGCAACAAAATTTTGTTCGGGCTCTCGGCGGTGCGGAACCTGGGCGAGGGCGCGATCGAGTGCATCCTCAAAGCTCGTAACGAAGAAGGCTCGTTCGGGTCGCTGGCGGAGCTGTGCGATCGCGTCGATTTGCGGGCAGTGAACCGTCGGGCGCTGGAGGCGCTGATCCAGTGTGGTGCGTTCGATCGCCTCAGCGACAACCGCAACCAGCTCATGCACGATTTGGAGTTCGTTCTCGACTGGGCGCAAAGCCGTGCCAAAGACCGCATTTCGGGGCAGAGCAACCTGTTCGACGTGCTGGGCGGCGGGGGCGACAGCGCCGAAGACAGCGGCGATCGCGTCTACGAGATGGCTCCGAACGCCCCGCCGGTGCTGCCGTTCGAGCCGATGGAGAAGCTGCGCCTCGAGAAAGAGCTGCTCGGTTTCTACGTCTCCGACCACCCGCTGAAGTCGATTCAGTCGCGATCGCAGCTCCTCGCACCTATCAGCCTCGGTGACCTGGCCGAACAGCCCGAGAAAACGACCCTCAGCGCGATCGTCATGCTCAGCAGCGTCAAGCCGATCGTCACCAAGAAAGGCGATCGCATGGCGATCGTCGAGATGGAAGACCTGACCGGGCAGGCCGAAGGCGTCGTCTTTCCCCGGACGTACGCGGTCGTCCAGGAACACATCCAGGCCGACGCGCGGCTGATCGTCTGGGGCAAAGCCGATCGCCGCGACGACCAAACGCAAATTATCATCGATGAAGTCGAGCCCGTCGAACGCGTCCAGATGGTTATCGTCGAAATCGCTCTCGAGCGCGCTAACGACATCCAGCAGCGCGACTACCTGCGACAAGTTATCCTCTCGCTCTCGAACCAGGGCGATGAAGGCAACACCAGCAAAGTCCCCGTCATCGGCCTAATCCGCGCGGGCGGTCAGTGCCACTTTATCCGGCTCGGCGCGCAGTTCCGCGTTTCCGATTCGGGTCGCGCGGTCGCGGCGCTGGAGTCCGCCGGGTTCCGCGCCTTTTGCAGCACCTTGATCCCCGATCGTGCCGTCGCCGCAGTCAGCTAACACAGCCGGAACTCCGGTCGCGGCGCAAGCAGTGCGCCATGTTGAAAACCGGCGTTACCGTAGTTGCAGAAGCATTCGTACGAGTTTCCATGAGCGAAACCAACAAGCGCGACAGAACCAAGCGGCGCAACTTTCTTCTCGGCGGTGCGGCCATGCTCTCGACGATGGCCTGCCGTGCCGTGGGCGATCGCGACACGACGCAAACTTCCGCCTCAGCAATGCCCATCGATCCCGACCCCGACGCCGCGCCGCCGATGCCCGAGCGCGTGTTGGGTCGTACGCAGGTGTCGGTGCCGCTGCTCGGTTTGGGCGGTGCTGGCAAAACGCCGATCTCGGATCCCCGCAACGAAGTGAAGGCGATCGCCCTCATCGAGCGTGCCTTAGAGCTGGGCGTCCGCTACTTCGACACCGCCAACAGCTACGGCGACTCCGAAGCGCAGTTCGGTCAGGTGCTGCCCGCCGTGCGCGATCGCGTTTACATCAACACCAAAACCGCCGCCAGCGACTACGACGGCGCGTGGCGACACCTGGAAAGCTCGCTGCAACGGCTGAACACTGACTACATTGACGGCTGGCAGCTCCACCACGTCTCGTTTACGAACGAGCTGGACGAAATCTTTAGCAACACCGGCGCGCACAAGGCCATGCTCGAAGCGAAGGAACAGGGGCTCGTGCGCTTCCTGGGGATCACCGGCCACCACGAGCCAGATGTTATCGCCGAGGCGATTCGCCGCTACGAGTTCGACACGACGCTGATTACGCTCAACGCCGCCGACATTCACCACCCGCGACCGTTCTCGACCGGAGCGCTGCCGACGGCCCGCGATCGCAACGTCGGCGTTATCGCGATGAAAGTCCCGGCCTACGGTCGCCTGATTCGGCCAGATCTCATCGATATGGAACAGGCAATGGGCTATAGCCTGTCACTTCCCGGCGTCCACTGTTGCGTCATCGCCGCTGAAAATGCCGAGCAGCTCGAGTTCAACGTCAATATCGCACGGCGCTACCAGCCGCTCGGGGAAGACGCAATGGCGCGAATCGCCCAGCGGACGGTGGAGGCCGGAGAAGACGGCGCGTTTTTCCGTCGCTGGACGTAGGCCGGTAGGGCGAACGCCACGAGATCGATTGACACTCAACCGAGATGGTAGACCAATGAATCTTGACTACAAAGAAGCCTATCTGGCGATGTACGAGTTTCTGAATGACTTTTACGATCGCACTAAATCGGATGAGGTGGGCGGCCTGCTTGGCGAGATGTCGTTGCTTGGCGATGGCAGCACCGCAGATCCCGCTGCTTGGGAAGACTGGCTGAGATGCATTGAGAAAATCGAGAATGGACAGGGGCGCGATCCGTACTTAAGACTGAAATAGCGGAAGTCAAACGCTGTGTGCTGAACTCGCTAAAGTAGCAGTGACACCAACTCCAAATGTCGCGAAGGTCGATTGCATCATGCTGGAAACCGCCCGACCTGCTGCGCAGAGGCTACGCCAACGACAAGCTCGGGGCTAATCGGCATACTGCGCCGAGCTAATCTAGATTTGGTGTTGGTCTCCCGCTTGAGGCAATCCCCATGACGATCGCCATTCAAACCCGAACGCTTTCCGGAGAGCAGCGCGTCGCCTTCCACGACGTGAGCTGGGAGAGCTACCTGCAAATCTTCCAGGCGCTGCCCCTGCGTCGCAACTCCCGCATCAGCTACAGCTCCGGAACCCTCGAAATTGCCATGCCGCTCGAAGACCACGAGGTCTCCTTGCGTCTCATCGAGCTTTTCGTCCGCGTCCTCGTCGGCGAGATGGGTATGGAAATGAAAACGATGGGCTCAACGACGATGAACCTCGATCGCGTCAAGAAAGGAGCCGAACCCGACTGTGCTTACTACATCCAGAATCAGCCGCAGGTGGCGGGGCGCAACGTGGACTTCGATGCCGACCCACCGCCCGATCTAGTCGTGGAGGTCGATATCACCAACACCGACCTGGACAAAAATCGGCTCTACGCCGCGATCGGCGTGCCGGAGTTTTGGCGCTACGACGGCAAGGTCTGGCGGATTTTCGTTCTGGAAGATGGGGGATATGGCGAGCGCGATCGCAGCCCGATCTTTCCCATCTCGGAGAAGGAGGATCTCTACGTTTTTCTGGCCGAAGCCTACGAGGGCGAAGTCGCGCAGGGTAAACGCATCTAAAAAGGGGGCGAGATTGGTGTAGGTTAGGGGGCTAT
>CALCCD010000088.1 GCA_937899645.1 uncultured cyanobacterium | reverse complement strand
AATAGCCCCCTAACCTACACCAATCTCGCCCCCTTTTTAGATGCGTTTACCCTGGGAGAGTAGGCTGGGCAGCTGTGCTAGCGCCGATTCAGCTTTGTCTCACCGTTCTTAAGTCCACAGATTGACCCCGCACCGAAAACCCTACGTCCACAAGCTTTTATCGAGGCGCTCGATCGCCGTGGCGTGAACTTCGCGCAGCACTTTTTTGTTGGCGTCGTAGGTCAAACGCTCCAGGGTTTGCTGGTAGTTGCCCCAAGCGAAGGCTTGAATTTCTTCGGGTTGGACGTTCACTTCGCGCGTCCAGATTCTGGCGGGAAAATAGGTAACGGTTTTGTCGATCGCGCGCTTCGTTTTGTCGATGCGATAGGTCTCTTGGAGGTCCGCTCCGGGCAGTAGCGTAAAGTCTTTGGTGGCAATGCCGGTCTCTTCCACGAACTCGCGGCAGGCGCTCTCTTGGGGCGTTTCATTACCCTCGGCGTGGCCCTTTGGAAAGCCCCAGTGACCGGCGTGGTGCTGGATGACCAGGTACTCGAAGTAGTCTACGTCTTCGAGAGTGGCGTCTTCGGGAATAAAGATCGGCACGATGCCAAAGGCGGCATCGCGTTCGATCGGCCGATCGGCGGAGGGTACGGGAGAAGTCATAGCAGCGCGGGATGTTTAGTCTATGAATCTGTCGGGAACGGGGCTTATTTAAAGAGTATCGCGGCGATCGGCGGCGGGCGCACGAAAAAAGCGCGGTGGGCGGGCTCGGGGTCTACGTGCAGTTTATGATTACTTCAGCGTCGGCTCGTTGCGCTGCCCGAACCTGTTTAAACCTGTTTGAGCGCCACCGCCGAGCGTCACCGTCAAGCGTCATCCCACGAGCGTCGCGCCATGAACGTTGCGAAAGAAATCCAACACCTGCGCGATTTGATGCCTGCGTCCGGGCGGATGAGCGTCAAGTTGATTGCGAAGGGCGATCGCGAGCGGGCGATCGAAGCGCCTTTTCCGTACCCGTGGCAGCGATCGCGCAAGGTTTATCTGAACTTGCAGTACTGGTCGCAGCTCTCGCGATCGGAGCGCGACTTGCTGCTGTTGCGGACGGTAAGCTGGGTGACGGGCGTGCAGTGGTTTACGCTCGATCTCTATCGCGGGGCGGCGGTGGCCGGAACGCTGGCGACAGTGGCCGAAACGCTCCAGGGCGACCCACTGGGCATCCTCGCTGCGGGTGGCTTAACGGCCTTCGCAGCGCGCCAGGTCTGGCAGAACAATAAAAACTCTTCGCGCGAGATAGAGGCGGACGAGGCTGCGGTGAGTATTGCCCAGCGGCGAGGCTACGGTGCGGAAGCTGCGGCGCGGGCCTTGATTCGGGCGATCGAGCGTTCTGCCGAACTCGAAGGTCGCGCGTCGCTGGAATTCGCCGAGCTGATTCGCTGTCAGAACTTGCAGGCGATCGCCCGATTGTCGAGCGAGCCGAGCGAGCCGCCCGCGTCCTGACCCGTCCGGATGCGAGCGCCACAGAAAATCGACGGTTTTCGCCCGCACGACTCACCTGCAAAGCACGAGAGGGAAAGGTTACGCTCGAAGAGCAAAGAAGTTGCCCTTCGTTTGCTTGGCGTTCTCGCTCACCGAAGCTCTAACCGAACCAATGGAAAACCAGAACCTCATCCAACAGCTTTTGATTCTCGGACTCGGGACGACCTCGATGGTAGCCGATCGCCTACGCGAGGCCAGCGATCGTCTGGTAGAAAACGGCGAACTCGATCCCGAGGGCGCGAAAACCTTCGTTAACGAGACGATCGAGA
The DNA here is from genome assembly GCA_937899645.1 of uncultured cyanobacterium. Classification (GTDB taxonomy): domain Bacteria; phylum Cyanobacteriota; class Cyanobacteriia; order Cyanobacteriales; family Geitlerinemataceae; genus RDYZ01. Next base: position 41,866 of record CALCCD010000088.1, on the reverse strand, counting down.
ACCTTAAGGCCGAGCAAGGCAACTGGGAGCAACAGTTCGAGCGGCAGATTCGCAACACGCTCCAGGATTTGGGCGTGCCCCGTCAGGCGGAGATGGACGAGCTGCGCGGACGCATCGATCGCCTCGAGCGCCAGGTGCGCGAGCTGGAAAACAAGCTCTGGGAGCGGCGATAGTGTCGCGTTCCTTAAGCGATCTCCAGGCGATCTCCAGACAAAACCCAAACGCCTCCCGGCAGCTTTAGCCTAAGATCGGGATCGCGAAAATCGCGTGACTTATCTAGATTCCCTTTCGGGAGGTTGACCCTTGAAACCCGTTCTTATCAGTCTGGGACTGGTGCTCTTTTTCAGCGTCGTTCTCGTCGTCGCCCAAGTGACCAGCTCGTCAGCACCGGCGATCGCCAGCGAACAGACCGCCACCGAGCAGCCCGTCGAACAAATCGCCAGCGCCGACGCCGCCGAAGACGCTCCGGAAGCCGACGCCGCGACCGACGCCGACGCCGACGAAGACGAAATCTTCACCACCGAGTCTGGCTTGCAATACCGCAAGCTCGCCGAAGGGACGGGCGCGCAGCCCCAGCGCGGCAACACCGTCCTCGTTCACTACACCGGCACGCTCGAAGACGGCACGCAATTCGACAGCTCGCGCGATCGCGGTCGTCCGTTCTCCTTTAAAGTCGGCGTCGGCCAGGTGATTCGCGGCTGGGACGAAGCGCTGAGCATGATGCACGTCGGCGATCGCTGGGAAGTCACCATTCCTTCCGAACTCGGCTACGGCGAGCGCGGCGCGGGCGGCGTTATCCCGCCGGGAGCCACGCTAATTTTTGATGTCGAACTGCTGCGTATCGGCAGCTAGCAGCACTGAAGATCGGGCAGGCGATCGGGCGGCGGGCTTGGCCTTGGGTGCGTTCGACTGGTGGCTCCTACGCCAGCAGCGCCTGCCGCAGCAAATCGAGAGCGCTGTTGCCGCTGACTCGTCGCACCCACTCGCGACCGCGCGTGTCGCCCAGGCGCAGCTCTCGCGCGATCGCCGTGCCGTCCGGCGATGCCAGCCCCACGTACACCAGCCCGACCGGCTTGTCCGGCGTGCCGCCGCCCGGCCCCGCCACACCGGTGATGCCTAGCCCCCAGTCCGTCCCGAGCCGCGATTGCGCGCCCGCCGCCATCTGCATCGCCACGACCTCCGAAACCGCACCCTCGCGGGCGAGGTCGTCGGCATCGACGCCCAGCAGATTCGCCTTGACCGAGTTGTCGTAAGCGATAACACCGCCCCAGAAGTAGGCCGAGCTGCCGGGAACGGCGGTTAGCGATTGGCCGAGCCCGCCACCGGTGCAAGATTCGGCCACGGCGAGGGTCTGGCTGCGATCGCCCAGCAGCTTCCCGACCACCGATGCGAGCGTGGCATCGTCGCTGCCGTAATAGTGAGGCGCACCGAGCTGTCGGAGCTTTGCGGCGATCGGGGCGATAAGCGCGCGACCCGACGCTTCGTCTTCCGTGCGGGCCGCCACGCGCAGCTTGACCTCGCCGTAGTTGGCATAGGGCGCGACGGTGGGGTTCTCCGAGTCGAACAGGTCGCCGACCCGCTCGGCCAGCACCGACTCCGAGATGCCCCAGAATTTCAGCATTTCGCTGGTCAGGACGCGATCGCCCCAGCCCTGCTCCTGTAGATACGGAATCGCCGTCTCCGTCCACATGGCGCGCATCTCCGCCGGGACGCCGGGAAATGTCAGGATCGTCACGTCGTCGGCGGCGCGCCAAATGATGCCGGGAGCCGTGCCGACCGGATTCGGTAAAACATCCGCCCCGTCGGGGATCAGCGCCTGCTTGCGGTTGCTCGGGTTCATAACGCGGCCGCGCTGCCGGTACTTCGCCTCGATATCGGCGATGATTTCTGCCCGTTCGCTCAGCGGTGTCTTAAAGTAGTCGGCGATCGCCGCGATCGTCAGATCGTCGGGCGTAGGGCCGAGACCGCCAGTGAAAATCAAAATTTTTGCGCCCCGCTCGATCGCGATCGCGATCGCGGCCTGGATGCGCGCCGGGTTGTCGCCGACCACGGTTTGGTAGTAGTGCGGAATGCCCAGGTCGGCCAGTTGACGAGCGAGATGTCGGGCGTTGCCGTTGAGGATGTCTCCGAGCAGCAGCTCTGTCCCGACGCATATAATTTCCGCACTCATGACCGTTAAAACCGAGCCGAACTCGATCGCGACAACGGTAGAGAAGCGTAGCGTACTTTCCCGCCTTTACCTCCTCTAGCAGAGCTTATCCAGACGGGTATGAATCTAAAAAATGGAGCTAAGCGGGCTCGAACCGCTGACCCCTTGCATGCCATGCAAGTGCTCTACCAACTGAGCTATAGCCCCGTAAACCGAGTTAGATTATGCCGGACGACACAAGCAGCGTCAAGCCAAAAAATGCCGCGACTCGGAATCCACGCTTAGGACGCGGCTACTTCCCAAGAAAACCCAACGTAGTGGTTGACGAGAATGTAGGCGCTCATCATTCCCGATGCCGCAGCAGCCACGAGTAGCCCAGCCAGCATCAGCGAGAACTCTTGACGATCGATCGCCTCCTGCATCAGGTGCAGCGCCCACGCGATTAATGCAATAACAACAAGCAAAATAACGAACATCGTCGGGCGCAATTCCGAATTTCAGCAAACTTTGCATATCTTAACATGCATGAAATTGGTCGCCCGAGTCGATGTAATAGGACGATCGTGACTCGGTGCGCCTCGTCTGCGGCGTCTCTGTGTCAGAGCTGGGCAGCGATCGCGCGATTGGCGTTAGCGGAGCGTCTGGCCGCTCGGCGGCCCGCGATCGAGCCGAACTGTCGGTCGGAGCTGCACAATCCCTTAACGATTCGCAATCTCGAGATCGCAAAGTCTGACAAAGCGCGCGATCGAACTGGCCCGCGATCTCGCCTAGCTCTAACTAATACCGAATACGCGGATCGATCGCCGCGTTCAAAATATCGATCGCGATACTCACCACCACCACGATCGCCGCGAAAAACACCACAATGCCCTGCACCGTCGGGTAATCCCGCGCCGAAATCGCCAGATACAACCGACTCGCCAGCCCCGGCCACGAGAACGTCACCTCCGTCAAAATTGCTCCGCCCAGTAGCGCCGCCGCCGTCAGCCCCATTACCGTTACCGTCGGAATGAGCGCGTTCCGCAAGGCGTGGGAAATCAAAATCGTCCGCTCGGGAATGCCGCGCGCGCGCGCCGCTTCCACGTAGTCGCTCGTCAGAGTTTTGCGGAGGTTGACCCGTACGATGCGCTCGAAAATGCCACTGAGCAGCAGCCCCAACGTCAGGCAAGGCAGAGCCAGATGGTGAATCGTCGCGGCGAATTGGGGCAGGTTGCCGTGGAGCAGGCTGTCGATCGCGTAGAGCCCAGTCGGCCCGTCGGGCGCGGCCATCCCCAGCGGAAAGCGCGTCCCGAGTGGAAACCAGCCCAGCTGTACGGCGAATAGCGATTGCAGCACCATACCCGCCCAGAACATCGGCATCGAATACGTGACAATGCCAAACAACCGACCGCCCAAGTCCCAGGCCGTATTCGGACGCGACGCCGAGATCGTACCGATCGCAATACCCACCCCAAATGCCACCAGCGACGCGCACACCGCGAGCTCCAGCGTCGCCGGAAAAAATTCGCGGACGATGTCCCAGACGCTCTGACCGCGACTGGAGACCGACTCGCCGAGGTCGAACTGCGCCAGCCGCAGCATATAGGTAGCGTACTGCTGCGCGATCGAGCCGCTGAGCCCGAGGCGATCGCGCAGTTCGTCTTTAAAGGCTTCCGGCGCGCGCGGCCCGAGGATCGCATCCACCGGATCGCCCGGCGTCGCCCGCAGCAGCAGGAATACAGCCGTCGTAACGACCCAGAGCATCAGCGGCGCGAGCAGCACCCGCGACGCGACGTAATATTGCAAGGCTTTGGCACGTGACATGCGATCGCGTTCGGCGGAACGGGCGAGAGGCGTGCGATCGAGGATATCGACCACGCGCGCTTCAGTCCAGCGATCGTTGGGTTATGGGCCGACCGCGATGCCAACCGGAGAGCCTACTCAATACCGAGATACAGCTCGTACTCGGCATTGCCGCGCGTCGGGCTCACGATCACCATCAACTCGTTCCCTGCGTCGTAGGGCAACAGGCCATACCAAGATGTCGCATCTTGACCCGGTAGGGCTCCGTCGAGCGCCACCCACTCGCCTTCACTATTGACGTAGAGCTGAAAAACAGCGTTACTTTCCGTCGAGCCGAGGCTGGCCGACAAATATTGATTCGTCCCGTAGGAAAGATAGTAGGTGTCCTGCGTGCCGCGCACGACACTGTTGTACATCGTGGCGGCAGACGCCCCCGGCGCGAACTGCACCGTCTCGACGACGCCCGACGCGCCAGCCGCTGGGGCACTGTTGTTGGCGGCGGGGACTCCTTCGGTCGCGACAAAGTCGCCGCGCACCCAGCCCGTCGAGCCGGACGCATCGAAGCTAACGTAGTACCAGATGTAGCCGTCGCTGGCGTCAGCGTACTGAAGCAGGGTCACGCTATCGCCCTGAACGCCGTAGTGGGGCGTGGCGGCGCTGGTGGTCGGTGCTTGGCGAATATTGATGCGCGCGTTGGGGTCTTGGCTGGTGAGGTAGCCAGCGATGGGAGCCATATCGACGGCGACGGGGGCCGGGGCGGCAGGCGTTTGCGGCGGCGCGGCGGCTTGGGGAGGCGCGGCGGGGGCCGGAGCCTGACCGGGGGCTTGACCGGGGGCTTGACCGGGAGCCTGTCCGGGAGCTTGGCCGGGGGCGGTCTGCTCGGTGGCGGGGGGCTGTCCGTTCGAGGCGGTGCTACTAGCAGGGGGCTGTTCGTTCGAGGCGGCGCAGCCGATCGCGCTAGTGGCAATCGCAGCGATCGCGGCGAGGTGGACGAGGCGCAGGCGAGAAGCGAAGCGGGTCATACTGATAAAGAAAAGTCTGAGAGAAGGATCGGGGCGGTTGGGTGAAGCCAATATGGAAAAGTCAATATTGGTAAGCGACTGCAGATCGCGATCGATTCACGGGCGGCGATCGATTCACGGGCGGCGATCGGGCTCGTCTTAGCGTACGCACCGGAAGAGCGACTGGCAATTGGCGGGTTTAGAGACCGAGCGAAGGGTACTAGAATGGAAGAGCCAGTACGATATCGCTCCATCTACTCGACTTCCGACCGAATCTCGCACCAGCTTGAAATTCTGAAACGTCCGCTTTGCCGGGGTTTGAGTGCCCGCCGTAAACTCAGATCTTCACCATCTAGGCGCTACTGTTCGTACTGCTGCAAGCTTTCTTTACAGGACTGATCCGTCGGACGGTATGACGCGCGTTCCATCCTCCTCGATACCGCCAGATTCTCCAGCGACTCCCGAGCGCGAGCTGCCCCAACTCAGTCGCTTTCTGCGGGAGACGCGGGAGGGGGCTTGGTCGGTGACACTCGATGGCATATTGCTGTATCTCAACCCCGTGATGGAGCAGTTGCTCGGGCGCGGGGCGCACCTGTTCGATGCTGACGCGGAGCTATGGTTGAGGTGCGTGCGCGACCGAGATCGGCCGCGCGTGCGCCAGTGGCTGTGCGAGGTGGCCGAGGCGGACGGGGAAACCTGCGAATTTGAATACGCCGTCGAGCTGCCGGATGGGTCCGATCGCACGCTGCGATCGCGGGCGTGGCTGTGCGCGTCGGAGGCAGGCGATCGCTGGATCGAAGGACTCAGCGCCGAGAGCAGCGATGACGGCGAATCGGGCAATACGCGCTTCGAGCGGCTGACGGCCAATCTGCCGGGTGTGGTGTACCGCTACATGCTGCGCGTTGACGGCTCCGAGTGCTTTTCCTACGTCAGCTCGGGCAGCGAGGATCTCTGCGGCGTTCCGGCAGATGCAATCCGGCGCGATGCCCGCACCGTTTGGCAGCTCGTTCATCCGAAAGATCTCGAACCTCTGGAACTATCGGTGCTTCAGTCGGCCCAGACGCTCCAGCAGTGGACGTACGAGTGGCGGATCTCGCTGGGCAGCCGGGTGCGCTGGATCGCTGGCGTCGCCCAGCCGGAGCGTCAGGCCAACGGTGACATTATCTGGGACGGAATTTTTCTCGATATCACGCCGCGCAAACAGGCCGAAATCGTTCTACAGCAGACGTCACTCGACGCCGAGCGATCGCACCGCTTGCTCTCGAGCGTCATCGACTCTTCGCCGGACTGCATCTTTGCCAAGGACGAGCAGTTTCGCTATATCTTCGCGAACCAGAGCACCTCGCAGCTTTTCGGAATGTCAGTGGCCGAACTGCTCGGGAAGACCGATATCGATATCGGCCTTTCAGAAGACTTCGTTTACGGTAACTCTGAGCTGGGAACCCAGGGGCTGCGCGCCGACGACGAGCTGGTGTTGCAGGGACGCGCCATCTCCAACCCGAGCGAGGTAATGACCGACATCGACGGCAACCTGCGCGTCTTCGATACGCGAAAAATGCCGCTGCGTAACGAGCAGAGCGGCGTTTACGGCATCTTGACCTGCGCGCGCGATATGACCGAGCGCCACAACGCCGACGCCCAGATCCGCGACATAACCCGGCGGCTCCAGGAAGCCCAGCAGCTCGCCCAGTTCGGCAACTGGGAGTACGTGCCGCAGACCAAAGAGGTGGTCTGGTCGCCGGAGCACTTTCGGATTTTCGGCCTCTCGCCCGACAGCCCGACGCCCACCTTTAGCGAGATGCTCCAGCTGATTCATGCCGACGATCGCCAGCGCTGGCGTCAGGCAGTGTTTCGGACTTTAGAGCTGGGCGTAGCGCTGGAGCTGGACTACAGCATCGTGCGGCCTTCGGGCGAGGTGCGCTACGTCACTGGCAAGGGACAGGCGGAGTTCGATCGCGACGGCAATATCGTGCGGCTGTTCGGTACGGTGCTCGATATCACCGAGCGGGCGCGGGCCGAGGCCGATCGCGATCGCTTCTTTGCGATGTCGCTCGACCCACTCGTAATTCTCGACTTCGACGGCCAGATTAAGCGCTGCAACCCTTCCTGGGAGCGGCACTTCGGCTACAGCGCCAGCGAGAGCGTCGGGCGATCGGTTGTGGATTTCCTCGCTCCAGGCGATCGGTCTGAGTCGTGGGATATCCTCCAGCAGCTCCAGGAAAATACGCCAATCGTCGGCTGGGAGACCCGCTGCAAAACCAAGTCCGGCAAGAGCCGCTGGTTCTCTTGGAATGCCGCACCGATCGTTGAAGATCGCGCGATTTATGCGATCGTCCGCGACATCACCGAGCGCAAGTCCGCCGAAGCCAGCCTGCGCCAATCCGAGCGCAAGTACCGCCTGCTGGCCCAGCAAGAGGAGCTAATTAACCGCGTCACCGAACAGATTCGCAACTCCCTCAATTTGGAAACGATCCGACAGACGGCTGTCACTGCCGTGCGCGATCTGCTGCAAATCGATCGCTGTAGCTTCATATGGTATTCCCCCCCAGTTCCGACTCCCGATAGCCCGAACCTTGAGAGCGATGCGAGCGCGATCCTTTTGGAGCGCAAAGCCCCGCTGTCCGCCGTTGAGGACGCACCCGAGGGGTATTTTCAGATCGTGGCCGAAGCCAAGCCTCCTGACGCCGTCTCGCGCATCGGCTTCTATCCGATCGGCAGTGCAAACCGCGCCATGGCAGCTTACGTACAGCGGCTCGAAGAACTCCGAATCGACAATATCGAGCATCTTGTAGACGAGCCTGAGTTGCGCGAGCTGATGCGAGTCTTCGGTCATCAGTCGATGTTAGTCGAGCCGTTCCAAACCGAGAACGGCGAAATTGGCATGCTCCTGTGCTCGAAGGACAACGAGCCCCACCACTGGGAACAGCGCGAGCGGACGTTGCTGCGTGCCGTCTGCGATCGCCTGTCGATCGCCGTCTCCCAAGCCGAGCTGTACCAAAAATCCCGCGATGCCGAGCGCCGCGCCCGCGCCCGCAGCCAAGAGCTCAGCGACGCCATCCACAAGCTCCAGGCCGCCCAAAGTCAGCTCGTCCAGGCTGAAAAAATGTCGAGTCTCGGTCAGCTCGTCGCCGGGGTTGCCCACGAAATCAACAATCCCATCAGCTTTATCTACGGCAACGTCTCCCACGCCACCCAGTACGCCCACGATCTGTTCGGCCTGGTGGAGCGCTACGCGCGCGATTGCCCGACCCCGTCGCCGGAGTTGGCGGAATACATCGACGAGATCGAGCTGGACTACCTGATGGAGGACATGCCGCGCTTGATGAGTTCGATGGAAATCGGAGCCGAGCGCATCAAAGATATCGTCAAGTCGCTGCGGACGTTCTCGCGACTCGATGAAGCCGATCGCAAGCGCGTCGATCTTCACGCCAATATCGACTCGACGCTGACCATTTTGCAAAGTCGGCTGCGCGCCACCTCGGAGCGCCCGGAAATCGAGATCGCCCGCGACTACGGCGAGCTGCCGTCAGTAAATTGCTACATCGGCCCGCTCAATCAGGTATTTATGAACCTGCTGGCCAACGCGATCGACGCGATCGACAGCAAGCTCGAAACCGATCGCGCCGCCGGTCGCACGGAGACGAAAGGCCGCATCGAAATCGCCACGCGCATCGATCTGGCCTTTGTCACTATCGAAATTACCGACAACGGCGGCGGTATCCCCGACCAGGTGCGCGATCGCATCTTCGATCCGTTCTACACCACCAAACAAATCGGTAAAGGAACCGGCTTGGGGCTGTCGATCTGCTACCAAATCGTCGTCGAGCGACACGGCGGACAGCTCCACTGCAACTCAAACCCAGGAATGGGTACGACCTTCTCGATCGTCTTGCCCAACGCGCCTGCCAGCACGCCGCCCGTCAATCGCCCGCCAAAGTCCGAATCCTGAGCGCCGAACTATGAACGCCGAACTATGAACGCCGAACGCCGTTCGCTCTACCTCTATCTGATTCCCGTGTTCGGCTTTTTCCCAGCCTGGTGGACGCTGTATCGCTATCGCAGAAGCAGCACGCTCGATACCGAACGGCGCGACGCCAGCCGGTTGAGCGTGACTCTCGGTCTGGTGTGGTTGGCGGGTCACTTGCTGGCGGAGTTTGGCGCGGGACAGAGCCAGAGCGGCCTGCCTTTGCTAATCGCCAGCAGCCTCTGGACGACAGGCTATATCGCGATCGAGTTCGGGTTGATGGTGCGCGTTTGGCAGCGTAAGTCGCTGCGGGTTCCGGGTCTCAGCGCGATCGGACGCAAGTTGCCATAGTTGTATCGTCAATTCGGTAATTCGGTCGTGCTGCAAAGGTAATCGCATCGTTACCTACGCTCTGCGCGAGCAACGCAATCCGCAGACGCTCTGCGTCACGTCATCACTCGACGCGGAGCGTCTACTGAGGCATTCCCACGCAGAGCGTGGTAGTGATGAAACGATGAACGACGAAAAAGGTCATACAAACAACAGGCTCAGCGCTCTCTGGTGTTCTGACTAGATCTCGCCGCTCATATCGGGGCCGGTGAAAGCGTGACGCAGCCACTCCAGCGCGTTCAGCATCGGAATCAGCATCAGCAGCATCACCGCCGAAATCATATCGCCGCCCCAGCTATCGTGAACCCAGTGGAACATCGCATCGTTTCCCGTACCGTGGAAGTAGGTCAGCAACGTGTTGCGAAGAATATTGATAAAGACGCTCAGCCCGATCGCGCCGGTAATGAAAATCACGATCGTCTTACGCGACTCCGCCGCCCCCGTCCAAAACAGCAGCATAAACGCAACGTAGAGCGTCGTGAACAGCATCTTCAACCCGGCACAGTAAGGTGCGACTTCCACTACGCGATCGTTGACGAATAGCAGAATGCCGCGCACGTCCACATCCATGCCGAACTGCGTCAAGATGAAGCCCGCCGTCCCAGCGATAAACTTCTGAAGCGGCAGCGTATAGGGCGCGAGCAGGTACGGCACGTTCGTCGGCGTGGCGAACAGCGTCAGAATTAGCGGGAAGGCCAGCAGCTTGACGCCAGCCTTGCCCTTCATGCAGAGGATCAGCCCCACCAAAGTCAGCGGAAACGACAGGTTGACGAAGTCCCAGATGTTGCTGGCGTAGAAAGCGGTGCTGAGGCCGAGGCAGGCCGCGCCGAATACATCAAAGCGATCGGGCAGTTCGCGCCAGCGATCGCGCTCTGTCCAGGCAATATAAGCCGCGAAAGGCAGGCCGATCAAGCCGTGGCTGAAGTATTCGTGTTCGATGCTGATGCTTTTATTCAGCCAGCCATCGACCCAGTGAAGGACGATCGGTGCGTACAGGACGGCGACCGCCGTGAAGATGGCAATCTCGAGGGGATATCGCTTGGTGAGGCGAGCAACTTGCATGGGGGCAAACCGGGCGAACCGGGCGGGGAGGTACGAGCGGTGGACGAGTGGTGCGGAGAGCTAACAGTTTGCGAGCGTGCAACCCTCTCTACTCTATTCGCACTGACGGCGCTGCTGGATTGCAAACTGTCGAATTTTGTTGGCTTTTGCCGACGTGGCGTCCGGGCTAGCCGCAGGTCGCGATGATTTCCTCGATCGCGGTGCAGACGGTTTCGACGCGATCGAGCCCCAGTCCGGGAAACATCGGCAGCGATAGAATTTCGCCGCACAGTGCTTCGGCGTTCGGGAACGCACCTTCCGGGTAGCCGAGATCGAGGTATCCCGGCTGGCGGTGACAGGGGATCGGGTAGTGAATGCCCGTGGAAATGTTGCGCTCTTGGAGGGCGCTGGCGAGGGCGTCGCGATCGAGGGGTGCGCGATCGCTCAGGTGCAGGACGTAGAGATGGTAGATGTGGCCGCCGCCGCTGTCGTTGCGCATCGGGACGATGCCGCGATCGGCTAAGGGTGCGAGGAGCCGATCGTACTCGGCGGCGCAGGCGTTGCGATCGCGGTTCCACTCCCGCAGGTGCGGCAGCTTAACGTTGAGGATCGCAGCCTGAATCGTATCGAGGCGGCTGTTAGTTCCATGCTCGACGTGGAGATATTTCTTCGGCGCGCCGTAGTTCCGCAGGCTGCGAACCTTGTCGGCGACGGCGGAGTCGCGGGTCAGGACGATCCCGCCGTTGCCGAACGCACCCAGATTTTTCGCAGGGTAGAAGCTGTAGGCGGCGGCTTTGCCGATCGTGCCCGCCGTGTAGCCGTCGCGATCGGCCAGGTGCGCTTGCGCCGCATCTTCAAAGATCGTGACGCCGTGGCGCTCGGAAATCTCCAGCAAACGGCGCGGCGAGACGACTTGACCGTAAAGATGCACCGGCACGATCGCCTTCGTTTTCGGAGTGATGGCCGCTTCGGCTGCGTCCAGGTCGATTAGCCCCGTTGCCAGGTCGCAGTCCACCAGCACCGGCCTCGCACCCGCATGGATCGCGCCGATGACCGTGGCGATGAACGTGTTCGCCGGGACGATGACCTCGTCGCCCGCCTCGACGCCGCAAGCTTGCAGACCGAGGGCGATCGCGTCCGTGCCGCTTGCCACCCCGACGCCGTGGGCGACACCGGTGGCCTCCGCAAACGCCGCCTCGAACTCGCGCACGTCCTTCCCGAGGATGAAGTCGCCGCGCTCCAGGACGCGGGCGATCGCCGCTGCGAACTCTGCTTCGAGCGGGTCGTGCATGGGCGCGAAATCGACGAACGGGACGGCAACTGCGGCGGCGGTCGTGGAAGTCAAGGCGTTTACCGATATGAAGTGCGACAGCGGGGCGCTGCCCCTCACCCAGACTAGCCCGATTTACAGAGATCGAATGCGATCGTTTAGCGAAGCAGTTGGCCGCGATCGCGCACGAGTTTTTCCGTCAGTTCCGCAAGGCGATCGAGCTGGGGCTTGAGGCGTTCGGCCTTCTTCCGGTTCGTTCGCTTCTTGTGCAGCGCCGCCCGCGCCAGATCGTCGCGCCCCGAGGCCACGGCCTTCTGCGCCACTGCCTCCCAGGCACTCAGCTCGCGGACGGCTTCGTTATATTGCGGCTGCAGCTCGTCCCAGGAGAGCTTGATATCGGCCAGCGCCCCTTCAAGCAGTTGCGCCGCGCCCGGTTTGCCTTGCAGCGACTGGAAGACTTCGCGCTCGACGCTCTCCGGCTGCATATTGGCGACGATCGGCGCAAACTCGCGCACCTGGCGGCTGGAGCTGACGCCGGTTTTGCACCAGGTGGCGAAATGCTCGCAGTTGTTGAACAGCAGGTTGTATTTGCGCTCGTCGATGCGGCTGCGGGCCCGGCTGACGACGCTGTCGGCGATGTAGCTGGTGGCATAGTCGCGCGTCTGGATCGTCCGACCCTGGGCGAATGCCTCGATCGAGGTTTGCAGGACGGTCGCCTCTTCCGGGCGTTTGGAATAGTGAATCACCGTGCCGTCACCGCAGTCGATGCCGTGGTGTTCGTAGATGCCCTCCATTTCCAAGAAGGGGCGGGTTACGTAGATTTGATCGCCGTAGGCCATAGTCGCAGTGGGTGACAGATGCGATTCGAGCGATCGGGAGCATCTCGATCGCGCAGCAGACAGCCCCATCCTATCGGCTTCGCCTTCAGAGAGAGATTGGCGTAATGCGACCTTATTGGTGGGAATTGCCACACGATCGCGCCGTAATCTGTTGCATGTTGCCGAGATTTCCCACGTGAGGGGCGAGAGGGTTTATGGAGTCCAATTTTTTAACGGCGGTGTTTTTGCCGCTGGCGCTGTTCGTCATCATGTTCGGGATGGGGCTGGGCTTGACGCCGCGCGATTTTCTAAGGGTTTGGGTCGAGCCGAAAGCGATGCTCTTGGGGCTAGGGGCGCAGCTCGTCGTTTTGCCAATCCTCGGATTTTTGTTGGCGCAGGTGTTTCCGCTGTCGCCGGAGCTGGCGATCGGGGTGATGATTCTCGCAGCTTGTCCCGGCGGGCCGACCTCCAACTCGATCGTCTATCTCATTCGAGGCAACGTGGCGCTCTCGATTAGCCTCACGGCCATCAGCAGCCTTGTGACGGTGTTCACGATTCCCCTGATCGTCAACTTCGCAACGCAGCAGTTCGCCGGGACTGCGGTAGCGCTGGAGCTGCCTTTTGGAACGACGGTGGTGCAGATTGCCGCGATTACGATCGTGCCGGTCGCGCTGGGAATGACCGTCTATCATTTCGCGCCCGAGCTGGCGGCGCGCATCGAGAAGAGTGTCAAGTGGCTGTCGCTGGCGTTTTTGGGGCTGATTATTGTCGGACTGCTGGCGAAAGAGCGAGAGAATCTGCCGGGATTTTTCGCACAGGTGGGCGCGGTGACGCTGGCGCTGAATCTGCTGGCGATGGGGCTGGGCTACGGGTTGGCGCAGGTCGCGCGGCTGTCGGACGCGAGCGCAAAGTCGATTTCGGTGGAGGTGGGCATCCAGAACGGGACACTGGCGATCGCGGTGGCGAGTACGCTGCTGAACGAGCCGACGATGGCAATTCCGGCGGCGATTTATAGTTTGCTGATGTTTGTGACGAGTGGTGCGTTTGCCTGGATTTTGAGTCGCGGAGATCGGGCGGTGACGTAGCGTGTGAGGCTTCAAATCTGCGGAGTCCACGGTGCGTCTCGTCACGGGCAAGCTTTAGCTAAAACGCTCGTATATCGCTTGGCGAATGGTAACCGCTCAGCTCTCCTTCGCCGCTGGAGCTGAGTAGTTACGCAGCCAAAGCAGTAGAACGAGGATATGAAGCGTCGAGAACGTAACACTTGCCGACCTGATTGACTGACAAAAGCCTTGAATCCTTTTCCCTACAAGCGTTTAGCCCTCGTTAAGGCATCAAATTCGAGCGGCTCAAGTGAGAGGTTGCGGCCAAATTTGCTGATTCCTGGCAAATCTGAGTTACTTGAGGGAATCCTAGTTTTTTGTACGTGTTTCTCTGCTGATTGGGAACCTTCTGAGTATCGCTGTAACGCTTGCTGCGCAAGGGTTTCATTTTTGTCAGTCAAGCAGCTTGCCGACATGAGTGCGTTTTGTTGCTCGACGTCTATCTCTCCTTACTCCTCAGGAATTAGCGCGCAGAGACTGCCAACACACCTCTCTCTAAATGAGATTGAAATAGAAACGTTTGGAATGGCAAAAATCAAAAGAAGAAAGAAGATTATCACTGGCCATCTGGGTGGTTCTTTCGCCAGCGGCGGTGAGGGTGGTTTGAATTCACTTATGGCATACTTCTGAAGATTCGTATCTACCAACTCATGCGGCAATACTAGAACGTCTAGATTAGATGATTTAAGCTTACGTTCCCCTAGTCTCGACTGTGTCAGTAGACGTTTTACTGAACGAATTTCCCTCATACGACCTGCATCAATATCATCCTCATCTGCCCCATGGTATGAACTGATCCTTGCGTCAGAAATGGTCTCTGAATCAGAAATAGGTATTCCTCCAATTTGCGTGAGCAAACCTGATTGTATAGCCTCTTTAAGCGCTTCTAAGCCTTCAGGGGATATGCTCAGTTTGAGCTTTATGCTTCCTTCTTCAACCTCGACAATTTTAATGCTGAAGTCTCCCGATATTTCCCGTAACTCTTCTTCCCATTTTCTGAGAATTGCATTATTGATCTGTGTCTCTTCTAGCTTGCCCTCTAGTTTGAAATAGATCATCTTTCGCCTCCTTTTTGCAAAAGGTATATTAGAAAATACCTTCATCAAGAGTAGACCTAATCTATCTTGAAGATTTGCTTCACGCTTGCCTGAGTCAAGATTTTCAACTAAATCAAAGCGTAGGTGTGGTCTCGATTCACAGAAACAGACGTAAAGTTGGTCTGCAAAGCCTTGAGCTATGGCACTCTCTATCAATCTGAACGTAGCAACTTCCAGTCCGTCGGACTCTGAGGCAAGACTTTCCAGACTTATATCGAGTTCATCAGACAGGAAAATTTTCAAGGCGCTATAAGTCTTAAATCCCTCTAGCAAAGACTCTCTTAGTTTTTTTCTATTTTTCCTGTTCCACATCTCTAAACTTATTTATCCCAAGATTAGCGGTAACGCTTGAGGTATTCGATGCTAATCAGATGTTAGTCAATCTCCGCCGACTCCAACGCCGTTTTCGCCGATCGCCCGTCGCCCTGAAACCCGAAATACCACAGACTCGCCGCCGCCTCCGCTCGCGTCACCGCCTTCTTCGGCTGGAATAGCGTCGTATAGCCGAACGTGCGGCGCACCACCGATAGATCGCCATTTTGGAAGTCCACCAGCAGCGCCCGTAGCGCCAGCGGATCGATCTGCTCCGTGTCTTGGAAGCCCCAGGTGTTTTGCAGCGCGTCGATCGTAGCGGTGGGCAGGCTGCGACGGCGATCGAGCGGTACTTTCCAGCCCACCAGCGTCTCGCGGGTCAGCGGCTCGTCGGGGCGGAACTGGGTCGTGGCGTCGTTGCCGTTGAGCGGGCTGGGCAAGATTCCTGCTTCGGCCAAGCCCTGAACGATCGCGAAGTCGGGGTCGGATTTCGGTACGTCCTGGAAGGCGATCGTGGCGCTGTTTTCGACCGGGCGGATCTGCTCCGATGGGCGATCGGCGTAGATGCGGTTGTGGGCGTCGAACAGCCAGCGGACGTAGGTGCGGCGCGTGGCGGGTTCGCCAGGAGCGAAGGTGTCGCCAGTTTGGGCACTCAGGATGCCCAAACCGGCGACCTCGGCGACGCTGGCTCGCAGCGGCTCGGCGACGGAATCGAGATCGGAGAAGTCGGTCTGGCGATCGATGGCTTCAGCTTTTGGCTTTGTGTCGGCGTCGCTTTCGGTCGAGTCGGCCAGGTCGAGTTCGTTGGCCGTGGCGATCGCGTAGTCGATCGCAATGTCCGTGACACGGCCATCGTCAGGCGCGGTTAATGTCACCGTTGCCCGCACGCCCTCGCGATTTACCGTAAAGCTCGAGTCGGTCGCGCCCCAGACGCGCTGCTCGATCGCCCAGTTTTGCCGCGCCAGTTCGCGCTTGTAGAAGTCGCGTATCGTCTTGAGACCGTCATCACTCTGCCAGCGCACGGTCTGCGGGTCGGCGTCCTCAGAGCCGGTGTCGTCGGTCACGTCCACGAGCTGCGCGTCGGGATATTGCGGCAGGCTGTCGGGGAAGCTGGCGGGAAGCGTCAGGGTGTCGTTGGGCGCATCGGGTTCGTCCGGCTCGGGCGTGGCGTCCGGCTCGGGCGTAGCGGAATCGTTCAGCGGCGAAGTTTGCAGCGCCGGGTCGGCTTCGAGCGAGTCTTGCAGCGCTTCGCTTCCCGGCAGATTGGCGCAGGAGGAGAGCAGCAGCAACAGCGCCACACTGCCGAGGGCGCGGGGCGATCGCAGCAAACAGGAGAGGCGTTGGGCAAACACGGCAAGAACTCGGGATCTCTCGACCCCGGACGGTAAGGGTACTCGCAGGCTAGTGGGCTGGGCGGAACGCAAAAAAACGAGCTAGGCGGGCTGTGCCAGGAGCGGGTCGAGTTCGCCGCGTGCGTCGAGGGCATGGATATCGTCGCAGCCGCCGAGGTGAGCGTCGTTGACGAAGACTTGCGGCACGGAGCGGCGACCGTTGGCGCGATCGGCCATTTTGGCGCGGGCATCTTCGTCGCCGTCGATTTTATATTCGGTGTAGTTTGCGCCTTTCCACCAGAGGAGCATTTTGGCGCGGATGCAGTAGGGGCAAGTTTGCCAGGTGTAGATTTCAATGTTGGCTTTGACGCGATCGTCGGTTTTGCCGGAAAGGCGATCGAAGAGCTGTTGGATCATCGACTTTGGGGGGATGCTGCGTCTCTAGAGTAGCGGTCGGGATTGCGGTTCGGCAGTGGGGCGATCGGGCATGATGGGGTGGTTGCGTTTTGTGCGGTATGGATCGGCTTTCGGGAGAAGATTTAGTGCCGAGCCGAAAACCAGGGGCGATTGCCACGATCGGCGAAGAGACCGTCAGGGTAGACGATGCGGGAAACGTTCTCGAGCGCAAGCCGATCGTGGTGCGGTATTTCACCGAGCAGATCGGAGCGGTGAGCCTCGATATGGTTGCGATTCCGGGTGGAAAGTTTTTAGGCGGCTCGCCAAAAAGTGAAGAGGGACGCTGGGACTGGGTAGAAAGCTACGAGCTTCAAGTAAGCGTGTCGGAGTTTTGGATGGGGCGTTACGCCGTGACGCAAGCACAATGGCAAGCCGTCGCGCAATTACCGCCGGTGAAGTGCACGCTCGATTTCGATCCTTCTCGCTTCAAAGGCGAGCGACATCCTGTAGAACAAGTCAGCTGGGATGAAGCGAAAGAATTTTGCGCGCGACTGTCGCGCTTGACGGGGAACATGTACCGCTTGCCGAGCGATGTCGAATGGGAATATGCCTGTCGTGCCGGGACGACGACCCCGTTTGCATGTGGCGGGACGTTAACGACTGCGATCGCGAACTACAACGGGACGCACACCTATGCAAAAGGCTCCGTCGGCGAATTCCGTCAGGGCACGATCGAGGTTGGCAGCTTTCCGCCCAACGCCTGGGGACTGTACGACGTGCACGGCAACGTCTTCGAGTGGTGTGAAGATCCCTGGCAGCATCGAAACTCAACGAGGCGGGTGAAGCGTGGCGGTGCTTGGCTCAGCAGCCCGAAGTATTGCCGCTCTGCATATCGGTTCTGCGAGACGCGCAAAGCACGCAACTCCCATCTGGGGGTTCGGGTAGCTTGTTCTGCGTCCGACGTCCTACGGCCTGCAAACGAATCTTATACCAAGCCTGGAAAGTAAAACTACAGATGGGTGACCTAGATTACCAGCCAAGCTTCAGTCCTAGACTTACCATCTGTAGCTAGACTTTGAGTGATTGGTATTAGTTCTCTTTTTGTTGTTGCGGCCCTAATTCCCTCTGCGAATCGAATTCCCCCTCGGGATCGTCTCAGTCAAACTTTCTCTTCGATCGTCAGTAGACCTCTTGCACAAAGATTGTGGGCTCAGAAAAAACGAAATCTCGAAGGCTGAGCGGAGTCGTTCGCGAAGCGTCGGCCTCGCCGATAGCCTGGGTGATATCGCGAAAAGTGGCCGCACTATTCGTTGCGCGAAGGCTACGCCAACGACTCCGCTCAGTGCTCGAATCCCGACCTTTGCAATCCGTGCAAGAGGTCTAGTGGCAAGAAACTCCGTTTGTCGTCAAAGATCGCGCAATTGCTAACATTCTCCACAGACAAACTCGCCGCCTCTGCCCAACGGTAGATGAACCTTTCGAGACCGAAACGTTAGGACAGGGGAGGTTCTGCTCCGGAGAAGTTTTACGTGGTGCTAATTCGATCGCTCGTTCGTACAGCCCAGCGGATCGTCGCGCGATCGAGCCGCCGTTTCAGAGCGTCGGTCGTCACCTTCAGCCTCGCCGTGTTGCTGACCCTCGCGATTGCCATCCTGCCCCTCCACGCGCAAAACACCCCCCTCGCCCAGCTCAACATCACTGCCCCTGCCAACACCACCGTCAAACAAACCGCCGACCTCGAATACGTGCCCCTGACCATCGACGGAACCGCCACCGCGATCGTCCTGACCGCCGAACTCACCGAAAATACCGCCGACATCCGACGCGTCGAGCGCCGCACCCGCAGCATCCAAGCCGACATCGAAACGATCCTGTCCCAAGGTCTCGAACCCGAAAGCTTCACCGTCTCGATCGCCCAGCTCAACAGCCAGCCTGTCCTGATGGCGTCGGACGCGGAAAACCTCAGCTCGCGAGTCATCCTCACCGTCACCACCCTCGATGCTCGCTGGGCGCGCCAGTCCCAAGAGTCGCTCGCCGAAACCTGGCGCGAAGAACTCGATCGGGCGATCGTCACCGCCCATGAAGCTCGCCAACCGGAAGCACGCAACCGTCGCAAGCAAATCGCGATCGTCACGGGCATCGTCGCGCTGCTGCTCGGTTTCGGGCTGTACCGACTGAACAAGGCGATCGACCGTCAGGAACGCCGCCTGCGCGAACGTCTCGCCTGCCCGCTCCCCGGACAAAGCGAAGAGTCCGCCCTCCAGTACGAGTCTCCGCAGCGGCGGAAAAAGGTCTATCGCCTCGTGAGCAATATCGTGACGATCGCGGAGGTCGTCGTCTGGCTCGGCAGCTCGATCGCGATCCTGGCGCAGTTTTCCGCCACGCGCGAGGTGGCCGGGTGGCTGCTAGGTTTCCCGCTTCAGCTCGCCACCATCGTCCTTATCACCCGTCTGGTGAACCGCATCGGCGACATCTTTATCGATCGCAGCCTGGAAGCCTGGGGCGAGCAGCAAGCGCTGACCACCGTCGCCTCGAAGCGCGTGTCCCAACGCCTGCCGACCCTCTCCGTCGCCCTTTCGGGTCTGATGCGGCTGATCGTCGGCGCGATCGGCCTGACGGTTCTCCTCAGTTTGCAGCCATTTTCGATCGGCTCGGTGCTGGCCGGGGCGGGAATCTTCGGTGCGGCGCTGACCGTCGTCCTTCAGAACCCGATCAAAGACTTCATCACCGGCATCTTGATCCTTTGGGAAGACCAATTTGCGGTCGGCGACGTGATTGACGTGGGGGTCGCTTTCGGTCTCGTGGAGGCCGTCGGGCTGCGGGTGACGAAAATTCGCGGCGATGGCGGTCGCCTCAGCGTCATTCCCAACAGCCAGATTGCCTACGTTCACAATATGACCAACGAATGGTCGCGCACGGACTTCCGGATTCGTATCAGTCGCGAGGCCGATCCGACCGAAGCGATGGCGCTGATGCGCGAGGTCAGCGAAGCGCTGCACGCCGACCCGGACTGGCGCGCTCGCATCATTGAACCGGTGCTGCTAATTGGCATCGATCGCCTCGACGATCGCGGCGTGGAGATCTTGCAGTGGATCAAGACCGCGCCGCTCTCGCAGTGGGACGTGGGGCGTGAATATCGCCGCCGCCTCAAACACGCCTTCGAGCAGGCCGGGATCGCGATCGCCATCCCCACCGTCGAGCTGCGCTCGCAGGCGAATTCCGCCCCGCCCAACAGTCATTCCAAAAGCGTTCCTACGGAGGCGATCGACCCGCTTGAAGGCGCACGATCGTCCTAACGTCGCGATCCCCGTGCCGCTCCGGATCTTTCTTAAAATTTAATCTTTCCGCAGATTAGTGCTAGTTTTGAATCTGAATTTTGCGCATTGCGGATTCAATCTAGGTAAAACTGCGGTCGGCCTGCGATCGATCGCCAGTACGCCAGCCGAATGGCTTGCGCCGAGCGATGTTGCAACCTACGTTACACGTCCTGTCGTCAAGCTTTCCAATCCGGGCCTCTTAATTCCTATGAAGCGACGCATCCCTGAGTACTACACACTATGGCTGAGCCGCACGGGACAAAATCCCTGGGTCTTGCGGTTCAGGCCCATTTGGTTGACGCGCGCAGCGATCGCGGTAGCCCTGGCCGGAGCGGCGACTGCTAGCTTGATACACCACCAGCGCGCCGATATCCGCGCCCGACAGGTAGAGCTAAACCGTCAGGCTCAGGAAGTAATCGAGCAGATTGAGGCCCTCGAGCGCGAACTCGACCTGCTACGCGAGCGCTCCGGCGACACGGACGTAACCTCTTCGCGCCAGACCGACGAAACCGGCGGACGTGGCGGTTCGATCTCCAGCGATTTGCCCGACCTCGAGGCTGACACCCTCGCGAAGCTCGCCAACGCCCGTCAGCTTTCGGCCTATCTCCAGCGCCAGCTTTCCAACGACGTGCGTCCGGCCATTGAAGCGACGCTGGCCTACGAAGAGGCGATTCCCAACAGTATGCCGATCGCCGATTCGGCAGAGATCACTTCGCACTTCGGCAAGCGGCCGAATCCGTTCGGCTGGGGCGGTACGGAGTTCCATCGGGGAATCGACTTTGTCGATTATTACGGCGCGCCGATCCTGGCGACCGCACCGGGAACCGTGATCGAGGCGGGTTACTACGGCGGCTACGGCAATCAGGTGACTCTTCAACACGAATACGGCTACCAGACGGTGTACGCTCACCTGTCTGAAATTAGCGTCGAGGTTGGCGATGCGGTGAAGCGAGGTGACACGGTCGGCGAGCTGGGCAATACGGGCCGCTCGACCGGGCCGCACCTGCACTACGAGGTTCGTCTCGAAGACAAGCACCTCGATCCGGAAAACTTCCTCAAGCCGCCGTCGCCGTCCGCGGCCCGTCCGCCCGAGGCAAACCGCCCGTAGGTTAGCTTTCGATCGCTCACCATAAATCCGGAAGTTTTCTTCGTTCGGTTTTGGCGCATTCAGCTCTTCACCTGTTGGACTATGTTTTTCAAGCGCAAGTCTGCCTCTGCAAAGTCTTCGATGACCTATCTCGGGTCGGGGAGCGAGTTTAACGGCAACCTGAAGACAGCGGGAGCCCTGCGCGTGGATGGCGCGCTACGCGGCAACGTCGAAGCGCAGGGCGATATCGAAATTTCCGTCGAGGGCTCGATCGAGGGCGCTGAACTGCGCGGCCACAATATTCTCGTCTACGGTCGCGTTAAGGCTCGCACGATCGCGACGGGTAAGCTAACCCTCAGCAGCACGGCCTACCTGGAAGGCGACGTTAGCGCCCAGTCACTGCAAATCAACGAAGGCGCGCACTACATCGGCTATATCTCCACGGAAGAGGAAGGCGGCCCGGCGCTACCGCCTAGCGAGCCCAGCCTCCAGCTTCCCGAATCGATCGCCCCGCTCGATCGCCCGCGCGCCTGACCTTTACTCCGGCTCGCCGATCAGCGCGAACGCCGCCCAGTAGTACGGGCTCGGGTACTGCTCTTTGACAGCGAGCATGGCCTGCCGCAGCGCCTGGGCTTTCGTGAGCTCGTCGCTCTGCCAGGCTTTATAGAACTCCACCATCAACTCAGTCGTGGCGCGATCGTTGACATTCCAGAGCGAGACCAGCACGCTCGGCACGCCGGAGACCATCAGCGATCGCGATAGACCGATAACGCCATCGCCCGAGATTCTTCCCAGACCGGTACTGCACGCACTCAGCGCCACGAGGTCGGCATTTAGCGACAGGTCGAGAATTTCTGCCGCCGTCAGCCAGCCGTCGTCTTCACCCGAGGGTGCGAGGGCGATCGCACTCGAGAGTCCGGCCCGATCGTCGAAAATTCCGTGGGTCGCTAAGTGAATCACCCGCGCGTCGGGCATCTCGGAAATTATCCGCGTTTCGGTCGCCTCGTTGGCGGTCAGCATGACCGTCGACCAGAGATCGGCGATTTGCTCGCCTTCGTCTTGGGCTCCGGCCAGTGGCGTCAGCCCAGCGGGCATGGTCGGGTTGCCGACGATCAGGATCGAGTCGTTGTCGAGGCGGCGCTCGGCGAGCTGGCGAGTTTTTCCCAGTACCTCGATCGCCGGAGCGATCGACATCGTATGTTTTTCGATCAGGTGCGTGCCCGCTGAATCTTGCAGCGCGGGGAAGGCCACCAGAAATAGCGAGCCGTCGGGGATAAAAATAACGGTGTCGTTCGGGTCGGTGGGCAAATGTTCGGCGATCGGGTCGATCAGGATTTCGTGAAGCTGCTGCTGGAGGCCGCTGGACTCGGCGATCGCGCCGCGATCGAAGTCCGAAACCGCATCGCGCGTCACCTGCGGGTCGAACGTTCCCGAGCCTCGCATATCGGATAGCACGCGATGTTCGCAGCGCGCGGTCGGACAGCGCGAGGCCATAATCAATCCGTCGAGGGAGATCTCGAGATCGTCGAGCGGAATACCTTCCCCAAAGATGCGCCCGTCCGGGTGAATGACCCAAACGATGATGTAATTGTTGAGCTGGAGGTACTGGACGAGGGTGGCGTCGTGCTCGCGGGCGATCGCGCGCATGTCGTCGACCGTCGGCGGCGTCGGCTCGAAGGCGGCCGTGTCCTGCTGAAGTTGCTGCTCGAGCAAAAACACAAAGGCGCGGGCGCGGCTGCGTTCGGTGACCTCCAGGGTTTTGTCCCATTTACCCTGGCGAAGCAGGATGTCCTGCAATAGCTCGAAGGAGCCGAGCTGAGTCTCGAACAGCGAGACGCGATCGCTGTCGCTCAGGTCGGGCGATCGCATTTCATCGAGCAAGTCGATCGCTTCGTAGAGCGCGGTTTCGGCCTTATCGAGTTCGTCGGTCTGCTTGTAGACGCTGCCGATATTGTGGAGCGCGAAGGCCAGCTCGCGCCGATCGCCAATCTCGCGAAAGATGGCGATCGCTTGCTTGGAAGCCTCGATCGCCGCATCGAACTCGTCGAGATTGTTGTGCGCTGCGCTGAGGTTGCCGAGCACCAGACCCTGGCCGCGCCGATCGCCGATTTCCTCGAACAGCACCAGTAGCTCGCGCCCCACCTCGACGGCTTCGACGTAGCGGTCGGTTTGCTGGTAGACCAGCGACAGATTGCTCAGCGCGTAGGCCGCATCACGCACCTCGCCGAGTTCCTGAAACAGGTCGTGGGCTTCGCGGTGCAGCACGATCGCCCGATCGTATTGCCCGAGGCGGCGGTGAATCAGCGCCATATTGCCCGCCGTCGCCGCCTCAACAAAGCGATCGCCCGCCGCACTGGCCAGCTCGTGGGTTTCGCGATTGGACTCCAGACTGTCTTCGTAGCGGCCCAAGGCGTTGTAAACCGATGCCAGATTGAGCCGCGAGGTCAAAAGCTGCGCCGTATTGCCCTCGGCCTCGGCGATTGTCACGGACTCCTGCAACATCGACAGCGAGCCGGACAGATTTCCGAGGAAGTAGTAGCTCATCCCCAGGTACGACCGCAGCCGCGCTTCCGCCGCTCGATCGCCGATGTCTTGCAGCGCCACCAGCGCCGTCTCGAAGGGCTGCACCGACGCCTGGTACTGACCGCGATCGTAGAGCGCAATGCCGCGCTCGAATTCTTTGCTGGCGTCGTACTGAGCGATCGCCTCTGGGCTCGCTTCGCCCCAGCGCAGGACATAGCCGCCGGTTTCGCCTGCCGAATAGGTGTTGGCAAAGATGCGGTAGATCCCCGATTGGGGCACGGTCAGCAGGATACGGGCGTCGTCGCCGATGCCGCTGTCGTCGTCGCTGGCGATCTGGTTGCCGTCGGGGTCGAGCAGTAGCAGGTAGGGGTCGAACTCGTCGGACACCAGGTCGATCGCCAGACCCTCCCCGGCCTCGATGGGCATATCGTGGGTCGAGTAATAGCTGCCGTCTTGGAGCGTGGGGTTACTCACATCGAGCTGGCCGCTGGTTTCACCGGGCTCGATCGCGCGGCTCGGAGCCCCGAACGCAACTGCGGTGCAAAAGCTAGCCGTCCCCGCCAGAATCGCCAGCAGGGAAAACTTAGGAAATTTCATGGCGTCAGACCCGCAAGGGGTAACGATCCTTCACAACATCGACCAACCGATGCACCGCAGAGACTTGGAACTGGCTCGATCTACACCTTAGCAACCTCCTTCTGCGTCGCCGCTGTCGGCGCGCTCAGCGCACCGTACAGCCGCCCGATCGCATTCACATACGCCTGCGCCGACGCCACGATCACGTCAGTATTCGCCGCGTGCCCCGAGAAGATCCGCCCCTCGTGGCGCAACCGCACGGTCACCTCACCCAGCGCATCGATACCCGCCGTCACCGACTGCACCGTGTACTCGATCAGCTCGTAGTCCAGCGCCACGATGCGATCGATCGCGCGGTACGTTGCATCCACCGGCCCCGTGCCGATCGCCGCGTGCGTGTGCTCCTCGCCCTCTGGCGTACGGATCGACACCGTCGCTGTCGATTTGGCGTGGTTGCCGCAGGAGACCTGCACGTGCTCGACGCGATATAGCTCCGGCGGCTGCTGGATTTGGTCGTTGACGATCGACTCGAGATCCCAATCGGTAATCTCTTTCTTCTGGTCGGCAAACTTCTTAAAGTTCAGGAACGCCTTATTTAGCTCGGTCTCCGACAGCTCGAAGCCCAATTCCTTCAGACGGCTTTGGAACGCATGGCGACCGGAGAGCTTTCCGAGAACGATTTGGTTTTCCTGAAGGCCGATCGACTCGGCGTCCATAATCTCGTAGGTTTGCTTGTTCTTCAGCACGCCGTCCTGGTGGATGCCCGACTCGTGGGCGAAGGCATTCGCGCCGACAATCGCCTTGTTCGGCTGCACGAACATGCCCGTCAGGCTCGACACCAGACGCGAGGTTTTATAAATCTGGCGCGTATCGATATTGGTCAGCGGCTCCTCGGACTCGATCGGGCGACCCAGCGCCGGATTGTAGAACGCGCGACGGACGTGCAGCGCCATCGCCAGCTCTTCGAGGGCGGCATTACCGGCGCGCTCGCCGATGCCGTTGATCGTACATTCGAGCTGGCGCGCACCGTTTTCGATCGCCGCCAGGAAGTTTGCCACCGCCAGGCCGAGGTCGTTGTGGCCGTGAACCGAAATAATGGCGTTGTCGATATTCGGCACGTTGTCTTTGATGCCGCGAATCAGGCCGCCGAACTCGCTCGGAGTCGTGTAGCCGACGGTGTCGGGAATATTGACCGTGGTGGCTCCCGCCGCGATCGCCGCTTCGAGCACTTGATAGAGAAACTCGGGGTCGGAGCGTCCGGCGTCCTCGGGCGAGAATTCCACATCGTCGGTGAAGGTCTTGGCGTAAGCGACCATCTCCGGCACGATCGCCAACACATCCGCGCGGCTCTTGCGGAGCTTGTACTCCAGGTGAATATCCGAAGTCGCAATAAAGGTGTGAATGCGACCCTTCGCCGCTGGAGCCAGCGCCCGACCCGCCGCTTCAATGTCTTTCTTCGCGGCGCGCGCCAAACCGCAAATCGTCGGGCCGTCGGGCGTGCCCACCTGCTCGGCGATCTGCTGCACCGCCTCAAAGTCGCCGGGACTGGCAAACGGGAAACCGGCTTCGATAACGTCCACTCCCAGTCGAGCTAGTTGACGGGCGATCGTTAGCTTCTCGTCTTTGTTTAGCGTCGCACCCGGAGACTGCTCGCCGTCTCGCAGGGTCGTGTCGAAGATAATGATGCGCTCGTTTGGACTGGTCATGGTGTTGCGTTACCTCCAGGGGGGTGGTGAAACACGGTCATCGCGGTGTTCCCGCTACGTGAAAACAATACAAAAAGTACGGTGCTACAAGTGTATGACAGCAGCACGATCGACGTTAGCAGCGATCGATAGCGACGTCTTGAAACGCCAACTTGGAGCCGATTCGCCGACTCGGGAGTATCCCGTCGCTCGCTGCCCGCAGAGCAAATAGCGAACCGACATATGGCGGGTCAATTCCAGAGCGGCGCTCGAGCGAACTGCCCGATCCGGCAGTCAAGATCGCGAGGCACGTGTCTCAGATCTGAAATGCTGCGATCCTAGCGCCGACGCCGCGATCGCGGCTAGCAGCTACCGACTTCGCGGGCGGGGCGGTTGGGCGGAATTTCGATGCGATCGAGCTGCCAGAAGCCGCCGACCTTCGAGAGGTGCCAGAAGCCGGTATTCTGAATCACCTTGTTGGTCTCGCGATTGCAGTACGACCACTCGGTATACAGCTTCACCTGGGCGACGCTGGTGACGGTGTTTTCCGTTATCGGATAGGCCACCTGCGTCCACCAGTCTTTGTAGGCTTCGAGATCTCCCTGTGAGGCTTGCTCCTGGAAGCTGACGGCGGCCTGGCCCCAGGCTTCTTCGAGCTTGCCATCGCGGATATCTTGCAGGTGTTCGAGCACGAAGGCTTCGGGGCTGCCCATTTCGACGGGGGCGTTGGCGCGGCGTAGGTTCTCGATGAGCGTCAGGCCGATCCAGCCGAACATCGTCAGCAACGCCAGCCCGATGATGGCCATCAGCCAGTTTTGCGTCTTCTGGGAGAGCCCCAGGGTGTTCATTTTCTCTTGCAGGCGATCGCGCACCTTCTCGAGCTGCCACATTTCGCGATCTTGCTGCTGCTGGAGCTTGCCGAACTCGGCGCGCATGGCGTGCAGCTCCGATCGCAGCTCGACTTGATGCTCGAATAGCGAATTTTGAATCGTCGAAAGGCGCGGCTCTAGCAGCGACACCTGCTGCGACACCGACTGCACGTCGCCGCTCGCCGACACGTTCTGGGAAATTTCGCTGGTGATGGCGTCGAGCTGCTCGATGTCGCGGTTCATCTCTTCCAGGCGATCGAGCTTGGTGGCGATTTGCCGCTCGAGGTTGGCATCGTCCGTGCCCGGCGAGGCTCCGGACCGATCGCCCGTGATATTGGAGGAGTTTTCAGAAGCTGACGACATGACTGCACCTCGCGATCGCGCGATCGGCTGTAAAACTGCTTACTGTATGTTTTAGCGTGTTTTCACTGCGTTTCTCCGCTCGATTTGGCGAAACCTCGTAAAAATCTCAAAAACACGCCAGAAGACGAATCTAACCGCAAATCTAATCGAATGTATCGCCGAGTTCCGCCCCACAATGCGCCCGCTTTGGTTTAGGGGCAAAGCCTCAGGAGCATTAGTCCACATCGACGATCCAGGCGGTCAAGCCTGCTGCTTGGAGCGCGGCAAGCAGGCTCTCGGCACGCCAACGATCGCTGAAAACTCCGGCTTGAATCGCGGCGTTCCCGTCGATTTCCGTCTCGATCGCATCTCCGGCGATCGCCCGCACGTCATCGAGTCCGGCGCTGGGGCTCACCAACAGGCGATAGCGCAGCCGCGTGGCCAGCGGCGAGAACGAAATCCCCGGCGGCGGCGGCGGGTCGCCTGCATTCGTCGTACCAAGCGGCGGGGACGGTAGCTGTCCCGAATTGCCGATCGGTGGGTACGGATCGGGGACGGGCAACGGCACGGGGCCGACGATCGGGTGCGCGCTAGGCTCTGGCCAGAAGGGGTCGGCGTTACTCGGTCGGTAGGCCAGCGGCAGGCTGGTGCGCGCGAGCGGCTCGATAAGTTCGGCGGGTTCGACTCGATCGACGGGCAGCTCGGCGGGTGCGACATGGGTGACGGGCTCGATGGGCGCAGCGGGGCGATCGAGAGCGGCGATCGAACGGCTGGGCGGCTGGGTGCGCGACCGCTCCCGATCGACGATGGGCGGCGGTAAGTTCGGGGCTTGCGTCGTGCGATCCGAGCCGTCTAGCCCCTCCCAGCGCAGCAGTGAGTCGCGAGCAGCATCATCCGCCTCGCCCGCCACACTCGCCCCCCAGCTCAGCACGTCCGGCTCGGGAGCGTCGCTCGGCGTTCGGCGCGCGATCGCGGTGGGCGGGCTATCCGAGCGAGCGGCGAGCGGACGGTTCGGCGTACCCGTCGGGCGGGCGGGCACTTCGGTAGCGCGTGCGGGGATTTGCGTTGCGGCGCGATCGGCGCTGGCCCAAGCACGAACTTCGATCGGTGCTTCGGCGCGGCTCTCCGTTCTCGCTTCGGCGCGGTTGGCGCGGTTGGCGCGATCGCCCAGATCGGGGTCGATAGGTAGGGCGGTGGTGGGGGTTGGGCGATCGGGGGTTGGGCGATCGGCAGACGCGTTGCTCGATCGCGCCACGCTCGGACGCACGAGGGGCGGAAAGCTCGACTCGCCCTGCCAGGGAACGACTTCGTCCGACGCTTCGGGTTCGCGGGCGGCGATCGGTCTCGGGGATGCGCCAGCATCGAAACCAGCCTCGGCCACCCGCGCGGTTTCGACGCTGGTTTCGATGCCGATTTCGACGCCAAGATAGGCCAGCGATCGCGGATTGCGATCGTCGAGCTGGTTGCCTTGGAGCTGCGGCGTCGCGCCTTCAGATAGCTCGATATCCGCGCCGCCGTTGTCCTCAAAGCGATTGTTAAGGATATAGGGCGTGCCGTCGTGGGCCGCAATGCCGTGACGAGCGTTCCCTGCGATCGTATTCGCCACCAGCCAAGGCGTGCCGCCCGCAACCCAAATCGCACTACCACTGGGATTACGCACCGTCACCCCGCTCAAGCCCGCGCCGCCGAAGCCCAAAATCGCCGCATTCTGCTCGCCAGCGGTCGGTGTCATCAACCAGCCGCCGCCGATAATCTCGATATCCGCGCCGAAGCGATCGGGGTCGCCGAGCAGCGTCACCTCTGGCCGCAAGACGATCGGGAACTGCTCGCCCGCGCCGTAAGTGCCGGGCGCGAGCCGCACGATCGTTCCCGGCTGGGCCAGCTCGAGCGCCTGGGTAATCGTCTGAAACGGTCTCGCGGCGCTACCGTCTCCGGTGCGATCGTCGCCGGAGACCGGGTTGACATACAGCTCGACAGCCTCGAGAGCAGTACGCTCGTCCGCCAGGTGAAACTCCGCCACACCGTCCACCGGTGCACTGAGGTCTGTCGCGAAGTCCGCCGCCCGAACGTCGCCGCCCCCGAGTCCCGCCAGCGCAGTCGCCCCGATCGTCGCGATCGTCCGGCGACAAAACCCGCGCCAACCAATGCTCGACGACTGTCCAACCTTCATGCGCTTCATTTCACCCGCACTGAACTTTGAAAATTTCTTTGTTGCGATCTCGTTCCTTGCCGCAATCTCAGGCGCTATCTGCCGCCGCGATCGCCCATCACCCTGTAAACCACGACCCATCATAGCCTTCTCAGTTTCTTCGTGGGGCTTTTTCTAATACGCCATTCGACTTTGCGAAACGACGATGCTCAACCTCAACATCTTGGCTCTCAGCGCCAAGGGTTTGGAGCATGCGTTTGTCCTGCACCGGGCTTAATCTCTTGCTACGAGATATTCTCAATAGTGCTAATATTAAGGCCGCATAAAGCAAGCGAAAAAGAGTCATGAAAAACAGACTCTTAATGAGATATTAATTCAATTTCTTTGATTTCTTAATCTGCCGTTGTTCTGGCATTAACTAGCAAAACATAAAGTCAGCATGCCTTAGCGGATAGTGAAAAATCCGTCGGTAACTAACAAGACTTTTGTGACCAGAACCAATGCAGACTCAGATTGAATACTGCTTAGCCGCAGCCGCGATCGCGGCTGCGACACTGTCGGCAACCGCAGCCCACGCCGAACTCATCTTGATCGACGGTTCTAGCACCGTCTTCCCGATCACCGAAGCCGTGGCGGAAGAGTTCATGGCCGACAACCCCGAACACCGCGTCGTGGTCGGCGTATCCGGTACGGGCGGCGGCTTCAAGAAATTCTGCCCCGGTGAAACCGCCATCTCCGGCGCGTCTCGCCCCATCAAAGATTCTGAAATCGAGCTTTGCCAAGAAGGCAGCACCGAATTCATCGCCCTGCCGGTGGCTTACGACGCACTGAGCGTCGTCGTCAGCCGCGAAAACGCCAACTTCATGATCTCCGAGATTGAAAGCGGCAACATCGACGGCATCACCTTCGATCAACTGAACTCGATCTGGGATCCCGCGTCGCAAGCTTCCGTTATGAACTGGCAGGACGTCGATCCCGCCATCACCGGCGCGCCCAACGCACCCCTCGGCCTGTTCGCGCCCGGTTCGGACTCGGGTACGTTCGACTACTTCACCAAAAAAATCAACGGTGAAGAAGGCGCGAGCCGTGGTGACTACACCGCCAGCGAAGACGACAACATCCTCGTCGGTGGTGTCTCGGGCAGCGCTGCTGCACTGGGCTACTTCGGTCTTGCGTATTACCTCGAAAACCAAGACTCGCTCTACGCACTGCCCGTCAGCAAAGACGGCGAAACTTTCGTCGCGCCCACCGCTGAAACGGTGATCGATAACTCCTATCCGCTGGCGCGTCCGATCTACATCTACGTCAACAAAGCGCTGGTCGATCCGACCTCGGACAGCTACAGCGAAGCCGTGCTCGACTTCGTGACCTACTATCTGACCGACGCCGTCGCAGCCGGTCTCGTGAGTGAAGTCGGCTACGTTCCCCTGGCTGATGAAGTCTACACCGATGCTCTAGCGCACCTGGCCGCACTGCAGGCGGGTCGCTACATCCTCGACTCAGACGCTGAAATCGTCGCAGACAACTAAGTCTCGACGGAGCCACGCGATCGAGCTGGGTTTCCATGCCGATCGCCGTTGAGGTTGGGGCTGGGCAGACGATTTTGAGGAATGGTTTCCAGCCCCTCACAGTTTTTTCAACCCGCACCGAGTATCTGCTGGCGATCGGCTCGATCTGAAGTCGAGCGCCGGTTTGTATATCGACCTGCACAAAATTCACGAAATTCACAAAAGTCAGAGGCGCGATTCGTGGTGCCCTCCACGCGCACGCCTCTGACTCGATCTTCGATTCACTATGAGATTCTTTCGACTGCTCGGCGAGAAAGGCTGGGCGACGTTGCTCGCCATGCGCGTCTTTTGGCGACCGATGTTGTTGTTGGCGCTGGCGGCGCACGTATTGCTCTTGCGCGCGCGCCTGCCCGGTGACAGCGTCGAGAGCGTAGATGTCGTCGAGGAAGAAGCGCTGCCCCTCGAGCCGGTCGAAGAAGAGTTCGTCGAGATCACGGCACTGGTCGGCGACGGCGAGCCCCCACCGAAAGACGACAGCAAGCCCGAAAAGAGCGAAGGCGACAGCGAGCCGGAGCCCGAACCGGAGCCAAATCCCGACCCCGACCCCGACCCCGACCCGGAGCCCGAGCCGGACGACGAACCCGAGGACGACGAACCCAAGGACGCTGAAGACGAAGAGCCAGACGATAAAGGGAATGACAAAGACGGCGGCGATGAAGATGGTGGGGACGGCGATGACGGCGGCGACGATGGTGGGGGCGACGATGATGGCGGCGGCGGTAGCGGCGACACGGGCACGATCGACCTACTCAAAGACCGCGTATTCAGCCGTCTAACCGCGGGCGGCGACGGCGTCAACGACACCCAGGCGATTCGCCAGCAGCTCGACTCGTTCCCGAAGGTCGATGATGTGGACGCGCAAGCCGATCGCTCCAAAATCTGCCCCGAGCGCGGCGCGGACGAGGTGTGCGATCCGGTAGCGGGCGGCACGGCCTACGGTGCATTGCGTCTACCCCAGATCCCCCAAGGCCAAGCCGAGTTGATGGTTGTGGGAGGCGACCCGAATTCCGAAGGCATTTTCGAGGTGTTGCGATTCGAGTCCGAGCTTATCGGTCGCATCGGCGATCGCGGATCGGCGAAGGTCTATCACGTGACGC
Organism: uncultured cyanobacterium; assembly: GCA_937899645.1. Taxonomy (GTDB): domain Bacteria; phylum Cyanobacteriota; class Cyanobacteriia; order Cyanobacteriales; family Geitlerinemataceae; genus RDYZ01. The sequence continues at coordinate 9,999 of CALCCD010000088.1, read as the reverse complement.
CTGGAGAGGGAAATAACAGCGATATCGAGTTCTATATCGGGTTCGCAAAAATCTTCGGCGGCGGCCAAACCTTGGTTGTTCTCTGGAACGAAAACCCGCTGGAATAGCGAAGTTTGAGACCTCACTCAGCAAGCTAAAAAAGCCTCGGAAAACCGCAGAAGTCCGCTGATGGGTGCGGGCTGCTGCGGTTTTTGCTTGGACGATACAGTCGATCCGAGAAGAGCCTGTTTTGTCTATTCCAGGGGCGAAGCGTCTTCGTCGTCGTTCGCGCCCACGGCCAGCGAAATGCGATCGCCTCCGATCGCCTGTAGCTTCACGAACACCTCTAACACCGACTGGTAGTCCACGGCGCTGTCGGGGATGAGAAACACCGTGCTGTCGGGGTTATTCTGCAAAAACTCCGGCAGCCCCGCCAGAATCGAATTGAGTTCCATCGGCGCTTCATCGACGAGCAGCCGGCTGTCGGCTTTGAGCTGGATGCGCAGAACGAGGGGCTGTTCGCCATCGGGCGGCGGTGTGTCTTCCCCGCCGGTTTCGGGAAGCCCGACCTGAAGCTGACTGGGGGGCGAGCCGAGCGTTGTCGAAACGACCACGAAGAAAGCCAGCACAACCATAATCACGTTGAGCATGGGCGTGATATCCACTTCGGGAATCTCGCCGAGGGTTCGGTTTTGGGAGCGGAAGCGCATGGTGGTTCGGTTCGGTTTGATTCGGCTCGGTTTGGTCTGGTTTGATTTGATTCGGCTCGGTTTCGCTCGATCGAGGGCAGGCGTTGAGAACTAGATCTGAAATTACTGAACCACAAGCAGCACGCGATCGCCGCCGATTTCTGCAAGCTGGATTAACAGGGTGTCGATCTGCTCGTATTTGAGGCCGCGATCGGCGCGCACCTTGATAACGCCTTCGGGTTCGGTTTCCAGAAAAGTCCGCATCTCGGTCTCCAGCGTGGCCAAATCGACGACGGTGGTGTCGAGGACGATTTCGCCGTTGACGTTGAGGCCGACGGGCAGCTCCGGCCTTTGTTCGTCCTCTGAAGCAAGGCTGTCTTGGGTATCTTCGAGGGTCGGCAGCGTCACATCGGGTACGAGCATCCCGTTCATATTCATCGCCATAATCACGAAGAAGGTCAGCACCGACATCAGCACGTCGATCATCGGCACGAGATTAACCTGGGGGATTTTCGATGGGGCCTGATGCGATCGCACGGTCGAACCTCGACGAGAATTAACGCAAATATCGAGCGGCGGAATATCCGCTCGACCGAACGGCTAGGAGCCTTCGATTTGGCGGCTGGGGGCGATCGTCGAACCAGGGGGAGCGCCGGAAGAAGCGCTAGACTCGGCAGAAGTTTTGGTGGCGTCTCGATTGGCGACCATCTGAAGCTGCTGCCCGATCGCCTGACCGGGCTCGTACCAAATCTGACGGTAAATCAGCTCCAGCTCGCTGCCCACCTCGGCAAAGTAGTCGATTTGCTGGGATTGCAGCGTCACGAACACCCGAAACACCAGCAGCGCCAAAATCGCCACCAGCATCCCGGCAGCCGTCGTCACCAGCGCCTCACCGATACCAGCGGCGGCTTTGGCCGTTTCTTCTGCCGAGCCGCCGCCGCCAATCGTCAGGTTGCCGAACGTGCGGATCAGACCCGTTACCGTCCCGAGCAGTCCCAGCAGCGGCGCAACGGCGATAATCGTCTCCAAAAGCTTGTCGCCCTTACGCATCTTGACGAACTCTTTGTCCGCAACCGACTCCATCGCCAGCCGGAAGGTCTCCGGCGTCGGCTGGCGTAGCCGAAGCGGCGCGAGCAGAAACCGCCCGATCGCCAGGTGGCGGGCGTATTCCGCAATGTCCTCTGCCTTACCCAGGTCGTAGCGCGCGGCGTCGAGCACGTCGTTGACGATGCGCTGCTCCTGGCTGACGAGACGAATCCAGAACCAACCTCGCTCGAAGGCCGTCGCCAGCGTAAAGATCGACAGCCCCAAGAGCGGCCACATGACCGGGCCGCCCTTAAGGAATTCATCGATAATGCGTGGCGTGGCCTGTTGGGTGATTTCCTCCACGATTGGTGAAGCTTGACCCAAGAGTGGAGAGAGCAACATGGCGTGAAGCCGATATGAGGGCGGCGCTAAAAACACAGCTTAGGCTATAGGAATCATCGGGTAATTGGTGTTAAGCCTGGCTTAATAGTTGATGAAACCGTGGTTAATCACGGGGACTCGCGCCGCTTCGATCGCGGCGCACGACCTCACTCCGCCTCGAGTTCCTGCATGACCCAGTCGAGGGTTTGTAGCACCTGATCGAGGGTTTCGCGCGCTTGTAGCGTCGAGAGCCGCAGATAGGGAAAGCGCGTTGCGCCCGGTGTCGTCGGCAGCGCGAGGCCGATCGAGCCGAATTTGCCGCGCAGCTCCGTCCACTTTTCCTTGCGATCGAAGGGCTGGAGCTTGGCGTAGCTGCTCGATGACACCTCCAGCCCACCCCAGATGCCCACAGAAAATAGCGGCGCGTCGTAGCCGGTTAGAGACGGCTGCACCGTAAAGCCACCGTAGGTGTCGCCCTTGCCCCACTCCACGTCGAGCATCGGCACGCTCTTCGACCAGTCGTAGATTTGCCGCGCGACCTTGACCTCTTCGCCGCCGCGTCGCGCCTCGAACTCCTGGAAGAACGACGACTCGTCCCAGCGGCGTCGCTCGCGGGTGGCGCTGGTTTTCTTCTGGCGGGCTCCGGCAGTCTGCCCGATCAGGCGCGGTGCGAGCACCCGCAGTCCCTCGTCGGCGTCGGCGTACTGCTTGACCTCTAGCGCCAGAACTTCTGCTGGATCGATCTGCTCGTTGAGGAACTCGACGACGCGGCGCATTGGCGTCGGAATCTCGTCGGCCACGAAGATTACGCGCAGCTTTCCGGCCTGGAGATTAGTTTTCACACCGTCCCAAAAGCCCTCTTCGCTGGCGTCGCTGCCGAGGAATTCTTCAAATACCTGCTCGGGATCGCGCCCCTGCTCGCGGCAGTTGGCCTCGAACTGGGTGACGATCGTATCGATCGACCAGTAGGTTTCGGCGTTGGCCACGTAGTCGAGCATTTGACCGATGCATTCCTGGCGGGTGCGGCGGTTGTTGAGGCGGCGCACCTCCACGAAGGTAGGAATGGCCGTGCGATCGAGAAACAGGCGATCGAGCGCCCAGCGGCTCGTGGCCTCTTCTTCGCTGGCTCCGCTGGCTTCGCGGTTGACGAGCAACCACTGACGCGGGATCGACCCGTCGATTTGCTCGCCCGCCAGGAGATGGGGCGACTGCTCTAGTAATTCTTGGAGCTGTTCCTCCGAAGGATAGGCTTGCTCGCTCATCTCGATTAGCCGATCGTCGTCTTGAATGAGGTATATGCCGCCGCTCATCAGCTTGGCTCTCCGTCTGAGTGCATTGTGCGTGGTCTTGTGATTGTCGTGCGTGGCTGGTGGGTTGCGCCGAGCCGCCTTTATCCTAATCGGTCTGAGGCCGCAATTAGGCCGAATCGGGATCGCTCAGCTCGCACTGGCCGCGAAAGGCCAGTTCGGCGGGGCCAGTCATGTAGATGTGGTTATTCTCCGCCGACCACTCGATCTCTAGCGGGCCGCCGGGTAGCTCGACGGTGGTGTGGCGCTCGCAGCGACCGTTCAGGACTCCGGCGACGACCGAGGCACAGGCCCCAGTCCCGCAGGCGAGGGTGATGCCCGCACCGCGCTCCCAGACGCGCATTTTGATGTAGTTCGGGCGGACGATTTCGATAAATTCGGCGTTAATCTTTTTGGGGAATTCCGGGTGCGTCTCGAACTTCGGCCCGATCGCTTCGAGGGGGAAGTCGGCGACGTTCTCGACGAAGGTGATGCAGTGGGGGTTGCCCATGCTGATGGTGGTGACGGTGTAGACTTCGCCATCGACTGTTAGGGGCATGGCGATCGCGGGCTTGTCGGTCGGCGCAAGTGTCGTTGGGATCTCGGCAGCGGTCAGGCGCGGCTCGCCCATATCGACGCGCACCTGGCCGTCTGGGCGCAGCTCTGGCGAAATCGTCCCAGCGAGGGTGTGGATTCTATAGGTGTGGGGCGCTTCGATGCCGTCGAGCTGGGCGAGGTATTTGGCGAAGCAGCGGATGCCGTTACCGCACATCTCCGGCTCGGAGCCGTCGGAGTTGTAGATACGCATCGTGTAGTCCGTGGCCGAGCTGCCCGATTCGCCGGACTCTGCCGGTTTGCCGGGGAGCGCGAAGATCGCGCCGTCTGCGCCGATACCGAAGTGCCGATCGCAGAGCTGAGCGGCCTGGGCGGGGGTCAAGCTGGGTGTGGTGCGATCGCGGTTGTCGATCGTAATGAAGTCGTTTCCAAGACCTTGGTACTTATCGAACTGGATTTCCATAAACTCCGTGGACGGTGGGGATGCGAAGACAGGTCGCGAGGGGAGGGCGGTGCTGTGGAAGGCGCGATCGGCCGATCGAATCGGACGCACCGACGCGCGGCAGAACTGGCTTTGATTTAACGCTATCGTGGCAGTACGGTCGAGCCGGTTCGCCACCGGCCTCTATTGTCGGTCAGAACCGTCCGGCGATCGAAAGTCAGACAACAGGTATTAGAAAAAAGGTAATTGCGCATGAGCGTCGAACTGGATACCAGCTTGCCGAGCACCCGCATTTTTCAGGGGTTTATTAAGGAGAAGAGCGCGATCGAGGTGCGCCTCAACGATGGTTCGACTCTGGCGGGTCGGCTGGCTTGGCTCGATCCGTACTTTTTCTGCGTTGCCGATGCGGCGGAGAAGCAAACGCTGGTCAATCGCGATTCTGTTGCGACGATCGCGCCGCAGTAAACTTTCAGGCGGCCAGCATGTCGCCAGCGTATAGAGATCCTCACGGGGGACGCGAGAAGAGGTCTGACTTTTTGGAGAGAGCGGACTTCTGACATGCTGACGCGAAAGACTTTATTTCTGGCAGATACTCCCGACTTCATTACGCTTCGTTCAGGCGTTGCGCCTGCTTTGCTCTTGTCTTTTACCCTTGCCGATCGCGCTCGATCGCTGCTGTCGATCGCCGCTCCGGTCGCCATACCAATCGCGACCTTCACGGCCCTCCCCGCCGATGCGCTCGACGTGAGCGTGTCGCCCAATGCACCGCGCCTCGGCGACACGATTACGCTGTCGATCGTCTCCGATGACGGCACGGCTCCGACCGTGACCGTAGGCGATCGCGACTTCCCGAGCTTCCCCGTCGGTCCCGATCGCTACCGTGCCTTTATTCCGACGACGCCACTACAAGCCTCGGGTGCGCGGACGATCGAAGTGATCGATAGCGGCGATCGCGCCAGCCTCAGCGTCAACGTGGCCGCGCGCGACTTTCCAGTGCAGAGCATCTGGCTGCCGCCCGCCGTCAACGCCCTCCAGGGAACCGACTACGAGTTCGATCGCATGGACGCCTTCCGCGCTGAAGTGACGCCCGATCGCCTCTGGACGGGCGCGTTTATCGACCCGAGCGACGGCTGGATCTCGACGCCCTTTGGCGTACGGCGCTACTACAACGGCGAGTGGGCGGCGAACTACTACCATCGCGGCCTCGACTATGCCGCCGGGATGGGCGCGCCGGTCTACGCGGCGGCGGACGGCATCGTCGGGCTGGTGGACTACGAGTCGAACGGCTTCGAGATCCACGGCAACACGATCGGCCTCAACCACGGACAGGGCGTCACGACCACCTATCTGCACCTGAGCGAGATTTACGTCAGCGAAGGCGATCGCGTGCAGGCGGGCGAGACCATCGGCGCGATCGGCTCCACGGGCATTTCCACCGGGCCACACCTGCACTGGGGCTTCTTCGTCCACGGCGAAGCGGTCGATCCGGCGGATTGGCAAAGACAGGGGATAAAATAAGCCAGGGTGTCGCGCTCGGTTGCGTTATTGTTGAGAATCCAGAGACCTTACGGAAATGCAGTCCGAGGGATTGAATGGCGACTGAGTGGCCAATGCCGTGATTCGCCGCGCGCGTGCGAAGGCACGTCGCAAGCGCTGCAATTCGCCTGGTTTTAAGCTCGAATGGCCTCGATCGACCCGAAATGGCGATCGCGACGCCGCCGAGCGCTCGACTCGAGCACTTACGCCACCATTAAGGATTCACGACGAGATTCTTCGCCGCACTGTTTAATACAAAAACCCATGAGCATCGTCAAAATTGTCGAGCAGGCCCTGTCAGATGGCTACCTGACTCCCGTGATGGAGGCCGAGGTCGGCCGCATTTGCAACACGGCATCGGAACTCTCGATCGAAGAATATATGGCGCTCGATCGGTTGATGGGTGCGCTGCTCACCGGCGATGTGGTCGTGTTGCCGCGCAAGCAGTTCATCAACGTGATGGAAGAGCTCGTTCTCTCGGAGGCGATCACCAAGGTGGCTGAGATCGAGGCCACAACGGAGAAAACCCTCGACGTGGGCGATATTGCGGCCTACGCGCTCAACCGATTGCCGCCGCTGTACGCCACCACCGAAGAGGGGGCGAACTTCCAGCGATCGCGCGCCCGCGAGCAGCTCTCCGATCTAATCGCCAAGCAGGTGAGCGACGCGATCGACAAAAACGTCGAGAAGCCCGAGTTCTACCCCGAGCGTCAGGCCCTGGCAGCAATCAAGCCGACGGAAGTGCTGTCGCAGATCAGCCTACTGCTGGAAGATTACGCTCCGAACTTCGAGCAAAGTTCCTAAGCTCGGCTCGCGCCGGGTAGCATTGAGGTGCGTCACCGATCGCCCCCAGCGATCGCGAGTTGTGCCGATCGAGGAAATCACAATGAATCGAGGCCGAGGGTTCAGTTCCGCGTGCCGCCGCGACCGTTCGCGCTCCGTCCCTTCGCTTGCGGAAGTCGCGAAGGCTGCCGTCCGGCTGGCGCTGGCGATTTCGGCATTTCCGGCTGCCGGTTACGCGCAGATCGTCCCCAGCTCCGACGCCACGCAGGTTTCGCCGGACGCCGCTGCCGAGAATTTTGAGATTACCGGTGGCAGCACCTCGGGCGACGGAACCAACCTGTTTCACGATTTTGAAAGCTTCGGGCTCGGTGCGGGCCAGAGCGCCAGCTTCTTCGCACCGGACGCGATCGATCGCATCCTCTCGACGGTTAGCGGCGGTTCGCCCTCGGCGATCGACGGCCTGCTGCGCGTCACCGGGTCTGCGGCGGATTTGTATCTGCTCAATCCGGCGGGGATTATCTTTGGTGAAACTGCCAGTTTGGACGTGCCGGGGGCGTTTTGGGCGACGAGCGCCGAGCGGGTCGGTTTCGGCGGTGGCGAGCTGGATCTGCTGGGAGCAAACGATTATTCCGCACTGACGGGCGCGCCGACGAGTTTTGGGTTTGGCGCGCCCGCCGCGATCGCCAACTTCGGGACGCTCCGGGCCGAGGCCGTCGGGCTGTTCGGCGGCACGGTGCTAAACGCAGGGCAAATCGAAGCAGAAACGGACGTGCGACTCGTGGCCGTCCCCGGCTCGAGCTGGGTGCGCTTGGAAGTTCCCGGCCAGATTCTCGGGCTGGAGTTCGAGCCGCTCGCTGAAGAAGATCTAGAAACATCAGGCGCGATCGAGCCCAGTTCTCTAGCCGAACTGTTGGCCGCAACGACGATCGCCAGCGCCGATCGCCTGAGCGTTGCACCAGACGGTACGGTGAGCCTGACGCTCGATTCGACGCCGAACGGAGCTGAGACGATCGTCGTTGGGTCGGGTGACGTGGCCGCGATCGATGCGGCGATCGCGGGGCGCGACGTGCAGCTCGATGCCGTGCGCGACTCGATCGCCGTTAGCAGCGCGATCGTCGCTGAAGAAACCGCCCAGCTCCAGGCCCGCGAGACCGTCACGATCCGCGATGAAGCGGCAACGCCTTTCCGCCTCAACGCCGGGAGCGACGCGATCGTTCGAGGCGACCTGCTGGTCGATATTTACACGCTGAACTTTGTCGAACCGGCCTTTCAGACAGGCGGCAATCTACTGCTAGTCAGCGACGGCGCGATCTCCGGCGATGGTCGCTTCGATAGCGGCGGCTCGATCGCCTTTCTCGATACCCTCGGCAATCCCGGCCAGTTCGTGAGCTTTTTCGACCCGATCCTGCGCACTTCGGGCGATGTCTTTTTCAATATTTACTCCGGCGCGTCGCTCAAAATCGAAGCGGGCGGCGGCATCGTCGGTAGCGAGATCGAGATTACGACCGCCGACACGGCACTAGCAGGCGACACCGACCCGGACGCAGCGCTGCTCTCTTCGCAGCCGACGCTGATCCTACGCGCTCAAACCAGCCTATCTGGTGACGCCGATCCAGTTGCCCTCGCCTCGTTCGGCTTCTCCGCCCCGTCTACGAGCAATATCGACGGCATTACGATCGGCGAAATCACCACGGCGGGCGGCCCGGTGCTGATTTCGGCCCAGAACGATATTACGCTGGGCTCGATCGTCACGGCAGGCGGCCTCGTCGAAGTGACCAGCAGTGGCGGCGCGCTATCGATCCCCGACGGCGTCAACACCAGCCTCACCAGCGGCACGGGCGGAAATATCACCCTGAGCGCCAACAACGATCTCAATAACCTCGGCCAGCTCGATACGCGCGGCCAGACCCAGGCCGGAGACGTGTCCCTAACTTCCGGCAGTGGCGCGCTTAGTTTTGTGACCGATGAGGGCGAGGCGGCAATCCTGGCGGAGTCGAGCGCCGGGACGGGCGGCAACGTGACGATCGCCCTGACCGACACCCTGACCGTGCCACAGATCGTCACCCAGGGCCTCACCGCCGCCGGAAATATTACCCTGAGCGCTGGCGAGATTAACTTCGATACCTCCGGCCCGCCGCCGGTGCTAAACGCTAACAGCACCCAAGGCACGGGCGGTGCGGTTTCACTAACGGCCACCGAAACAATTTCCACCACCACCGTCGGCAATGCCACCACGCCGCTCGTCCGGGTCAGCGGCAGCCAGCAGGGCGGCTCGATCGTCGTGCAGAGCGGGCGCGGCCTCGACCTCGGCGCGTTTCTGCTCGACGCCACCTCCGCCAGCGGCACGGGCGGCAGCATCAGTCTCGCGATCGGCTTTAGCGACGCGACCGCACCGATCCGCTTCGGCGAGCTGCGCGCTTCGGGTATCAGCGGCGGCAGCGTGGCGGTGAACCTAAACTCCGGCGATCTAGAGCCGAGCGTCACCGGAGCGGGCCCGTTTCAAATCGACGCGCGCGGTGTCAACGGCACGGGCGGCAGCGTGACGGTCAGCGCCTCGGAAAATATCGAAATCGAGTCGATCGACGTGACGGGAACGACAGGCGGTGGCTCGATCGCCATTTCCTCAAATCTCGGTGGCTTTACGGGGACGACGCTCGACGCCCGCGCCACGAACAGCGGCAGCGGCGGCTCGGTGGCGATAAACGTCAGCTTCGGGGTAGAGCTACTCGATAACCTGCTGGCGACCGGCGTCAACAGTGGCGGCTCGATCGCAATTTCTAGCGTCGGGGCGATCGAAAGCCAGCAGGTTTCCGCGAGCGGCAACACCGGCAACGGCGGCAGCGTGAGCTTGTCAAGCCAGTCGTCGATCGAAATCGCCTCGATCGACGTCCAGGGCGGCGGAACCGGCGGCAGCGTCACGATCGACTCGGCCACCCTGGAGCTGTTCGGAAGCTTTACCGATCGCAACGGTCTCGTGGCCAGCATCGGCGCGGCAGGCGGCACGGGACCGGGCTCGATTCGCATCCAAAACTCGGCGATTACCGCCGGAACGCCATTTTCTGTCGGCAGCCTGGCGGACGATAACGGCACGGTCGGCGCGCTGACGACGGGAACCAATACCCTACCCGTCGGCACGATCGTCACCGAACCCCTGATCCTCGATACGATTCAGATCAACAACCCCACTCCGGAGCCCGAGCCGGAACCCGAGCCGGAACCGGAACCGTAACCCGAACCCGAGCCAGAGCCGGAACCCGAGCCGGAACCCGAACCCGAGCCGGAGCCAGAACCCGAGCCGGAACCCGAACCCGAGCCGGAACCC
>CALCCD010000087.1 GCA_937899645.1 uncultured cyanobacterium | reverse complement strand
TCCATGCCTCTCACCATACCCTTTCCCCTAAGCTTTAGTCTTGACGCTGCACTAGTCGAGATTTTCGATCGCGACGGGCTCGATTTCATCGGCGGGCGCATAGCCGAACACCCGCGAGTAAAAATAGAATTCTCCATCGAGCGCGCGCTGGATCGTCGCGGCCTGTCGGAAGCCGTGCTGCTCGCCCTCGAAGGGCACGTAGGCCACCGGCACGCCTTTGTCGCGCAGCGCCTCGACCATCATCTCGGCTTGGTTCGGCGGCACGACCTTATCCTCGAGACCCTGGAAAAAGATCGCCGGACACGAGAGCTTCTCGGGGAAGTGAATCGGCGATCGGGCGACGTAGGTGTCCTTCTCGGCGGGGTAGTCGCCCACCAGGCTATCGAGGTAGCGCGCCTCGAATTTGTGGGTGTCTTTGGCGAGGGCTTCCAGGTCGCTGATGCCGTAATAGCTGGCTCCGGCCTTGAAAGTGTCGCGGAACGTCAGGGCGCTGAGGACGGTGTAGCCGCCCGCACTGCCGCCGGAAATCGCCAGCCGATCGCCATCGACCCAGCCGCGATCGGCCAGGTTCTGCGCGCCGCACACCGCATCGTCCACGTCGGCGATGCCCCATTTGCCGTTGAGGAGCTGGCGGTACTCGCGCCCGTAGCCCGTGCTGCCGCGATAGTTCACGTCGAAGTAGGCAAAGCCCCGGCTCGTCCAGTATTGAATCCGCAGACTGAGGCTGCTGCCAGTGGCGGCGGTGGGGCCACCGTGACTCTTAACGAGCAGGGGCGGGTGCTCGCCGTTGGGAGCGGTGTAGTCGGGGTTGGTGGGCGGATAGAAGAAGCCGTAGGCAGTGTCGCCGTCGGTGGTGGGGAAGGCGATCGGTACGGGCTCGGAGAGGTAGCGCGGGTCGATGTCGAGCGTGGTGGAGCGCTGCAAGATTTCGGTCTTGCGGGTCGTGAGATCGAGCAGTACCGCCGCGCCGGGGGTCGTCGGTGAACCTGCCAGAAACACTGCCCGATCGCCACTGACACGCACCGACGAGATGTCGGAGTAGGGCAGCTCGATCGGCGTAAAGCGATCGGCGGGCTCGGCTGTGGGGTCGATCGTTGCCAGGAACCAAAGACCGTCTTTCGTGTACGTGCAAACGATCGTGCCGTCGCTGGCGAAACCGTAGGTGGACATACCGAACACCCACTGCGGCGTCGCGAACTCGGCCTCCATCGGGTAGATTTCCGCGACGGCGGTGGGCTTTTGCCCGTCGCCGTCCGAGCCGCCGTCCCAGCGGTAGAAGTTCCACCAGTTGCTGCGATCGCTGACGAAGTACAGCGCGCCGTCGGGCGACCACTGGGGTTGGAACACCGACTCCGGATCGAGCCCCGCACCAACCCCGGCGATCGCCACCGGCTCGGTCAGCGTCCCATCTGCCGCGAACGCCGCCACCCACAGCGTCGTCGAATTCCAGGGCATATCGGGGTGGTTCCAGGTGAGCCACGCCAGCCGCGCGCCGTCGGGGCTCAGCGCTGGGGAAGCATAGAAGGTTTCGCCTTCAGCCAGAACGGTCGCGGTTCCGCCCGCGATCGCCACGAGCGACGCGATCGGCTCGCCCATGCTGTTCGCGTCTTCACAGATCGCCAGCAGGCGATCGCGCGTGGCATCGACGCACAGGTCGGCGTAGCGGTAGTTGCCCTCGGGCGTGATGGCCTCAGGCTTGCCGCCGATCGCGGTTTTGTAGAGCCGCCGATCGCCGTCGTGGGAGAAATACACCGTCTCGCCCGCGATCGTATACGCGCCACCGCCGTACTCGTGCGCCCGCGTCCGGACGTTAAACCCCTCGGGAATCGCATCGCGGGTCGTGCCGTCCGCCTCGCGCGCCACCAGCACCGAGCGGCCTTTTTCACTCGGGCGACCTTCCAGCCAGAACAGGCGATCGTCGTCGATCGCTACCGCGCCGAGCCGCAAGCCCGCCGAGACGATCGCCTCCGACGCGATCGGAGATTTCCAGGAGCCGTAGGGAGCGGTGCGTGTGGTCATGGGTAGAGTCTGAAGCGGTGCAACAGAGAACAGCGTAGTGAAAGAGCGGCGCTCGCGGCAGTTAGATGAGAGGCTCACCGAGAGCGTCCGCGCGACGAATCCGATGCACGAAACGGAATAAAGATAAAAAGTAACAGTAGCGGAATGAATCGACCTTGGAAAACCCTGAGAAAATAATATAATTCTATGTAATTTCACACATTTGCATTAAGGCAACGTTACTCATCTCGCGATCGCCTGGGCTGCTGCCGTCCGTCGAAGCCCCGCCTGCGCTGTCGTCGCCCGTTTATCACCCATGCTGAGCCGCTTTTCTGCCGACACTTCCGTCTCGATTCCCGTCCCCGACGCGCCCGTCTCGGTCGATGGCTACCTGCGCGACACCGATCGCCTCGTCAACCTGCTCGGGAATCCCCGCCGCATTCAGAAAACGGGCTCGGACACCTATCGCATCGCCCTCGCGCCGCTGTCGTTCGTGATGCTCGACTTGCAGCCGATCGTCGATTTGCGAATCTGGACGGAGCCGAACGGGACGCTGCGCCTCCAGTCGATCGGCTATGAGGTAAAAGGCGTGGACTATATCCAGTACGGCTTTACGCTCGAGCTGTCAGGCCGGTTATACCCAACGATTCGCAAGGGCTCTACGACGCTGGTCGGTCGCGCGATGCTGAAAGTGGGCGTTCAGCTACCGCCGATCTTGCAGTTTACGCCCCAGTCGGTCATCGATAGTGCGGGCAGCGCTCTGCTGTCGGGCATCCTGGCGACGATTAGCTCGCGGCTGCACCAGCATCTGATTCCCGATTACGCGAGCTGGGCAGAAGAGCGCGATCGGCAAGTCGCTTAGAGTACTCCACGGAAATAAATGTCCAGTATTCAGAATTTGAGCACTGAGCCTGTCGAAGTGCGGTTTAGGGTTGAGAGCGATTGAGCCCGCGTCGATCGGCTTAGCTTGCGACAGATTCACAGTACGCGCTCCAAGATTGTCGCTTCTAGCGAAACCCGCACTATTCGCAAAGCGAAGGCTACGCCAACGACTCCGCTCAGTGCTCATCGGGGGCGCTCATCGGCTTTGTTGGACTCTGACTGTCAGCGTGCCCGCCACCGCATCGATCGCCCCGATCGCGCCGCACGGCAGCGCCGCATTCTCCCCGTCGTGGCCGAATGGTAAATCCATCACCACCGGAATCCCCAAATCCCCTAGCCGATCGCGCATCAGTTCCACCACCGAAAAACTCGGATAGCCCGCCGGAACTTCCGCTTGGCTGAACCGCCCCAGCGCCAAACCGCGCACGCCCGCGAACGCCCCCATCGATCGCCACTGAGTCAACAGTCGATCGAGCCGGTACGGCGCTTCGCCCACATCCTCGATCGCGACGATCGCGCCCGTCAGATCCGGCTGGTGCGGCGTCCCCAGCAGGCTCGTCCCCACCGCCAGATTCGCCGGACAGAGCCAGCCCGTCGCCCGTTGGTCTTCACCGCCGCTACCGGCCAAACCCCGACCCACCAGCGGCCCGATCGCCCGACCTTCTAACAAATCGAACAAGCGCTGCTGCGATCGCTCCGGTTCGTCCGCCAGCGTCGTCAGCACCGGCCCGTGGACGCCGCCCAGCCCCGCCCGCGCCAAGCTCCACAGCAGCCCCGTAATATCCGAGAAGCCCACCAGCCACTTCGGATGAGCGCGATCGGCCTCCGTCCACTCGAAGTCCTCCAGCAGCCGCGTCGTGCCGTAGCCGCCGCGCAAACAGAGGAGACCCTTGACCTTCGGGTCGCGCCACGCCGCTCGCAGCCGCGATCGCCGATCGGCGTCCGTCCCCGCCAGGTAGCCGTGGCGATCGTCGTAGCCCTCGGGGCAGGCAATGTCGTAGCCGCGCGATCGCCAGACCGCCAGCCCCCGCTCGAAGCTCGACGGCTCGCGCAAGCAGCCGCTGGGCGCGATAACCGCCAAGCGATCGCCTGGCTTGAGGAAGGGCGGAAAGATTTTCGCCGGAGAGACGGCGGCAGCGGTCGGATCGGGCATAGTCTGAAGCTGACGAGTTTGAGAAGTTTAAAGTCTTGGGGGGAGGCGAAATTCGTGCGAATAGACTACATCACCATGTACGACCTGCCCGATCGGGCGCGGTGGCCGCAAACGCAGCTCGGCATGTGTCAGGCGGCAGCGGCGATCGCGACGGGGCTCTCCAGCCTGGGCTGCGGCGCGAACTACGTCGGCAATTTGGCCGTCCCGCACTGGGTCAAGCCAGTGACGCGCCTCAAATGGGAGTTTTACCGGCGCGTTTCGCGGCGCGATTACTACCGTTGGGCGGAACCAGCGATCGTGCGCGGCTACGGGCGGCAGGTGTCGCGACGCCTGCGAGACAGCCCTGGCGATATCGCCCTCTGCGTCGAGAATGCCCTGCCGATCGCCACCGTCTACAGCCCGAAGCCGCTGGTGTTGTGGACGGATGCGCCACTGGTGTCGCTGATCGGCCTGTACCCCTACATGAGCAACCTTTGCAGCGAGACGGCACGCAACGTGCGGCGCTTTGAGGCGATGGCGCTCGATCGCTGCGCTTTGGCTTGCTTCAGCTCCGAGTGGGCGGCAGCGGCGGCGCGGCGCGAATACCCCAGCGCCGCCGACAAGATCGTCGCGATTCCCTGGGGTGCAAATCTGGAGCGCGCACCCGATCGCGAGGCCGTAGAAAGCGCGATCGCCGATCGCCGTCGCGATCGCCTGGAGCTACTGTTCCTCGGAAAGGAGTGGGAACGCAAAGGCGGGCCGATCGCCTTCGCAGTCGTGGCGGCACTGCGCGATCGCGGCGTACCCGCCCGGCTGACCGTCATCGGCGAAACGCCCGACGTGCCGACTGCCCTGGCCGACAGCGTCCGCATCCTCGGCTATCTGGACAAAACCGACCCCGACGATCGGGGCGCGCTCCAGCAGGCGCTACGCGACAGTCACTTTCTGCTGCTGCCGACTCGCGCCGAGACTTACGGTATGGTCTTTTGCGAGGCGGCGGCTTACGGTATCCCGGCGATCGCGACGCGGATGGGCGGCATTCCAACGATCGTGCGCGACGGCGAGAGCGGGCAGTTGTTCGGGCTCGATGCGGCGGCGGCGGAGTATGCGGCGTCAATTGCAGCGCTCTGGGGCAATCGCGATCGCTACGAAACAGTGGCATTACGCGCACGCCACGAGTTCGAGACGCGGCTGAACTGGGCGAGCGCCTGTCGGGATTTACGCGATCGCCTCGATGCCCTAATCGGCGAGGTTCGCCATAATTAAGCCAACATTCCGAGTTCCCCGTCATGCAGCTCCTGTGGTTTCGGCGAGACCTGCGCCTCCTCGACAATGAATGCGTGGCTGCCGCCGCCCGAAGTTCCGCCCCGATCGTCCCGTTTTTTATCCTCGATCCCTGGTTTTACGAGCAGTTTCGGCCCGCCCCAGCGCGCGTACGCTTCCTATTCGAGTCACTGCTCGATCTCGATCGCAACTTGCGCGATCGCGGCAGTCGGCTCTACCTGTTTGAAGGCAAATCCTTTGAAGTTATCCAGCGGATCTCGCAATATTTTCTAGACCGAAATCAGCCGCTCCGACTGCTGTACAACCGCGACGTGCAGGTAAAATACGGCGTCGATCGCGATCGGCAGATCGAGAAATACTATAAAGCTAAAAATGTAGAGCTTTTCCTCGGCCTGAACCACTACATGCAGCGCCCCAAAATTAATTGGGACACCTGGTTTAAAGACCGAAAAGCCTACCTAAAAAACGATATCTTTCCCGCGCCCGATCGCCTCGACACACCAGACCTCACCGGCGAAAGTTCGGGCCTCGAGATCCTCCCGCCCGAAGACCTGCTCGTAAAATATCGCCGCTTCTGCCAGCATCCGCACGCCGACTTCTTCGGTGGCGAAACCGCCGCCCACGCAACGCTCCAATCCTTTATTAAACAACGCTTCTGGGGCTACCACTGGAAGCTGTCCCAACCCTGGCTCGCCCAGCGCGGATCCACCTCGCACCTCTCGCCCCACTTAACCTTCGGCACGATTTCCAGCCGCATCGTCGATCGCGCCGTGCAGCAGCGTCGCCAGGAACTTAAGGGCCAAGAAAAAGAGGCGAAAGCCGACTTTTCGCTAAAAAGCTTTTGCGATCGGCTGCGGTGGCACGACTCGTTTACCCAGCGCCTCTACTACCGACCCGACATCGGCTGGCGCAACTACTACCGCGAGTTCGACGACTGGTATACCGGCGAGCCGTTAACCGATGAAAAAGCCGAGCTGTTCGCCGCGTGGCAAGCCGGAACGACCGGTTTTCCGCTGATCGATGCCAGCATGCGCCAGCTCAAAGCGATGGGCTGGATGAACTTCCGTACGCGCGCCATGTGCGTCAGTTTTCTGACGATTAACTGCGGCGTTTCCTGGCAGCACGGCGCGGAACATTTTATGAATCACCTGATCGACGGCGATATTGCGATCAACCACTGGCAGTGGCAGATGCAAGCGGGAATTTCCAACCCGATGTCGAAGGGGTTTCGGATTTACAATCCCAACAAAAACCTGCTCGATCGCGACCCGAAGCTACAGTTCGTGCGCCACTGGGTTCCAGAGCTGCGGGGCTACAGCCTGCCGGAAATCGAGCAGAAGCGATATCTCGGTCACAGCGCTTATCCGGACGCGATTCTCGACTGGAAGCAGACCCGCAAGGTTAACGGGAAGGTAATTTCGGAGCTGCGAGCGATCGTCCGGGAGCGCCTGACGGCAAAGCAGGGCGAGGAGTTCGAGGCGGCGCTGAAGGTGAAGGGCGCGATCGAACGCTATATGAAGTACAAGCAGCAGGAGTACGAGCGATCGCGCTGTCAGCAGCTCAGGTTGTTTTGAAGGTCGAAAAAACCGCGAGAATCGTCCGGCCGATCGCATCCATCACGCCAACCCCAACGCCCCAAACACCAGTCCCAACACCGCCCCACCCGGAACCAAAACCCAAGTCGGCGTCTTAAACCGAATCACCGCCACCAACGCCACCACCCCGATCGCCACGGCGAATACCGATGCCACCAACGACGGCAACACGAACGCAGATCGCGCCAGCGGCAACATCGACGCCGCGATCGTCCCTAACACCGCAGGCGTCACCCCCTGCAAAAATGCCTTCACCCAAGGGTTTTGCGTCAATCGGCGCAGCAACGGCGCAGCCAGGATAATGAAGCCAAACGACGGCGTAAAGATTGCCACCGCCGAGACCAGCGCCCCCAACACGCCCGCCACCTTGTAGCCCACAAACGCCGCCGTCAACACCACCGGCCCCGGCGAAAGCTGCCCGATCGCCACCCCGCTGACAAACTCATCCAGCGTCAGCCAGTGGAAACGCTCCACCACCTCGAACTCCAGCAGCGGGATAATCGTCAGACCACCGCCAAAAATCGCGCTGCCTGCCTTCAGGAAAAAGCCCGCCAGCGGTAGGGCAAATTCGGCAATACGATCGCGGCCCCAAAAGCTACCGATCGCCAGCACCTCCGGCGAAACGCCTGTCGAAACACTTACGGGAAAATTCGCCAGCGCCTGCCACGCCGGAACCGGCAACAGCCACGCGCCCGATTTACCCGAACTACCCGAGCCCGCAGCTTGCAGCATCACCGACAGCGCCAGCCCGACCACGCCCGCGATCGCGAAAATCCACGGCACGCCCAGCGACGCAAATGCCGACAGTCCAAATGCCCCCAGCACGATCGCCCAGTGCGACGGATGCTTTATCGCCTTTTTGCTCAGCTTCCAGCAGAAGGCCGCGACGATCGCCACGACCACCGGAAAGATCCCCAAAAACAGCGCGTCGAGCTGTGGCACGCCCTGAAACTGAAAGTACCCCCAGGACAGCGCCACGACGATAAGGAACGCGGGTGCGATAAAGCTCAGCCCTGCCGCCAGCGCCCCGATCGCCCCAGCGCGCACGTAGCCAATATAAATGCCCATCTGCGTCGAGGCAGGCCCCGGCAGCATCTCGCACACTGCCAAGCCCTGGGCGAACTCCTCCGGTGTCAGCCAGCCGCGCCGCGACACCGCCTCGTCGTTTTGCATGGCGATGTGTGCTTGGGGGCCACCAAAGCCCACCGCACCCAGCCGCAAAAATAAGCGCGACAGTTCCGTCAATCGGGATGCCATCTTGCCTCCATTTTGTCTATACGTCCTCGTCCGGCTCGGTGGCCTCTTCCGCCTGGGCTTGGGCGTTGAGGTAGTCGATTAGCTCGTAGATCCGCATCTTCGGGATATACGGCCAGCCGCCCTCGGCTTCCATCTCGCGCAGCAGGGCGTAGAGCGGCTGACGGCTGTTGGGCAGACTGGGAACGAAATCTTCTTCAAAAACCTGGCGGTGAAGCCCTTCGAGGGTGCGGAGTAACGCCAGCAGTGCCGTCGTGTCGCCTTTGCAGTCGGCCCTGCTGGCTTCGACGCGTTTCTCGATCTCTTGGCAGTGTTCGGCCAAACTCAATTCACGACGATCGGAATCCATAGAACAGCTCGCACGAGAGAGGACTGGAGGTGGGGGAGCGGATGGAGGCGATCGCCCGGAAGTCTCGCCAGGGCCAGCATCGAGCGCACCGCGTCCGGATTTTTGCGGCAGTGTTGCGCCGTAGACTGCCCCTAATATCTCATATCCGAATCTCCACAGAGCCGCGATCGAATCCGGCTCCGCCGCAGCGCGAACGATCGGAGCTGCCGGGAGGGCTGCGCGACGAAAACCACGATCTTTGCCGACTGTTACCTCCAAACACCGCGAACGGCTCCGAGCGAGGCTTTGGCGATCGAATCGGTGCGGGATATTCGCTGTCGTCGCGCCTGCCCCGCCTGCCAGTCGCGCGCCCGCCGGAAGGCCGCACCGCACGTCCGCAACATTGCCCGTAAAATTAGTTGGTAATATCAGTTGCGTCGGATCCGCGTTCGGTTTGAAATTCCGCCGCGATCGACAGCCCCAGAACCTCACCTCCTTCGGCGATCGCCCACCACACAAGCTATGGGAAAAGTAGTTGGCATTGACCTCGGAACGACGAACTCAGTCGTCGCCGTCATGGAAGGCGGCAAACCGATCGCGATCGCCAATTCCGAAGGAACCCGCACGACGCCCTCCGTCGTCGGCTTCAGCAAAGACGGCGAGCGCCTCGTCGGCCAGCTCGCCCGTCGCCAAGCCGTCCTCAACCCCCAAAACACGTTCTTTGCTGTCAAGCGATTTATGGGTCGCAAGTACGCCGAGCTGGATGAAGTCTCCAAGCGCGTGCCGTATACGATCCGCCGCGACGAGTACAACAACGTCAAAGTCGCCTGCCCCCGGATGCGTAAGGACTTCGCTCCCGAAGAAATCTCGGCGATGATCCTCCGCAAAATGGTCGATGAAGCCGAGCGCTACCTGGGCGAAGAAGTCACTGGAGCCGTCGTTACCGTTCCGGCGTATTTCAACGACTCCCAGCGGCAGGCCACCCGCGACGCCGGACGCATCGCCGGACTCGATATCAAGCGCATCCTCAACGAGCCGACCGCCGCATCGCTGGCCTACGGCATGGAGAACGCCCGCAGCCAGACAATCCTCGTGGTCGATCTCGGCGGCGGCACGTTTGATGTCTCCGTCTTGGAAGTGGGTGACGGCGTCTTTGAGGTGCGATCGACCAGCGGCGACACCCAGCTCGGCGGTAACGACTTCGATAAGAAGATCGTCGATTGGCTGGCCGAAGCGTTTCTCGAGCGGGTTGGCGTGGATTTGCGGCGCGATCGTCAGTCGCTCCAGCGCCTCAACGAAGCCGCCGAAAAAGCCAAAATCGAACTCAGCGGCGTCGGCATTACCGATATCAACCTGCCCTTTATCACCGCCACCGAAGAAGGCCCGCAGCATATCGAAACCCGCCTGGCGCGCGGCGAGTTCGAGTCGATGTGCGACGACCTGGTGCGCCGCCTGCGAATTCCCATCAAGCAAGCCGTTCTCGATGCCGAACTGCACCCGCGCGACATCGATGAAGTCGTTTTGGTGGGCGGTTCGACCCGAATGCCAATGGTGCAGAACTTGGTAGAAGCACTGATTCGCAAGCAGGCCAACCAGAACGTCAACCCCGATGAGGTCGTCGCGGTCGGTGCTGCGATTCAGGCGGGCATCCTCGAAGGCGAGGTGTCTGACGTTTTGCTGCTAGACGTGACGCCGCTGTCGGTCGGTTTAGAGACGATCGGCGGCGTGATGAAAAAGCTGATCCCGCGCAATACGACGATTCCGGTACGGCGATCGGACGTGTTCTCGACTTCGGAAAACAATCAGAGCCAAGTCGAAGTCCACGTCGCCCAGGGCGAGCGCGAGATGGCGGAGGACAACAAATCCCTCGGTCGCTTCAAGCTCTCGGGCATTCCCCCCGCGCCGCGCGGCATCCCCCAGGTACAGGTCTCGTTCGATATCGACGCCAACGGCATCCTGCAGGTGAGTGCCCTCGATCGCTCCACCGGTCGCGAGCAAAGCGTCACGATCCAGGGAGCCTCGACGCTGACGGAGCAGGAAATCGGCCAAGCCATCCAGCAGGCCGAAGACTTCGCCGACGACGATCGCCTGCGCCGCGAGAAGATCGATCGCCGCAACCGCGCCGAAGCCCTGGCGACCCGCGCCGAGCGGGAATTGCGATCGGTTGCCCTCGATTTCGGCCTCCAATTCGCCCAAGGGCAGCGCCGCCGCATCGATATCCTCGTCCAGGAGCTACGCGACAGCCTCAGCCGCAACGACGAGCGCGGCATCGACCTCAACTCGGCCAGCCTCCAGGATGCGATGTACGAGCTAAACCGCGAGGTGTCGGAATTTCTCGGCGAAGAGGATGAGGGCATCTTCGAGAGCATCCGCAAGACGTTCAGCGGCGACGACGACCCGAATTTCGGCTTTGAGGAGCGCCCGTCGCGCATGGGTCGTCCGAGCTATGACGAGCGGCCCTACGACAACGGTGGATACGGTCTGCCGACTCGTCCACCGCGCCGCGATCGGCCTGCCGGTCGCCTTGACGATCGCAGCCGCCCGTCGCGGATCGGGCGGACGAATGCCTACGATGAAGATTGGGGCGACGAGGACGACTGGTTTTAGGATGCTGGTGCTGTAGCCGCTTCGTCGAGTTTCTCTTTAACGCGATGGTAAAGTTCCTCGACTTCGTTTCGGTCGATGCTGAAGTTCAGATTGTGGACGGCCTCATTGCGCAACTTCCAAAAGCCCAACGCCCAGTCGAACTCCTCCATGGAAATTTCGCCAAGCGAGTACATGTAGTCCAGGACACTGCGATCGGAGTTAACGTCCATTGGAATATTTAAGCTATGCCCGATCGCCCGCACGGCTTTAATGTAGAGCATCCAAAGGTACGGCAGAGAGAATCTGTAGCTCTGACCGGCAATGAGGTCATTAAGCTCGTTGAGGATGCTGACTGAGGACAAGGACTTCATACTGGCAGTGCCGCTGTCATTGCAAATCACACCATCTTGCAGCCTATCCTCACTATCGATTGTCAGCATCAGAAAGCGCCAGTTGGGATGACGACCGACAATTTCAGCGATTTGCTTGTAGCGTTCGATCGTGCTGAACTTGCGTCTAGTTTTGACCTCTACAATTGCATTCTCATCGTCACGAGTTGCAAGTAAATCAGGTCGATATCCTTCAAGGTCAAATGGGATTAGAGAAGACTCAGGTGCGAAAATCACACGATAGCCCTGCCGCTCGAGTTCGCTGGCGACTTCACGAACTGCTTGCTCGCCCCTTGTGAGAATGCTCATCGCTTCATCTCCGAATTGAGTTCCGACGACTCTTCTACCCTAATGTAGACACACTCCAAACGCTCTAGAACGGCGTTTCTCAAGATCTCCGGTAAACTGGCGACGTCAATCGGCTCCGAAAGTAGTCGCATGTGGCCGTTCACATCTCGAACTAGGCCATCATCAACATAAACCAAGCCATTGAGTGCATCTTGTATGGGCTTGATTATGTTGTTGATGTCACCTGGAGTGCCATTGCACAGGTAGACGACCGTAAAACGAAGCGCTCGATCGGCAATAGGGGCTTGCGTCCAGCTTTGCCGTGCTTCTTCGCGAATGTAGTCTTGCCAAGCACGTTTATTCCTACGGCTCGCCTTACTCGTTCCTTGTGCGGAAACAGGTCGGCGTGACAGCAACAGCTCGAAGATTAGAGTCATCGCAGGATACAACCTCATGGCAATAACGCTATCGATCCCGATCGTGACACGCAAGGTACAACCAAAGCGTGACAAGGCTGTAAGGTCAAAATCTTCTGCTGGATTGCTGAAGCGTTTGCACCGGGATCGCGACGGCTGGCTTTAAACTCAAAGTGCTAACCAGAGTCACCACTGATGATTGCAACCGATCCGCTCTACATCACGCCCGAGGACTATCTCGCCGCCGAAGAACTCAGCCCCATGCGTCACGAGTACCGTGACGGTGAAGTCTTCGCGATGACGGGCGGTACGCGCAACCATCACGCGATCTCCACCAACTTTCTCATGGCGATTGCGCCACGTCTGCGTGGATCGGGTTGCCGTGCGTTTGTGGAAGGGATGAAAACTCGCGTTGAAGCGAGCAATGCGTTTTACTATCCCGACGTAGTCGTGACTTGCGACGATCGCGATCGGCCAAACGACGAGCAGTACATCAATCACCCCACGCTCATCGTCGAAGTGCTGTCGCCCAGTACCGAGCGCTACGACCGCACGGAAAAGTTTGCCGACTACCGTGCCAATCCCAGCCTCTGTGAATACATTCTCGTCTCCACCGATCGCCAACAGGTCGAGGTCTTCCAAAAAGACGATCGCGGCGACTGGAGCCTCGCGCCCGCCAGCGAACCAATTCAGCTTGCGAGTCTCGACTGCGCGATCGCCTTGGCCGATATTTACGAAGACACCACCGTTCCCGAGCGCTAAGCGTGGATCTAATCCTCTGCCACACCACCGTCGACTTCGATAGCCTCGGTGCCGCCATCGGCCTCGCAAAGCTACGCCCCGGCGCGCGGATCGTCCTCAGCGGCGGAGCCCATCCCGGCGTCGAAACCTTCCTGCGGCTGCACCGCGACGAGTATCCGCTCATCGAGCGCCGCTCCGTCGTGCCCGACGAGATTCGCAAGATCGCGATCGTCGATACCCAGAGCCGCAGCCGCCTTGGCAAAGCCGCCGAGTGGCTAGATTTGCCGCACCTCGAGGCCGTCGAAGTCTTCGACCACCACCTGGGCATCACCAGCGACATCCCCGCCACCGATCGACAGGTTTCCGACATCGGAGCCACCACCACCCTAATCGTCGAACAACTCCAAGCAGCCAACGTCGCACCCACCGTCCGCGAAGCTACCGTGATGGCCTTGGCGATCCACGTCGATACCGGCTCGCTCAGCTACGATCGCGCCACCGCACGCGACGCCTCCGCCTTGGCGTGGCTGATGCAGCAGGGCGCAAACCAGGCCGTCGTCGCGCAATACATCGAACCCGGCCTCAGTGACGAGCTGCAAACGCTGCTTTCGGCGGCACTCGATCGCGTCGAATCACGCGACGTTCGCGGCTACACCGTCGGTGCGGTATTGCTGGAAACCGATCGCTACGTGTCGGGACTGGCGGGACTGGCAACGCGGCTGCTCGAGCTGACCGACAGCGACGCGCTAATTCTCGGCCACGTTTATCAGACGAAGTCCGGTGGAGATCGCTTCAGCGCGATCGGGCGATCGCGCATCCCCAACACTGACCTCAACGAGATGTTTCGCGAGTTCGGCGGTGGTGGTCACGCCAAAGCTGCCGCCGCTCAAATTGACACCACCGATCCGGCGGCGACGTTGGAGACATTGCTCGATCGCCTCATCGCAAATATCCCCCAACCGCCCACCGCTCGCGATCTGATGTCGTCGCCCGTGCGGACGATCCGCCCTAACACCGCGATCGGCGAAGCCCACCGCATCCTGCTGCGCTACGGCCACTCTGGCCTGTCGGTGGTGGACGACACCGACACGCTAGTGGGCATTATTTCTCGACGCGATCTGGATATCGCGCGACACCACCGTCTCGAACACGCCCCGGTTAAGGGCTATATGACGACCCAGCTCAAAACGATCGCACCCGACACCACCCTGCCGGAGATCGAGACGCTGATGGTCACCTACGATATCGGACGGCTTCCAGTGCTGAATAGCGGCAATCTGGTCGGAATCGTCACCCGCACCGACGTGCTGCGCGAACTTCACCAGGAAAGTGCCGCCGTTTGCCACCTGCCCGATCGCCGTGGCGTTTCTCATAAGCGCCCGACTCGCGCCGCCGACCTCGAGCCTCTGCTCTGGCAAACCTTGGAGCGCCGTCTACCCGAGAAGCTGCGATCGCTCCTACAGGGCGTGGCCGAAGCCGCCGAAGCGCGGGGCTGGCATCTTTACCTCGTGGGCGGAGCCGTGCGCGACCTGCTGCTGTCGGCATTCCGCGAAATCGACGGCGATGGCGCGACTGACCTGGCGGAAATCGGCCTGCTGGATATCGATATGGTCGTCGATGGTTTTCACACTGTCGCCACAGTTGGCGCAGGCGTCGAACTCGCCAAGGTCATTCAGGAGAGCTATCCCGGCGCAAAGCTGGAGGTTCACGGCCAGTTCCAAACCGCCGCGCTCACCTGGCGCAAAGATCCGGTGCTGGGCTCGCTGTGGATCGACATCGCCACCGCCCGCACTGAGTTTTACCCCTATCCTGCCGCCAACCCGGAAGTCGAGGCCAGCTCGATCCGTCAGGATCTCTATCGGCGCGACTTTACGATCAACGCCTTGGCGCTGCGGCTGACGCATCCGAGACGGGGCAAATTGCTCGACTTTTTCGGCGGCACGATCGATCTCAAAGATCGGCAAATCCGCGTCCTCCATACCAATAGCTTTATCGAAGATCCGACACGCATCTACCGCGCCGTTCGCTTCTCGACCCGTCTCGGTTTTCCGCTAGAGCCGCAGACCGAGCGCTATATCCGCCACGCCATAGGCTCCGGTGTCTACG
The DNA here is from genome assembly GCA_937899645.1 of uncultured cyanobacterium. Lineage (GTDB taxonomy): Bacteria > Cyanobacteriota > Cyanobacteriia > Cyanobacteriales > Geitlerinemataceae > RDYZ01. The sequence continues at coordinate 28,295 of CALCCD010000087.1, read as the reverse complement.
CCCGATCGCAAGCCGAAAACGAGCGCACCCCCGCGCTGCAAACCCGCCTCAAAGCCGAGCTGAAATATCTGCTACAAACTGACTACTGGAAACCAGCGCTGTTAATGCTCGCCGACCTGGAGGCGTTGCAGTGCATCCACCCAACGCTGCGGATGAGCCACAATATCTGGTGGAACGTGCGGCTGAGCGATCGCGCCCTGCGCCGCCTCGATCCGGGGGGCAAAATCGAACACTGGCAGGCGATTCTCGAGGTGCTGCTCTCCCACCTCGCGCCTGAGTTTCGCGGGCAGACGGCGCGATCGCTCCAGCTCTCCGACCCCAGCATCGCCCGCCTGGAAAATCTCGCCGCCACGCTCGACGCCACCACCGCCGCCCTCGCCACCGCCACCGAACCCAGCGAAATCTACACCGCACTGAATGCTTTCGATCGCTCGACGCTGCTTCTGCTGTTACCGCACTGTGCGCGATCGGTGCGCCGCGCCGTCTGGCGATATCTGACCCAGCTCGCTGACGTCGCCCCGATTCTCAACGGTCGCGATTTGCAGAAACTGGGCTACAAGCCGGGGCCGATTTTCAAAGAGATTTTGGCGGATTTGCGCGATCGCACGTTGGACGGCGAGTTCGATCGTGGCGAAGGCTCGGCGAAGATCGCACCTCGTCAACACGCGATCGACTACTTACAGCGCCGCTACCCGCAGGTGTAGGAATATTCGATACGGAGCGCTGGCCTTCTCGTCAAAATGTCAGACAACCTCAATAAATCGTGCGTTCTAAGAACTTCAATAGGCGCTATCCTGTGGACGAATTCAATAATTTAGTTCACAGAATACTCCTGTATTTTTACGTAAATGAAGTGGCCGCGCTGGTTTCCCTATCCTGGTTCTTGGCTTCGGGGATTTATTTCGATCGTCTGGCTATCCATCTGCCTGTATTTTTTCTGGTTTGCAGCCAGTTGGGGAGTCCTGGTCACCTATCTGACGCTAAAGACAGAGTTTCTTGCGCTCGCTTTGATAGCGGCTTCCATCTTTAGCATTGTGGCTTTCGGACGTATTTGTGATGCGCTATTTCTGAGGCCAGACAGCGATCGTCTCGTCCTTCGATTCATATCGAGACGCGGACTTTGGGAGGGATTTCTCGGACTAGTTTTTCCGGTTCTAGCTTGTATCAATGTCGTTGTTTTGACGCTCCCGGCTTCGAGACGAACCCTCTATTACGATTGGGAAGGTTTGGCTTATTACTACCGCTACGAAACGCTGGATGAGTCAGCTCTCGCCTTGCTGTTGCTTGTTTCGGCAGCGTGTTTGTATCAGGTCGAGCGCATCGCGCGACGCTACGTCACGGCGCGTTGGTTTGCCACCAAGGCTCGAAAACCCAGCGCAACGAAACAGAAACCGAAACGACCGCCCGTGCCGTTCGACCCGATCGAGCAGGAACTCAACCAGCTCAAAGGCCAGCTGGGCGTGACAAAAATGCAGTCCGTTCGGCGATCGCCACCGTCGCCGCCCACGCGATCGGCCAAAAAGCGCAAGCCGCGCGCGAAAGTGCGCTAGCCCCGATCTCCTGAAGTTTGCTCGCAGTTCGCCAGAAACTTGCTAAAAGCTCGTCAAAACTCCGCCCGTGCAAGTCTGCTGACGCCTGTGCCAGTATGAAGCCAGCCCGAGCTGCGAAGAGCCGTAACTCGGGTTCGATCGTTCGATATTGACGAACGGCACTGAAATCCAGCGAACAGAGCAAATGTCAGAATCCGAGCAAAACGAAAAAAAGAAGCCCGGCTGTAGTGGCTGCATGAGTAACGCTGTTCTCGCGCTACTGGTGCTGACGGGCGTCGGCATCGGCTGGGGCGTCCTCAGCAGCCAGCGCGAAAAAGCCAAAGTTAGAAAAGCCCAGGAGGCTGCATTCGTCCAGCAACAGGAGAACCGGCAGACGCTGCTCGACAGCAAACAGTGCAGTGGCTGCGACCTGACCGGCACGGACCTATCCAACGCCGGCCTCAGCGGCGCAGACCTCAGCGGGGCCACGCTGAACAGCGCCAACCTGGCGGGAGCAAACCTGACCGGCGCGAACCTGACCGGCGCGACTGTAGAAGATGCAAACCTAATCGGCGCAAATCTAACCGACGCCCAGCTCGACGACAGCGCGACCCTAACCGTCGCCACCGTGGACGAGACGACGACGATGCCCAGCGGCTCGAAATTCGTCTCGCGGGCGACGCTGGCGGCGGCCTGCACGGAAGGAACGGCGTTCTCCGACGCTGCGCCCTACAGCGGCAGCGACTCGCCGGGGATTGCGGGCTTCGTGCGGGAGGCCGCAGCCAGTCCGTTCGTGCTGCAAGAGTCGGTGGTCGAAACGTCGCTGCAAGCGTCGGATGCTTACGGTACGGCGCTCGTGCTCTGTGTGGATAAGTCTGCCGAGCCGGAGCTGATTGAAAACTGCGAGTACACCGTCGCCGCACAGGATTACGCGATCGAGCGCTACCGCACCGTGACGACGCTGACGCTGGTCGAAGCTGCTACCGGCGCGGTGGTCGATTCGTCAACGGAGGTGTCCGACCCCGCTGAGTGTACCGAGACGATCTCGATTACGGAGACCCAGCTCGCCCAGGGTAAGGAAGTCCGCAACGGCGCGGTGATGGGCGATAGCGAAATCCACGAGTGGGTGCGCCGCTACGTGCAGTAAAACCCGGATCGGGCGAGGTCTGAAGCGTCGGCGTGGAAGCGATAGAATAATTGCGGCTCTGGGGCGTCGGTCGGCGGCTCGGGGCTGTTAATCTCGATCGCCGATGCGACAGACCGCCCGATCGCCCAACCACTAGAACTATGGCTGAAGACACGAGCAAAGACCCAAAGGCAACCGAGGCTAAACCCAAGGCCCAGCCGAAAAAAGAGAAGCCGCCGAAGGTCGAAGACAAGCCATTTGCCGACTTCATGCACCAGGACTACCTCCCAGCGCTGCGGACGGCGCTCGAGGAGCGCGGCATCGAAGACCTGGAGCTAACTTTCGAGAAGCAGCGCGTGCCGCTGCTCGGCCCCGGCAATGAGTGCTGGCAGACGCTGGGCTCTTGGGATGGCGGCGCGCGGCGCTTCAATATCTATTTCCCGAAGGCGGATATCAAGGGGCCGCGTGCTTTTTCATGTGTCGCGAACGGGACGCAGGTCAGCACGATCGAGCCGTTCCTGATGGACGAGCGTCGTATTACGCTAGATCTGCTGGTCTACGGCGTGCTGAAGCGACTGAAGGCGCAGAAATGGATCGACCGCAACTGAGCGCTTCTCAAAATCCCGCTGGTTCGTACGCAAGATGCAAAACGGGCTCGATCGAGGTCAGTCTAAAACCGCGATCGAGCCCGTTCTGATGGTTACGGGCGTTCTTGGCGAGGGATGAGAAGTCGTACTGGGAATGGCGCTTTAGGGACTGTATTGGCGCGCCCGCTCGGCGATTGCGGCGTCGAATGGCGTCGATGCGATGGCTTCGGCCAGCTTGGCTTCGCGCTCGGCGTCGCGACGATCGAGGTCGTCAAGCGTGTCCCAGATAGTTTGCAGCAGCCGATCGAGGTTCATCCGCGCCACCGCCGACACGCGAAAGACCTCCGGCGCGCCCGATAGCGCTCGCAGATCTCGGGTTAGCTCGTCGAGTTCAGCTTCGTCTAGATCGCAGGCGTCGAGCTTGTTGAGCGCCAGTATCTGCGGGCGATCGGCCAGTTCGTGACCGTAGGCTTCTAGCTCGCCCTGGATAGTTTGGTAGTCCGCGATCGGGTCTTCGGCGGTTACGTCCACTAGATGCAGCAGCAGGCGCGTGCGCTCGATATGGCGCAAGAACTCATGGCCGAGACCGGCTCCGGTGTGGGCTCCTTCGATGAGGCCGGGAATATCTGCGAACACCGTGCCGTCGCCGGTCGGCTTGCGGACGACGCCGAGGTTGGGAACCAGAGTCGTAAATGGATAGTCGGCCACCTTCGGTTTGGCGGCAGAGACCGACGAAATTAGCGTCGATTTCCCAGCATTCGGCAAGCCGACGATGCCCACTTCTGCCAGCAGCTTCAGCTCGAGTCGCAGGCTGCGGACGCGCCCCGGTGCGCCTTCTTGGCTGTACTCCGGGGCGCGATTGCGGTTGCTCAGGTAGTGGCGGTTTCCGTTGCCACCTTTGCCACCTTCCGCGACGCAGGCAGTTTGGCCATCGCCGGTCAGGTCGCAGAGGACTTCATCGGTTTCGAGATCGTAGGCGATCGTGCCGCAGGGGACTTCGAGGATCGCGTCCGCGCCGGATGCGCCGGTGCGGTTTTTCGAGCCGCCGCGCTTGCCGTCATCAGCCTTGACGACACGTCTGTATTTGAAATCCAGCAGGGTTTGCAGGCGATCGGTCGCCTGGAAAATCACCGAGCCGCCCTTACCGCCATCACCACCGGCAGGCCCGCCCGCTGGCACGTACTTCTCGCGCCGCCACGCGGTGATACCGTCGCCGCCTTTTCCGCCTTCTACTTCAATTTCAACGCGATCGATAAACTGCATGGTTTTCTGGATGTAGCGAACAGTCGACCCGCCGCACGCGAGTCCCTAAGAGGCTGTCACGAATAAAACGTTTAGCCCCCAGTCAGCCAGGGGTTTTAGTCCTTAGCTTTATTTTTGGGTCGGGCGGCTGGTGGTACGGTCGGCATCAGCCAAAACGCCACGAAATCACCCTATAAAAACCCAAAAAGCTGCGCCCGCGATCGCATCGATCGGGGCGGCTCAGAAGTATCGAGGCGAGCCGCTAGAACCCGGTTTCTCAGACCTTTAGCGTGCCGCTCTAGCAGTATTAAAGCAGCCCGACGGCGTGTAGCGGCCCCGCACCGGCGATCAGCTCGGCCATAATCGCCAGGAAGCCAACCATCGCCAAACGACCGTTCCACTTCTCGGCGTTGGTCGTTAGACCCCACTCCCAACGCTCTTGGGGGTAGAACTTGGTTTCTTCGGGCGGGCGGAAAGCCGCACCGAACGGAACGCTGGGCTGCGCGAGGGCTTCGAGCGTCATCTCGGCCAGATCGTCGATAAAGCCGGGATGGGTGTTGAGGGCTGGGACGCGGTGAAAGTGCTCGATGCCAGCCTCTTCAGCAACTTCGCGATACTCCATATCGATCTCTTGGAGCGTTTCGATGTGCTCGGAAACGAAGCTGATCGGCACGACCACGAGAGTTTGGGTCTTGCGCTCGGCCAGCATCTCGATCGCATCCTCGGTATAGGGCTGGAGCCACTCGATCGGGCCGACGCGGCTTTGGTAGGCCAGGGTATGCGCGTTGGGGCGAGCGAGCGTGCGCATGATCCCCGCCGTGCAGGCTTCGATCTCTTTCTGATACGGGTCACCCGCCTCTTCCACGTAGCTGACGGGGACGCCGTGGGCGCTGAAGAAAACGTGGGCTTTGTCGGGTTCGGGCAGCTTGTCGAGTTCGCCCGCAATAAGCTCGGCCATCGCGCCCAAGTAGCCCGGACGGTCGTACCAGGAGGGAATAACCGTGTAGTCCACCTGCTTGAGGTACGGGTCTTGCTTCCAGAGTTCTTCGAGCAGACGAAAGCTCGAGCCGCTGGTGCTGATGGAAAACTGCGGATAGAGCGGCAGGATTACGAGCCGGTCGATCGCATCGGCGCGCACGCGCTCGAGGGCTTCTTCGGTGAACGGATGCCAGTAGCGCATGCCGATATAAACTTTGGCGTCGCAGCCTTTTTCCTGAAGGCTTGCTTCCAGCGCGTTGGCTTGCTCTTCGGTGATCGCTCGCAGCGGCGAACCACCCCCGATTTCTTTGTAATTCTCTTCGGATTTCTGCGCGCGTAGTGTCGAGATCAGCCATGCCAGGGGCTTCTGCAGGAAGGGAATCGGCAGGCGAATGATTTCGGGATCGGCAAACAGATTGTAGAGAAAAGGACGCACGTCCTCAATTTTGTCTGGCCCTCCGAGGTTGAGCAACAAGACGCCAACACGACCCATAACAGCTACACGTTTTTACTTTTTACGAATTGTAAGCAATGTTAACATTGTGGACGCTTGCCGAACAAGGTCGAGCAGTTGAGAAGAATTAGCGTTTAAAGCCTCAGTTTTAGACAGCGCGATCGCGGCAGATTTGACGACTCGAGGCGCAGGGTTTCTGCGGGCCTCAAACTTACCTGGAAGGCGAATATCGCGAAAAATTCCTGGAATTCAATAATAATTGGTTGATCGGCACAATTTCGACTGAGCCAGGACAGGGCTGGGATCGCGCGGGGCGATCGCCGACCTCTTAGATGATACTCAAACTCAATAGTATTTTTCGTCCGTAGCCGAGCTAGGTAAGGGTTTGCCAACGAAATCGACGATCGAGTTCATATCCATTAACGTTATTGGGCGCTGCATCGAGACAAGAATTTGTCGTCTGAGAGCGCGTCGCACGGTTGCGTCGTTCTCGGGCGTCGTGGCCTAATTGCGGCGCAGGTGGCGGCGTATCCCCTCCGGCGGCGCGACATCAGACGGCAAGATCGCCCGCTGCACTTCTTGTTGTCGCTGGCGATCGCCGATCGTCGTCAGTGCGGAGGGCTCCGATGGGGGGGGCTCCGGTGCCGGAGGCCCTGTAGATTCTGCCAGCCAACTAATGCCCAGCAGGGTTCCTGCCGCGATCGTGCCGTAGGTGAGATAGCGCGGAAGCTGGCTGCCTTGGGGCGCGGAGGCTGTCGTCGGGCGAGCCAAAGCGGGGTGGGCACTGGTGGGCGGCGCAGAAGTTAGGGGCAGCTCGGTGGCGGGGCTATCGGGAATGCCGGTGGCCAGTGCCAGCCCGTCGAGGCCGAGGACGTTCCCCCAAATGCGTACCGTTCCCCACAGATAGCTCGGGTTGGAGGGCAGGGCGTCGAGCTGACCGGACTCGAAGGCTTGCAGGTGCTGGAGCGGAATCTTTGTCAGATGGTGGAGCTGCGCCAGGGAGAAGCGGCAGCTTTGACGGCGAGCTCGAAGCCGACGGCCCAGGGTAAGCAAGTATGCTGTTTGGCGATCGGGGCTGGTGTGGCTGTCGCCGTAGCTGGAGCTGGCATTGTAGCGGGCGCTTTTGGTACGAGGGCTGACGTTGCTTCGGGCCGGACGGGCGCTGCGGATTGGAGGTGGAGTGCGATCGGTGGCAGGGTGCGCGGTGGTGGGGCGCTGCATTTGCGGGCGGGGTGGCAGCGGAAGCGGCGGGCGCGGGCGCGTGGTCGGCATGGTGGCGGGTCGCAAGCGAAAATATTTCAGGGTCGTGCGGACGGCGTGGCGAGCGGTTGTCTGGACGGCACGGTGGACGGCTTCCGGATCGCGATCGGCAGGGGTCGCGGCCAGAATGTCGAGGACATCGCGATAGGTCGGACTCTGCAACAAGTCCCGAGTGATTTGGCTCGCGAGGACTCGTAGCTCGCGATCGTCGAGGCCGATCGGCACGAGGGTAGGGGCGGAAGAAGGTGGAAGAGCCATAGCCAGGAGACCCGAAGTATCTGCTTGTCTTCACTGTTCGTCACGCGCGCGCGCCGATCCGGATCGCCAATTGTGTCGATCGCGCCTGTCCCTAAAATCCTGCGTCGATTGGCAGTTCGATGGTGAAGGTCGTACCGCCGCCGAGTTCCGAATCGCAGAAGAACTGACCCTCGTGGTTATCTACGACGATCTGGTAGCTCACCGACAGGCCGAGCCCAGTACCTTTTCCCGGCGGCTTCGTGGTGAAAAAGGGATTAAAAATATGGGGTAAATCCTCGGGGGGAATGCCGCAACCGTTGTCGCGGAAAGCGATCGCAACGCAGTTTTCTTCGAGGCGGGTCGTGGCGAGCGAAATCTTGGGCGAGCGGTCTTTGACGCTGGCGAGGGCGTCGAAAGCGTTGGTGAGAATATTAACGAACACCTGGTTGAGTGAGGCGGGATAGCAAGTGACCGGCGGCAGGTCGCCATAGTGACACTCGATTCTGACATCTTCGAGATGCTCGATCGCGCGGCAGCGGTGGCGCAGCAGCAACAGGGCGCTGTCAAGGCCGGTGTGGATGTCGATAGTTTTTTGCTCGGCTTCATCGAGGCGCGAGAACGTCCGCAGGGAGCTGACGATTTTGCGAATCCGCGTGATGCCGTTGTGCATGGAAGTGACTAGGCGCGGCAGATCCTGGCGGATAAAGTCGAATTCGAGCTCGCCGAGCTGTTGGGCGAGAGGGTCTTGGTCCTCGAATTCCGCTTGGTAAGCGTCGATCGTATCGAGCAGGTCTTCGGTGTAGTCGCGGATGTAGCTGACGTTGCCGTAGATAAAGTTGACCGGGTTGTTGAGTTCGTGAGCGATCCCGGCGACGAGCTGGCCGAGGCTGGCCATTTTTTCGTTTTGGATGAGCTGGGTCTGGGTCTGTTGCAGCGCGCGTAGAGTTGTCGCCAGCTTACGGGTTTGCGATCGCGTCTGCTCGAGCTGCTCGGCGTGGTCGAGAGCGCTGCCTATCGTTAGGCCGAACTGTTGTAAGGTCTCGTGGGCGCGCGAGCAAAACAGGCCCTCTTGACGGCGCGCGGCAATCAAAATGCCCCAGGTCAGCTCACGACACAGGATCGGCGCGAGGGCAACAGCTTTAACCTCGAAGCGCGCCAAATACGATAGCGAGACCGCTTCGAGCCGCGAGTGGCGCTCGGGTTCGCTCGTCGCGTTTAGGTCGTCGGCAGTCGGGTAGTTAGCGGTTAGATCGAGGGTCGCGCCGCGATCGGCATTGGCGGTATCTTTGACATTGCCGACGGCAGAGACCACGTGGGACCAGCGATCGTCGCGCCGAGACTCGGCAACGAACTGGGCGTTCAGGTCGGAATCGATCCGCAGGACGAGGACGCGATCGAGGTCGAGATAAGTGCGCGTTTCGCTAACTGCCGTACGCAAGATTTCGTCGGGATCGAGGCAGTGGCGGATAAGCTCGAGGGCGCGCACGAAGACGCGAAAGTCCCCCCAAGCCGTCTGGGACGTCGCGTCGTCTTCAGGTGGGTCGGGGCGTAGTGCCTCGCGAGCGCGGGGGGTGCTGTCATGCGAAGCGCGATCGAGGTTTAGCAGTTGGACGATCTGCTCGAAGATAGCCTCATCGCGGCATTGCATCCGCAGCTCTGATAGCCATTCAGCATCGAGCATAGGTGGCGTCTGGCGTCGCTAAAAGTCTTGGGGAAGGGGCTGGATTCACGATCGCAGTTTACGGTCGGGCTTATGTTTGTTTACCGAACTCGAGAGAGTTTGCAACCATCGCGCAACCCTCCGGTTAGTTGGACTAACTTGTCTGACAACTTGTTTAGGCTAATTTGTCTGGCAAATTGTTTAGGCTGATTCATCGGGCTAATCCGTATGGTTAGCTTCCCGAGCCAGTCTGACGGACTTGCCAGACTGATTCGCCGGTCTGATTCACTGGGCATTTCACAAGGCCAGTTCCTCGGGCGAATCCACAGAGGCTCAATACTGAACTCGATGCCGGACGTCGTTCCGGGCCTGACGCCAGATTCGACAAAAGACTGGCTGCGATATCGCCGTATCATCGCCGTACCGCGTTTGGGGTTTTCAATACTCGTACATCGACAACCGGGCCGCTCGAATCTGCGGTGCAGCCTGGCTTCTCGCTCGGATAATGGTGTCGTTCTCAGCACTATTATATTCACCGAATTCGCGACTGACGCGGGTTGTATCGGCGAAAGGCTCACACCGCCCCTTTTTGCCTCCGCTTTTTTACCTCAACTTTGCCTTAACCGTCTCGCCTGCCGCCCGTGGAAATCCTAACTTTCGAGCCCACTCCGGAGATCGAGCGGCGCTTGTGCTTCGAGGCACTGCCCGCTGCCCAGCAAGCGATCGCCGAAGCGTACCGAAGGCACATCCAGCAAGCGATGCGAGTCGCGCCGTCGGGCCGGGGGAGCGTCGGGCTGGCGATCGCCGATCCGCTAAATTGCCTGCTAGCAACCGTTGCCGCCTACGATCTCGGTCACGATGTCTTTCTGTGCGATCCGCAGTGGCCGCAGCGCAATCGGTTGCTGAGGGAAATCGCGCCTGTCTCGGACGCGAAAGATGGCGATTGGGACGGGGGCGAGTGGAACGAGCAGGGAGAAGTCGCCGCGATCGCGCCGCGCAACTGGGCAGAGTTAGCCGATCGCGCCAATCGCGAACCCTACATCGCCATCCCGACAGGCGGCACGACCGGCCAAAGGCGCTTCGCTTGCCACACTTGGCAAACCCTGACGGCCTCGGCGTGCGGCGTGCGGGCAGCATTCCAGCGAGATCGCCTCGACTCGCTGTGCTGTTTGCCGACTTTCCACGTCAGCGGCCTGTCCCAGTTCGTGCGCGCGATCGTCAGCGGCGGACGGTTGGCGATCGCCTCCCCTGGCTCGATCCGTCCCGATCGATCGCTGCCCGCCGCTGACTTTTCGAGCTTTTGGCTGTCCCTGGTGCCGACCCAGCTCCAGCGGCTGCTCGAGGTGGCGGACTGGCGCGACTGGCTGCAACAGTTTGATGCGATCTTCCTCGGCGGCGCGCCTGCGTGGCCGGAACTGCTCGATCGTGCCCGCACTGAGGGACTGCGCCTCGCGCCGACCTTCGGCATGACGGAAACTGCCTCGCAGATCGCCACGCTGCACCCCGATGATTTCCTCGCAGGACGGACGGGCTGCGGGCGCGCCTTGCCCCACGCGGAAATCGCGATCGAGCCCGTCGGAGATGACGAGAGCCGCAATGGCGAGACCGGCGATGGTAAAACCGGCGATGGCGAGACCGGCAAGATCGGCGCGATCGCTATCCGCGCTGCATCACTCTGCCACGGCTACTACGACCCCGCGACGGATATGGCCCGACCGCTAACGACGGAGCGATACTGGCGCAGCGACGACCTGGGCTACCTCGACAGGAGCGGCATCCTGCACGTGATCGGGCGCGCCAGTCAGAAGCTGATCAGCGGCGGCGAGAACGTCTATCCCGAGGCAGTGGAGGCGGCGATCCGCGCGACGGGTTTGGTCGCGGACGTGGCGGTATGCGGCTTGCCCGATCGCGAGTGGGGGCAGGTGCTGGCGGCGGTTTACGTCCTGCCTCGCGCTTCTCAGAAGGACAGCAGCGACCCCCGAGCGCTTTCTCGAGACGTTGCCGCGCAAATTCGCGATCGCCTGACGAGCTGCCTCGCTCGCTACGAAATTCCGAAGCGCTGGCGGCAGGTGGCAGCACTACCCCGCAACGATCGCGGCAAACTCAACCGCGCGGCTCTGCCGAGGTTATTCTGAGGTCGGGGAATCTGAGGTGGGTAAATCTGAAGCGAGCGAGTCCGGAACGGGCGACGCTAATGAATCTGACGGCTACTCTTCAGAACCGACAAAGCGCAAAAATAGGTCGTAGCGCGATCGCCGTTCGTCGTGAATACCGCCCGTAATGGCGATGCTGTCGATCGCGCGCAGCATGGCATCTTGCTCCGGCGGTAGGCGCAGCGTCCCGAGCCCGCCTTCGGCCAGCAGCGTAGCGACATCGGCATAGAAAAAGCCGTTGCGGTTTTCCAGACCCTGACTGGGCAGCGCCGCTCGAAAGTCCGGGCTGTCGACCAGCGACTCTTCGACGCCACCGACGAAGGTATCAGCCACCGATGCGCCGACGCTAAAAAACGCCATCGTCCGCGTCAGCCAGCCCCGCTCGACGGTCAGGCCCTGCTGGCGCATCGTCCAGCGCAGCACCGTGCGATCGCCCACCTTGATCGGCTCGACGGGAATGCCGTAACGCTCGCGCACCGTGCGATCGAGCTTCTCGAAAAAGACATCGGCGGGCTTCGGGTCGGCGGTATCGACGAAGGCCGTCACGCCCAGCGGCAGCGGCGACTGGTTGCTCGGTGCGGGGATGGCCGCCAGCGCGAACTCGCCCGTCGTCCAGGCGATAATGTCGTCCTCGAGGTCGAGGTTGAGCGTGGTGCTCAGGGCGGTACGCAGCCACTCGGGGTCGATCGGCAGCAGGGCATTCACCCGCGAGTCGCGCAGGTAGTCCTGCCAGATCTGCGGGAAATCGAGGCCCGCCAGAGCGATCGCGGCAAAGTCCGGAATCGCTTCGGCGATCTGCGGCGTCGGCACGTCGCGATCGTAGCGGCGATCGGAGCTTGGAGCCAGCCACGACAGGCCGTTGACCTCGATGCCGCCGTCGGCCAAAAACAGCGCTAGCATCGAGCCCTGGGTGCGCACCGACGGGCGATCGATCTCGTCCACTTTGCCCACGGACTGGCTGGCGAGAAATTCCGAGGCGCTAGCGACGTTGAAATACACCGAAGCGGCGCTGTCGGCCCCAGCGAGGATGTTCCAGGCGTCACTATAGCCCTCGACGCTGGCGATCGTCCGTTCTGAAAGGTAGGCGTCGATCGTCCGCTCGACGCTGCTGCGGTCGGGGCCGATCGCGGCCATTGTTTCGATCTGGGCGATCGAAAACGCCTCCGAGTCGCGAATCAGAAAGCCCTTATAGTCGCGCTCGACCAGCTCGCCCGCCGTCTCCGAAGAGCGCACCAGCGCCTCCCGCGCCCGCCGCGAGTTCTCGACCGGCAGGAAGAATACCGGCGAATACCCCGTCGCGATCGACTCCGGATCCATATCGTTAGAGACATTGCGCGGCGGCAGCATCGCCAGAAAGATGCGATCGCCGAGCCAGGGGCGAACGTCGCGATCGAAGGTCAGTCCCGTCAGCTCGCTCAGGCGCGCGTCCGCCGCTTCGAGCCGAGTACGCACCAGGGTGCGGCTGTCTGGCGTGCCGTAGTCGAGCACTCGATCCCAGTCGGACTGTTCGACAGAGATCGCCGCAACCACCGTGGCGTCGTCGGGAACCAGCTTGACGATCGTCCGCAGCTCGGAGGTCAGGTAACGCTGCACCAGGCCGACGCCAAACCCGCAGAACAGCAAAATAAAAAAAATCGCGCCCAGGACACCCGGTCGCTCACCCATCCAGCGAACGAGCTTTTGCGCGGCAGTCGATCGAACGGTGGATTGAGTCATCGGAAGGGAGGCGGCAGGCTCGCCCGAACGGCGTTCAGATACTCTATCACCGTTGTTCTGTGCTGCCCCGCCCCAGCCCCCACAACGATTCACCTCGGGCGGTCTCCACGCACAACAGCCCGCCACTCGTATCGTGGAGTCCGAAGACACCCAAACACGAGTAGCGGGCCGCTGGTATATATGTGCCAAAGAAACTTATGAAGGCTACCTTCGGCGGTGTTTAAAATGGCTTTGAAATCAGCCGATTTGGCTGACGGATAAGAAGATATCGCACTCGGCAGATGCTGGCCACGTCCGCCAGAATTTTTTTATATTTTAAAGAAATTTCGATCGAACTGAGCCACGAGAATCTACGAGTCCGCTCGGATTAGAGCTACGTAAAATTGCTGAAATGCAACGAGGACAGCACGCAGCCGTTCGCCAATGCCAGAGAATTGCTGGATTTTGGCTCCGCCCCCATTTTGAACGGGTCTTCTAGATCGCCTCTTTGCCTTGCCGGGCGTTCAACTGCCTACTCTGCAAAGGGTCTGGCGCGAATGGAGAACACACTCTAAGATGTCGGCTAGTGTCGGCAGGCCCCGCGCCCGCCGCCCGTTCGCCTAGTTGCCCGGAGCGCCTATGGAGCCAATCGAGCCCAACGCCTCAGAAGACCGCGCCTCAAAAAAACGCGCCGAGTCGAAGCCGTGGCCGCTCGAGTCGAACGACGCCGCCGCCCAGTTCGACGAAGACACCTACGAAGCCCCGCACCAGGACGAATACGCCTCCGACGAATACGACTCTGACGATCCCGCCAAGGCCGCTTCAAACCGCGCCTACCTGACCAGCGATCGGTTGCCGCGCGACGTCCGTGCCGAAGACCCCCGCCAGCCGCGCCCCGCCAGCCCGCGCCGCGATGCGATCGCCGCACCGGATCTCGGGGCTGTGGCCAAGCTGCCCTTCGATGCTGGCTTAGCGATCGCGATTTCGACAGTGGCGGCGATCGTCGGCCTCGCCATCGACAGTCTTTGGCTGGGGCTGACCGGCGCGATTGTCAGCCTGAGCGTCTCGATCGCGCTACTGCTGCCCAGCAGCCGCCAGCTTTGGGTGCAGCTGATTCCCGAGCCCTGGCGCGCGCCGCTGATTGCTGCGCTGGGTTTAATGGCTTCCAGCGTTAGTTTGCTGATGCTCGGCAGCTCCAACCAGCAGGGCAGTCGCGCGATTCAAATCAACTGGGACGCGGTCGGAGCGCTGGGGGAGATCGTCGGTGCGGTCGGCCAAATCGCGATCGCCATTCTGGCGGTGTACGTGGCGTGGCAGCAGTACGTGATCTCGCGCGACCTGACGATCCAGCAAAACCGCATCACCCAGCAGCAGACGATCGATGCGTATTTTCAGGGCGTCTCTGACCTGACGCTCAACGACGAGGGCTTGCTCGAAGACTGGCCCCAAGAACGAGCGATCGCCGAGGGTCGCACTGCCGCTATCCTCAGCAGCGTCGATGCTGCCGGGAAGGCCAAGATCGTCCGCTTCTTGTCCCAGTCGCGTTTGCTCTCGCCACTGAAGCGCGATCGGCGGCTCGGGCGTCCGATTCTCGACGGGACGGGCGGCTACTCGGAAGATCGCGATCGCGGCACGCGCGTCATCGATCTCAACGTGATGCTCGCCGCTGCCGACCTGGCCGGAACCGACCTGCGCTGGGTCGATCTCAGCGATGTCAACTTAGTGCGCGCCGATTTGGGCGGTTGCGATCTGGTCAAAACCAACCTCGCCCGCGCGATTTTGTACGAAGCGCGGCTGGCCGGGGCCGACCTTAGAGGGACGCGGCTGTTCTACGGCGACCTCGAAACGGCAACGCCACGCGAGCGCGGCGCGCAGCCCGACTACAGCAGCGGCAAAGGAACCGGCGCGGTGGTCGAGGACGCGGACTTCTCGGGCGTGCAGCGAATGTCCGAGGCCCAGCGGCAGTACTGCTGCCAGTGGTGCGGCGAGCGATCGCGGCGGACGATCCCCGGCGGCTGCGAAGGCATCCCGAACCGCCTCGAGGATTAATGGGCGTCGATAACGCCGATGGCCGCGATCGCCCCGATCGCCCTACTCATCACCCTACTCGCGATCCGGCTGGCCGATCGTCGTCAGGTACAGCACCGCTTCCGACTCGGGGATCCCGAGAACGTCGTTAACGCGATCGTCGAAAAAGCCCGCGATCCCGCTTGCCCCGAGCCCGAGCGCTCCCGCCGCCAGGTTCATCCGCTGCCCCAGATGTCCCGCATCGAGGTGCAGGTAGCGGTAGGCCCGATCGCCGTAGCGGTCGATCGCCTTGCTCAAGTCCGCCGTATGGAACACCACCGCCCCCGCATCGCGTCCGAGGTCTTGGTTGAGCGATAAAAAGTGCAGCTCGCGCCGGAAGTTGCGGAAGCGGATCTGCCGTAGCTCGTCGGCCTCGGAGGCGTAGTAATAGCAGCCCGCCTCGAGGCCGTCCACGCCACTGACTGCCACAAAGGTGCGGATACTAGGCAGGTCGAAATAGTCCGGCGTCGGGTCGAGCGACCAAAGGTGGTAGCGATCGGGCCGGTAGGCAAAATCGAGAACCGCCCGCAAATCGCCGAGGGAAATCGCCTCCGCGCTGAAGCGGCGGCACGATCGCCGACTGACGATCGCCCGCTCCAAGTCGCCCGCCCCGTCGCCCCAGTCGATATTGGGCGTATCGGTCGAAACCTTAGTGCAGAACGGCAGGTCGTAGCCCGTATTGTCAATTTCCGGCAGGTTGTCGCCGATCGTCTCCCAGCCGCAGCGCGGTTCGACCTCAATGGCGCTCGCGCCGTGCAGGTAGTTCAGCAGCGATCCGTCCGAAAGCTGCGGGTAGTCCCGCTCGATCGTCGAGGGCAGCGCCGTGGCGTAGGCCGGAAGATTTTGTTCCAATTCGGTGCGATCGGCCAGAGCGAATACCGTCGTTGCGCCTTCTAACGAGCGATCGAGGTAGAGCAAGTCGTCGAGCTGGCGATCGCGGAAGCCGCCGATCGCGTGGGCGCGGTAGTCGTTCAGCGAGCAGGCCAGCTCCAGATTGCCGATCAAGTGTCCCGTATCCAGATAAATGCGGCGGTAGGCCCGATCCTGATAGCGCCACGCCGAGCGCTCGAACACCGCCGTCGTCACGATCGCCAGCTTCGTTGCCGCTAGGGCCGGATGCCAAAAACAGGCCGCCTGTAGCTCCGGCCACGCATCGCTCTCCCAAAACCGATGCAAACTGTGGGCGAGCACTCGGTAGTTGTAGAGCCCCGCCGGAAGCTCTGCCGTTCCGCGCGAGATAACGTACACTTCCGCCGGATAGAGGCCGCCCGCCGACGGAGCCGTCCGCAGGTAAAACGACTGCGAGCCCGCTCCCTGCATCTTGGCTGTCACGCCGTAGGTCAGGTACAGCAAGCGCGACAGCCTGCACAGGTTGCTGCGATCGTCCGACTCGCCCGCTTCGGGCTTGACCTCGGGTTTGAGGTGAGGGCGCAAATCGACCCGCGTGCCGATTTTGTAAGTTTTGCTCGTGGCCGGTGGGCGATCCCAGTCGATCCTCGCACCGCCCCGCCCGATCGTCTCGGGGTGGTATTTGGTGCGGTCGTGATAGTGCTCGGCGATCGATAGCTGGGAAGAATGGCTCACGCGCGCTGCAAAAAAGAAAAAGGACGACGTTTAGATACGATACCGGGCGGTCGCAATCGCCCGGTGTCGCGATCGGCCGATCGCGACACCGAGCGAGCGAAACACCAAGCAACCGAAGGGCCGCCACCAATGAGGCTGACAGCTTTATCGTGCCAGGGTTTCAGCCCCTTTGATTTTTTTTGGTCGGGCGCTGGACGTCTGACCTCGAGAGGCATTCGGTGTTGAAAAAGAGCACGCCTCAAGACTCGCTCATGCTTAGAAAAATATTAAGCGATGTTTAGAAACGGGGGTCGGTCGATTAACTTCTTAACAATATTCGGCGGGCTGGGATAGCTGACGGGCGCGTTTGCCCCAGCACCCATTTGCCAACGACCCTCTGACGAGCGCGATCCTAGCGTCTGCACCAGAACATTCACACCAGACCGTCCACACCAGGCAGGAAGGAAAACACGTGAAAGTATCCAACCCGGACCCCTCATTGTGCCCGTCTTCGCGGCCCGTGCCCCGACGCGACTTCGACGCGGCCCGCTTGCTCGAGCGATATGCCTCAGGCGATCGCAACTTCGACGGTATTTCCCTGGCGCGCGCTCAGCTCTTCGAGGCCGCGCTTAGCAATATCAGCTTGCAGTACGCAGACCTCAGACACTCCTACCTGCCGTACTCGAACTTCTCCTACAGCCAGCTTCACGGAATCAACCTCGAAGCTGCCGAAATCGGCGACAGCCAATTCCATCAGTGCGACCTGCGTTGTGCGACTCTGGGCACGGCACGGCTCCACCGCTGCAACCTTCGCGATGCATCCCTGTGTAAGGCCGACCTCCGCGGTGCCGTGCTATATCGCGCCAATCTATCTGGGGTAGACCTTAGAGATGCCGACCTCAGCAACGCCGATCTCAGCGGCGCGGCGCTGCACGGCGCAGTTCTCGACGGCGCAAACCTGTCTGGAGCGCGGCTGTTTCGCAGCGCCGGAGCCAGTCTTAAAAACGCCATCCTCGATCGTCGCACGATCATGCCCGATGGCTACCACCCGAGCCTGCCGCCGAGCTGACCCGCGACCCCAAACTCGCGGCCCTAAATCCGCGACCCCCAAACTCAAAAAACAAAGCAGAGCCGCCGACGCTGACAGCTCTGCTTCAAATTCAGGGCCGGTACGGCGAGGCGAAAACCACGCGCACCGGCCAGTCTGGCCGTCTTATTCAGACAGGGAGCGAAGGGCTACATCATGCCGCCCATTCCGCCCATTCCAGGCATGCCCATGCCGCCCATTCCGCCCATTCCGCCCATTCCGCCCATCGGATCCATGCCGCCGCCGGGAGCGGGCGCTTCCGGTTCGGGCTTCTCGACCACGATCGCTTCGGTAGTCAGCACCATTGCCGCGATCGAGGTCGCGTTTTGTAGCGCCGAGCGCACGACCTTCGCCGGGTCGATGATGCCCGAGTCGATTAGGTCTTCGTACTCGCCGCTCAGGGCGTTATAGCCGATGTTAAACTCGCGCTCGCTGACGTTCTCGATCACCACCGAGCCTTCACCACCGGCGTTGTCCACCATCTGCACCAGCGGCGCACTTAGCGATCGCGCCACGATATCCGCACCGAGCTGCTCGTCATTCGACAGCGTCGCCTTGAAGCCCTCGAGCGACTTCGCCAGGTGCAGCAGCGTCGAACCGCCACCGGGGACGATGCCCTCTTGTACGGCGGCTTTAGTCGCGTTTAGCGCATCTTCAATACGCAGCTTGCGGCTCTTGAGTTCGGTTTCGGTTGCTGCGCCGACTTTGATGACAGCAACGCCGCCAGCCAGCTTGGCGATGCGTTCTTGGAGCTTCTCGGTGTCGTAGTCCGAGTCGGTTTCGTCGAGCTGTTTGCGAAGCTGTTCGATGCGCTTTTTCACGTCGTCGCGAGTGCGCGTGTCGGCATCAGCCAGAATCGTCGTGCTGTCTTTAGATATCGAAACCTTCGTCGCTTGACCGAGCATGTCGAGCGAAACGGTATCGAGGCTGAGGCCGATATCTTCCGAAACGACCTGGCCGCCGGTCAGCACGGCAATATCTTGCAGCATCTGCTTGCGGCGATCGCCGAATCCCGGCGACTTGATCGCCGCAACGTTGAGGATGCCGCGCGACTTGTTGACCACCAGCGTTGCCAGCGCTTCGCCTTCGATATCTTCGGCGATAATCAGCAGCGGGCGTCCGGCCTGGGAGACCTTTTCGAGCACCGAGATGATGTCCTGAATCGCGCCGATTTTCTTGTCGGCAATCAGCAGGAAGGGGTTCTCGAACTCGACTAGCTGGCGTTCGGTGTCGGTGACGAAGTACGACGACAGATAGCCGCGATCGATCTGCATCCCTTCGACGATGTCGAGTTCGGTGTTAAGCGACTTCGACTCTTCGACGGTGATCACGCCATCGGTCGTCACTTTGTCCATCGCCTGGGAAATCATTTGACCGATTTCGGCGTCATTACCCGCCGAAACGGTGGCGACTTGCTCGATCGCGTCGCCTTCCACGGGCTTAGCGACCTTGGCGATCTCTTCGAGCAGGAACGCGGTGGCTTTCTCGATTCCGCGCTTGAGCGCCACGGGATTCGCGCCTGCCGCAACGTTCTTGAGACCTTCGCGGATCAGCGCCTGGGCCAGCACCGTTGCCGTCGTCGTCCCGTCACCGGCGTTCTCTTTCGTCTGCGAAGCCACTTCGCGAATCAACTTCGCGCCAGTGTTTTCCAGCGGATCTTCCAGCTCGATTTCCTTGGCGATCGTGATGCCGTCGTTGACGATATCCGGTGCGCCGAACTTCTTCTCCAGAACCACGTTTCGGCCTTTCGGGCCGAGGGTGATTTTCACGGCGTCGGCGAGGGCGTTAACACCACGCTCGATCGCCCGACGAGATTTCTCGTCAAATGCAACAATTTTCGCCATCGTTTAGCTTATCGAACGACTCCAAGTTAAGAACTTAGCACTCTGCATATCCGAGTGCTAGTTCGTGGAAACCGTACTGCGATCGAGTGCGATCGCCGCCAGTCCGGTCGATACCGTGTTGGCCGATCAATCCGTCCAGTTTTTCGCCCGAGCGACCGCCTTCGACCACATCGCGAAATTCTCCTGCGCTGCCGTCTGCCCCGCTCCGGGCTCGAAGACGCGATCGACCTGACGCGCGGCAATCAGATCGTCATAGCTTTCGTAAAAGCCGTTGGCCAGCCCCGCCCCAAAGGCCGCACCCTGTGCCGTCGCATCGGAGACCGCCGGACGCTCGACCGGAATCCCCAGCACATCGGCCTGGAACTGCATCAGCCAGTTATTGTTCGACGCACCGCCGTCTACTTTTAACCGCGAAATCAGCGACTGACTGTCGGCATTGGCCGCGTCAACCACTTCCTTAACTTGGTAGGCGATCGACTCCAGCACCGCCCGCACCATGTGCGCCTGGGTTGCGCCGCCCGTGATGCCCAGGAACGCCGCCCGCGCGCTCATATCCCAGTGGGGCGCGCCGAGCCCGGACAGCGCCGGGACGAAGTAGACGCCGTTGCTGTCGGGAACGGACTGGGCGATCGCCTCGGTTTCCGGCGCGGACTCGATCAGCTTCGCGCCGTCGCGCAGCCACTGGATACAGGCTCCAGTGGTGAACATCGCACCTTCCAGGGCGTAATAGCTGGCGTCGGGGGTCGTCCAGGCGACGGTGGAGAGTAGCTGCTGGGTCGATCGAGCGATTTCCGTGCCCATCTGCGCTACCAGGAAGCAGCCCGTGCCGTAGGTGCATTTCAGCAGTCCGGGTCGATCGCAGCCGTGGGCGAACAGCGCCGCCTGTTGGTCGCCGAATAGTGCCGTTACGGGGACTTCCGCACCGAAAACTTCGTGACGGGTCTTGCCGAATTCGCCGAGGCTGGGCTGAATCTTCGGCATGATGTGCGCCGGAATGCCAAAGAGATCGAGCAGGTCGGCGTCCCACTCTTGGGTTTTCAGGTTCATCAGCATCGTGCGGCTGGCGTTGCTGTGGTCGGTGGCGTGGACTTTGCCGCCGGTAAGGTTCCACAGAACCCAGGTGTCGATCGTCCCGGCCAAAACATTATCGAGATTCGTCTCGGACGCATTCTCTGCCACCCAGTCCAGCAGCCACTTCAGCTTCGTGGCGGAGAAATAAGCATCGAGAACCAGTCCCGTTTTCTGCTGGATTTCTTCCGCTTTGCCTTTCTCGGTCAGCTCGCGGCAGAGGGGCGCGGTGCGGCGGTCTTGCCAGACGATCGCCTTGTGGAGCGGCTTGCCGGTGGTCTTATCCCACAGCAGGCAGGTTTCGCGCTGGACGGTCAGCCCGATCGCGACGATGTCTGTTGCGGCTGCGCCCGTGTCGCTGAGGACTTGCTGGAGGTTGGCCTGGGTGTCTGTCCAAATTTCGCTGGCGTCGTGCTCGAGCCAGCCGGGACGGGGATAGTGCTGCGTCAGCTCTTTGTAAGCTTGGCCGTGGAGCTGTCCGGCACGATCGAACAGGATGGCGCGGTTGCCGGTGGTTCCGAGGTCGAGCGCTAAAACGTATTTCGACATGAGCGTAAAAAGTTTTTCAGTAGCGTCAGCCCTGGGGCACGAGCGCGCTGTTTCTCGCCGCCGACCCACAAGGTCGTGCTTTCCACGCTAACACCCTGCTTCCCCGACCCTGGCGGCGCACCACCCGAGAAACCGTGCGATCGGCTACGCTCGCTTTATAAAGATATGTGAATATAGAGTCGGCAATGGTTGACAGCCTTGCCCGTCAACTCTTCGATTCTTGGAAGGAAGATCCTATGACAGTCGCCCTCGATCGAATCCAAACCTCCGTCAGTCAGCTCGCCTGCCGCTTCTTCGAGCGATCGGCGGGGCGCTGGCTCTCGCAACGTCGCTACTACACGCTCAACGTCCACGAGCCACAGGAGCTAGAGAGCGCGATCGAGATCGACCTGTTGCCCGCCGGGCATCCCGAGCTGGTGAAGCTGGCGCGCGCCCACGACCTCGAGGACGACGCGATGCTGCTGGGGACGACGATCCGCTGGGAGTCGCGCTATCTGAACGTGACGCGCAAGCCCGCGATCGGCTCGACGGTTATCGGCATCGGCACGGGCGAGCTGCTGTACCGCGATCGCAGCTTTTCGTCGCCGAAGCCCGTCACCGCCGAGCTAACTTTCGCCAACCCGGACACGATGCGCCTGCTGACCGTCGCTGGCAACTCGTCGTTTGAAGAGGAAATCAAGCTCGTCGGCACGAAGCACCGCACCCGCCAGACGATCGCCTCTCGCGCGGGCGAGGAAGTTCTGATCGGGCAATACCTCGAAACCCGCACCGCATGAGCCATTAGTAGAGACTGTGCTGTTCGCAACGTGGCGTTGTTCGCAGCGTGGCCAGTGACCGGCACAGTCTCTACCGAACGGGTCTCAAGACGAGAGCAGCGCGCAAATCGCCGAGCCGATCGCGCCGACATTCTGGTCGAGCACGACCTTAACCGGCACGCCATCGAGTACCGGGCTGACGCGACCTTTCTGGCGAAACTGCGCCATAAATCGATCGCCCGCCTTCAGCAGCGCCAGGTTTTTCGCCGCCACGCCCCCAGCCAAATACAGTCCGCCGTAGGGCAACAGGTGCAGCGCCAGATCCCCCGCTGCGCGCCCGTAAGCATCGACAAATAGCTCCATCGCCTGCACCGCGATCGCGTCGTCATCCGATAGCGCCGCCTGCGAGATCGCCGCTGCCGGAGTCGAACCCGCCAGAAAGCGACCGGCGTTGGGGTCGTTTGCATGACAGCACTCGCTCAAAAAGCGATAGATCGTCACGATCCCCGTGCCGGAGACGACCCGCTCTAACGAAACGCGATCGGTCGGGGCGCGCTTGCGGATATAGTCCGCCAGCTCCAGCTCGATCGGCGTCGTCGGTGCGTACTCCACGTGACCGCCCTCAGATGCGCCGACACTGTAGTGCGTGCCGTTGGGATACATAAAACACTCGCCCAGGCCGGTTCCCGCGCCGAGAACGGCGATCGGCTTGATGCGATCGGGTGCGCCTGCCTGCAGCGTCTCGAAGGCCGCGTCGGGCAGCCCGAAGATTCCATAACCGACAGCGGCGAAGTCGTTGATTAACGTCACGAACGGCAGGCCGAGATCGCGGGCGAGGCTTGCGCCTTCGATTTTCCAGCTCAGGTTCGTCAGCTCGACGCGATCGTTTGCGACCGGCCCCGCGATGCCCAGACAGCCCCCGGCGATCGTCGGCATTCCCAGCGCCGATCCGGCCTCGGCCAGGAACTGCTGCGCCATCGGCGTAAACTCGGAATAGTCTTGGCTCGGGTAAGTCGTTTCGTGCAGGATTTCGACGGCGATCGGCCTTCCGGGCTTCGTTTCGCCGGAGGCGCGCACCAGGCGCAAAATCGTCTTCGTTCCGCCGATATCGCCAGCAAAAATTACGGTCACGCGCCCAGGTCTCCAACAGCTCGAAACGCATCTAGACTAGACGCTTTTACGGTTGGTTGGTGAATTGGCCTGTAGAGATTCTATGGAGATAGTTTGTGGCGGCGATCTGCGCCGATCGCCGCCTGCGGGCGATATTTAGAATGATGCGGATAGCCCCGCCGGTCGCATCTCCGCTGCCCCACGAGCGCACCGGCCTGAATCGCCGCAGCCGCTCGCCCGACATCCAGCCCCGCATCTCCGATCGCCAAACCGGCGAACCGCCACGCAACCACCTCGCCATCACGTCTTTCATGCGCTATTCCTCCCGGCTTCGATCGCGGCTCCGGTCTCGGCTCCGACGACGCTGGCCGCGCCGCTTCTCGCTCAAAACCATCTTGATCGCCCCGTTCGTCGCTCAGCTCGGGCTGGCCTTCGCGCTGGTGGCGATCATCTCGTTTCGACAGGGGCGCACAGCGGTTTCGGAAACCATCGAACAGCTCCAAGTCGAGATCGCGGGCAGCATCGAGCGGGAGATCGCGCGCTACCTGGCCGAAGCGAAGCGGGCGATCGAGTTCAGCGCCGACGAGATCGACCTCGGCCACCTCGACCTGGGCGATCGCAACGCGCTGCGGGCCTATCTCTTCCAGCAGCTTCAGCGCTTTGAAGGGCTGGGCTACACGGCGATCGCCACCGAATCCGGCCAGTACGTGGGCATCAGCCGCATCGGCGACGGCTCCGAAATTCTGCTGGACTGGTATGGCGAAGGTGGCTTGTTTGGCGGTGGCCCATTTGAGAAATGGCAGCTCGACGCCAGCGGCCAGCCCGCCACACAGGTGCAGGTTCGCGATGATTACGACCACCGCGAGCGCCCCTGGTATCGCGCGGCGGTCGATGCGGGCGAGGCGACCTGGAGCGAGGTGTTCCAGTATCACGGCTCCCAGCTCCCGGTGATTTCCGCGAATCAACCGTTCTACGACGCCGACGGCCAGCTCCTCGGCGTGGTCAGCACCGACCTGCGTCTCGAGCAAATCAACCGCTTCTTGGGTTCCCTCGAAGTCGGCGTTACCGGCGTTGCCTTCGTGCTCGATGAAGACGGGCGCAAAATCGCGTCGTCCGCGCCCGAGTCCGCCAGCCTGTCCACCGACAAGCCCCTCGACGTACTGGCCAGCGGCATCGGAATCGTCCGCGAAACCAGCCGCAAGTTAATCGATCGTTACGGCGACCTGCCCGACACCGAAACCCAGAATCTGTTCGCGATCGATGGCGAACGAACGCTAGTGCAAACGATCCCCTACGAAGACACCGGCCTGGCGTGGACGATCGTCGTGGTCATCCCAGAGCGCGACTTTATGGGGCCGATCTTCAAGATGTCGCGCGATGCGCTGCGGGTGTACGTGCTGGCAATCGCAATCGGCGTTCTGGCCGGAATCATTACCGCCCACCGAATTGCCAGACCGATTCGCGACCTCGCTCAGGCCAGCCGGACTCTCTCAAAGCGCTTCGACTGCGGCGATCTGCAAGAAGTGGGCAAAGTCCAGCCGCAAAATATCTACGAGCTGCACCTGCTGGCGACGGCCTTCGCGCGGATGGCGGTTCGGCTGCGGGCGTCGTTCCGCCAGCTCGAAGCGATCAATCAGAACCTAGAGGCGCGCGTCCAGTCCCGCACCCGCGAACTTCAGCAGGCCAATCACGAGCTACAGCGCCTTGCCTCGATCGACGGCCTGACCCAGATTTCCAACCGTCGCCGCTTCGACGAGCAGCTCGCTCGCAACTGGCAGATTCTAAGCGAGCGCCAGATCCCATTTGCCGTCGTGCTGGGCGATGTCGATCGTTTCAAGCTGTTTAACGACACCTACGGCCACCAGGCGGGCGACGACTGCTTGCGGCGAGTGGCGCAGGCGATCGACACTGCCGTCGATGACGAAACGGATATGACCGACGCTTCCGACGACTGCGTTTGCGCCTCGCTGACAGCGCGCTACGGCGGCGAAGAGTTTGCGATTTTGCTCCCCGGTCTCGATCGCGCGCGCATCCAAATCGTCCTAGACGCGGTGCAGGAACGAGTCGCGGCGCTGGCGATCCCCCACGCGCGATCGAGTGCGGGCGATATCGTCTCGCTCAGCCTCGGCGTCGCCGCCGTCGTCCCGAACGCAAACCTGACGCCCGCCCAGCTCCTAGAAGCCGCCGATCGCGCGCTCTACGCCGCCAAATCGGCAGGGCGTAACAGCTACTGTTTTGCCCCCAAACTCGAAGCCGAATCTTCCTCTAAGCCAGACCCCAAACCGGCAGCCCAACCAACCCGCGTACCGGCGACGGAGGCGCTGGCAGAACCGTCGATCGCAGCTTCGACACCCTGTTCGGAGCCCGCCGAACGATAGGCGCTATCTTCAACCCCGGCAGCTTTTCGTCGGCCAGCGGTCTCGCGATCGGCAACATTTCACGGGAACGGCGATTCGCTATCGTGTTGACAGAAGCAGATACATTTGGCCGCGACCTGCCCGCTCGCTATCCTCGCAACGCCAGATTTCGCAGCACCAGATTTCGTAACACCAGAGAAAGAGGCCCTGCCATGCCCGATCGCCCCGCTCCCACCTCATCCCGCCTGACTTTCGCCCGCTCGCCGCTGCATTTCGCGATCGGGGCGTGCCTGCTGCTCGGGCTCGCGAGCTGTGGTGGCGGCAGTCGATACACCCGCAGCTACTGTCAGCGGTATTACGATCGCGTGAACGTCAATCCCGGTACGTACAACGCCACCACCGAGCGCAGCTGCATGGAACGACACCGAAACACCGTTTTTTTCTACGGTGGTGGCAGCAGACGCTATAGCCCCGATCGTAGTACCGGCAGCAGTGGCACCTACAACAGTAGCCCCAGTCGCGGCACCAGCGGCAGCTTTCGCGGTGGCGGGCCGGGGAGCGGTAAGTGATCGTCGGCCCCCCCGAAAACGAAATCAAGCGCCTGCCGCTGACTCACACCCAGCGGCGCGTTTTGCTGCTTTCGGTGGTGGTGTCATCCGCGTCCGGCGTAGCGGCACAGCTCCTCTTGGGCAACTTCGCGGCTTACCTCAGCGGCGATGCGGCACTGGCCTACGGGATTGCCGTCGGCTGCTTTTTGGCGGCGATGGGCATCGGCTCGTGGCTGAGTCAGACGGTCGATCGCGAGCGACTGCTACAAGCGATCGCGACCCTGGCCATTGCCACCGCCCCGGCGATCGCCCTGCTGCCGCTGGTGGTGTTCGCATCCTTTACGTTTGGCGAGAACCTCTGGGGTGCGCTGGTGCTGGCAACACTGACGATCGGCGGTATTGTCGGGATGGATGTACCGCTCGCGATCCGGCTGCTGACCGATCGCGAGCGCCGCGATCGGCTCGAAGCGACGCTTTCTCGCGTGCTGACCCTGGACTACCTAGGAGCGCTGGTCGGCGCGATCGGCTTGCCACTGGTGGTCTTGCCCAGCCTCGGCGTGTTTCCGGCGGCGGTGGTGTTGGGGCTCGCGCCGGTGCTGGTGGCGCTGGTGTTGGTGCGCGTCGCGCCGGAACTCGCGTCCTTGGAGCGCGCCGGTCGGGTGACGGCGATCGCGATTTTGCTACTGCTGCCCCTGAGTCAGCCCCTGGGCAATACGATCGAAAACCGGCTTTACGGCGGGCCGATCGTCCACCGCCAGCAGACGACCTACCAGCGCATCGTCCTCACCCGCGCCAGCAGCGACACGCGCCTCTTCCTCGACGGCGATTTGCAGTTTTCGACCCTCGACGAACACCGCTACCACGAAGCCCTAATTCATCCGACACTCGCCGCCGCGGCCCTAACGAAAGACCCCGAGCGCGTCCTCGTCCTCGGAGCTGGAGACGGCCTCGCGGCGCGGCGCGTCTTGCAGTGGTCGAGCGTACGGGAAGTCGTACTGCTCGAGCTCGATCCGGCGGTGGTGGCGCTGGCGCGGCGGCATCCAGCGCTAGTCGCTGCAAACGGCGGCATTCTCGACGACCCGCGCCTAGAGATCCGCTACGGCGACGCCCTGCGCGAGATCGATCGTCTGCCCGGACGCTTCGACGCGATCGTAGCCGACTTCCCCGACCCCGACAGCAAAGCGATCGCTAAACTCTACTCCGAAGGCTTCTACCGCAAAGTCAAATCCCGCCTGAAACCCGGCGGCGCGTTCGTTACCCAGGCCACCAGCTCCTTTTTTGCGCCCCGTGCCTTCAGCAGCATCATCAAGACGATCGCCAGCGCCGGATTCGCCACCCACCCGTTCCGCGTGGACGTGCCGAGCTTTGGGCCTTGGGGCTTCGTGCTAGCGACGCCGGAGCCAGTCGCGATCGCGGATTTGCAGCTTCCCGACGAGATCGAAACCCGCTTTCTGACGCCGGAGGTGTTGCAGGGACTGTTCGCGCTACCGAAGGACGAGACCGTTGCGCCAAACGACGTCGAGATTAATCGACTAGTGCATCCGGTGGTGGTGAACTACTACCGCGATCGGCGTTGGCGACAGTATTAGTGAGAACGGGCCAGGTGGATGTGAAACTGCCGTTCTGTATCCCAGGACGACTTCAGCGGCTCCCATCCCGAACGAGAGAGTGCATCTCTCATATCTTCACAGCTTGGTTTTATTGAGTTCGCCAAGCTGTAGCGATCGCCCTTTGAAACTTGTATCGTCGCTTCCCGTTCTGTGAAGCAATCAAAAATGGAAAACTCCTGGTTTTCTAAAGCCGTAAACTGATGCTCGACTACGCTACTTTTCTCGTTCCAGCAAGGACAATACGTAAAAGCATCTGGATTAAAAGAGCTTGCTTTCAAGTCTCGTTTAAGCTTGTGTAAAATGCTCAAAAAGCATCCTTCTGCTTCAGGAGATGCATACAAGTTCACCATAGAAGCTTTATCATGCTTATAACTATCCATCAACAAAACGAGATAGCGCTGAGCATCTGATTTACCTGAGTTAGACGAAGAACCTGCTTGAAAGCTTCGCAACCGCTCGAGATGGTTGGTAATAAATTGATTGTCAGAGAATGTCTTATCAGATTTTGACGGGAGATTCCCTAGCGTCGAGCCAGGATACCAGATAAGTGAAGTTGCAGATTTTGGATTCGGTAAGTGCTGAGCGTGAAAATCGACAGCGACAGACTGTACCGGAATGTGGGGCAGCTCTTGTGAAACGATACGACAGGCTTCTCTTGTAAATTCGAGTTCTATATCAACTGCAAAATACTCTGAAGGTTCCAGCGTCTTTAGGGAGGGAATCGTATTCTTTTGAACCGACCATTCTGGTCCTGGCCCGAGGGGCACTGGCCGTCTAAAGTGGTGAGGAAGAGAATAGATGAGTCAGCAATGAATT
>CALCCD010000086.1 GCA_937899645.1 uncultured cyanobacterium | reverse complement strand
GCGGTTTTCCGTACGCAGCTTCTCTCTTACCCTAGCTCAATTCACCAACGCCGATCGTCGAAGTCGATCTGAGCGACCTGAGCGACGGGCGTAACTTCCAGCAGCGACGAGAGCGACCTACAGCGAAAAATTCGCCTCGAACGCCTTGCGAGTCAGCGGCTGCGGTACGTCCAGCCCGCCCAGCGCAGTCAGCGGCTCGCCCGCCACGGACAGCCACAGCGCTGCGGTCGGGTCGCCAGCGGTCGCAGTGTAAAGCACCTGGGCGAGTCGTCCCTGCATCGTCGCGCTGCCGCCACCGAACGTAAATTCCTCGGACAAGTCCAGGTGAATGCCGTCTTTCTTCAGTTCGAGGCTGACGATCGCGACACCGTCGGGAATGGCGTCGATCGCATCGTCGGGGGCCGTCGCCTCCAGCAGCCCGGACAGCGCGGGCCGCGCGGTGGAAGCGTCTGAATCTGGCGCGATCGCCGTTGCGACCTGGCCCTCTACCAGCTCCAGGCGATCGTCCGTATCGCTCAGCCAGTAGACCGTTGCGGTGTCCTCAGCGGCATCCGGCGCGTTCTCGGCACTTCCAGGCTCGGAGCGGCTCGGAGCGGCCTCGGGCATCCCATCGAGCGCGACCCGCTGCCAAAGCGCGTAACTGGCAACCGCACCGCCCGCCACGAGCAGGCTACAGACGATCGCCGCCAGCCGAGCCGAGCGATCGCGATTGGGCTGGGGAGTCGGCAAATCTGAGGTCATGGAAAACAGGGAACAACGGCCAGCAGCGAGCGACTGGTGATTTGAGCCGCCCTCGAGCCAAATGTAGCGCGATCGGCGGGCGCACGCAGACCGACGTCACTCGTCCAATCGCTTATCGGGCGAGGCTTCGAGCGCCAGAAGCGATCTAGATCGCACGTTGGCGCGATCTAGATTACATGTCGGCGTGCTGGCGATCGCCACGAGACAGCCCGCAAGATCACGCAAGCTTAGCGACCGCGATCGCTGTAGGACTACGCAACTTCACTGAGAATTGGCACATCGAATTAAGATACCGCCTCACTGAAAGCAGCATCGGCTCGAGCCGGACATACCGGACTCGGCGACGGAGATACACCCGCCAAGGGTCTTTTTGGTTGCCTCGATCCAGAGGTGTCGATGCCTGGAAGTTGGGGCTGCGGATTGCGGTTCGATAGCGCTCTGAGCGTGTAACGTCGTGCGCGCCTCCTGCGGTTTCGCGGGGGGCGTTTTTTTGCGCGTGTTTCGCCCGAGCGCTGACCGTGCTAGTACGACCGACGATCGCAGGCGCAAGAATTTTCTAGGCGATCGAACGATCGCGCGCCGCGCCGCCTGCCGCCATCTTAACGAGATACGGCACGACATTCGCCAAAGCCAACGCCCGCAACTATTACACATTGTTTCAGTCCCGGCTCGGAGTGCAAAAATGTGCGTTTCGTCATTTTGTCTTAAGATAACTTTACAGAGCGTTCGTTCATCACGAGCTTTTTTCGCCGGATCGGCGGGTTACAACGTCGATAGGTGCTGTAGCAGCCTTGCGGGTTCGAGTTCGCTCGTCTGCACGCTCTTGCGCCATTAAGCTGCTGATTTCGCGTTTATCGCGTGCGGCTGCCCAGCGCGTCCCGAAGACCTTGGAGGAGTTCGATCGTGAACGATTCAAACCTGTCCCTAGAACAAGAGTTCAACGTCAAGTCTTTTGAGACCACCGTCGCCAGTATGAGCCGCGAGCAAGCGCAGCAGAGCCTCGTCCGGCTCTACCGCGACTCTCTAGTCCGGGAAGAAACCTACAAAAATCTCCTCAAGCACCACTGGGGTATCGGTGACTCGCCGCTGGCGTAGGCTCGTTGTTTGAAAGCCGATATCTTAACTGTCCGGAAGGCGCGCTGTTAATAGTGCAATAGTGCGCCGCTCGATATTTCCGGACATCTCCAATTCTCGACCTGGCGCGGCGTTAGGCGCGCGCCAGGGTCTCGACAAGCTGCACGCCAAGTTCTTGCTCGAAAAGCGGCTTGTTTTCGTTAATGCTCCAGCGCTCTAGATCGCAGGGGTCGTCGGCATCCTTGGGTGTCAGCAGAAGCTGCAACCGATCGCGATGACACTGGCAGTTCAGGTCAGCGATCGCACCGATATGCCGCCGGTCGAGGGCGATCGCGAGGCGCAGCAGCAGGCTGAGTCGCCGAACGACATCGCGCTGTCGGTCGGACAAGCTGTTGAAGGCATCGTGCTTTTTCTTCGGCAGGCTTTTGCGGTGGTAGCGCGCCAGGTTGGCGATCGTCTCGATTTCCGACTCCGTGTAGCCGAGTAGCTCGCCGTGACGAATCAGGTAATAGGAATGCTTGTGGTGAGAGGCGTGGTTGATGTAGACACCGCAGTTGTGAAGCATCGCCGCCACCCAAAGCAGCTCGCGATCGCGATCGGTGGCCTCGTGCAGCGCGCCGCGAGTGCGATCGAAGAGCTGCAACGTAAACTCCGCCACGCGTTCGCTGTAAGTCAGATCGACCCGAAATTTTTGCGCCAGCTTGTAGATGCTGCGCTCGCTCACCGAGCTTTGGTAGCGCAGCTTGTCTTCGATTAGGCCGCGCTTGAGCATCCAATCGACAATCGTCCCTTCCCGCAGGGCGCGCTCGCAGAGTGCGATTTCGTCCGCCCCTAGTTTTTCCATCGCGGTTAGCAGCACCATCGCTCCAGCTAGCAGGATATCGGCGCGGCGCTCGTGCATCCCCGGTATCGCCCGCCGCTCGCTGCGGTTGGCGCGGCGCAGGCGTTCGACCCACTTCGCCAACGACGCGCGCGAGAAGCAAAACCCGTTGAGGTTGGTCGGCTCGTGGCCGGTTTCGTCAATGGCGATGATGTTGGCGAGCGCTTCGATCGTGCCGGACGTGCCGACGAGCCGCAGCGTTTCGTCCGGTTGCAAGCAGGCGCGCAGCTCCGAAGCCGGTCGATCGAGCGCGCCTTGGATATAGGCTTGCAGCACTTCAAACTGGCGATCGCCGATCGGGTCGGCGGTCACGAACTCCTGGGTTAGGCGGACGGCCCCGACCTTGGTGCTGCTGAGGCTGCGCGCTTCTTGGCCATCGCCGAGGATCAGTTCCGTCGAGCCGCCACCGATATCGACGATCGCGTGGGGCTGGCGATCGAACTCCATGCCCGAGAGTACGCCGAGGTAGATTTGCCGTGCCTCTTCCTGGCCGGAGATGATGCTGACCTCGAGGCCGAGCTCGTCGTGGATGCGATCGATAAATTCGCGACCGTTGGGCGCTTCGCGGGTGGCGCTGGTGGCCACGGCGACGATTTCATCGACGGCGAGCCCTCGGGCGATCGTTTGGTAGCGGTGTAGGGCGGCGATCGAGCGCTCGATGAGTTCGGGCTTTAGGTTGCCCGTGTCCAGGTCGCGATCGCCGAGGCGGACGGTTTCCTTTTCCCGCGCGACGATCGAAAAGGCGGGCAGCTTCGGCTCGATACGCACCACGGCCATATGTATCGAGTTCGTGCCGATATCGATCGAGGCGAGCAGGTGGTTCGCGCTAGAGGCAGGGAGGCTGGGCAAGCGAGGTAAATTGAAAGTAGGAGCGTTGTTCGTTTCCATTGCGCAATCGAGATGATAGGAACGTAGCGAAGCATTTGCCGCCGAAACGCGCGAAAATTGCGGGAACTGACCCGTATGCCGATCCTTCCAGATTAACGGAAGCGCTGGAAGCTTTCGTTACGCGGCTTCACTCAATAGTTCGAGCCTTCCGCTACGATCGGAAGCAAAGCGCGAAGCTCGATGACGACCGTCACCCCTCGCGCAGGCCGACCGCTGCCCCACTCTCTTTAGCAACCCTTCTCGCAACTGACGCGCTATGCCTGAATCCGACGATACGCAGGTCCAAGGCCCAAAAGATCTCTTCTCCATCCGGAGCCGTCTCGTCCAGTACGCCAACCCACTTCGCACCAAAATCGTCCTGTTCTCCGCCCTCGAACATCCGTTCGTCCCGAGCAACAGCGCCGACTGGGCGGCCATCAAGCGACGCGACCTCGGTGAATTTATTCGGCGCGCCTACGTTAGGTACGCGACGCTCGACGAACTCGATCGCACCCTGAACGACGTCGCCCAGCGGCTCGAAGAACCCGACGAGTGCAAGCGCGTCGTCCGGGCCGTGGTTAAAGAACTAGCCTCCCAGTACGACACGACCGAGGTGACGGAGACGACAGCGGCCGAATTCGACGACGCCGACGTCAGCCAAGCCTGGGATATTCCGGTCGGCGTGTCGCTGATAGACTCGGAAACCGGGGGGCTCGCGCCGTCCGATGGCGACCCATCGGCGATCGATCTCAACGCCTCGCTCCAGTCCGAAGCCTCGATTACCACCGCCCTCAATACCACCGTGCCGCCCGGAGCCTCCTCGACGAGCAGCAACGACAACTCGCGCGACCTTAGCGGTACCGGCGAGTTTCTCAGCGACGACGATGACGACTCCGACCTCGATGACGATCGCAGCCGCTGGCTCGACGAGTTTCCGGTCGAAGCGGCGGTGCCGACCAGTTCCGCCCCCGCGACGGCCCCGCCCCAATCGCGAACCCCGCGCGCCCTACCGCGTACCGTCCCGCCGCCGACCCACCCCGATATTCGCAGCGCCAGACCGACGGGAGCCGATCGCGGTGCTGCCGAGCGGCGACCGAAGCGACGCCTCTCGCTGGTGCGCGAAATCGGCCAGCAGGTCAGCGCCCGCGAGGAGATCGACGCGATCGTCCAGCGCTACAGCCAAACCCTGATCGAACACGTGACCGCTGCTCTCGACGATCTCGAAGAAGAGCTGGCCGACTGCTTGGTCGATCGCGAAGTGGAAGACGCCACACCGATCGCCGGTGAAGCCCTCGGTCGGGTGCTGAACGCTGTCGGTCGCGCGATCGGGCAAATGCAGCAAACCCTAGAGGGCATTCCCGGCGTCGAGCCCCTGGCCCAAACCCTACCCGCGATCGGCGACGCTGCTTCGACGCCAACCGCCGAGGAGAGTCAGCCCGAGCCCGAGACAAAACCCGCAATCGCCGACACCGCCGACACCGCCGACCCAGTCAGCACCATTCGCGCCCGCTTCGAGACGCTTCTCGCCCAGCGCGATATGAGCGTCCGCGTCAAATCCAAAGGCGGCTGCCTGCACCTCATCGTCGAAGCTAGCCCGCTGCCGGAGCGCGCCAAACTCATCCGCTTCGTCACCAAAAACCTGCGCGAACTCGATCTGCCCGAGATTGCCGCGATGCGTCTCCACGGACGCCAAAAAGACGCCCGCGCTTTCGACTGGTCGGAAGATCTTCCGCCGATCGTCAACTAGAGCGTCAAACTTCGACCCTGACGCCGCGCTAGTTGGACGAGCCAGACTCGAGGCGGCGACGCCACTCGGCATCAACGCGATCGGGGTTTTCTAGCTCCTGCGTCGATAGGTCGGTTTCTGTGGTGTAGGCCAGGTCGTCTTCGGCGATCGTCTGCGTCTCGGCAAACTGCTGCGCGAAGGCCAGCTTTCCTTGGATTTTCGGGCTTTGGGCGTTGGTCTGGAAACTGTGGGCGCGTTCCTGGCGGCTGCGGTTGCGGCTCTCGACCTTGGCGTTGTAGCCCTTCAGCCACAAGAAGCGCAGGGCGGGAACGGCAAGGAAGGCGATGCCATAGACGAGCAGCACGCCGTAGATGGCGCTGACAAAGCCGATAAAGCCGCCGAGTTCTGCCGCGATCGCGCCGTCACCGAGCATTCCGCCCAGCACCAGCGCGCCGACGAAATTGAGAATTCCAAGACCGGCAGCCATCACGAGCTGGCCGGACTCGGCACGGCTAAAGAGCCAGTGCTCTTCTTTGAGGTAGCTGGCGCTCAGGTTGCCCAGGGTGCGGGTCGGCGTGGCAGCACGCACTTGCAGCTCGGGGAAGCGATAAACCAGCTCGCCGCTGGGGCTGACTTCCGGCGTGCCGTTAAAGCGCAGCAGCACCGGTAGCATATAGTCTTCTTCTTCCGGATCGGCACCGAGGTCATCGACGTAGGGCGCGATTTGCTCGGCAACGACGGCACCGCCATTGGCTTGGATAACGTTGCCGATCGCCCGCCAGCGCCGCTCGTCCAGATCGGCGTTGGGATTACCGTCGCCAAATAGGAACGAGAACACCGACTCGAAGAAGTTCATCTCGGGCTTGCCGTCGCGTTCCGAGCGATCGCGCCGACGCGGCTCGCCGCCGAAGTCGTAAATCCAGAACAAATCCCAAGTCGAGAAACGGGGCATAAAGACCATGCCGCCACCGCCGCCGCGATCGTCCTCGTCGCGGTTGCCGCTGGCGGCAATGGCCAGCGCGACGATCGCCAGCAAAATTATCACGATCGAGGCGATCAAGATCGTCCCGAACGAGATGCGAATGAGATAAAACAGCACGCGCCAGATGCGCTGCCAGGTCTCCTGGAGCCGCAGCTTGAGGGAGCGGCTGCGTAAAATGCCGCGCAGATTTTCGGGGAAGCGATAAACCAAATCGCCTGTTTCCGCCACCTGCAAGTGGCCGCCAGCATCGCTTGCCAGCGCCAGCAAACCTTGCTCGGCGATCGCGACGTTGAGCCCCGCCTGCGTGGCGACATCGCCAACGGTGACGCGATATCCGAGTTGCTCGACGGCGTTAATCAGGGCTGGATTCGGCACCATAGTCTCATTCTCCGGTTCTGTCTCGACTCTCGACTTAAATCTGTGCGATCGTGCGGTCGCTTCTCTCAGGCGTATCGTTAGCGATGGCCACGGAATCTTTGTGGCGTAGACAGCGACGAATTCAAGCCCGCAAAAAACGGGAACCGCAATCTCCACGGGAGGAAGGTCACAAGCTTAGCCAGTAGCAAAACCTGGGACGTCGCGTTGCCCGGGCGCGGACGAAAGCGCCTGACTAAAATTACGGCGAGGCGGGTCGTCGTTCGGCACGTTCGCTCTTAGACTCATTATAGAGAGCGCGCTTTTTTCCGCCGTTCGGGTTTTTCGCCCCACCGGCCCGATCGCATCTCTGCTCGCAGCGCCTGCAATTCTGCCGCCTGAAATCCTGCAACTCGATCGCGCTATGCCGCCTCGCCTCGACCCCTCCGATCCAACGCCCCTCGACTATATGAAGTACGTCTTCGGGATTTTGGCGGCGTTGTTGATCGTTCCGGCCTTTCTCCAGGGAGCTTTGGCGTTCGTCCAAACGTTCGTCCAAACGCTCTTGTCGATCGTGCTGACGCTAAATTTGCTGCTGCTGTCGGCGGTGACGGGCGCGGTGGGGATCTGGTGGTGGCAGCGCCGCGCCGTGGCCGGTTCTCCGCCATCGGCGTCGGTTTCAGCCACGAACGCGCCCCGTCTCGATCGTCCCGCGCCGGTCCAGCCCGCCACCGCACTCTTGGAGGCCAAGCCAGAGCCCGAGACGATCGAGGCCGCAGCGCTTGCTGATGGAGCGCTTGCCGATGTGACGCTTGCCGAGATCGAGGCGAGTGTGGCCTGCGAAGTCAACGAGATCGGCGAAGCCAGCAAATTCGGCCTCGAGCTTGCAAACCGCGATCGCCCGCCGATGATCCAGACCCAGCTCGCGCGGCGGCTGGGCGTCAGTCCGAGTACGGTTCGCACGCACAAGCTGCGATCGGACTTCGGCCAGTGGTCGCGGCAGAAAGATCCAGAGCAACTCGCGTGGCGCTACTGTGAAGAGGCGCGCCAGTTTTTTGTCGTGTCCGCCTAAAAGCAACTCCCGAGGAACCGTCACGGGATCGCGATCGCACCCAAAATCGCGCCCCCATCTTTTTCACCGCCTGTGGAATATTCCTCTATCAAAGCCCTAAATACGGGCATCTCCAGCCATAACCCGTTCGTCGGAGCCGAGACGGTTCGCGAACCGGACGTCTGGAACGATCGCCCCGCCGACTCGCCCCGCCTCAACGCCGAGGTGCGATCGCACTTCCACGCGGCCTACGATCGGGTCTGTCGCGGCGAGACCGTCGCCGCCGTAACGATCTTGGGCGAAACGGGCACGGGCAAAACCCACGAACTCAACTGCCTGCGCCACCATATCCACACCGCCAGCACGCCCGGGCTGTTCGTATATCTCAACGTCCAGCAGTTCTCCGACAGTCACACCGTCCGCCAGCAGCTCCTGCGGGCCGTGTGCGACAGCTTTACCCGACGGATGCCCAGTGGACTGCTCCAGTGGCAGCAGCTCGCGATCGCCTTTGCCAACCACGCCCTACGCGGCCTCGAAAACAGCCGCAAGCAGTTCGTGCCCCAGAGCGTCATCGATATGCTCTCGCGCAACTCACTGGAGCAAAACCAGAGCTGGATCGATCGCATCGCCGAATCCTTCTTTCGGGTTCGCCCGGAAATCGACGATCCCGACCTGATTCGCGCTGTATTTTGGACGCTGTGTCCGCACCAGTTGCCCTACGCCCGCAAGTGGCTCAGCGGCCAGAGCCTACCCGCCTGGAAGTGCGACGAACTCGGCCTCGCGGCGACCGCGGGCGGTAGCCTCGAGTCCCAGGCGTGGCGAATGCTGCTGAATTTGCTAGCGGCAATCGAGCACTACGCCCCGATGGCGATCGTCTTCGATCACTTCGAGTATCCCGAGCTGCCCGAGCCCAACGTTCCGAAAGATCGCGTGGCGATGGGAACGATCAAGTGGCTGAGCGAACGGATGCGGACGCGATCGCGGCGCTTCGGCGTGCTGTTTGCCTGTGCGATGCACCCCGAAACCTGGGAGCTGGTACAGCAGCACAGCGGCTCGCTGGTGCGCTGGGCCCACGATCGGGGCAATCCCTGCGAGCTGAAGGCGGCAGATGCGGCCACGATCGAAGTGGCGATCGCCTGCTGGCTGTCGGCCTTCTACGTCGCGCGCCAGCTCGTGCCGCCGACGTCGCTCTATCCCTTCGATCGCGCCCAAATCGACGCTCTCGTGCGCGAGTCGCTCGACCTCCACGACGCAATCGAGTGGTGCGCCGACAACTTTCAGCCCGTCGAAGCCGACCCCCTAGA
Organism: uncultured cyanobacterium; assembly: GCA_937899645.1. Taxonomy (GTDB): domain Bacteria; phylum Cyanobacteriota; class Cyanobacteriia; order Cyanobacteriales; family Geitlerinemataceae; genus RDYZ01. The sequence continues at coordinate 8,309 of CALCCD010000086.1, read as the reverse complement.
GCCGATCGAGCTGCGCTTTGGCGAGATCGTCCGCGAGCTAGGCGAGTCCGGCCTGGGCGACGATCGGGCGATCGGACGGGCGATCGGGCGGGCGTTTGCGTACCTACAAGACTGCGAGCTGACCGTTAGCCCGTCAGAAGCCAGCGAAAGCAGCCACGAAGCGGCAATTCCAGCCTGCATTCGGCGCGTCGTGCCGCTCCCGGACAAGGCGCAAGCGTTTTCGGTCGCGATCGACCTCGATGTTGCCGGTCAGCCCCGGCGACTAGCACTGCGGGTTTTGAGCTCGACAAACGGCAGGCAGCTTTGCGCGCAAATCGATCGCTGCCTGCACGCGCTCGATAGCGGCGAGATCGCTTCCCCAGCCGCCAGTGGCGACGCCCCCGCCGAAAACGTCGGCTGCCTGCTGCGGCCCCTGGGTGCGGCCATTCCACCCCGCTGGAAAGCCGCCACGCGCTACGCGACCTTTGCAGAGCACCCCCAAGGCGCGACCCTCGGCTTCTCCCTCGACGACATCGCGCCGCTACTGGCCCTCGTTCAGCTCGAAGCCGAAATTGAGGCCCAGTCTAGCCCGGAAATTGAGCCCGCACCGCCGCTAGAGCCCTCTCCCGATACGCCACTCGCCCCAGCGCGAGACGAGCTGACCGACGCGATGAATCTCGCGCAAGACGCGATCGGGCGCACGCTTGCCCCCAGAGTTACCTCGGATATTCCCTCGGACATCCCTCCAGACCTTCTCCCGCCGGAGAGTTCCCCAGAGAGTTCCCCAGAGTTGCCTTCGAGTCTTTCCCCAGACTTCTCCCCAGACTTCTCCCGCGACGAGAACCCCACTGACGAACTCACGGCCACCCCTCACCAAGCCGATCGCTCCATGTCAGACCGCCCGCCCGAGGTGCCCCCGGAAGCTGGCAACTCCGCTGCAACGCCCACCATCAGCGCCTTCGACGCGCGCCGACTGCCCAAATCAACCCTTTTTCGCCACGTCCGACTGAGCCAGCAAATGCTCGAAGACTGGGTCGAGCGCGAAAACATCGCCCTAGGCAACGCGATCGTCTGTCGCGCGATCGGCTGCGTTCTGCGCGATGGCGATCTGGGCGATCTCGGTTAGCGCTTCGGGCCAGCCGGAAAAAGAGTCGATCGCGATCCAAAATTGCCCCCGCGATCGCCACCCGAGACCGCCACCCGCAATCGCTCCAAACCCGTCGTAACCGCCCGATGACATCCCCCGCCACATTTCATAAATGGGGGTGTTACCATGCCGATCGGGGACGAACTTAAGACCACAACCGTCGCGCTCGCGCGCCGCCCCGCCCGATCTTTCCGCCTCGAGAGGTGTCCCGTGTTAGACAACCGCGACTATACGCTGATCGTCGATCGCAGCGGCAGCATGTCCACCCAAGACCGCGAGAAAAACCAAAGCCGCTGGAACTCCGTGCGCGACTCCGCCTTGGCGCTGGCCAGCAAGTGCGAAGAACTCGACCCCGACGGCATTACGGTTTACCTGTTTTCGAGCACGTTTCGCCGCTATGACAACGTGACCACCGCAAAAGTGGCGCAAATCTTCGAGGAAAACCAGCCCGTCGGTCGCACGAATCTGGCCGAAGTGCTGCAAGATGCCTTCGCGAACTTTTTCGATCGCCGCCAGAAAGGCGAAACCAAGCCCAACGGCGAAACGATGCTGGTGATCACCGACGGCGAGCCCGACGATCGCAAAGCCGTGATGAAGGAAATCGTCAAAGCCTCGCGCCAAATCGATCGCGACGAAGAGCTAGCCGTCTCGTTCATTCAGGTGGGAACCGACCCGAAGGTGACCGAATACCTCAAAGCGCTGGACGATAATCTCGTCGATGCCGGTGCGAAGTTCGATATCGTCGATACGATCGACATCGACACGATGAAAAATCGCCCGCTGGCCGACGTGCTGCTCGACGCCATTATCGATTAGCTCGCCGCTCGTCCGTCGATCGCCCAAAACTCTCCGAAATCCCCCAACCCCGTGCTGAACTTTCACTACACTTCGACGATCGACGCGCCTGTAGAGACCGTCTGGGCATTCCACGAGCGCCCCGACATCCTGCAACTGCTGACGCCGCCCTGGCAGCCAGTGGACGTGATTCGGCGCGAAGGCGGGCTCGGCGTCGGTGCGGAAACGGAGTTCACCATTTACCTGGGGCCGGTTCCCGTTCGCTGGCTGGCGCGCCACACGGACTGCGACGTGGAGCGGCTGTTCGTGGACGAGCAGATTGACGGGCCGCTCGATCGCTGGGTGCACCGCCACGAGTTCGCCCCCGAAAACGGCAAAACCCGCCTGACCGACTCGATCGCCTACGACCTCCCCGGCGGCGAGCTATCCGAAGCGGCGATCGGCTGGTTCGTTAACGATCGCCTGCGCGATATGTTTCGCTACCGCCATGAGGTCACCCAGCGCGAATGCCGAAAACCGGCTTCGGCAGGGTCGGCGCAATAGCGATGCAAAACACCGCCGAGTATTACTGCGCCTTTTGCGGCGAGCCCAGCACGACCTTTGTCGATATCAGCGCCGGGCTGTCTCAGTCTTACGTCGAAGACTGTCAGGTGTGCTGCCGCCCGAATATCCTCTACGTCCGCTTCGACGAAGACACCCTCGAGGCAGAAATCGACACCGAGCCGGAAAGCGACTGGTAGGCCAGCCGGGGGAGACGCAACCATGAATGCAATTCTGCAAATTTCCTTACTGGCGATCCTGGCGATCGCGCCATCTCTCTGGGGCGCGTGGCAGATCCGCAGCACCCGCCGCCGCTTCGATCGCCGCTGGGAGGCGATCCGCCGCCGCTCTTTCGCTCGCAGTTCTGCCGTGCCGTCGCACCTGCCCCTCGGCCACGCCAACTGCCAGTGGAGCGCGCGATCGACCCACCTTCGCTGCGCCGTCAATCCCCACGGCCCCTGCACCGGCTGTCGGGACTACACTCCGATCGACCCGAGCTGGTAGCCTCGAATTGGCTGTCCCGAGTTGGCTGTCCCGGGTCGATCGCTCCGAGTTGATCGCCTCGACTTAATCTCAGCGAGCGACGCGATCTCGAGCGCGCCACCGGCGAGGTTCACCGGCGGCGCGGATGGGCGCAGCGCCTAATAGACCGCCGTGCTGAATACCGCGAACTGCCCGTCTTCGCTGGCATCGACCATCCCTTCAAAGGTCTCAATCGTACCCTGGACGTTTAGCTGCAAGGTAAACGGCACCGGCCCGGAATTGCTGCCGCAGTGCTGATAGAGATGCACCACGATCGCGTATTCCCCTTGAGGCGCACCATTAGCGGGCCAGAAGATATTTTCCACCGGCGTCGAGGTCACACCGGCACACAGAGAGTTCGAGTCCACGTCGAGCTGCCCGCCAGACGCGACCACCGGCTCGCCAAACGAAACGATATTTCCGTCGGGATCGCGAACCGACACGTCCAAATCGTCGATCGTGTTCCAGCTCAGCGTGGCCTGGAAGGCCCCACTGCCCAGGGCCGTCGTCATCGAAAGGTTGTAGCTGCCCTGCTCTTGCGGACGTACCGTATTCGCCACAACTAGGTAAGTTCCGTTACCGGGCAGTGTGGTTTGAATCCGCGAGTTGAAGTTGTTGGGGTTGATGTCGTCGTTCTCGGCGATCAGGTTGCCATCCGGGTCGATCAAGAGCAGATAGGCGTCGAAGTCCGAACTCGAGAGCGTAATGTCAACTTCCTGGCCTGCCCGCCCCGAGAAGGTATGGGCTTCAAAATACGTCCCATCCTGCAGAGTTTCATTGGCAGGCGTCAGCGTACCGTTCACATTCAAGATCTCGGCTCGCTGGGGCCGAGATTGCTTGGCCTGCGTGACAGCGGGCTCGAGCTTCAGCGATCGTGCGTTTGACCCGAGGTCGAGAGCTTGTAAGTCGAGAGTCGGGGCTTTGGCAGTGGTCGTAGACTGCTGCGCGGCCAGCGGCTGGGCGGCCAGCGGCATTCCCGACCAGAGCAGCCCGTTCAGTACGAGCGAGCCAAGGAGAGTGCGGTGGTTGGATCGTTTCATCGGTCAAGAGTTGAGGTCGTCGGTTGCTGCCTGATGACAGTACACCGTAACGGTTATAACCCAACGTCTTCACTTCATCGCGCCCGTATTCCGCCAGAACTCGCGATCGAGATGATTTCGCCGAATCAAAGCTTCGGTGAGATGACGGAGAAAGCGGTGACGTATTTGACGATAAACCGATCGCCTACACTGAGATTAAATCCCCAGCGGAACAGCGACCTATGCGTTCGCCCGTCGATCCAGACCTAAAACTCCCCAGCGCCCGCGAACTGCCCTGTTCGGACGAGACCCCGGTGGACAACGAAGACCAAAACCTTCTGCCCAATCTGCTGTTGCAGCTTCTTATCGATCTTTGGGCCGATCGTCTGGACTGGTTCTTCGGGGTGGATATGGGCATCTATCACACCACCGGCCAGAATCACCGCGTGCCGGTCGTTCCCGATGCGTTCCTCAGCCTGGACGTCGAGCGCAAGAAGAGCGGCGAGTCGCGGTTGAGCTACGTGATGTGGGAGGAGGACAATACTCCGCCGATTCTGGCGCTGGAGATGGTGTCACAGACACCGGGGAACGAGTACTCCAAGAAGATGGAGACCTACGCCAAGCTCGGGGTGCTGTACTACGCGATTTACCACCCGAAGTTTTGGCAGCGCGATCGCCACCAGCCGTTTGAGGTTTATAAGCTGGAGGGCGATCGCTACCGCTTGGCATCAACGCAAGATCCGTTTTGGATGCCGGAGGTGGGGCTGGGGCTCGGTCGCTACCAGGCGACGGTGGGGAATCTGCCGCTGGAAATTTTGACGTGGTACGACGCGCGGGGAAACCGGCATCTGACGCGGGCGGAGCGGGAGTTCGAGCGCGCGGAACGGGAGTTCGAGCGGGCGGAACGGGAGCGACTGGCGAAGGAGCAGGAGCGGCTGGCGAAGGAGCGGCTGGAGGCGTTTTTACGCTCGCGGGGGATCGATCCGGAGGAGTTGCCGGAGTAGGCGGGGCGTTTACGATCGGGCGTCCGGCAAGAATTGACGATCGCGGATTGCGTCAATCGAGTACGGGCATTCTGGCTGGAAGCTTTCGATGGGCAGCCCCGTTTCGGCGCTGGCTTGGAAGCGGGCATCATCGTAGCACTCGTCGAGAATGTCAGCAAAGTGGTTCTTCAGGCTGGGCGATGCTTTCAGGGATTTGTTGATGCGGCGGCGGTGTTCGGCGATGCTACCGCTCCAGCTTCCGGTGCGCATGTCGGGCTGAAACTCCCATTTCAGCAGGTGGAGCAGGACGACGACGAGGTTGCTCGCGAGGCTCTGGCGTTCGCGTCGTCCCATGTCTTCGAGTTCTTCAATGAGGTTGGCGCGATCGAGCTGGGTGAGGTCTCCGGTGTGGAGTTGAGAGACGGTGGTTTGGAGCCAGAGGGCGTAGTCGCGATCGTAGAGCTGTTGGGTTTGGGCGGGGGAGCGGGTCATTGTTTTGGCTGCGATCGGTTTGGCGGGGGGCGCGATCGGGTTTATTCGAGGAGGTTGGGGTTGAAGGGGGAGGGTTCGTTGGGTTGCTGGGTGATGGGTTGGGCCCTGAAAGAAATCGATCCGACATCAATCACCCACATGTAATCTGCGGTGTGACGTTATTGTTCTACTCCATTGAGATTTACATTTTTCTCTTTCGTCTTTTGACCTGCCCAACCTGCACGAACGCCACGTCAGTCCCGAAGAAGCTCCAGCTGGAATACCGAATTCTCAACGGAAGTGGGGGATGGAAGATCAGGAACCCTCAGTTTTTTACTGAAGAACATAACTTCTGTCCCTCTATACCTCTTTCTTGCAGAGTAGTGAATATCGTACGTTAGTGATTTGCATTCGCTGTATAACCTGCGAATCTCGGGTGCATTGTCATAAGATATTACCCAGTTATTCTTAAGCTTCTTGACTTTCTTTGAAACACGCAGATGGTCTTCCTGTTTGTAGAACTTCATATATAAATCCTCAGCCCCTTTCATGAAGTATGGAGGGTCTAAGTATATTAAACTGTCTGGCTTAATGTTATCTGACTTGGCGTCCAGGAAATCCAGAGCATCGAGATTCGACAAATGTATTCTGTCTCTATATCTTCCGATTTTTTTTATTCTCTCAATCAAGTCTTCCTTGTTGAATCGAGCATCTATCTTCCATTTACCATCTTGATTTTTTCCTCCGATTACACCACCATTAATTATTCCTGAGCGATTTGTTCTATTTAGAAAGAAAGTAGAGAAACCAAAGTCTACCATCGAGACAGCATTTATATCATCCCTTCCGCACAATTGAATGCTTTTCTGTTTTCTCCACTCTTCGATTGTCACGGGAACATTTCTAATCAAATCACACAATTCTTGCGTTTCGTAAATAGCAGAATGCCAGAAAGCAAAAATTGATATGTCAATGTCGTTGATGTGGATATACCGGACGTACTCGTCGTACAGAAGATGTAAAGCGATGCTAGCTCCACCTGCATAGGGTTCAAGGTACTCAGAATCTAATAAGTTGTTGCTTCTGTATATTAGTTTGACGAAGTTGGCTAGCTTGCGCTTGCCTCCGGGATAACGCAGAGGTGATGTGTACAGCATGGATTACTAGGCAAGTAAAGCGCTTATTTTGCTATTTCCCAAATCTTTTGAATAAAGAGCTGGAAATCATCCCACACTACTATCAGCTCCGAAGGAACGGGTGAGTAGTATCGATTGTGTACGTACTGGTTCATTGACTTGACCGATGCTGCAAGCATTCCGTCTCCAGTAGCAAACTTGCGTATGGGAGCAAGTTCATTCTTCGTCATAGCTTTATTATCTTCTAGGTACTGAGCGACCTTGCTAAGCTTGTCTTTGAGTTTTGAGTTGTCGGTCTTTCGTTCGTCCCATTTTATTACTTCTTCCACAAAGTGGTCTACGCTCAGTTCAATAAAGACGCGAAGCATGACAGCTCCTGAGTTAGGTGAAACCTCCAAATTTAGCTGCTTCAACTCTCTAAAAAGATTGTTCACGCGCGCTTGATTTATTGCAAGACTTAGACCTCTTGGTATCAAGGTTTTTCTTGCTTGTTGAAATGTTCGTGATTTTGGCTTAAAATTCGACCCTTGCTGGCTATCACTCTTTTCGTTGGTTGTGGGGTTCTCGACTTTTTTCTGGCTTGGAGTATTTGATAATGGAAGTGTACTGTCAGGCACTTGTTTGTCCAGCCTGTCTTTTGTTAGGGGGATTGGGTTCGGTAGCTTCAGGCTTTGATCTGGGAGGATATCAATAAAGTTTTCATCATTGATGTAGTCAATTCTGTCATTAGCTCTCTTAAGGTCGGAGACGTTTTTTTCTCCACTCGCAAGATCTTCAACAATTTGGTTTAATCCTTTCAGTACCTGCTCCTCCGGGAAAAGAAGGGTTATCTCGCTGCCATCCTTGCTGATTCCCAGCTTTTCTCGAACGTATGGCGTGCTAAGCATTCTATCAAGAGTGGTTATGGGAAACTTACCTTCTTCGATCTTATCATTGGCTATTTCTGAAAGATTGCCACTTTTTTTTACAAAATCAAGTATTCGCAGTGCTATTTCTTTCTTGCCCTTGCGTCTTTCATCATATCGAGCACCTACCTGAGCATCCCAGGGAAGCATCCCAGCACCTTTGTTGAGACCTCTGTGAGTCAGAGATATCCAAACATCAGCTTCATCACGGCTATCGAACACAACACATGAAAATTTTTGGATAGGACTGGATTCAAAGTCTCTGGAAAGCTTTTTTAGCTTTCTGAGATCTTTTTCGCTTAGAGTTCCCTCTGCTAATTGTGGAGACTCCAAGAGCTTCAGAGCGTTAAGTCGTCTGTTCCCATCCAAAACTACAAAGAAGTTCGGGTCGCTTTTCGCTGGGATTACCATCATGAGATTTGCAGGATTTGCTCCGTTCTCAAGGAGATGTTCGGCTAAGGCGAGAACTTTATTTCCTTGACGCTCTGTCATTGCGCGAATCGCATCATGGCTCGTAATTTGTATGGAAGGTAGCCGTGGATTTTGTGAGTCTAGAAGCAAACGTGAAACTTCAATCTGTGTGACCTTTGGATTGCTCTGCATGGAGAAAGTGAACTGCCTTGAGGGCTTGGGCTAATACTCTGTAACTATCCTATGTCTTATTCTGCCGTTTTTTCTCAGGAACAACGTTTACGTCAGATGTAGAGACAACACTAATCTGCCAGCGAATGCCAGCTCCACAACTTGCTACAGAGCTCCACGGCACTGGCCGTCTAAAGTGGTGAGGAAGAGAATAGATGAGTCAGCAATGA
>CALCCD010000085.1 GCA_937899645.1 uncultured cyanobacterium | reverse complement strand
GTGGGGGGACTCCTCTATCCTATCTGTAGTCTCACTTTCTGGGCTTGGTATAACTGGTAGGATAAAGGGTTGATATTTAATCGAAGATTTCAGTTTTGTTGACGACAATTCAGGCATGGCGGCGCACTGAGCGTTGCAAAATCTTCCTTACAAGGTTGCCGCAATTGCTTTCCTCTTGAAGTTTCCGGTTAACCGGCATATTTTGTTCCCAAGATATATAATAAGGAGCTTTTCTCAAATAATTAAGTTCCATAAAGTCAGCGCAAGCTTGGGTAAAAAGAAACCTTGTAGTTGTGGATTCTGCATTTCGTTTCCACATTTCGATCAACTCCATAAGGGATTGGGTTAACCGAGGTTCCTTCACTTACACGTTTACGCTATCTCCAACAGCAACAGAGCTATGGGAGTGTTCGCTGACCATGCATGTCATTTCAAGAAAAGTGCTGAACGAATTTGCCAAGTGCAACCCAAATTGCACATCTGGGTTGCAGGCTTGGTATCGGGAAATGAAACGTGGTGAGTTTCGCTCGATTGAAGAAGTTCGTCGAGTCTTCCCCACGGCAGACAAAGTCGGAAAACTCACAGTCTTCAACATCGGCGGCAACAAAGCGCGCCTGATTGCCGCAATTCACTACAATCGAGGCAAGGTTTACGTCCGTGCAGTACTCACACATCGCGAGTACGATCGAGGAAATTGGAAAGAGTAGCAATGACAGCGATCGAGCTAGAACAAACCGCATCCGCCTGGGAGACGTTGCGCCCCTTCCTGACAATGCCGCAGTCCGAAGCGGAGTTCGATCGCCTTGTAGATTTTTTGAACACTCTGATAGACACAGTCGGAGAAGACGAATCGCACCCGCTGGCCTCACTAATGGATGCTGTCGGCCAGGTCGTGGAAGCTTACGAAGAGCGCTTTGTCCCCGAGCTGTAATCTACCAATGGCCTACGGACGCTCGGTGGCGATCCCCAGCGCTGCCCCTTCGATGCTGCGCAGCACGTCCATCACCGCGATCACGCGACCGTGCTCGACTGTCTCATCGGCGTTGATGACGATAACTGCTTCCGTGCCTTCTTCCATGCGATCGCGTACACCTGCCTCTAGTGCGTCGAGTTCGAGATCTTCGCGGTTCAGCGAGATCTGCCCCGAGGGCTCCACTGTGACGGTGATGCGAACCCGATCCTGCACTTCTGAAGAGTCCGCCTTCGGTAGGTTCACCGGCAGCGACTCCGATCGCGACAGAAACATGCTGGAGATAATAAAGAAGGTCAAGATCGCGAAGATCACGTCGATCATCGGAATGATATTCAGCTCGAATTCCGGCTCGTTGTCCTCAAGACCGTACATAGCGTTCCTCCGCTGCGACTGCGTTGGCTGAAGCGATGGCCGAAGCGTTGCGGGCAGCGTCGTGTTCTTCGTAGAGAATCTCGAGCTGGCCGCTGTATTCCTGAATTAGGGCGAGCTGACGCTTGTAGAGGCCGCGAAACAGGTTGGCGAATAGCAGCGTTCCGATCGCCACGACCAGACCCGCCGCCGTCGAAACCAGCGCTTCGCTAATGCCGCCCGTCACCACGTCGGTGTTCTCCGAGAGGTTGCCGAGCTGTAGGGCATCGAACGACGAAATCAAGCCGAGGATTGTCCCCAACAGCCCCAGCAGCGGCGAGACGCTGATGATGGTGGCGAACGCCGTACTGAAGCGCCGCAGATCGGGCAGCTCTGCCTGCATCGCGCTCGACAGTGCCAGATGGAACTGCTTCGGACTGGCTCCGTCGATCTCCAGCGCCTCGAGGAAGATACGTGCCAGCGGCAGATCGACGTGCTTGCGGAGCTTGGCGTGGGCTTCGGCGGGCGAGTCGCGATAGAGCCGCAGCACGCCCTGCATGGATTTGCGCTGGCGACGGTTGAGCCGCACCCAAAACACCAGACGCTCGATAATCAGGGCAAGCGACGCCAGCGAGAATACCAGTAGTGGCCACATGACCACGCCACCGGCGGCAAAGATTTTTTCTGGGTTTTCCATGACTGTCCTCAACTCTTGTTTGTCGTCTTTTGTCGGCACTCGACGATCGAGCGTTGTGAATTGGCTATAAGCGCCGCACCGCCAGCCATTTGCGATCGGAATGAGTTTGAAAATCCACCATCAGATCGACCTCTTTAAAGAACAATCGAACCAGTCGGTTCACTCCGCCGCCGCCGCCTCTTCCTCGTAACCACCGGACTCGTAGCTCACGCCATCTTCATAGCTTTCAGCCTCGTAACCACCGCCGTAGCCATAACCACCGGTCGTGTCACTACCGGCTTCGTAACTACCGCCATAACCACCGGTGGTGTAGCCATAGCCGTCAGTTCCATAGCCACTGCTATACCCATCGGTCGTATAGCGATCGGCTTCGTAGCCCGCCGCATCACTGGAATGGCCATAGACTGCTGCGCCGGAATAGCCATCGGTAGGAACATCGGCTGGTGCGGTGTATCCAGCGCCCGTGCTATCGATCGAGGCATCGCCCGCGCTGTTGTCTGCGGGGTATGCTGCGCCGGAATAACCGGGATCGAGCGCCGGGTCGATCGCGCTGTAGCCGCCATAGTCCGAACCGGCATAGCTTCCCGGAACTGTCGCACCGGAAGCGCCGTAACCCGATGCGCCGTAGCTGGAATCTGCGCTCGAGCTTGCCGCGCCGGAGTAGCTGTAGCTGGGGATCTCGGCGGACTGACGGCCACCGCGCTCCAGGGCTTCACGATTGCGCTCCGAGCCTGCGATGCTGAGGTCGTAATCGATCGGCATGATCGCGCCGCCATCTACCGGCTGGAAGCTGGAGTTGCGCGCTGCCTCGACCGCCGCGCGATCGATGTCTGGATTGCCGCTGGTGTTGACGAGCGTGACGCCGCGTACCGACCCATCGGGCGCAATATCGACTTGGACGCGCGGCGTGCCTTCGACTCCGGCTTCCAGGGCGCTGTCGGGATATTCGGGCAGGATGCAGTGGTCACAGGCCACGGTGCGCGAGCCTTGCCCTTGGCCGTTGCCGTCACCTGCATCGTTCGTTCCGCCATCGGCTCCTTCGGCCTCTTCAACGCCGTCTCCAGTGCCGTCGCTATCTCCAGAACCGTCGCCGGTGTCGTTGCCAGTGTCGTCGGAGCCTTCCGCATCGGAGTCGCCCGTTCCTTCAAGCACGCCGTCATCTGTGCCGGTGTCGTCACCGATGCGTCCGTCTTTGTCGCGATCTTTCTTGTCCTTGTCGTCAATATCCGAGCCTGCGATCTCTGAATCCACGCCGGTATCGGGGATTGCCTCGATCGTCGCGGGAGAGAACAGATTCGCCGGAGCGGACGCGGCGGGGGCGCTGGCTGGAGCACTGGCCGCCGTGGATGGATCGTGGGTTGCGGTGTCGAGCTGCGTGGGGAGTCGATCGGGCGTCTCGATCGGAGTTTCGGTCGGCGCGTCGTCCGGTGGTGGTTCCATCACCAGTAGCTCGATCGGCGTTTCTCCGACGCTGCGGCCACCGCCTCCCCAGTTGGTGGTTCCCGATAGCAGCAGGTGCAGCCCGACGGAACCGACGAGGCTGAGGAGAAGCAGCTTGGTCGTGTTCGATCGTTCGCGTTCGTGCTGCCGATCGCAGAATTCAGAAAGGCTCATAACGTACCTAAAGAGTTATTTGACGGGCGTAAGTTGTTGAGGTGCTCTGCCGCCCTAACTCGAACTCGACGCCTTCACCTTTCCCGCGATTTTCCAGCCTTGCGATCGCGCCTTCACCTCCCAGAGCTGCTGGTACAGGCCACCCTGCTTCAACAGCTCCGCATGCTGCCCGCGCTCGACGATGCGGCCTCGATCGAGCACCAAAATTTGGTCGGCTGCCGCGATCGTATTCAGCCGGTGGGCGATAACGATGAGGGTCTTTTGGACGCTGAGCGCCTGGATGGCTTGCTGGATCGACCGCTCGTTTTCCGGGTCGATCGAAGCTGTAGCTTCATCGAGCAACACGATCGGCGCGTCTTTGAGCATGGCGCGGGCGATCGAAATGCGCTGCTTCTCGCCACCGGAGAGCGTTGCGCCGCCTTCACCCACCATCGTCTGGTAGCCCTGCGGTAGCCGGGAGATAAACCCGTGGCATCGCGCCGCCTCTGCCGCTGCGAACACCTCTGCCTCAGTGGCGTCGGGATTGCCGAACTGGATATTGGCCAGAATCGTATCGTTAAACAGGTACACGTCCTGGAACACCATCGTCATTTGGGCGAGCAGCGTATTGGTTGGGATTTGTCGCACATCCGCGCCGCCCAGGGTGACGCTGCCTTGGCTGGTGTCCCAGAAGCGGGCGATCAGGTTAGTGATGGTGGTTTTGCCGGAGCCGCTGGTGCCCACCAGTGCGGTCATCGAGCCGGGGGCGATCGTCAGGCTGATGCGATCGAGGACGGTTTCGTCCTCGTAGCGGAAGCTGACATCGCGAAACTCGATCGTCGTGTCCTGGGGATATTGGGGAGCCGACGCCACCGGCTGCACCGCGCTCTGCATAAACTCATTGAGGTTGCGAACGCAGTTTTGCATCAGGTGATAGAGCTCCATCATGTCCGCGAGCGACAGCAGTGGCGTGTAGAACGCCAAGCCCAACACCATGAAGAACAGAAAGCGATCGCCCGTCAGGCTACCACCGGCAAATAGCGACGCACCCACCACCAGCAACAGCGCAAAGCCCAGCTCCAGCGTCGAGGTAAAGAGCGTCAGCGCCGGGGCGATTTCCGTGACGGTGTTAAGGCTGGCGTCGCGAAACTGCTTGAGGCTGGCGCGGAATTGCTCGAGGCGATCGCCCGCCAGATTAAAGGCGCGAATCACGCTGATGCCCTGGATATACTCCACCATCCGCGCGTTGGCCTGCACCCGCGCTCCTGCCTGCACCCGCCAAACTCGCGCCAGCACGCGCTCGCCATAGCTCAGCGCCAACATCGCCACCGGCACGCTCGCGGCCAACACCAGCGCCAGCCGCCAGTCGTAGGCCAGCATCACGGCGAAAATCAGTAGCGGCGTCACTACCGCCGTGATGACGCTCTCCAAAACCTGGTGTGGCTCGAGGTACATCACATTGGTGGTAAACAGCGCGTCGATCGTCCCGGTCTCGTGGCGGGTAAAAAAGCCGAGGGGCAAGCGCCGTAGATAGTCCGCCAAAAACATCCGCAGCTGGGTCTGGGCGGCGATCGTCACCGGAAATGCGTGGGTGTTGGCGCGGTAGCCCAGAGCGATCTGCGCGATGCATAGAGCAAAAATGGCGATCGCGTAGCCCCAAAGCTGGCGAGCATCGGCAACGCCGGACGCTTCAGCCTGAAATAGCGCAACTAGAACCAGATACACCAGATAGCTGGTCGCCCCGATCGCCATGCCCTCCAGCAGCCGCCAGCGCACCGCCCGCCAGAAGTAGCCCATCGCCCGCGCGGGAACCAGCTTCCGCATCATCGCCCAGACCGTGTCGGCCTCGTCTAGCGTTGCGTAAGGGTTCTCCAGTGGCGCGTCGGTTTCGGTACGGTTCCCGATCGGTACAGGCGGCCGATCGCTCGTCACAGCCTGAACGAACTGCCAGTCCTGGGCGGAGATATGCGCTCGCCACTGGGCCTGATACAGCTCGCAATGCTCCAGCAGTTCCGGGTGCGTGCCCTGAGTGACGATTTGGCCGCGATCGACCACCAAAATTCGATCGGCTTTGGCGATCGTCGAGAGCCGGTGTGCCACCACCACCAGCGTTTTCTCGCCACCGGCCAGCAGGCTCGCCAGCGCCGCCTGTACCAGCGCCTCGCTTTCCGGGTCGATATAGGCCGTGGCTTCGTCGAGGACGACGATCGGTGCGTCTTTCAAGATGGCACGGGCGATCGACAGGCGCTGTCGCTGACCGCCGCTCAGGGTGACACCGTTTTCCCCGATCGGCGTACGGTAACCCTGAGGCAGCGCGGTGATAAATTCATCGCAGCAGGCAGCTTTGGCGGCGGCGATAATTTCGTCGTAGCTGGCGGTGGGGTTGCCGATGCGAATATTTTCCAGAATGGTGTCGTTAAACAGAAACACGTCCTGGAAGACGAACGATACGCGGTTCATCAGCTGCTCGACGGCGATGTTTTTGATATCCACACCGCCGATCGCGATCTCGCCTGCATCTACATCCCAAAAACGGGGAATCAGTTTGGCGATCGTGCTTTTGCCCGCACCCGATGCGCCCACCAGCGCTGTAACGCTGCCCGCCGGAGCCGTAAAGCTAATGTCCTTCAGTACCGCCGTGTCGCCATAGCCAAAGGACACGTTGCGGAAGGAGATCGCGTTGCCCTCTGGCTGCTGGGGATCGGCGGGATCGGCCAGGTCGGGGCGATCGAACACCGCCGCAATTCGCTGGGTGGCGGCATTGACTTGATAGAACCCAGTCATGCCGTGGAAAATCACCGCCATAATTGGCCGGTTAAAGCCAATGCCCATCACTACAAACAGCACGAACGTGGGCAGACTCAGGCTCCCTGATAGATAGAGCGCGATCCCCACCGGAACCACCGTCACCGCAGCCGATCGCATCAGCGTCAGCATCGTCGCCATCGGTAGCGCCGAAATTCGCGTCGTTTCTACGTACACCTGGCGCATTTCCTCCACCACGTCTCGCAGTTGACCGAAGGAAAAGTCCGTGCGGGTAAAGGCTTTGACCACCTTCATTCCGTTGATGTACTGAATCACCACCCCGTTCATTTTGGTTAGCAAGGCATTGTAGGCGCTCATATCGAAGCGCGACATGATGAAGCCAAACAGGCCGATCGCGATCGCCGCGCTAGCCAGGGTCGCCAGGGTCATGCGCCAGTCCACCAACACCAGCACGATTCCCGCCACCAGCGGCACGGTCACCCCCGCCACCACGTCAGGAATGATGTGCGCCAGCCCCTGCTCGAGCTGCTCCACGTCCTCGTGGATAATCTTCTTGACTTCGCCGGTGGTGCGCCCGGTGAAATAGCCAAGGGGCAGGCGACCCAGCTTGCGCGCCAGGGCGATCCGCAGGTCGTAGAGAATGGTGTAGGCGGCGATATGGGACAGTCGGGTAGAGAGGCCGGTGCAAATGCCTTTGCTGACGATCGCCGCCACCGCCCAGAGCGCTAGCTGCGCGACCGCCTGGGAATCTACGGCAGCTTCCACATCGAAGATTTGCAGGCTAACCAGATAAATCAGGTAGTAGGGGATCAGCCCCAGTGACGCGCCGATTGCTGCCAGCACGCCAGAGAAAAGCAGCCGCAAGCGCTGCTGCAACACCACCTGCTTAAAGGACTCGCTGGTGGTGGCGCTCGCCGCCTGCGGCTGTTCCAAACCGAGCTGTGTCGCACCCCATGCCTGCGCCTGCTCCACCGATTCAAACACCTTGCCGGGACAGCCGTAGATGTTCTTGGTGACCTTGGCGACGATCGGCCCCCACACCCCCAGCATCCGCGTCGAGTCGGGAACCATCGCCATTCCGACGCAATACTCGGCGATCGCGCCCTTATGCGCCTTCGCCCAAGCCATACCGTCTTTTCGCATTTGCTTGACGGCGGCGGATTTTTTGCCCTCGGCTTCGGCAGCTTCGGCATCGTCGCGCCGGATCACCAGGGCGAAGGGCTCCCGCTTCGCCAACCAGGTCTCGAACTGGGACTGGAATCGATTCTGATTCTCTGGCGTGTTGATGCCTCGAAAATGCACCAGCACCAGCGGCCAGCGCTGCTCGTCAATTGTGACCATGCGTTTTCCTCTAGCGGTTTGCGATCGAACTCAAAATCTGGCTCTGAACTGAACGCCTACCGTACGCGGTGCGCCATAGGTTCCGGCGAGACCGGCTCCGGCGTCAAAGGCTTGGGTGACGTACTCTTCGTCAAACAAATTGTTGGCAAATACGTAGATGCCGTAGTTCTCTGCCTCATAGCCCACGCGGGCGTTGACCAGGGCGAAGGGCTCTTGCTCGATCGAGTTGAGATCGTCGAAAAACGTCGTACCGAAGCCAATAACCTCCAGGCGACCGAAAATCCCGCCCGGACTGCGATACTGCGCTGCAATGTTGTAGGTCAGGTCGGCATTAAACGGCGTGCGATTGCCCTCTAGCGGCGCACCGGTGAAGGTCTCGTTGCCGTTTGTGAATTCGGCATCGAGCAAACCCAGACCCGCGATAATCTCCAGCCCCTCGATCGGGCGGGCCAGCACCTCCAGCTCCGCGCCAAACGTCCGAATATCGGCCGTGCCGATCGCGACGGAGCCCGTGCTCGAGCCGATACTGGGAAACTGGAAATTGGAGGTATCGCTGTAGAACGCCGCCAAGTTAACAATCAGGCGATCGTCGAGCCACGCGGACTTCACACCCACCTCGTAGTTCCACGACGTTTCGGCATCGAAAATCGCGGATTCGGCATTAAACGGCTCAAAGCTGGTTCCCGGCGGGCGATAGCCCCGCGTAATGCTGCCATAGGCCATCAGGTCGGGACTAAAGCGATATTCCACCACAAAGCGCGGCAGCAGCTCTGAGCCCGTCACGTCCGCATCATCGACCTCCACCAGCGGGAACGAGAAACCGTCTGGTGTCGTAAACGTCTGCACGAAATCCAGCTCGGCGCGGGTATTTTCATAACGCAGCCCGCCAGTCAGCGTGAACTCGTCGGTGATGTCATAGCTCGCCTGTCCGAAAACAGCGAGGCTGCGGTTGGTGCTGTCGCCGTCCGCCTCGATCGTGCCGGGATTGGCGCTATCAGATCCCTCGAGAAAGCGACGGTTGTTCTCAAATGAGGCGGTTTCAAAGTAGGCTCCGGCGATCCACTGGAGCCGATCGGCATCCTCCGGCGACTGCACGCGAAACTCCTGACTGAAAACGCGGGACGAGAAGTCAGGCGCGTTGATGCTGAGATCCAGAATCGAGCCATCCTGATCGAATGCCGCCTCCTGGCGCGAGAAGCGGTGCGCTGTAATCGAAGTCAGCCGCAGGTTTGGCGTATCGTGCTCGATCCGCAACGACTGGGCGTTGGTGACCACGTCGTTAAAGCCGTTGAAGCTGAGATCCACGTCGAAGGGATCGTCGTTGCTGGTCAGCACGTAAGGATTGCCACCCTCGCGATAGTCACTGACAAAGGCATTAAACAGAATTTCCCAATCTTCGCTCGGCGTCCACAGAAGCTGCCCGCGCCCGGTGAATGCCTGCCCGTCATCCACATCGTCTTCCAGGAAGCGGTTGTAGACAAATCCTTCGCGATCGCTGTAGCTACCGGCCAAACGAAAGCGCAGCACGCCTTCCTCGATCGGGCCGCTGACATATAGCCGCGAGTCGAAGTGCTGATTGTCGCCATAGCGGAGCGAGCCGCCGTACTCGAACTCGTCGGTGGGGCGGCGCGTCACGATATTGACCGCGCCACCCGACGAGCTGCGACCGTAGAGCGTATTTTGCGGCCCCCGCAGCACCTCGACCCGTTCGATATCGATCAGGTCTTGATCGATAAACCCGGCGAAATCAAAGGGCACGTCATCGACGAAAAAGCCCACCGCATCGCGGCTAAAGGCGTTGAAGTTGCTGACGCCGCGCACGCTGTAGAACTGACCCGTACGGTTGGCACCACCGGAGTAAAAGGTGAAGTTCGGCGTGCGATCGGCGATGCCATTGAGGGAGGTGATGTCGGCATCTTCGATCTGCGTTTCGGACAGGGTGGTCAGGCTCAGCGGTACGGACAGGGCTTCTTCCGGGGTGCGCTCTGCCGTGACGATAATTCGCAGCGGTACGATCGGAGCTGTCGGAGCTGGCTCGGGCTCCGGCGTATCGTCTTCCTCGCAGTTCGGGTCTGGCTCTGTCTCGGAGTCGTCGCCATTCGTTGCTTCCGCGCAGGCTTCGACAACCTCCGCGTCGCCATCCACCGGCTCGCTCTGCCCCCACACCGGTGGAGCCAGCAGCACCAAACCGAACATCCCGACACCACTCCAGATCCAATGTTGCTTCATCGTGCTGCTCGTAAAATCGACACCAATGCAGTTGGCCGATCTCGGGCTCGATCGCTTATCCCAGAAGGGATTACGGCTTTGCCTTAGAAGTACCGTTCAAGTGCATGTAGCGAATAATACGCAGGTGAAATATGAAGTGCTATAACCGAGCGGGCGTTTTTCTAGCCCGAGGCGGCGTTTTGGATCGGGTTGGCGATCGGGGTGGGGGAATCCGAACGGGCGATCGCGAGTCGGCGGCTAAAACTGCGGCTAAAACGGAGGAAGAAGGCTTAAGCTCTGAGGAGCGTGAAGTAATGGCAGTCGAACCGCTAACGATACTGAGTTTTGCCACACTTTTCGTGAAGGGGGCAGTGCAAAAGGGCGGTCAAAGTTTGACAGAAGGAGCGATCGCACGAGCGCCCAAACTCTGGGATGCGATACGCGACCGGCTGGGGCGCGAGCAACCAAAGGCCGTGCCGATAATGGAAGAGGTGGAACGTGACCCCAACGAAACGAATCTCAAGCGATTAGCGGGACTGTTGGCGTTTGAGATGGGCGAAGACCCTGTGTTCGCAGGCAAGGTGACACAGTTGGCGCAGGAGATTCAACAGGCGCTCGATCGGAGTGAGAATCACACGAATATCTCGATGAAGGTGGAGAACTCCAGCATGTTCACTCAGCTCGGCCAGGTGAATATCAACGCCAAGGAAATCAACCTCTGACCTCGCAACGTTCTCTAGCGTTTCCTCACAAGCATGACGATGTATGGCAGATCGAGCACCCGAGAACGATGGGAAATCGATGGATATTCATGTCGAAGGGACAGCTGAGCCGGACGGTAAGCTAACGCAGATTGGACAAGCGAACTTGAACGCCGACACGATCAATATCGAGTCTCCAAACGTGAACTTGTCTGGGGAAGCACTCGAGCGCTTAGTCGAGCAGTTACGCCGTCCGGAACCGTCGTTTGGTGGGATTCAGGTTCCAACCGAGCCGCCCGTCGTGACCCACTGGCAAGGTCGGGTAGAGCAGCTTTCTGATTCGATCGCGCACCTGCGGCAGCATCCGATTGTTGGGCACTGGTCGCTTAAGGAGGTAAGTCATGCAAGCCCCTCAGTGAGAGCATT
>CALCCD010000084.1 GCA_937899645.1 uncultured cyanobacterium | reverse complement strand
TCCACTGGTGGCCTACACATCGCTCTAACGCTCTTCACTAAGTCGGATTTGGTATTAGAGAGCGTCGCCACCGTCGTCCGCAGTTTCTCGTTGGTCTGCTTGAGCTCTTCGAGTTCCCGTTTCAAACCCTCCGTGCCCTGGGCCTGCACGCTCATATTGACGTAGAGGTTCTTCTTCAAATCTTCCACTTCCCCGCGCAGCTTCCAGCGCAGCCGCAGGCCGTTCAGCCCGACGATCGCCGCCACGATTAAACCCACGCCCAACCCCACACCAACAAGCTCGAGCTCGAATTCCGTCAGTTGCATAGCTTCTCGCGCCATTCGACGATCGCATCATATACCCGACCTTCGATCGCCCCCCGAATCGACCCCACAAGCTCGACCTCCCTCGCAATCGGCAGTTTAAGATATCGATAACGAACTTAAGACTTTCGCATCGGGCGAAGGCCAAGACTTCTCCCGCCACGACCATGCAAATCAGCGACACCGCTTTCCAGACCAGCGACCTGGAGAAACTGCCGACCGCCCGTACGGCATCCGTCAAGCGCACGACCGGCGAGACCGACGTGCGAGTTCGCATCAACCTCGACGGCACGGGCCAGTGCAATGCCGACACTGGCGTCCCGTTCCTCGATCACATGCTCGACCAGATTTCATCCCACGGCCTGATCGACCTGGACGTGCAGGCCAAAGGCGATATTGAAATCGACGACCACCACACCAACGAGGACGTGGGCATCACCCTCGGCCAGGCATTCGCCCAGGCGCTCGGCGATCGCAAAGGCATCGTCCGCTTCGGCCACTTCGTCGCGCCGCTCGACGAGTCTCTGGTGCAGGTGGCACTGGACTTCTCCGGACGTCCCCACCTCGGCTACGGCCTCGAGATTCCCACCGAGCGCGTCGGCACCTACGACACCCAGCTCGTGCGCGAGTTTTTCGTGGCGATCGTCAACCACGCCCAGCTGACGCTGCATATCCGCCAGCTCGACGGCATCAACTCCCACCACATCATCGAAGCGACCTTCAAGGCTTTCGCGCGATCGCTGCGTATGGCGATCGAAATCGACCCGCGCCGCGCCGGACGGATTCCCAGCTCCAAGGGGGTTTTGTAGGGGTCTCGAACTCCCGCAAAACAGCCCGCACGTCCTAGCGACAGAAGCGGACATCTGCGCTACGTTTTCCTTTCCGTAGCGCGGATGCTCGCTTCTTTTTCATCTGCGGCGAGGCGAGCCAAGGCTTGAAAATGGCAAAAGACCCAGCGATCGGGCGATCGGCGAGCCTTATTACCGGAAATATTCGATTGCTCCTGGAACTGTACCGGGGCTCTAGACCCCTGAATCCGTAGGCGCTTCTGTAGACTACTGAGCAGAACCCAGACCCGTGTACGAACCGTAGAAAAGCAGCGCCGCAACGGAAAGTGCGCCAAGACCGGCAATCGTGCCGACCACCCAAAGCGGGATTCTGACGTCAGACATTTGGAAGTCCTCCAGGATGAAAAAAGCGAAAAGCAGTGCGTTTTAGTAGTCTTTTCTTCTAGCACTTTCGGGCTAAATCGACCGAAGCTTTAGTTAAAGAAGTAGCTAGAAAAGAGAATACCGAGAACGAAGATCAGCAGCAAGCCGAGGTACAGCGACGTACGGTTAAGCTCGACTGGCTGGCGGTTCGGATTTGAATTGCGGGTGGGCATCGTGATTATCGTTGAATGAACTGCATTGCAGCCAGTGCGCCGATGAAGAAGATCGTCGGAACGCCTAGAGTGTGAACGGCCAGCCAGCGGACGGTAAAGATCGGGTAGGCGATCGGCTGGTTTGGGGATTGGTTGGTCATCGGAAATGTTTTGAAGCTTTCACTAGGGGAATGTCTGAGGTCGAGCGCCGGGGCGGTCGTCAGAGCTGCCGCAACCGCGGGCCAAGGGTGGGCTAATGGTGGAAATTACTTATTAAAGTCACCAATCTGGTCTGAGCCCGTGTAGCGATCGGAAACGATCGGCAGCTCCAGGCGTTCCTTGGTGAAGTATTCATCCGGGCGCGGCGTTCCGAAGGCATCGTAGGCCAAGCCGGTGCTCACGAACAGCCAGCCTGCAACGAACAGCATCGGGATAGTGACGGCGTGGATCAGCCAGTAGCGCACGCTTGTGACGATGTCGGAAAAGGGACGCTCGCCTGTAGTACCTGCCATGTTTTATAGACCTCTCTCGGCGTTGAGAAACATGAGAATTATACACACTATGATACAGAACGGTCGAAACACCTACAAGGTGTGCTAAAGCGCTTGCGAGGCCGCACTCGGGACTTACGCTGCCTTCGACCGTTCTTGTCGCATCACAGTCTACTCTGAGGCCGACTCCCCAAGGATGCCAGCGTTGCTCGGGTCTCTCATAAACCCGAGCCGCTTCGTAATAACGCTAGGCAGCTTCGCCTTCCGGCGTGTAGCGCAGCAGAATGCCGCGCTGACCGAGGATGAAGCCGCGATCTTCATTTAGAAAGCGAATGTAGTTGAAGTTCGAGGGCACGTTCTCGACGTCGCGGTCTTTTTGCCAGGTTTCCGGCTCGCCGCCGTCGTAGCTCACCAGCAGGTTGCCGCTGCCGCCCACGACCCAAACTTCCTCGGGCGTCCGGTAGGCCATATCCAACAGGCCCCAGCTCGTCGAGAATTCCGGCGATTGCGCTTCGAGCCACTCTTCGGTGCTGCCGCCATCGGAGAAGCGCAGCTGACCGCCGCGCGCCAGCATCCAAAGACCGCCGTCGGGGCGGAAGCCCATGTTTTGAACGCGGCGCGAATCCTGACGGTTGTGGGGTGTCCAGTCGCCGGTTGTGGGATCCCAGGTGGAATAGAAGTTACCGTTGGCCGAGACTGTGACGTACTGGCCGGAGGCGTTGCGATCGATGTTACGAAACACGCCCAGCGCGTCCTGCACCAGCGCCTTCCAGTTTTGCCCGCCGTCTTCGGTGGCGTAAATCGCGCCGATGTTGGTGGTCATCTCTGCCGAGTTGGCTCCGGTGGCGACGATCGAGCTGGGTGCGCCGGGAAGCTTTTTGCTCAGCGGCACGCGGAACCAGCTCTTGCCCGCATCGGTGGTATGGAGCAGAATCGACGGCTCGCCAACGGCCCAACCTTCATCACCGGAGAAGTCCACCGAAGTAAAAACGATATTCTCTTCGCCGAAGTCGAGCGGGCGCTCCTCCCAGGTTTCGCCGCCGTCGTTCGTCTCGAACAGGCTGCCGCGACTGCCGACGAGCCAACCGCGATCGGTGTCGGTATCGGTAAAGGCAATGTCGTAAAAGGTCGCCGGGGTCGGCAGTTCGAGAACTTGCCAGGGGTTGGCCGAGGTAGACGGAACTTCGCTACAGCTCGCGCAGAATAGGGTGGCGACCAGCACGATCGCGATCGTGCGGAGGCGCTTGAAAATATCGTTCATCGATAAAGGCTTGCGAAAAAGCGGAAATTTTTAGGGGCAGATAGAAAGGTGGCGCGGAATCGAGCTAGCCCAGACCGTAAAAGCTGAGCATGATTGCGAGGCCAACCAACAAACTACCAAAGATAAGGACGTTCTTCTGGCTGGGCGTCAGGGTGTTGACTCCAAAACCAAAGCCCAGGTTTTCTTTGAAGCCCGAGGCAGCGCCGACGGGACCGATGTTGGCAAATGCTTTCGGGCGCGCGCTACACACTGGGCAGCGCCAGGTGATCGGCAAGCTATCAAAGGCGGTATTGGGCTCGATGCCGCCACTGTCGTCGCCCTTAATGGGGTTGTAGGTGTAGCCGCAGGCGCGACACTCGAAACAGTCTTCGGATTCGTCGCGAATCTCGATGACTTCTTCGTTCGGTGCAACGGTTGGCGCAGCAAGGGTCTCTTTCGTAACCGGATCGGGAGTGTCCATGTTGACGTGCGTGAATTGTCAAGCAATCTTAGAAAACTGTTAAAGATTATGACATAACGCGATTGTCTGTCGAAAAGCGTGCGTCAGATGTTTCGCTGGGACTTTTGGCGTGGGGCAAATACCGACAAAACTGCGGTAGCAGGGAAGCGAGATCGCCGCGATCGCCGCCGGAATTCGGCCTGTCGTAGAACGGCGCGAGGGCCGATCGATACAATTAGGATCTAATTCAAAGCAAACGCCCATTCGCGATCGCACTGGAGGCAAAACAGTCATGGAGAGCGCAGCAGCCCGAGAGATCCGACGCGGCGTCAAAGCACTGACGACGGGCGACACCGAGGCGGCCCTGGCCCGCTTCCAAGCCGCGATCGCCGCTGCCTCCGCCCCCGCAGATCGCCCGTGGCGCGCTGAAGCCCTGCGACGCCGGGGTCAGATTTATTTCGACCTCGGACACCTGCACGCCGCGATCGACGACCTGACAGCGGCGCTAGACCTCGACGCCTGCGATGCCCGCGCCCTACAAACCCGCGCCCTGGTGCGTCTCGCCCTTAAAAATCCGACCGGCGCGCTGGCCGATGCGGAAGCGGCCCTGGCGCTCGACGGCAGTGACCCCGCCAGCTATCAAATCCTGGGGACGGCTCAACGGCGGGCCAACCAAATCGACGCGGCGATCGCCAGCCTGACGCGAGCGACTCGCCTGTACCTCGATCGCGGCGACACGGAGAAAAGCCGCCAGTGTCTGGCCCAGGTCGATCGCCTCAAGCCGCGAGCATCCGCCGTGACACCCGCCGTGATGCCCGCCGCAACCCCTACGAACTCCGCACCCTCCAGCCGCCCGCGCGACTTTTACCGGCAGACGATCGAGCGGGCGGAGTCCGGCGACGCAGCGGGGGCGCTGGCCGACCTGGAGTGGGTGCTCAAAAACGGCGAGCCGGACGCCGAGGCGCTTTGCTGTCGCGGGGCGATCTACAGCACCCTCGGGAAGTTTCGCGAGGCGCTGACGGATTTCGCTCGCGCCCTCAAGGCCGACGACTCGGACGACACTCGGCGGGCGCTGGCCTATGGCGGACGCGGACGGGCGCGGATGCGGCTCGAAGACCCCCAGGGAGCGGTGTCCGATCTCAGCCGCGCGATCGAAATTGACGGCAGCGACGCGGCGCTCTATGTCTCGCGCGGTGCGGCCTATCGCGCCCTCGGCAACGACAGCGCGGCGCTAGCGGACTTCGACCGGGCGATCGAAGTCGATCCGGGCAGTGGCCGCATTTATCTAGAGCGCGGAATGCTCTACGCCCGCCAGGAGGAACTCGCCAAGGCCGCCGCCGACTACCAAGAGGCCGCCGAGCGATTCTGCGAGCGTGAGGCTTGGGACGACTATCGAGCGGCACTCGACAAAGCGGCGAAGCTGCGGCAACCTCGAGGCTTAGTCGCCGACGACGGCGAAACCGGATCGTCCGATCCGCAAGCCGAGCCGCAGGCGAACCCGCAGAAAACCGAACAAGCGCTGCTCGCGCAGAAGCTGCGGCGGCTAGTGGGCGGCCACTGGGAAATCGCCGAGCGACTACTCGCCAGCGCCCGCGAGCAGGTGCCGGGAATGCCAGAAGTGTGGTACTTGCGGGCCGTTATCGCGCACATCGAGGGCGGTGCGTTGGAGTAGCTGTCGAGGGGTTACCAAAGACGGGCCATTCCTTGCGGGGGTTAGAAGTCGGGCTTCTTGGAGAAGTCGGGCTTCATGGAGCGTTCGATGACAAAACCCCGACGAGCGTACAGTTTCGTGGCGATCGTCGGGGTTGTGAATCCGAGGCTTATCGTTTGGCTTAGCTTTCCGCTTCGACGGCGTCGGCAGGGCTTTCGGCCTTGGCTTCTTCGGTCGTCTCGGTGGAGCCGGTTGCTTCTGCCGTGCCGTCTTCGCTGGCTTCAGCGGCGGCTTTCTTGGCAGCAATCTCGGCCTGACGCTTATCGCGTTTTTTGCGCTCGGCGGCGACTGCCTCGGCCATTGCTTCGCGCGCCAGCTTCATCTTCTCGACGTTGCCGCGATACAGATCGACGTCTTTCTTTAGCTTGTCGCCGCCCAGGCCGAGCATTTTCTCGATCGAACCCAACACGGACTCGCGGTCTTCGCGCTCGGTGGCAAAGTCGGGCGCGATCGCCTCGATCGCTGTCCACAGGCCAATGCCGAACAAGCGGCTGTACTTAAAGCGCTCGCGCTGCGAGAACTTTGCGAGGGCATCTTTAAACGGGTTGCTCGCATCGGTCTGCTCCAGCGTCGCCTTCAGGTCGTCCGCTGAGAGACCCCCGAGGGAGCCGAGCAAGCCCTGGGCTTCGTTGCGGTACTGCTCGACAGTACGGCCCGTCGCCTGGCAGATGGCGCTGAAGATGGCGTCGCGCTCGCTGTCCGTGCGGTAGCCCACCATAAAGCGATCGAAAGCTGTCACCACGCCGAGCGAGTAAATCGCATCGTGCTCGAAGTCAGCATTTACGGACAGCAAATGCATCTCGACCAGCAGTTCCTCGACAACGCGGCGGAAAATCGAGTCGATGGGTCGGGTGTAGAGCGAGTAGAACTCGCGTTTGGTGTCGGAAACAGTGCGAACGCTATCCACAGAAAAATGTAAATCCTAAGTATTTCGTTTACCTCGCCCGTTCGCACGCTCGGTGGAGAACGCGAAGAGCGGCGATCGCGCAACGCATTGCGAGAAGAGCCCCGACTGCGCATAGCAGCAATCGAGTGGCGTGACCGCCAAAAGATTCAATCTGAAACTTATCTTAACTGACTGTCTAGACTTTAGATGGAACGGTTCTCCGATCTGGCTCGTGCCGCCGCGATCGTCGCGATCGGCATGAACCGAGGCCCGCATACCCAAAACGCTCCACTCCAATATCCTGGAGCGGAGCGATGAAGTTTGCGCGCGACTACTGAACCCAGCGTCAGTGGAAGACGCTCGGCTCTGCCGCGAAATGGGAATACCGGCAAGCGACTGAAATCTAGCTGGCCACGTTGCGCGGCACGCCTTCGAGGGCTTCGTCTTCCGTCTCGAAGATTTCAAATACCGAATCCATCATCGTGACCTCGAAGACGAGCTTGGCTTCGGGATGCACGTTACAGATCCGAAAGCTACCTTTGACCTTGTTGGCATCTCGCATGCCCGCAACGAGAGAGGTCAGACCCGAGCTATCGATAAAGTTGACCTGGCCGAGGTTGACCACGACGTGGTGGCTGAGCTTGGAGATACACTCCTGGAGCTTGAGCCGAAATTGCCACGCCGTAGTGATGTCTAGGCGACCCGCAGGCGCGAGAACGATGACGGTCGCACCATCTTGAGTAGTGTGTGTTTTTTGCTCGATATGGATCACCGATCCTTACCTCGATAGACATAACGTTGGGCTGTGACTTAAGTCGATCTCACGACGCAGAATGGGTGGCCGAAGTAGACGCGCAGTACACTAGCACGCCCGCTGAAGAGCGCTCGGGCTGCTCGGCAAACACCTCGACACCTACGTCACCGCGATCGCACGCTCCCGCGCTCGAAGTCCGGCTGGCAACTCTACAAGAGTGCAACTTAAGGCCAGTATAGCTTAAGCTTTCGACTCGCTCGGACTCCAGTTCGCCCAGTCTTGGGGGTTGAGGAACGTGTCGTACAGTTCGGCTTCGGGGGTTCCCGGCTCGGGGGTGTAGCCGTATTCCCAACGTACGAGCGGCGGCAGTGACATCAGGATCGATTCGGTGCGACCGTTGGTTTGCAACCCGAAAATCGTGCCGCGATCGTAGACGAGGTTGAACTCGACGTAGCGCCCGCGACGGTAGAGCTGGAAGTTGCGCTGGCGTTCGGTGTATTCGGTGTTGCGGCGGCGATCGACGATCGGCTCGTAGGCCGGGATAAACGAGTGGCCGCAGGTGTTAACGAAGTTAAACAGGTCGTCCCAGGAACGCGGCTCCACGTCTCCGAGTTCGTTGCTGTAGGCTGCTGCGCCGCCGTCGGGGTTGGGGCCGCGATAGAGCTGGCCGCGACCGTCTTGGTAGTCGAAGAATAGGCCGCCGACGCCGCGCGTTTCCTGGCGGTGCTTCAGGTAAAAGTATTCGTCACACCAGCGCTTGAAGACGTTGTAGTACTCGCCGTGGTAGCGATCGCAGGCTTGCTTGAAGGTGCTGTGAAAGTGCGCCGCGTCTTCATGGAACGGGTAGTAGGGCGTCAGATCCGCGCCGCCGCCGAACCACCAGACTGGCCCAGCCTCAAAGTAGCGATAGTTGAGGTGAACCGTCGGGATAAAGGGGTTGTGCGGGTGCAGCACCATCGAGGTTCCCGTCGCGTAGAAGCCGTGACCGGCGGCTTCCGGGCGCTGCTTGAGGATCGACGGCGGCAGGGTCTCGCCCTGGACTTCCGAGAAGTTGACGCCGCCTTGCTCGAATACATCGCCGCCGGTCATCACGCGCGATCGACCGCCGCCGCCTTCCGGACGCTCCCACATGTCTTGCTTGAATTCGCCCTTGCCGTCGATGCGCGCCAAGTTTTCGCAGATGCTGTCTTGGAGCGACTTCATAAAGGCGCTGATACGAGCGCGCGAATCAGACGGCGGTGCGGCGGGCTTAGAACTAACGGGAGTAACGGTCATTATTAAAAAATCGGCGCTTGTGATAAACGTTCGGTGCGATCGCTAGAGTGGCGCACCAACAGGCAGACGGACATCGAGGCAGGTGCAAACGCCCCGAGCGCGAAGCTGCATTAATCTGCCAAGAAGATTTTAGAGATCTTAAAGACAGATCCGAGCGGTCGCGAAAATTGTTTAATAAACGTAAAGTGTTTATTACAAAAAGACATGCGAATTCGCTTCGCGCTTCCATGTTGTGGCTCGACTTTGGCTTGCGATCTGGCCTCGACTCGAGCGGATTCGTGGCGCAGCGGACGGTCGATCGTTGCTACTTTGAAGTGAGGGCACGCAACCGACCCGCCACGAAATCCCGCCAGACGAGTTTCGGAAGCGTCCGACTCGATGCGAGTTTCGAGGTCGATCGCCGGGCTGAGGCTGCGATGCGATCGCCCGCCCGCTCTGCCACAGACCGCAGACTTTTTTAAATCTCGTTTAGAGGAATCTCTCGTGAAGACGTCCGTGCCGCTCAGCGTTGATGCCGTGCTCGCCGCACTCGAGCCCGTCCAAGATCCCGAATTAGGTAAGAGCCTCGTCCAGCTCAATATGATTCGCAACGTCACGCTCGAGGGTGGCACGGTCGCGTTCACATTGGTATTGACCACGCCTGCCTGTCCGCTCAAAGAGCTGATCGTTGACGACTGCAAGCGCGCGGTTCTCAAGCTCGATGGCGTCACGGATGTAGAAGTGGAAGTGACGGCAGAAACTCCGGCACAGGCGTCGCTTCCAGACCGTCAGGGCATTGATGGCGTCAAGAATATTATCGCGATTTCCAGCGGCAAGGGCGGCGTCGGGAAAAGCAGCGTCGCGGTGAACGTCGCCGTGGCGCTGGCGCAAACGGGCGCGAAGGTCGGTCTGCTCGATGCGGATATCTATGGCCCCAACGGCCCGAATATGCTCGGTCTTGCAGACGCGAACGTAATGGTGCAGGCGGGCGAAGACGGTAAAGAAGTGCTCGAACCGGCGTTTAACCACGGCGTCAAGCTGGTGTCGATGGCGTTTTTGATCGATCGCGATCAGCCCGTCATTTGGCGCGGGCCGATGCTCAACGGCGTCATCCGTCAGTTTCTGTATCAGGTGACGTGGGGCGAGCTGGACTATCTGATCGTTGATATGCCGCCGGGAACGGGCGACGCACAGCTAACCTTGGCGCAGGCCGTGCCGATGGCCGGTGCGGCGATCGTGACGACGCCTCAGGAAGTGGCGTTGCTCGATTCGCGCAAGGGTCTGAAAATGTTCGAGCAGTTGGGCGTTCCGGTGCTCGGGATCGTCGAGAATATGAGTTATTTCGTGCCGCCCGATCTCCCCGATCGTCGCTACGACATCTTCGGTTCCGGTGGTGGTGAAAAGACCGCGAAGGAATTAGGGGTCGAGCTGCTGGGCTGCGTACCGCTGGAAATTCCTATGCGCGAAGGTGGCGACTGTGGTGTGCCGATCGTCGTCGCGCAGCCGGACTCGGCCTCGGCACAAGCACTGAAAAAGATTGCCGGTCAGATTGCCGCGCAGATCTCGGTGGCGGCATTGCGAGATCGCGTGTAGGACATATCGTCAATTTAGAGGCTGGTTTCTGGCGGTCGCCGGACGAGCGCCGGACGAGCGCTGGACATCTACCCCCATTGATGACAAGCTCTCGAACTCGACCTCTGCGGCCTCCCGTTCCTCTGGCGTCCCTCTTTTGTGGACGTAACTCTCCATGACCAACCGACTCTCGAACTCGCGATCGACGGGCGCTGTGTCGCGCTCTTTGTTTGCGCCCTGGGCGAATGTCGATCTGCTGCTATTTGGCTTTGCGATCGCGCTGACGCTGATTGCGGGCATCACGATTCGCAGCACTCAAAACGCCCAGCCCTATACCGACTGGTGGCAGCACTGGGTGACGGGGGGGGTCGGACTGACGATCGCATTGGCGATCGCCCGCTGGCGTTACGAAAACCTCCGGCAGTGGCACTGGATCGTCTACATCCTGACGATTGCCTCGCTGCTGGCGGTGAAGGCGATCGGAACGGTCGGCTTGGGGGCGCAGCGCTGGATCTCGATCGGCGGCTTTAATATTCAGCCTTCGGAGTTCGCCAAGGTCGGCGCGATTATTACGCTGGCGGCGATGCTAGAGGGCCGCAACTCGTCGCAGATGCCCGAGGTGGTCAAGGCGCTGGTGACGATCGGCGTGCCTTGGGGATTGATTTTTTTGCAGCCCGACCTCGGCACGTCGCTGGTGTTCGGCGCGATCGCGCTGGGGATGCTCTATTGGGCGAATGTCAATCCGGGCTGGCTGATTCTGATGGTGTCGCCGCTGGTCTCGGCGATTTTGTTTAGTTTGGTGCTGCCCGCCTGGTTTGTTTGGGTTGCAGCGATGACGGTCGTGGCTTGGCTGTCGTTGCCGAAGCGCTGGCTGAGCGCAGCGGTCGTGCTGGCGATCGAGCTGGTGTCAGGTCGGTTGGGAATTATGTTGTGGGACTTGCTCAAGGATTACCAAAAAGACCGGCTGATTTTGTTCCTCGATCCGAGCCAAGACCCGCTGGGCGGAGGCTATCACTTGATTCAGTCGCGTATCGCGATCGGGGCGGGCGAGCTATGGGGACGCGGCCTCCAGATGGGGACGCAGACCCAGGGCGGTTTTATTCCGGAGCAGCACACGGACTTTATTTTTTCTGCTGTCGGCGAGGAGATGGGTTTTATTGGCTGCGCGATCGTCTTGGGGCTATTTTGGCTGGTGTGCTTGCGTCTTACGATCGTGGCGCAGAACGCGAAGGATAATTTCGGTTCGCTGATCGCGATCGGCGTGCTGTCGATGGTGTTCTTTCAGGTGACGGTGAATGTGTCGATGACGATCGGTCTCGCGCCGGTGACGGGGATTCCGCTGCCGTGGATGAGTTACGGGCGATCGGCGCTGCTGACGAATTTCATCGCGATCGGGCTGGTGGGGTCGGTGTCGAATTTCAGGCAGCGGCTGAAGTTTTAGGTCGGGCGGGCTGCCTGTTTGTGGCGGGCTGGCGCGATCGGTGGGGCTGAATATTTTCGGTGGCAACCCAGTTGGATCGCGGGGCGATCGGGCTGGGTTGTTGCGTTAGTCAGGTAAGCCCAGTTGCTGTTTCAGCTTGTCGGGGACGTTGTGCGCTGTCTCCAAACCTCGAACATCTTCCCAGTTGGTCTCTTCGTCCCAGCTAACACCGAGAAGGTCTGTCCCCCGAAAATCCGCCTGCTGAAGAGCTGCTCCCCAAAGATATGCACCTCGAAGCTCTGACCCCAGAAGCTCTGCCCGCTGAAGATTCGCCTTCTGAAGATTCGCCTGCTGAAGATCTGCTCCCCGAAGATCTGCTCCCCGGAGGTTCGCCTCCAGAAGATCTGCTCCCTGAAGATTCGCTCCCCGAAGATCTGCTCCCCGAAGATTCGCTTGCTGAAGATACACTCCTCTCAGATCTGCCTCTCGAAGGTTCGCTTTTTGAAGATCCTGGAAAAGTAGAGTCATCCTGCCCAGCTTGAGATGGTCGAGGCTCATCAGAGAAGCAACACTCTCGGATGAGCCAGTCCGCTGTCCCTGTAGTCGCTTAACCCAAGTGCCAAATATCTCCAAACTCGGCCAATTCACCTCTGAAATCTTTCCAGTCACACTCGCGCAAGCGCTCAACACCACGAGCAACGCTTCCTCTGCATGAATCGCCCACTGATTGGCCTGCTGAAACCGTAACTGTGGCTCGATCTTCTCCATCGGCATCCCCTGCCGCAGCATCACCTCGATCAGATGGGCAAACGTCCGCTGCCACTGCCCGACTCGCTCAGCATCTTGCAAAGCCACCTGGTCGCGTAAAAAATGCAGCAGATACATGTCAATTCGAGTCGGCCCGCACACCTCCGCCCAGTGCAGCAGCGCCTGCCGCTCGTCCCAGCCCTCCTCCATATCTTCCTCGCGCCGATCGAGCTGCTTCTGAATTCGCTCGATCGCCCGGACAATTCGGCAGGCCGTCAGATATTCCCCAAAACTCTTGTGCGTGAACTCAAACGTGCGATCGTTGCCCTGCACGCCGCTTTGCCGGAAATAAAACGCCGCCAGTAGCCGCGTCACTCCGGCCTTTGCGCCCTCTTCAAAAACTTCCAAAAGCCTCTTCAAGCCGCTGTTCTCGCAGTGTCGCTCGATTTCCGCCATAGTTGTCGTGCGCCCGTCGCCATGCCATGCCGCCAGCGCAATTTCTTCCAGCACCCGCACGAAATGCTTGCGCTCCATATCGCCGATCGCGGCGTGCTTGTTGTCTTCGTAGCCCCGGTCGTACACCGCATTCAGCAAGTCGGCGTAGACCGTATTCAGGTTTGTTTTGTCAGAGAGCGTCAGCTTGCCCTGCATAAAGTTCAGCGCCACCAAATAATTCAGCAGCGGCTGCGCCGTAATCTCCGTTAGATTCTCCCGATGTAGCTCTGCGGGCATCGTCCGATACGTGCCTTTGGTCGCCGCGCTGTATTTCGACCACCACGTGTTGCGCTGGTCGCAGCCGAGGTGATTTTCTGCATCCTCATAGGGTTCGCCGTCTTCTCTCTTGCGCTTTTCTTCCGGCACGAAATACGGCAAAACGTGCAGCACCTGTCGCGGGTCTTTAAACGAGTCCGGCACTACCACTTCCCGCCCGGTGAACAGCACTTGCAGACGAGCGCTTTCGCGATTGAAGTCACTTTTGACAATGGAACGGATTTCGCGCACAAATTCTCGTGCTACTTCCTTCGCTAGCTTGCCTTGTAGTGCAAGCTCGTCTAATCCGTCGAAAATCACCAACAGTCGTGGCAGCTTTGCAGTGCCTGGATCGAGTGGATTTTCCTGAAGGTCTTTGTCGCCATCTATGAAATTCACAATTGCCTGCATTGGATCGCCACTCAGCCTTAACTGATGCAGCGGTACGAACAGCACCGGAAACGCCCCACTTGTCGCATGTTGCGCCGCGAACACCTTCGCAAACGACGATTTTCCCGAACCGGGGCCACCGCTTAGAATCCGGATGGCATCGTTTCTGTTCGCCTCGCGCAACCACCGCCGTAAATCCTCCGCGATATCCACCACCACGCGAGCATATTCCCCTCGGGATGCGTCACGCCGAAACTCTTCCTCATCCGATTCGCGCTTCTCGCGCCGGTAGCCCCGCAGCGGAACGTACACGTCCTCCAGACCAAACGCCTCGGACAGCATCGGCTCTTGGATCTTCTGCTGCAGCCAGGTTCGATAGAGCCGCCAGCCCTGCACCCGCTCGCGCGCCTTTGTAAAGGGCGTATCGATGGCAGTCGAGATCTCGCCGTAGCTCGAGCCGTTCTTGCGCCACTCCCGATTCAGCGCGTAGGCAAAATACCCCGGCAGGCGACTGCTCAGGCTGTCGGCCTGCACCTCATCAACGCCCATCCCTTCCAAAAACTGCCGCAGCGGAGCCCGCACCGCGCCGACGATCGCCAGCCGCTCGGGATACTCGAACAAATCGCGCGACAGCGCCAGCTCCGTCGCCTCCAGCGAGAAGTCCAGCACCTCGATCGTCGCCTCCACGTTCTCCGGGAGCTTCCGCATCAGCGTCCGACTGTCGCCCACCACGCTCGCCACCGCCTGAGCCAGCGCGTTGTAAATCAGCGCCCAGGCTTGCTCTTCCGGCGTATTGCTCCCGAGGCCGACCGCCGCCAGCGTCTCGACAGTGTCTTTCGCGACGCCTTCCCATTTTCCCGTCGCGGCATCCACCCCCAGCTTGCCCACAGCCTTGAACAAGTCCTTGAAGTTGACCTTCAGCGGCTTATTCCAAACCGAGATCGGCTTCTTCAGATCGAGACCCAGATTTTCGGCCATAGCAGTCGGGAAACCTCTTGAGGGGCGATCGCCCGCCGCAACCGCCGCGAGCGCAGTGCCTTCCGTCGATTAAACGCCGATTAGAACTGGAGACCGACGCCGCCTTGAACAGAAACAGCGGCAGCGTCGCGATCGCGGAACGCATCGAACGCGACGATCGCGTTACCGAAGAGCGCCAGATTACTGTCGGACATCATATGGTCGATGCCGGACTGAATCGCGAAGGCCGTCTTGTCGCCCAACACCGAGTCATCGCCCGCGAACGACACGCCCGCACCCACGTACACGTCGGTTTGCCAGCTCAGCGGAATGTCATAGGAGACGGTGGGCGCGATCGCGAAACCGTCGCCGATAAATGCCTGGGCGCGCAGCGAAATCGGCAGCTCCAGGACGTTGTAGCGAAAGGCGATAACGCCCGCCACTTCGGTCTCGTCTCCAAAGCCTGCGCTCGCGCCGACGCCGACGTAGCTGCCGTAGGCCGCCTGGGCGCTGGCCGCTTCCCCGAATCCAAGGCCACCGACCAGGGCGATCGTGGCGGCGATCGCGGCGCGTTGCCAGCGGGCGAGTTGGGGCATGCGGGTGCGGGTCATTGGGTCTCCTCGGGAAGCATCGAAACGATTCTACCCACAACCTTCGCGACTGGCGACCGCAAATGGCGATCGGCCCCCGGCCAGAACGAAAAAGTGGCGCGGGTCAGTGGGTGGCCCCTACGCGAGAAAAACGTCGCGATCAGGCCGTCGAGCGAGGCCGTCACGTGGGTGAAGCTGTCCTCGCATCGGCCGAGCGTCAGATTTTGGCGGCTAGTCGCGCGACATCAGCACAAGCTGGACGAGCTGCAACACCGAATAGATCGTGGTCGCCACGTACGTCCAGGCCGCTGCGTTCAGTACGGCCTTTGCGCCGCGTCGCTCTTCGCCGTCAAGGATGCCCAGGGTCTCGACGATTCTCAGGGCGCGACCCGAGGCGTCAAATTCCACCGGCAGCGTCACCACGTGGAACAGGATCGACGCGGCAAACAGCACGATCCCCAGGGTGACGAACAGGCTCGATACGCCTGCCATAGCATTGAGGACAATGCCGATGATGACGAGAAACGGCCCGAACTGCGAGCCGATATTCGCAGCGGGGACGAGCGCCGCGCGCAAGTTCATGAAGGTGTAGCCCTGCTTGTCCTGCATGACGTGGCCGCATTCGTGGGCGGCGACGGCGGCGGCGGCCAGGGAGTCGGAGCCGTAGACGCTGTCGGACAGACGGACGGTTTTGGCGCTCGGGTCGTAGTGGTCGGTCAGCTCGCCGGGGACGTGCTCGACGGAGATGTCGTGGAAGCCGAGGTTATTGAGGATCGATTTGGCGACATCCGCGCCGGTCATGCCCATGCTGGAAGACACCTTCGAGTAGCGGTTGTAGGTTCCGCGCACCCGGTTTTGCGCCCAGAACATCAGCAAGATGCCAGGAATAACGAAGAGATACGACGAATGGAAAAACACGGGAGTCACTCTCCTGAGAACGTCTCAATGCGAGCTTTTCGGGCGTGTCAGCGGAGTGGCAGCCACAACGATGACAGCTCTTAGCTCGGGGCCGCGCCCGCTTGTGTGGCGCTGACTCTAGTTTAAGAGCTTGGCTTTAGGGCTGGGCGATCGGCGATCGGCGGATTGCCGAAATGAAGCGGCTCGGCAGTGGCTCGATTGTCGCTCGGCTCCGTCGCCACCGGGCGGACGCTTCCTAGCAATTGACGCGCTCAGAATTGACGCGCTCAGAACTGTCGGCGCGAAAAAATTCCGGTGGCGATCGCCAAAACCAAAGCCGTGTAAAAAATTCCGTAGGCGACGTTTCCGACCAGCGTCGCTGCATCGGGCAGGCCCGCAAACCCATAGATCGCGTCGTTTTTGATATCGAGCCGCGAGAAGTCGGGCAGCACCAGGTAGAGCATCCGCGTCAGGCGCTCGAGGTCGGCATTTTCTGTGGCCTTGCCGATGCGAATTAGATCCTGACTGAGGTTGCCGATTAGGTAGAGCGTCAGGCTCAGCAATAGCGCCAGCAACCCGCTCGAGAACGTGCCGAAGCCGATCGCGATCGCCACGACTAGCACCAGCCGCAGCCAGAGAAAGCCCGCCGACAGCACCGCCAGCTCCAGCCCGAGATCGTTCTGCTGGACCCACAGCGCCACGGCAAACAGCGCCAGCATCGCCGCGACTGCGACTGCCAGCACCGCCGCCAGACCGCAGACTTTGCCCAGCACGAACTCCGCTCGCGCGATCGGCTTCGAGAGGGCGACTAAGATCGTGCGCTTGTCGATTTCGCGATCGATGGCGTTCGAGGCCGCGACCAACGCGATCGCCACTGCGATCGCCTCCATCGCCGCCAGTCCCACATCGAGCAACATCTTAAATTGCGCGCCACCGGCAATCCTGGGCAGCGCTAGCATCGCCGCCAGCAGCACCAGACCGTAAATCCCGACGGCGTAGAGCACGCGGCTGCGGATCGCCTCGCGGAAGGTGTTAGCCCCGATCGCCCAGAGGTGCGAGAACCCCGCCGCACTGCCAAGCCCCTTGGAAGCAGACGCGTCTGACCAGTCTGGCGACTCGATCGCGGCTTTAGAAGACGGGCGATCGCTCACGAGCCGTTTTCCTCCTGGGTATTGTTCCGGGTGTCGTTTTGAGTGTTGTCTTGGGTGTCGCCCGTCGGAGCGTCTGGAGTCTCGGCGTCTGCGTCGGTGCTGGCCTCCTCGAGTTCCGGCTCCTCTCGGAAGATAAATTCCGGGCTGGTGTTGCAGGAAATGAGGCCCGTTTGCGTGGACTCGTTAAATAGTTCTAGGGGCAGCGGCGCGCGGGCAATTTCGCAGCTACGGACGATGGTGAAGTCGCGATCGTCGAAAAACAGCGGCGACTCCCAAGTCACGCGCGTGTTGATGAGATAGGACGGATTGCCATCGCCGCTGGTCGTGAGCGTAACGTTCCAGTCCGGCTCGCGTCGAAAAGGCAGCTTGAAGAAAAAACTGCGACCGGCACTGTCGCGTAGGTCTCGTTCGAGCGACTCGGGCTGGCTGCCGTACTCCTCGAGCGCCCGTTCGATCTGCGGCCAGGGACGACCGTGAAACTTGTCGTAGAGCAGAAAATCGACCTCGGCAACCAAATCGCGGCCCCAGTCCTGGCGTGGGTCTTTCACCAGGGCCATAAAGTTGCTGTTGTCGATGCGTGCGTTCCACAGCCCCGGATACTGCACCAGCCAATCTTGGGTGATGAAGTAAAAATTCAGCCAGCAGGCCAGCACCAGGCCGATGCCCAGCGCGACGATCGACTTGAGACGCTCGAAGCGGTTGGGGACGCGCCAGCGCCCGGATGTCGAGAGGAAATAGGACATGGCGACGAGCAGTCCGGAAAAAATCGGCAGCGCGATAAAGCCCGACTGCCGCCATTGCCCCACCTCGTCCTCGAAGATCAGGTTGACCAGCACCAGCGAAGCCGCGACCGCGCCGACCGGAAAGCCCCAAATCCTCACCGGATCGAGAGCCTGACGCCAGACGATCCCGCCCGCGATAAACACCCAGCCAAAGCGCTGAAGCAAAAATAGATCGAGGGTGCGCTCGGGATCGGCCAGCATCACCACGCCCGACAGCACCCACATCGCTAGCCCGAACAGAAACATGCTCTGCCAGGACACCAAACGCGGCGGTGCCAGCGATTCAAACAACGACTTGAGCCGATCGACAGCCGATTCCATAGCAGTTACCTCGCGCCCCTACCAATCACGTAAATCACGTCAAACCCGCGCATCGATCGCGCACCGGTCGCCGACAGTTCGGCCATCCGGCCATCCGGCCATCTGACGAACCGACGCCGCCTCGCCACTGCGTCACCATGCGATTAGCAGCGCGAAAAATAACATCGTCGCGATCGTGCTGGCGATATGGCCGAGCTGCATCGCCTCTGCCACCCGCTCGCGCAGCCGCGCTTCGACCAAAGCCTTCAAGCGCGGGTCGTCGCGACCGACCTGCATCTCTGGCAGGGGCGGTACGAGATCGAACTGCTCCAACATGCGAACGCTATAGGGCTTGAGCAAAAATCCACCGACGAAGAAGACAATCGCCAGCGTCATACAGGCCACTTGAGTCGGCACGAGGGCGAACTCAGTAATAAACGCCCCGGAAAATATGTAGCTCAGCACCTGCTGCCCGCGCACGCCTCGCAAGAAAAATTCCTGCACGGCAAAGATCGCGGCCCAGCCTGCGAACATCGCCACCACATTGGCCACGAGGCTATAGTGAAACGCCACCTGACGGGGAAGCTCGGCGCGCTTCGAGAGTACGCTCGCCTCGATCGCCAACCCCATAGAGATGCAAAACAGTTGACTGAGAAATAAACGCAGCGGTATAACGACCGGCAGCATAAAGCGCTCCTAGGCAACAAGTACGGAAATTCGAGCGGCAGGCGTATCTTGCGTCCGGACTAGACATCGGACTGGTCGTTTGACTGGTCATGGCAGTGGTCTACCGGGTTGACCTCCCGGTCGAGCCCAGCGACGCGGCAGCCATCGAACATGCGCGCAACACTAAGGATATCAGCGGATATCGGCCAAACTCAGACCGGCCCCGGTGGAAACCCTCATCCGAGCGCGATCGACCGCAAACATCCTGGCGAAAATACCAGAATGTTAAAAGTCCTTTACTATATTTGACTATGGTTTCGATAAATTGGCGCATGTCGCATGCTATTCGCACGGCGGACGTCCCGCATAGACTCGCAGCGATTGGAGGTCGGTGATGAAGCTAGCAACGCAACTTACAGGTCAGAGCGTTCAGAATTATATTCGCGAAACCGGCATTAACCCCAACCACTGGTATCCCCTCGGTTGGTCGCACTATTTCAAGCCCGGAAAGATCGTTCCCGTGATGGTCTGGCAGCAGCCGCTGGCTGTATTCCGCGACAGTGCGGGCAACGTGCGTGCCCTTGAAGACGCATGTCCCCACAAGGGCGTCGAGCTGCACAAAGGCAAGCTCGATGGTGACAACCTCCTGTGCCCGTACCACGGCTGGAAGTTCAACGGCGATGGCGACTGCGTGGAAATTCCCTACTACCCGCCCGAGCAAAAGCTGCCCTGCGCCAAGGCACGCAGCTATCCGGTGCGCGAGCAGTACGGCATCGTTTGGGTCTTTCCCGGCGATCCGACGCTGGCCGACGCCTGCGCCCCGCCGGAAGTGCCCGAGTACGAAAATGACGACTGGTTGTTGATTCCGGTGACCGGGCACTTTGGCGCGCACTTCTCGATCGCCAACGAGAATGCGATGGACGTGTTCCACGGCTTTCTCCACGAAGACCTTCAGGGCTGGTTCGATCCGGTACTGCTCGACCTTCAGCGCGGCGACGGCCTCGTGAAAGCCGACTACCAAGTGTCCTACAAGGGGCAGATGGCGAAATTTCTCGGCATTGCCGAAACGGCGGACGAGGTGACATCCCGCGTGATTTCGGTGCGCTACCGCTATCCGCACTACTACAGCTCCCTCGAAGGGGTTTCGTCGATTCATCTGATGCGGCTACCCGTCAGCCCCACCGAAACGCGATCGTTCGCGCTCTTCTTCCTGAAAATTCGGCTGCCCCAGTGGCTGCTGTCCGTTATTAAAAAGCCGCTCGTGTTCTTCGTCGAGCGCGTTCTGTTCCAGCGTTTCCTCGATCAGGACGTGGGCATGATGGAAAGCGAGCAGCTTAACTACCTGCGTAATCGCAAGCGCCGCTACATCGAAGTCAACCCCGCAATCCTGGCTCTACAGCGGACGATCGTCAAGCAGTACGAGCACTACCTGCAGTCCGAGACCGAGGAAAAACCTTCCGAGGTGGAACCATCGCGCCAGGAAGCTGAGTCCGAGCCGTCTCGAATTCATAACTGAAGCCGATGGAAGCGAGGGGGCTGCTAAGTCTGGAAATCTTGATTCGGACAGGTTGAATTAGTGGCGATAGGCACTTTTGCTAATGTCTGAACTCGGTCTTCGAGCGAGTCCTGAGTACGCCGATGAGGTGTCGTTTTCCTGACGGCAATCGCGCATCTCGTATATTAGTCGATTTCTGCTCTAGCACAGGCGGCGACTGTGCCAGAGAACTTGCTAGCCTACGGCCTCAAACGCTATGGTGACGGCAAAATTAGACTGGGCTCGCTCGCTCGCAGCACGCCGGTGATTGGCAACAACTAACTAATTGAGGGGAATACGCTAGTGGAAGTCGTCAAAGAGTACATGCAAAAAATATACGCGAACGGGTTGTACCCGGACGAGTATGTCGGCCATGGAAATCGGCGTGGCAACCTTGTGGATATCGAAGAGGTTGCGAGCGGCAAGAAAATGACGGTGCTGACGTTCTGTACCAACGACGTTCTCGGGTTGGTTCAAAATAAAAACGTGCAGCAGGCGGCGATCGACGCGATCGTTCAATACGGCACGTCTAACAGCTCCTGCGAAGCGCTCAGCGGTCGCATCGACCTGCACCGCCAGCTCGAAAAAGAGATTTCCGAGTTCAAGCACCTGCCGCACACGCACCTGTTCTTGAATGCGTGGATGGCTTTGCAGGCGCTGATGGATGCATTCTGCCATCTGGCGATCCCGGTTCCGGGCTTCCAGCACACGCGCGAAACGCTGATTATGAGCGACATCCTCAACCACGGATGCATCATCTCGGCGATTACGAATGCCAACAACCGCTCGGGCAAGGTCTTTAGCAACAGCCCCGAAGTCCGCGTCAAGGCTTTCCGTCACAACGATACGCGCGACCTGGCGCGGAAGCTGAAGCGGTACGCTAAGCCAGGCGATCGCATTCTGCTGATTGCCGATGCGGTGTTTTCGATGGACGGCGACATCGCGCCGCTGCCGGAGATGCTGGAGGTGATGGCCGAGTATCCGGGTAGCGTGCTGGTGATGGACGAAGCCCACGCGAGTGGTGCGATCGGCAAGACCGGGCGTGGCGTCTACGAGCACTACAACATGACGCCTCAGGACGTGCTCGATCGCGGTGTCGAGCCGATCGTGATGACCACGTTCTCGAAGTTTGCGGCTTCGGCGGGTGCGGCGCTGAGCAGCTTCAGCCCCGAGTTTAACGACCTGCTGACGGCGTCGCCGACTTCGATCGGGACGATTGCGCTGCCCGCCCCGACGACAGCGGCGGCGCTGCAAAGTATCCGTGAAGTCCGCAAGGCCCCCGAGCTGGTCGATACGCTGCAAGGCAACGCGCGCTACTTGCGGGCGCAGCTGATCGAACACGAGTTCGAGCCGTCGGGCGTGACCAACGTCGTGCCGATCGTGCTGCCGTCGGAGCTGGATCCGAAGGAGTTCTGCGATCGTTTGATGCACGAACACGGTATCTGGGTCTCGGCGATTTGGTTTATCGCTAAGCCGCGCCTGCGGATTACGGTAAACGCGCTGCACACGAAGGAGGAGATGGATCGTCTGGTGGCGGCACTGGTGACGGTGCGCGACGCGATGACCACGGCGCGCGAGACGGTGAGCGCGTAGTCTACGCGGTTCTAGCAATATCGTTCCTACGCTCTGCGTAGGAATGCCTCCGCAGACGCTCTGCGTCGTGGGATCCCGTGACGCAGAGCGTCGCTCGCTGCATTCCCACGCAGAGCATGGGAACGATAGTCCTTCCGGCCGTTTGCCATGTCTTTTTCCGTTCGCGCGATCGACCCTGCCAACGCTGCCGAACTCGATCGCTTTCTCGACGTACCCTGGAGCGTCTACGAACCCGAATCGCCTTGGGTTCCGCCGATCCGTAGCGATCTGGCGAAGCAGCTCTCGCCGGAAAATAGCTTCCGCAGCTACGGGACGCTACAAGCCTTTGTCGTGGCGGGTGAAAAGCCCGTCGGGCGGGTCGTGGCGGCGGTGAACCGGCGGTTAATCGATCGCGAAGGTCAGAACGTCGGGCTGCTGGGATACTTCGAGTGCATCGACAACGAGGCGGCGATTGCCGCGCTGCTCGATGCGGCTTGCGACTGGCTGCGATCGCAGGGGATGACGACCGTACGCGGCCCGATCGACCTCTACACCCACAACAACTGCCTCTTTTTGTCCGAAGGGTTCGAGTCGCCGCCGATGCTGATGATGCCCTACAATCCGGCCTACTACGGCGCGGCCTGGGAGCGCTACGGCTTCGCGCGGGCGAAGGACGCCTACGCCTACGACTTCCCGATGATTCCGCTCGACGATCGCTTCGATCGCGGCTACAAAATCGCCACTAAAGCCGGGGTGACGTTCCGTCCGATTCGTACCAAGGGCGAGGGCTTCGAGGAAGATGTCCGCAGCCTCTATCGACTATTTACCGACGCCTTCGAGGCGAGCTGGAGTTCGTCGCCGCGCACCGAGGCAGAATTTTTCGAGTCGGCGCAACAGCTCAAAACGCTCGTCGATCCGGAGATTTTTCCGATCGCCGAGTACGACGGCAAGATGGTGGGCTTCTTCATGGCGCTGCCGGACTACAATATCGCGCTGAAGAAAGTTGACGGGCGGCTGAATATTTGGGGGATTTTGAAGTTTCTTTGGTATCGCCGGACGATCGATCGGGCGCGGGTGCTGGCGATCTGCGCGCTGCCGGAGTTTCGCCGCAAGATGGTTCCCTTGGCGCTGATCTACCTGGGGATGCAGGGCGGCCAGAAGCAGGGTTACACGAACGCCGAGCTGTCCTGGATTTGGGCGGATAACAAGGCGTCGCGCAATATCACCGAGGCGTCGGGCGCGAAGGTGCTCAAGACCTACAGCATGTACGAGCGGGCGCTGTGAGCTCGATGACTTGTGGGGCCGATTCGGGGGCGATCGCCGCAGATCGCTCGGTTACATCGATCTGGCGCGATCGCGCCTGCGCCCCGCCCGTCGCGGCCTATTTGCATATTCCCTTCTGTCGGCGGCGCTGCTTTTATTGCGATTTTGCCGTGTCGGTTATCGGCGATCGCAAAAACGGCTCGAACTCCCAGGCGGTGCAAACCTACGTCGATCTGCTTTGCCGGGAAATTGCCGCAACGCCGAGCCGGGGTCGATCGCTCAAAACTGTATTTTTCGGCGGCGGGACGCCCTCGCTGCTGACTGCCGCGCAAATCGTCCGCATTCTCGAAACGCTCGAACGCCAGTTCGGCATCGCCTCCGGCGCGGAAATCTCGATCGAAATCGACCCCGGCACGTTCGACCTCGCCAAGCTGAGCGCGATCGCGGCGGCAGGCGTCAACCGCATCAGCCTCGGTATCCAGACCTTTGACGATCGCATCTTGCAGGCGATCGGCCGATCGCACACCGCCGACGAAATTGATACGGCCCTAGAAATCCTCGCCGCCAGCGCGATCGACAACTTCAGCATCGACCTGATGGCCGGGTTGCCGCACCAAACTGCCGAGGACTGGGACGCGACGCTCGATCGCGCCCTGGAGATTTCGCCGCAGCACCTCGCCTACTACGACCTGATCGTCGAGCCCGGAACCGTCTTCGATCGCTACTACGAGCCTGGAACCGCACCGCTGCCCAGCGAAGCCGCCACCGCCGAGATGTTTTGCCACGCCGTCGATCGCCTAGTTGCGGCGGGCTACCACCACTACGAAATCGGCAGCTACGCCCGACCGGGGCGCGAGTGCCGCCACAACCTAACTTACTGGCACAATCGCCCGTACTACGGCTTCGGCCAGGGCGCGACCAGCTATGTGGGCGGTCAGCGGGTCTCGAGGCCGCGCAAACGACAGGACTACGGGGACTGGCTAGCGGCATTTTGCGATCGCGACGGAGTCTCGAACGCTGAGGCAATCGCGCCCATTGACCTGGCGCTGGAATCGGTGATGTTGAAGTTTCGGACTTCGGCGGGGCTCGATCGCGGGCTGCTGCGATCGGAGATTTTGGCGCTGACGGGCGGGCCAGCTTGGGAGCGAGTCGAGGCCGTGCTGGCGCGATATGAGAAGTCTGGCGCGATCGCGGTGGTAGGCGATCGGGTTCGCCTCACCGATCCCGAAGGCTTCTTGCTGTCGAACTCGGTGCTGTCGGATTTATTCAACGCGATCGAGGGCGAAGACCCGTGAATCGCGCTATGTCTGCATGTGCTTCTGGGCGAGCAACGCCGTCAAGAACACGTCCGCTTGCAGCGTCCCGCGTACGGCTTGCCAGTCTCGAAATGCCTGTTCCGTGCGATCGACGAGGTTGTTGACCTCTTGCCGCGTCAGCGACTGTGCGGGGTCGTAATCTGCTTTGTGGCGTATTTCTTGCAGGGCAACAAACATTCTGGCAACGTTGCAAAGTTCCGACGGGATCGCCTGACCGTCAAGCGCGGGACGAATCTTATTGGAAATGTTGCCGCTGCTGAATCCTTTCGAGACTGCTCGCATATCCGCATGAGAGAAGGCACGACTCAGGCATTGGCGCAGCGGCGTTCGGCCTTGGCCGCGTATGAGAAAGGACGAAGCTTCATCGACGAGCAAGTGAAACAGCGCGTAGTAAGCCGCCGACACGGCTCGCCGCAGGCTGACCTGCTTGGGGCGCTGGCGCTCGCGATTTGCGAGGTGGCGGGCTTGCTCTAGGAGATCTCTAGGCCAGCTCAAGCTCTCGAACCTCATCGACAGTGCGAAAGTTGACGAATACCCAAGGGGCGACCGTGCCGAGTAAAGTTT
This sequence comes from uncultured cyanobacterium, assembly GCA_937899645.1. Taxonomy (GTDB): domain Bacteria; phylum Cyanobacteriota; class Cyanobacteriia; order Cyanobacteriales; family Geitlerinemataceae; genus RDYZ01. Next base: position 13,568 of record CALCCD010000084.1, on the reverse strand, counting down.
CCGTCGTCGTAACTGCTGCGATCGCTTCTTCCACCTGTCGGCGTATGCCTTCGCGCGTCGGGAAATCGGTGTCGTTGCGCGTGAGAATGACCCAGACCCAAATGGCGGGCTCTTCGTCGAGATCGAGGCCGATTTTCATCTGCCAAGAATCGACGAGCAGCGGCAAGTCGAGCTGGTCGAGCGCGTTCTCGATCGTCTGTCTGTTCATAGCTCTAGTTTAGCGAAGCACCGAGGTCGATCGGCGGACGTTATATTGAAATGCAGCGCCCCGGAAAGGCTAACCCCGACGCGATTTCGACGCCTTGTAGAACGTCCACCGACACCACTTTTAGCAACTCCTATGGCTCCCGCAGTTTCGATCGAAAACCTGAAAAAAAGCTACGGCGACATCGAAGCCGTCAAAGACGTTTCCTTCGCGATCGAGCCCGGTGAGATCTTCGGGCTGCTCGGCCCCAACGGCGCGGGGAAAACCACGACGATTCGCTGTCTCTGCACGCTGGCAAGCCCCGACGCCGGAAAAGTTACCGTATCGGGCATCGACGCGATCGCCAATCCTCGCGCCGTCCGCAACCGCCTCGGCTATGTCGCTCAAGAAGTCGCGCTCGACAAGGTGCTGACGGGCCGCGAGATGTTGGAGCTTCAGGCGGCGCTCTATCACCTCCCGCGTAAGACGATCCCCGAGCGGATCGAGCGGGCGATCGCGCTGCTCGGCCTGGAGGAATTTATCGATCGCAAAACGGGCGCGTACTCGGGCGGGATGCGTCGCCGTCTGGATTTGGCGTCGGGGCTGCTGCACCAGCCGGACGTGCTGGTGCTCGACGAGCCGACGGTGGGGCTGGATATCGAGAGCCGCATCGTGGTTTGGGATTTTCTGCAGCAGTTACGCGATGACGGGACGACGATCGTGCTGACGAGCCACTACCTCGAGGAGATCGACGCGCTGGCCGATCGCGTGGCGATTATCGATCGCGGCGAGATCATCGCCGAGGGGACGCCGGACGCGCTGAAGCAAACGGTGGGCGGCGATCGCGTCACGCTGCGGATTCGCGAATTTACGCCCGACGCGGAGGTGGCGACGGCGCGCGAGGTGCTGGGCGGTCTCGATTTCGTGTCGGATATCGTCGTCAATGCCGCTCAGGGGAATTCGCTGAACCTGGTGGTGTCGGGTCACGATAACGCGCTGCTCTCGATCCAGGAAGCGCTGCGCGATCGCGACCTGCCGACGTTTAGCATCGCCCAGGCGCGACCGAGCCTCGATGACGTGTATTTGGCGGCGACGGGCAAGACACTGATGGACGCGGAGCTGGCGGCGGCGGGGACGCGCAACCTGAAGAAGGAAAATAAACAGGCGATGGCGGGAAAATAAGCGGCGACGCCAAAGGCAAAAAGACGGTCTGAATTGCGCGATTATGACAATTGCTCCGGATCGATGCCTTGAGTGCGCAGGTAGGCTTCAAGTCGTTCTTTGGCTTCTCGCTCGCGATCGGCGCGATCGCGCCGATGCAGAGCGCGATCGCGTTCCAGTTCCGCCCGTTCGCGCTCCAGCTCCACCGCGCTCGGGAAGCGATTGCCCTGCGCATCGCACCAGATCGGCATTTCCTGCGCGATGCCGCCGACCTCGCCGCGATCGCGCCCGATTCCAAGCCCGACCTCCGGCATCCAGAACGGTTCACCGCTTTGCCGCCGGTATTCGCCGTCTTCCAGCTTGTAAACCTCGAACGGCTCGTGGCGATCGCGCCGATAAAACTCTGGGTTGTAAACCAGGTAGTACAGCACCCCGAGCTGGGCGTAGATCGCCATCTTTTTGTTGTACTCGCCCCCCGGTGCGTGGGACACCATCTCCAGCACGAACAGCGGCGGCGTGTAGTCCTCTTCCCACATCACGTCTTCCCACATCACGTAGCTGCGCCGCGACTTGCCGCCCTTCTTGCGCTCGACGCCGACGCTGAGGAACGCATCGGGAACCACCAGCGCGAAGCCGCTCTTATTCAGCTCGCCGGTGGTGTGATAAACGCCCATCTCGACGCCGAAGTACCAGTCTTGGCGCTTCGCCTAAATGTCAGCCAGCAGCATCAGCAGCAGGTTGGGCAATAAGTTCTGGTCTTCGTTATCCACGGGGGGGTCGCCAGAGCAGGGCAGCTCGCGGGAGCTGGGGAGCGAGTGGTTAACGGGTGGGAGCATGGCTGACCTCGTTACCGGGGTGGTGGGTCTGAGGCCATTGTAAGGTTTCGGCCAGTTCGGCTCGCAGCGAGGAGCCAGGTCTCCGAGCGTCGATTGCGCTTTGAACGAGAACGTCCCAGAAACCGGGTTTCTGGTGTTGGCGGTTTCGCCGACTTCTGGGATGACCGCGCAGCAACTACGCGATCGTCGCTTGCGCCTTCGCCAGCGCCTCGCGTACCCGCACGAAGCCCGTGCCGCCGAGGCTGTTCCGCGCCGAGATCACCTGGCTGGGCGCGATCGCGGCGTAGATGTCCTCCTCGAACTTCGGATGCAGCGCCTGCCATTCCTCTAGCGTTAGATCTTTCAGCAGCTTGTTCGACTCCAGGCAAGTCCGGACAACCTTGCCAACGAGGTTGTACGCCTCGCGGAACGGCACGCCCTTGCCCGCCAGATAGTCGGCCACGTCCGTTGCGTTGGAGAAGTCTTCCGCGACGGCGCTCGCCAGCCGCTCGGTGCGGAACTCGATGCCCTCCTGGAGCAGGATCGTCATTGCTTCCAGGCAGCCGGAGACGGTCTTGACGCTATCGAACAGCGCTTCTTTGTCTTCTTGCATGTCTTTGTTGTAGGCCAGCGGCAGCGCCTTGATCAGCACCAGCATTCCTTGCAGGTGGCCGAAGACGCGCCCGGTTTTACCGCGCACCAGTTCGGGGATGTCGGGGTTTTTCTTCTGGGGCATGATGCTCGATCCGGTCGAGCAGGTGTCAGTGAGACGGATAAAGCTGAACTCGTTAGACGCCCAAAGGATCGTCTCCTCGGACATGCGGCTGAGGTGGGCGACGATCAGGCTCGACGCGCAGAGGAATTCCACGGCGAAGTCGCGATCGCTCACGGCATCCAAGCTATTGGCGTAGATACGCTCGAAGCCCAGCTTATCGGCGGTGAATTCGCGATCGATCGGGAAGGTGGTTCCCGCCAGGGCTCCCGCGCCCAGGGGGCAGGTGTTGACGCGCTTGTGCAGCTCTTCGAGGCGCTCCCAGTCGCGCTGCGCCATCTCGAAGTAGGCGAGCAGGTGGTGGGCGAGGCTGATGGGCTGGGCGCGTTGTAGGTGCGTGTAGCCGGGGATCGGGGTCTCGACGTGTTTTTCGGCGTGGGCGAGCAGCGCGGCCTGGAACTGGCGCAGCTGAGCCTGGATCGATTTGACCTTATCGCGCAGGTAGAGGCGCGTGTCGGTGCCGACTTGATCGTTGCGCGATCGACCGGTGTGGAGCTTTTTGCCCACATCGCCGACCAGCTCCGTCAGGCGACGCTCGACGGCGAAGTGAACGTCCTCGGCATCGATGCCGGGGTTGAAGTTACCCGCGCGGTGTTCTTCGCGAATTTGCTCCAGACCTTTGACGAGGGTTTCGCCTTCCTCTGTAGAGATAATGCCGGTTTTAGCGAGCATCTCGGCGTGGGCGACCGACCCGGTCAGGTCGTATTCAATCAGCTCGATATCGAAACCGATGCTGGCGTTAAAAACGGCCACGGCAGGATGGAGCGCGGACTCGAAGCGCTGGCTCCAAGTTTTCTGCGTGGAGGTAGACGGGTCGGAGGTCATGGAGTTCGGCGAATAGGGCAATGAACGGCAGAGATCGCGCGGAGTCGGGCAAAATGCCGACGCGGGCGGGCAATCGACCCCATATCATGCCGTACTTTGCAGCACCACGAGAGTCGTGTCGTCATCGTTCGATCGTCCGAGACCGACAAAACTCCGCAGGCTCTCGAATAGGAAGTCGAGGATTTCCTGAGGCGCGGCGCGATCGCGGCAGACGGATTGAAACAGGTCGATCAGAGCGTCTTCTTCGAGGCGATCGCCTTCGGGGTTAGACGCCTCGGTGAAGCCGTCGGTGTAGAACAAAATCGTGTCGCCCGGTTCGAGCAAGACCGAGTCTTCTTCATACTCGGTGTCGGACTCGAGGCCGACGAGCATTCCCCAGGTGTCGAGCCGTTCGATCGTGTCGGTTTTCGCGCGCCAAAACAGCGGCGGATTGTGGGCGGCGTTGCTGTACGAAAGCCTGCGGGTGGTCGGATCGTATTCGGAGTAGAACAGCGTCACGAAACGGTGCGAGTTTTCCAGATCGGCATACATGGCGCGGTTCAGGTGCTGCAAGATCTGACTGGGCGATCGGCGGTTGAGCGCTTCCGCGCGCAGCATGCCCCGCGTCAGGGTCATTAGCAGTCCTGCCGGAACGCCCTTACCCATCACGTCGCCGATCGCCACGCCCCAGCGGGAGCGGTGTATTTCGTCGGTTGTATCGTCGTTTTCCTGCGCGTCAGAGTCAGGGCGCGTCGGAATAAAGTCGTAGTAGTCCCCGCCGACGCGGTTGGCGGTAATGCAGCGGGCAGCGACGGCGATTCCGTCGATGGCGGGATAGCTGTGGGGCAAAAGCTGGAGCTGGATTTCTGCACCGATTTCCAGCTCGCGATCGAGGTGCTGTTTGCGGCGCAGCTCGGCGGCCAGCTCGTCATTGAACATCGCCACAGCAGTTTGATCGGCGATGAGCTGCACGAGCTTGCGCCGGTTCTCCGTCCAGACGTAGCTGGGGTCGTGGCTAATGATGTAGAGCCTGCCGCGATCGCGATTTTCGATCAAAATCGAGGTCGGAAAGACCCGTGCAAACGCGCCGAGATTTTGGCGGACGAGGCTATCGAGGTTATCGAGCGACATTTCCGAGCTGAAATCGCCGATCGCGGCTTCGATCTCGAGCCGAAGCTGAGCGCCGAGCTGCTCGTCGGCACAGTGCAGCCGCTGGAGGCGCAGGCGACCACTGGCGGAAAAAGCCACCAGGGCGCTGACGCTCGAGTCCGTGACGCGGCTGGCGACGAGGGGGATCAGATCGAGAAACTGATTGAGGTTGTTAAAGCTGCGTAGGGCAAACCCGATGGAACTGAGGAGATCTTGGGTTCTGTTTTGCTCTCGCTGGAGGCGCGCGATGAGTTGCTTGAGAGCGAGGATGGAGTGGGAGTCAGCGTCTCGATCGGAGAGTCGGTTCGTGCGTGCGGGCTCGATGGGCGACGGCACAGGGGCAGAGCGCTCACGCAGAGCGGCAGTGGAACATCGGTGAAAAGCTGGGCGAAAAGCGCGCTCGGGCCGATTTGGCTTGACGTTACCGCCGAAGGCTTGTCAAAACGGACGCAATGTGGTGCTTCTCAATTGGTGCAAGTACCGCAAAAGTTTACGGTGTTTGTGAATCCTTGACAACTGATACACGGGACTTAAAGTTTGGACTCAGATTCTGGCACGAGGGCAGCGCTCGATCCGTTTCTCGATCGTAGCCTCGATTTCGGCCTCGAGGACTCGCGCGTCGTGGTGCTGCCTGTCCCCTACGAAGCGACGACCACCTACGTTCGGGGCTGTCAGCACGGCCCCGCTGCCCTGCTCGAAGCCTCCGACCAGCTTGAATATTACGATGTGGAGCTGGGCTGCGAGGTGGGTTACGCGGTCGGGATTCATCGCGCCGAGCCTGTTGCCGACACGCGATCGGGCGCGATCGACCCGGCAGCGGCAATGGCTGAAATCGCCGATCGCGTCTGTCAGCTCCGGCGCGCGGGCAAATTCGTTATCGCGATCGGCGGCGAACACGCGATCACCGGCGGCGTCGTCGCGGGCTACCGGCAGGCCCTCGGAGACGAGCCGTTCACCGTCGTCCAGATCGACGCCCACGGCGACCTGCGCGATAGCTACGAAGGCTCGCGCTACAACCATGCTTGCGTTATGCGACGGGTGCTGGAACTGGACGTCCCGATCGTGCCGGTCGGCATTCGCAGCATTTGCCAAGAGGAGGCCGAGCTGATTCGCGATCGCCAGATCCCGACGATCTGGGCGCACGAGATCGCTCGCGATCCGGACTGGATCGATCGCGCGATCGCCGCCATCCCCACTGACAAGGTCTTCCTGACGATCGACCTCGACGGCCTCGACGCCACGGTGATTCCCGGCGTCGGCACACCCCAACCGGGCGGGCTGGGCTGGTACGAGACGCTGGACTTCGTGCGACGGTTATTTACGGAGAAGACCGCGATCGGGATGGACGTCATGGAGCTGTGCCCGATCGCGGGTCTCGTTTACCCGGAGTTCACGGCAGCGAAGCTGGTGTACCGCGCGATCGGCTATCAGGCCAAGGCGCGGGGCTGGATTTAGCGGGCGGGGCGAGCGGGGCGGGCGAGCGCACGCAACCATCGGGCGGACGAGGCCGCAAACCGGAAGCGCCAATAATCCCTGCTATATTTGACTCGATTTCATCCAGAACGAGAGCACGAGAAAACCAATGGGACAAGCTTACCGGCGCATTTTGCTCAAGCTGAGCGGGGAGGCACTCATGGGGGATCTCGGATACGGCATCGACCCCACGATCGTCCAAAACATCGCCCAGGAAGTGGCCGAGGTCAAGGCGGGCGGTACGGAAGTGGCGATCGTCGTCGGTGGCGGCAACATCTTCCGGGGCGTCAAGGCGTCGGCGGCGGGCATGGATCGCGCTACGGCGGACTATATCGGCATGATCGCGACGGTGATGAATGCCATGACGCTGCAGGACGCGTTGGAGCAGGCGGGCGTCCCGACGCGCGTCCAAACCGCGATCGCCATGCAAGAAGTGGCCGAGCCCTATATCCGCCGCCGCGCCATGCGCCACTTGGAGAAAGGCCGCATCGTCGTATTCGGAGCCGGTTCGGGCAATCCGTTCTTCACCACCGACACCACCGCCGCGCTGCGCGCCGCCGAGATCGACGCGGACGTAATTTTCAAGGCAACTAAAGTCGATGGGGTCTACGATTCCGACCCGGCGAAGAACCCGGACGCGAAGCGCTTCGAGAGCCTGACGTATAATCACGTTCTAGCGAACGATCTGCGGGTGATGGACAGTACCGCGATTGCGCTATGCAAAGAAAACGACATTCCGATCGTCGTGTTCGACCTCTTCGAGCGCGGTAACATCAGTCGTGCGGTTGCAGGCGAGACGGTCGGCACGATAGTAGGAGGTTCCTGTGCAGTTAGCTGAAGTCGAAGAAAAGATGGGCAAGGCGATCGAAGCCACCCAACGCGCGTTCAACACCATCCGCACCGGGCGCGCCAATGCGGCACTGCTCGATCGTATTAGCGTCGATTATTACGGTGCGGCGACGCCGCTCAAGAGCTTGGCCGGAATTAACGTTCCCGACTCGAGTACGATCGCAATTCAGCCATTCGACATGAGCGCGATGGACGCGATCGAGCGGGCGATTTCGATGTCCGACCTCGGCCTGACGCCGAACAACGACGGCAAGGTCATTCGCCTGAATATCCCGCCGCTGACGAGCGAGCGCCGCAAGCAGCTCGCTAAGCAGGCGTCGGGCTACGCGGAAGAAGGCAAAGTCGCCATTCGCAACATCCGTCGCGATGGCATGGACAGCGTCAAGAAGCAGGAGAAGGCCAGCGACATCTCCAAAGATGAGGCGCGCGACCTGCAGGACGCGATTCAGAAGCTGACGGATAGCTACGTCAAGAAAATCGATGCCGTCCTGGCGGAGAAAGAGAAAGACATCATGACAGTTTAGGTTGCGTTCGGGTCGCGGCAAGTCGCGATCGCGCATCAACGAGAAATCCCCGCACAGATGTTCGATCTAGGCGGGGATTTTTGTCGGCTTATCGCTACCACGCAGATGCAGAGCGTCGGAACGATGTAAACGGCGAGAGGACAAATTCTTTTACGAGGCGAGGATGGATCGCGAGTTTGACTGTGTGATTTTCGGGGCGGGGGTCGCGGGGACGAGTGCGGCATATCGGCTGGCAAGCTTGGGGCGTCGGGTCGTCGTACTGGCGGGCGATCGCGCCGGATCGCCGACCGGATCGCCAACCCAACCGCCGATCTGCACCGGCGGCGTGTCCCCGGCGGTGGCAAAGCTGCTGGACTTCGACCTGACGCCCGCGATCGACTGCGTGGTGCGCGACGTGCGCTACGCCTGGAAGGACGACGCGCCGGTGTCGATGCAGCTCGATGCGGCGCAGGCGATGTGGATGGTGCGGCGCGATCGCTTCGATGCGCTGCTGCGGGATAAGGCGATCGCGGCGGGCGCGACGTTCGAGCCCGTGACGGCGAAGGGGGCGAGATTAGTGGAGGTCGAAGGCGATCGGCGCTGGTGCGTCAAAACTCCGGCAGGCGAGCTAACGGCGGCGTTTGCGATCGTGGCGGACGGGGCGCGCAGTACGGCGCTGCGTTGGGTCGGGTTGCCGCGCCCGACGGTGCGAAGTGCGGTGTCTCTAGAGCTAGCTGCGCCGCCCGATGAGGTTCCGCGCGTGGATTTCGTGCTGGGGGAAATCGATCGCGGCTTTCTCTGGTGCTTCCCGAAGCAGGGCGCGGTGTCGCTGGGGGCGGCGACGTTTATCGGCGAGGGCGATCCGGAGCTGGCCGATCGCCTGGTGGCCTACGCGGCGCGGCGTGGTTGGCAAGCGGAAAAAGCCAACGTGCGGCAACGCCCGATCGCGCTGTGGTCGGGCGATCGCGTGCTGAATGCGGAGCGGGCGCTGGTGGCGGGCGATGCGGCGGGGCTGTCCGATCCGGTGACGGCGGAGGGGATTCGCTCGGCGATCGACAGTGGCCTACAGGCGGGCGCGGCGATCGGAGCAGCGCTAGACGGGCAAACTGGGGCGCTGCGGGGCTATACGCGGCAGATCCAGCAGACTTGGGGTACGGATTACGCTTGGGCGTCGCGGCTGGCGCAGGCGCTGTATCGTTTTCCCGGCGCGGCGTACAAGCTGGCGACGCAGAAGCGCAAGGCGAGCCAGTTGATGTCGAAGGTGCTGTGCGGGGAGCTGCGCTATTCGGAGGTGGTGGAGCTGGGGATTGCCAAGCTGATGAAGAAGCTGCTGCCGTGGGAGTAATTCCAGGTTCGTTCCCTACGTTCCGATATCGTCGCTCCTGGCGAAACCCGTACTATCTGCCTCGCAGAGGCTACGCCAACGACGACGCTCAGCGCTCATCGACTCTGTTTTGAATCAGAGTCCGTGGCGATAGGTTTGGACGACGCGACCGGCAATTTGCCGACCGAGCCACGGGGTATTGCACGATCGCGACTTCAGCGTTTCGGGCGACACCGTCCAGGTGCGATTCGGCTCGAACAACACTAGCTCCGCCGGGGCTTCGGCCTGCAAGCGGGGCGGCTCGTGACCCAGGCAGCGCGCCGGAGATAGCGACAGCGCCCGCCACAGCTCCAGTGGCGACCAGCGACCGGGCTCGACGAACTCCTGCCAGAGCAGCGGCAAGGCCAGCTCCAGCCCGATCGTCCCCGGAGGCGCTTCGGCGAAGGCGACGGTTTTGTCTTCGTAGGCGATCGGGCGGTGATCGATCGCAATCGCGTCGATCGTACCGGACTGGACGGCGTCGATCAGGGCATCGCGATCGCGGGGCGTGCCCAGGGGCGGCGCGAGGCGGAAGTTGGGATCGTAGCGCCGCAGACCGCGCGTACTGAGCAATAGGTGCGTCCAGGCCGTGCTGGCGGTGATGTCGAGCCCCTGCTGTTTGGCGCGATCGATCAGTTCGACGCCCCGCGCGGTGGAAACGCGCATGAAATGTACCGGCACGCCCAGCTCGGCGACGCACTCGATCGCGGCGGCCAGCAGCGCCGTTTCGGACATCGCCGGATCGCCGACCAGGCCAAACCGCAGCGAATCGACGCCCTCACGCGCCGTGCCGCCCCCGGTTAGGCGCGTGCTGTACGGCCAGATCGCTAAGGGCAAGCCGAGGGGTTGGGCGTATTCGAGCTGGCGGCGCAGCAGCAGTAAATCTTCGATCGGCGCGCCGTCGCTGAGGCCAACGACTCCGGCGGCGGCCAGCTCGGTCATCTCCGAGAGCCGATCGCCGCCCCTGCTGGACGTGAGCGCGCCCCAGATCAGCAGCCGGGTCGCGCCGCCCTCGGCCCGATCTCGCACTGTTGCGATGACTTCCGGGCGATCGAGACAGGGATCGGTGTCGGGCAGGATGGCAACGCGGGTGAAGCCCCCGGCGGCGGCGGCGGCTTGCAGCGAGGCCAAGGTCTCGACGCTATCGTCACCGGGTTCGCCGCTGTGGCTGTAGAGGTCGGTGAGTCCCGGCGCGAGGACGCAGCCTCGCACGTCGCGGATGATGGTTCCGGCGGGCAGCTCGCCATCGGCGGTGGCGAACGTCGGCTCGATCGCCCGCACCGTGCCATTCTCGATCCACACGTCCGCAGTGCGATCGGCTCCCGAGGCCGGGTCGATCGCCCGCACTTGCTGCAACAGCTCGCTCGTCATTCCCGTTCGCGGCCTCGATTTGGTCGCTGCGATCTTCCGAAAACAACGATAACAAAGCCATACGGAGAACAGTGATTTTGCTCTGTAAACTTTCTTGGGGCTCGGGCCAGCGCGCTGTTGCGATCGGGCCGAGCCCCGCAGAAACGTTAGAATTGGGCATAGTGGAGAGCCCGGAACGATCCGTAAATCCTGCGTGGCAAGACCTTTTTTCGCAGTTGGGGGTCTCCCGAATATTCGTCTCCACGAGCGAGTTCTCCCCATCCCTGCCTTGCCCATGTTCCGGTCGCTGGCCCGCCGCCCCTCAGCTCTTTCGCCCCTGCTGTCTTGTCTGTTCGGCCTCTCCGGCTTCTCGTTCGTTATCAATTCGACGCCGCTCGGGGCGCAGCTCGTGCCCGACGCGACCCTGCCCGACGTCTCGATCGCTCGCGACACCCCAGACGGCCAGACCGTTACGGGCGGTACGCTAGCGGGTTCCAATCTTTTCCACAGCTTCGAGCGCTTTGCGATTCCCGACGGGACGCGCGTTGAATTTGCCGCCGACGGCGCGATCGCCAATATCTTCACCCGCGTCACGGGCGACGGCATCGCGACGATTGACGGCACGCTGGCGACCGGCGATGCCAGCTTCTATCTGCTCGCACCGGGCGGCGCGATCTTCGGGGAAAACGCTCGCCTCGATGTGGGCCGCGACTTCACGGTAACGACGGGCGCGGCGATCGACTTCGACGACGGGCGCAGCTTCGGCCTCGGCGCGATCGATTCGGCGGCGCTGCTGTCGGTGGGCGTGCCGATCGGCCTGGGGCAAGGCTCGGTGGGCGCGGGCGATATCGTCAACCGTTCGAGCGCTCTCGATGCGGCAGGCGAACCCGTCGGCCTTCAGGTCAATACCGGCCAAGGCGTTACTTTGGTCGGGCGCAATATCGAGTTTGCGGGCGGCTACGCGACCAGCATCGACGGCAGCTTCGAGCTGTCGGCCACGGAGACGATTGCCATAACCGCAGCCGGGCGCATCGAGACCAGCGGCGAGACGGGCGGCACGATCGCGATCGCCGCTAGCGTCCTGCAAACCCTAGACGGCTCGAAGATTCTGGCCGACTCGCTGCGAACGGCGGGCGGCACCGACCTGCCGAACGAAGTCACGGCCAACATCGCGATCGACGTCGATCGCCTCGAAGTCCGCAACGACGCCCTGATTTCCACCTCCACCTTCGGCCCAGGGCGCGGCGGCACGATCCGCGTCAACGCCCCGACCGTCGAACTCACCGGCACGGCCAGCCTCGATGAAGTTTTGCCCGTGCTGTTCGAGATTGGCGTCTTCGACAATCCCGACCAAATTGGCAGCGGCCTATTCGCCATGAGCCTCGGCGCGGGCGACGCCGGAACGCTCGACGTCAATGCCACTGACATACGGCTTGAAAACAGCGGCTTTATTTCGGCGATCGCCACGGGCGCGGGCAACGGCGGCACGCTCAACGTCAGCGCCGCCAACATCACGCTGCGCGACGCGGAGATCTTCGCGGACACCTTCGGCGCGGGGGCGGGCGGCGTCGTCAATCTGACAGCGGACTCCGTGCGCCTCGTGCAAGGCGGCGGCATCTTTGCCTCGAATTTCGACAGCGGCCCCGGTGGCCGGGTTAACGTCACCGCCGACAGCATTGAAATCGACGGCACGACGCCTCAGGGCCAGTTTACGAGCGGCATCGGCTCCAATGCCTTCAGCGCGGTCGAGACGGAGGGCGGCATCGTGACGATCGACGCTCGAACGATCTCGCTGACCGATGGCGGCGTGATCGGCGTGGCCACCTTCGGCCCCGCGCGCGGCGGCACGATTATTATTCGCGCATCGGAGTCGATCGCGGTGGATGGCTTGTCAGGAGACGAGTCCCAGCAGAGCAGCATCACGACCCAGAGTCGCGGCACGGGCGAGGCGGGCGATATCGAGCTGAGCACCGGCAGATTGAGCGTCACCGGCGGCGCGAGCGTGTTTACCTCAGCCCTCGCCGAAGGCCCCGCCGGACGGCTGACGGTGCGCGCTTCCGAGTCAGTCGAGGTCAGCGGTCGGTCGCCGAGCGGAGAGTTTCCCAGCTCGCTGCGGGCCGACGCGGAAGTTTCCGGCGCGCCGTCGAGCTTTATCCCCCCCAGCACGGCCAACGTAGTCGGCGCGGCGGGCGATCTGACGGTAATTACGCCGGAGCTGCGGGTTAGCAACGGCGCGACGCTGATCGCCAGCAGCCAGGGCGAGGGCGAGCAGGCCGGAAACCTCTCGATCGAGGCCGATCGCGTCCGTCTCGATACCGGTGCGACGATCGTGGCGGAAACCGCAGCGGCGACGGAGGGGAACCTGTCAATTTCCGCCGACACCGTCCAGCTCCGGCGCGGCGCGGCCATTTCCAGCAACGCCAGCGGCGTCGCCCAGGGCGGCAATATCGCGATCGTCGCCGACACCCTCGTCGGCCTGGAAAACAGCGATATCACGGCCAACGCCGAGGACGGCAACGGCGGCCAGGTACGCATCGATGCCAGCGGCGTCTTCGGCCTGGCGTTTCGCAACGCCCTGACCCCCGAAAGCGACATCACCGCCACCTCCGCCCTCGGCTTCCAGTTCAGCGGCACGGTCGAGCTACGCAGTCCCGAAGTCCAGCTCGATACGGCGATCGTCGCCCTGCCGGAGAACTTCGCCGGGGTCGATAACGTTCGGGCCGATCGCTGTCGGGGCCGCAGCGACGCCAACCGATTTACCGTCAGCGGCAACGGCGGCACGCCGGTTGTACCGGGGACGGGTCTGCTGCCACTCCCCGCAACCGCGCCGCAAGCGGCGGGCCTGGCCGCGTCCAGTGCGTCCGCCCGCACCAGTGCCGGAGCGGCCCCGACGATCGCCGAAGCAACTGGATTCGCCCAAACCGATCGCGGCTACGCGCTCACCGACGCGCGCGCCGTTGCCCCTCCGGCCCCCGACTGCCGACACCTGCCCGCGCAGCTCGGTGGCTGATGCAGATCTCAGGAAAACTTCAGAAGCCCGACTTCTCGCCCCCCGCGAGTCCCGCGAGCTTAGGGCAAACGCATACTCCAAATTTCATCCTCAAAATCGATATCTCGAAGGCTGAGCGGAGTCGTTCGCGAAGCG